>DATMYR010000080.1:0-104724 GCA_035560815.1 Syntrophomonadaceae bacterium | reverse complement strand
GTTCTTTGAAAACTGCACATCAGGAAAAGCAGGAGAACAATTTCACTTTGTCTGAGACAACGAAAGAAGTCGCAAGAAAAAGTGGGAAAATCTCGCGCGAAGGTCAAGATAATAAGGGCGTACGGTGGATGCCTAGGCGTCAAGAGGCGAAGAAGGACGCGGCCAGCGGCGAAACGCCACGGGGAGCTGCAAGCGAGCATGGATCCGTGGATATCCGAATGGGGAAACCCGGTAGAGGCGAACCTCTACCATCCCTGCCTGAATATATAGGGTAGGCGAGGCCAAACCCGGCGAACTGAAACATCTTAGTAGCCGGAGGAAAAGAAATCAAGTGAGATTCCCTAAGTAGCGGCGAGCGAACGGGGAAGAGCCCAAACCATTTATGTGTAAGCCTGCAAGCGTTGCATAGATGGGGTTGAGGGGCCCTTTAGGATAGATTGCAGTCTATCCAAAGAGTTACAAATCATATGTTTAGGCGAATTGCTCTGGAAAGTGCAGCCGCAGAGAGTGAAAGCCTCGTAGCTAAAAGACATATGACTCTTTAAGGAGACCCCGAGTACCGCCGGACACGTGGAACCCGGTGGGAAGCAGGGAGGACCACCTTCCAAGGCTAAATACTACTTGACGACCGATAGTGATGAGTACCGTGAGGGAAAGGTGAAAAGAACCCCGGGAGGGGAGTGAAAAGAACCTGAAACCGTATGCCTACAAGCAGTAGGAGCACGATGCATTCAACTTGTTGAATGCCGTGTGACTGCGTACCTTTTGTAGAATGGGCCAGCGAGTTACTAATAGCAAGCAAGGTTAAATCTTCAAAGGATGGAGCCGCAGCGAAAGCGAGTCTGAATAGGGCGTTAAGTTTGTTGTTGTAGACCCGAAACCGGGTGATCTATCCATGGCCAGGGTGAAGTCTCGGTAACACGAGATGGAGGCCCGAACCAGAGTGCGTTGAAAAGTACGTGGATGAGTTGTGGATAGGGGTGAAATGCCAATCGAACCCGGAGATAGCTGGTTCTCCCCGAAATAGCTTTAGGGCTAGCGTCAGTTGTTGCCTTATGGGGGTAGAGCACTGGTTAGGCTAGGGGCCTTATCCGGTTACCGAACCCTCCCAAACTACGAATACCATAAGGTTAGACTGGCAGTCAGACAGTGGGTGATAAGGTCCATTGTCGAAAGGGAAACAGCCCAGACCAACAGCTAAGGTCCCCAAATCTATGCTAAGTGGGAAAGGATGTAGAGTTGCGAAGACAGCCAGGACGTTGGCTTAGAAGCAGCCACCATTCAAAGAGTGCGTAATAGCTCACTGGTCAAGTGACTCTGCGCCGAAGATGTAACGGGGCTAAGCATAGTACCGAAGCTTTGGATTCACAGTAATGTGAGTGGTAGGGGAGCATTCCTAACTGGGTAGAAGCCGTACCGTAAGGAGCGGTGGACTGTTAGGAAGAGAGAATGCTGGCATGAGTAAGCGAGAAGGCAGGTGAGAATCCTGCCCGCCGAAAGCCTAAGGATTCCTGGGGAAGGCTCGTCCGCCCAGGGTAAGCCGGGACCTAACCCGAGGCCGAAAGGCGTAGGGGATGGACAACTGGTTGAAATTCCAGTGCCACTGGCTAACGTTTGTAGCGATGGGGTGACGCAGGAGGATAGGTGAAGCGCACGGTTGGAAGAGTGCGTCCAAGCACGTAGGAAGTTGGGTAGGCAAATCCGCCCAGCGAGTTTCTGAGGTGTGATGGGGAGCGAAAATAAGTAGCGAAGTCACTGACTCCAAACTGCCAAGAAAAGCCTCTAGTGAGGAAGCTAGTGCCCGTACCGTAAACCGACACAGGTAGGCAAGGAGAGAATCCTAAGGCGCGCGAGAGAACCCTCGTTAAGGAACTCGGCAAAATAACCCCGTAACTTAGGGAGAAGGGGTGCTCTATTAGCGTGAGTACGTTTTACATGTATGAGCGTGAGAGAGTCGCAGTGATCAGGCCCAGGCGACTGTTTACCAAAAACACAGGTCTCTGCTAAATCGTAAGATGATGTATAGAGGCTGACACCTGCCCGGTGCCGGAAGGTTAAGGGGAGAGGTTAGCGGCAACGCGAAGCTTTGAACCGAAGCCCCGGTGAACGGCGGCCGTAACTATAACGGTCCTAAGGTAGCGAAATTCCTTGTCTGGTAAGTTCAGACCCGCACGAAAGGTGTAACGATCTGGGCGCTGTCTCGACGAGGGGCTCGGTGAAATTGTAATACCGGTGAAGATGCCGGTTACCTGCGATAGGACAGAAAGACCCCGTGGAGCTTTACTGTAGCTTGATATTGGATTTTGGTAGTTCATGTACAGAATAGGTGGGAGGCTTAGAAGCGAGTTCGCCAGGATTCGTGGAGCCACCTGTGGGATACCACTCTTGGATTGCTGGAGTTCTAACCTTGTACCGTAATCCGGTATAGGGACAGTGTCAGGTGGGCAGTTTGACTGGGGCGGTCGCCTCCAAAAGAGTAACGGAGGCGCCCAAAGGTTTCCTCAGCGCGGATGGAAATCGCGCGAAGAGTGTAAAGGCATAAGGGAGCTTGACTGCGAGAGAGACATCTCGAGCAGGGACGAAAGTCGGGCTTAGTGATCCGGCGGTACCGAGTGGAAGGGCCGTCGCTCATCGGATAAAAGCTACCCCGGGGATAACAGGCTTATCTCCCCCAAGAGTTCACATCGACGGGGAGGTTTGGCACCTCGATGTCGGCTCATCACATCCTGGGGCTGGAGAAGGTCCCAAGGGTTGGGCTGTTCGCCCATTAAAGTGGTACGTGAGCTGGGTTCAGAACGTCGTGAGACAGTTCGGTCCCTATCCATCGCAGGCGCAGGAGAATTGAGAGGATCTGTCCCTAGTACGAGAGGACCGGGATGGATAGACCGCTGGTGTACCAGTTGTCTCGCCAGAGGCACCGCTGGGTAGCTATGCCTGGATCGGATAAGCGCTATTCCTTGAAAGCATCTAAGCGCGAAACCAACCTTAAGATGAGTTCTCCCACTCCGCAAGGAGGTAAGATCCCATCAAGACCAGGTGGTTGATAGGCCGGAGGTGTAAGTGTAGTAATGCATTAAGCTGACCGGTACTAATAGATCGAGGGCTTGACCTTCAAATATTTGCTTTTTCCTGATGTGTAGTTTTCAAAGAACCTCAGACCCAGGCGAAACATCGTCGGCGTCGCCCGAACTGGCGATAATATAATTGAATATGTAATCAATGTTCCTGGTTACAATGGAGGAGAGGAAACACCCCTTCCCATCTCGAACACGGCAGTTAAGCTCTCCTGCGCCGATGGTGCTGCAAATTTCGGTGGGAGAGTAGGACGTCGCCAGGATTAAATTTTTTCTGTGAAGGCTTCAGTTAAATATGGAGTCTTTTCTTGTGTCTTGCTCCCACAGAACTGTATCCGTGGAAGGGGACGGTCCTTCTCCACTCCTTCTGAAAGTGATGAGGAGACGTGGAGAAGGACCGTCCCTTTCCACGGATACTGCCCGTTGTAGGGGCGGTTTCTTATTATCGAAATTACGCTAAATTGAATAGGTTGTATGATACAATTAGATAATTGTGGGTATGAACTAGTTATGCAGGAGCATTGATGATGATTCCGTTTTCTACGATTAAACAAGGATTCAAGAACGGATTGAAAGTAACCTGGGAGCTGACCCAGGTGGTTGTACCAGTATATGTTTTAGTAACCATATTGAAATATACACCGGTACTACCCTGGATATCAAGACATATGGCGCCGGTAATGCATCTTGTAGGGCTTCCCGGGGAAGCGTCGGTGTCGTTAGTTTTGGGATATTTAGTAAACATTTATGCTGCCATCGGTGCAATGACACCTCTCAACCTTAGCGTAAAACAGATTACCATCATTTCAGCCATGATATTGTTAGCCCACAGCCTGCCGCTGGAAACAGCGGTTAATAAGAAAACCGGAGTACGGGTAGGCGGGTTGGTTATCATTCGCTTGTTGGTAGGATTTCTCCTGGCTATGGGGTTGAATATTTTTTTTTAAGGGGAGGTTGTGATGTCATACCTGGATATCGGACGGGAAGCGCTCACCGGCAGTGCCGTCAATGTATTGAAGATGGCTGCCATCGTTATCCCTCTCATGATATTTATTGAAATATTTAAGGATTTAAACTGGCTGGATCGCCTTACATCAATTATAGCTCCTGTAACTCGCGCCAGTGGGATATCCCAAGAAGGCAACCTGGCCCTTATGTCAGGGCTCTTATTCGGTATTTCCTATGGGAGCGGAGTCATTCTACAAAACACCCGGGAAGGGAAACTCACTTACGAAGATATTTTCCTTATTAATCTTTTTCTGGTTGTTTGTCATTCGCTGTTTGAGGACAATCTGCTTTTTGCCGCCATCGGGTCCCGCTGGCTGCTTGTTCTCGTACTTCGGTTTGTTATCGCCATAGGGCTATGTGTGATTTGGCGTTTTTTCAGTAAATCGGGAAGCTAGACCCAAGCTGGGAGGTCGTCCCAGAGGGTAGTGATTAGCGTACAGAATCTGATGTTTATCGTTAATCCAGCCGAAAATCCGGTTCCTGGAGTTGATTAGTCGGTATTGGGAATGAGATTCTAAATTCAGTTCCTTCCGTACTACTGTAAATTTTAATGGGGGCATTGTGTCGATTGGCGATGCCGTAACAGATAGGGATGCCCAACCCTGTCCCATCGTCTTTGGTGGTAAAAAACGGGGTCCCGATGTTCTTTTTTACATCTTGACTCATTCCATGTCCCTGGTCATGAATGGAGAGAATAGCGCTTTGTTCATTGAAGTATGTGCTAATAGTAAGGATGCCGCCAGCCACCATAGCTTCAAAACCATTCTGGACCAGGTTGAGAATTAACTGCCGAATTTCTTTTTGATCAAGGAGCAGGACGGGAAGGTCGCTTAAATTCAATTCTACGCTTTTATCCTGGGCAGTGGCGCTCGCCTGGATGAGGGGAAACATGTTCGAAATAATGGCATTCAGATCGCTTTGTTCAGGCGTTATTAATTTGTTTCTGGCTAAGGAGAGGAATTCGCTAATGATTGAATTCGCTCTATCTAACTCTTCAATCATTAGATCAAAGGTCTCACTTTCGTCTTGAAATTTGTCCTTGTATTTTAGAACCTGCAGGAAACCCCGCACTGTAGTCATAGGATTTCTAATTTCATGTCCTATACTGGCAGCCATCTGCCCGACCAGATTTAAGCGATCCAGGCGATTTATCTCTTTTTCCATTTGCCTCTTTTTAGTCATGTCTGTAAAGGTGGTTAATATACAGATTTGACCATCTACCAGCAGTCGCTCAGCCGATAGCAATCCTTCCAGGATCTGGCCCGATTTAGTTACCCAACGGGCTTCGAGATTTCTCACCTTTCCATCTCTTTTTATTAACCGCTCAAAACCTTTACGTTCTGCCGGATCCAACCAGATTCCTAATTCAAGGGTTGAGTGCCCAATCATTTTCTTGCGGGTATGACCAATTAATTGGCAAAAAGTTTCATTCACATTAATCATCCGTCCCTCGTCCAGGGTACTGATGCACATCGTTATAGGGCTGGCATGAAAGGCTTTGGCGAAGCATTCTTCCGACAAACGCAATGCTTCCTCCATGCGTTTCCGTTCGGTAATGTCTTGAAGAATGGATAAAAGATAAGGCTCCCCAAGCATATCGATGATTTCCATGGAGAGGAGTACCGTCAAAATTTCTCCCGATTTAGCCCGGAGTTGTAATTCAACACTGACAACGCTTCCCTGTGTCTGAATCCGTTTCAATAATAAATTACGACTTTCCAAATCTACCCAGAGATCTAATTCATAGAGAGTGTGACCGATAATCTCATTATGTTCATAACCGGAGAGTTCTAAGAAGGCATTGTTAACTTCAACAAAACGCCCCTCGTGAAAAGTGCTGATTGATATAGGTCCGGGGTTAGAGAGGAAAGCTTTCGCGAACTTCTCCTGAGAAAAGCGCAATATGTTTTCGGTCACAATGCGATGAGATATGTCTCGAATGCAGAAAACAGCGCCGCTTATTTTTCCCTGATCATTGTACAGTACGTTGCCCGTGATCTCGACATAAAGATAATGGTTGTCCGCATGTCGGAAATGAAAAGTCATTCGAATTAACGATTGACTGAGCAGGCCAAAATTAAAGACCGCTACAATATGGCTTAAATCCTGGGGATGCACAAAGTCGAAAATAGATTTTCCCACCAGATAATCCGAATCGTACCCTAAAATACTTTTTTGAGATGGATTACAGTATTCAATGATTCCGGTAAAATCTGTTTGAAGAATGGCGTCCGGCAGGTGATTCAAGAACTGGATAGGCTGGAGGGCACTCCCCCTGGTCTGTCTGGTAGGAAGTTTGTTGGGTTGTGGAGTAGTTCTCAATATCGCGGCTGGGGCACATGTATTCAACGGGCTGCGATGATGGTTATTTGCTAGAGTTTCCGGAAAATCCATCCCTTCACCTTCGATACAGCGAAATGACCTAATTCCTTAACAATATCGTATCGTATATCGCAGGGAATTCTTGTCAAAAAAAGGCGTCGTAATATACAAAACGACCTACATAAAATCTAAACTCTCGACGAAAAATGCAGGGGGAGAGGCCATGGCTGTGAACGTGAAATAGTGGCGGGCGAGCAAGTATGGAGAATAACTGTTCTGCTCTGAGAAAAGGAAATTCGGATAGGAATTCCTGTGAGTTGTTTGACCGGGACCCAATAACCCTTTTGAGCACGGCAGCATATTCTAAAGGTACACGGCATGTATCTACACACCTGCCGGGGGGCAATAATATTGAAGAAAAGGACTTTGAGAAGATGGATATGCTTGCTGCCAGCGAAATAAAAGAAAAAGGACTGCTCCTACCGCGCTGTAGTTTTTGCGGGAAGGTACCGGCGGAAGGCATACACGGCGGCCTAAAATTGAAGCGCCTGTTCGTCTGCCGGGAATGCGAACGGCTAATCCTTACACTGGAGGTAGGAACGCCTGCCTATGATGACCTGATGAAGAAAATCAAAGGCCTGTTTAGGTTATAATGAAAAAGGGTTTCCCCACTGCCAGTACACTGTTACCTTAATTCTGTCTGATAAACGCTCTCGGAAAATTTTCGGCAAGGCGGCCGCTCCTTGCCATCCGTGGCACCGGCAGCTCTTTGCCATCCATGGCACCGCTGCACTTGTCCGTCCGTGGACGCCGCGACACAGTCCGTCCGTGGCGTGGAAATACTACATGGATTGCGATTGACAATGTACTAGCGGGGATTAACTTTAATAAAGAGCAAGCAAGCCGATCGGGGAGGAGCTCTGCCTAATGTCAGGACAAACATACCGGGATCCGGGGGCTCCCATTTTTTCCGCATTGTTGTCGTACCTGGAGGAGGGCACCCTGCGCCTGCACATGCCGGGACACATAGGTGGACGGGGAATGCCGGAAATATTCCAGAACCTAGCCGCTTTGGATGTCACCGAGGTTCCCGGCACCGATGATCTGCATTGTCCACGAGAAGCAATTGAAGAAGGGCGCCGCTTAATGGCGCAGGCTTTTGGGGCCAAAGAGAGCTTTTTTCTGGTCAATGGAGCCAGTTCCGGGATACATTGCCTGCTGTTGAGCCTGCCGAATCCGGAGGGCAAGGTTCTGGTGCCCCGCAATTCCCATCGATCATTTTGGGGAGGATTTGTTCTTTCCGGTGCTTTCCCCATCTATATACCCTGCGGTTATGAACCGCAAGCGGGAATCGCGCTGGCAGTAGAGAGTGCTGATATTGCCCGCTTATTGCATACGCATCCCGAAAGCCAGGCAGTATTTATCACCAGCCCCAACTACTATGGTGCCACCTGTAAAATTAATGATATCGCCGCAGTAGTCCGAGAGCAGAAAAAAATTTTGCTGGTGGATGAAGCGCATGGGGGGCACTTCCCCTTTCATCCCGCCTATCCCCGGGCAGCCTTGCACCAGGGAGCTGACGGAGTAGTCAATGGGCTTCATAAAACATTGCCGGTGCTGAATCAAGGAGCCTGCCTGCACGTGGGGCCCGGGTTTAAACACCGGGACCGCCTCTTTTCCGCCTACAGCCTGCTGACTACCACCAGTCCTTCTTATCCCCTTCTGGCGTCAATGGACAAAGCGCGTCAGCTAATGGTGGAAAAGGGATATGATTTGCTGGAAGCGGCTCGGGAGCTGGCTCTGGACTATCGTGAAAAAATCAACAGACTTCCAGGTTTGCGTGTGCTGGACCAACAATTGCTTGAAGTTCCGGGAGTTGAGGAACTGGATCCCTTGAAAACGGTTATTTTCATCGAAGGCTTATCGCTTACTGGCTATCAATTATCCGAATTGCTCCGAACCCGGTATCATATCCAAGTTGAACTCCAGGAGCCGCGCATTGTACTGGCCATGATGTCTATGTTTCACCGTAAAGAGGAGTGGGAAGAACTCTATCAATCTTTGAAAGAAGTGTGCTGCAGTTACCAGGGTCCGTTTCCTCACCAACCGCTCATGATTCCTCCTTTTCCCCAGGTCGTGTTGAGCCCCCGGCAGGCTTTCGGCAGTACCCGACGCCGGGTGAAACTGCAAGACAGTGCCGGAAGGCTGTGCGGAGAATTGGTAGCAGTGTATCCACCTGGAATACCCTGCCTCTTGCCGGGGGAAATGATTGATGCCGAAATGTTGGATTATCTATGGTATATTAAAAAAAGCGGAAGTAAAATTCAGGGACCGGATGATCCGGAATTCGATACAATAATGATTCTTGACGAAATCAGTGAGGGCAGGCATGAATAGCAACAATGGACGATTTATAAGTCTTGAAGGAATCGATGCTTGCGGAAAAAGCACCTTGATTGCACATCTGAAGGATTATTTGCATGACCAGGGCTGGCCGGTATTAAGCATCCGCGAACCGGGAAGCACCTTAATCTCCGAAAAAATTCGCCAGCTTCTTCTGGATGCAGCCAGTGTTGGGATGCGACCCAGTACGGAAGCCATCCTGTACAGTGCGGCTCGCTGCCAGCTGGTGGAGGAGATCATTGAACCGGCTTTGGAACAAGGAAAGGTCATTTTAGCGGATCGCTTCTTTGATTCTACACTGGCTTACCAGGGTTATGGCCGGGGCTTGGATTTGGGAATGCTGGAGACATTACACCGGGTTGGATCACGAGATCTTCAGCCTCATCTTACCATTCTTCTTGACATTAGCCCCCGGGAAGCCCGAGGGAGAAGGGAACCGGGAGGAGAAGACCGGCTGGAAAAGGAAGGTTTGGATTTTCAGGAATTGGTGAGAAAGGGCTATTTGGAGCTGGCCAGCCAGAACCCGAACCGAATAAAAACGGTCAATGCCTCTATGGCGTGGCCGCAAGTATGGTCTCAAGCCTTGACTCTGGTGGAACAATGCCTACAGCAGGATGCCGGCTAACAACCGGGCCAAAGGAGCAAGACCATGAAGATTGATCGGGAAAAAAAGGGGATCAGCGGATATATCCCTTCCGGTAAAAGCAGTGGCCCAGAAGTGAAAAAAGCATCTGCTGCCAACTTTGAACAAGAGCTCCTCAATAAGAGAGAATCGGATCAGAGATTCCGTATGAAAGAACTCTTGCAGGAAATTGACCGGATCAGTCAGAGGTTGGGCCGAAGCCTTAATGTAAATGATCTGATGCTATACAAGCGCATGGTGAAAGGCTTTCTTCAAGAAGCCACCGCCCTGACTTATGCCATCAAACAGGAACGAGGGCGCAGCCGCAGAGGAAGAACCCTGTTAATGACCATCAGCGTAGTCGATCAAGAAGTCGAGACATTAATTGATGATTTCGTACAGAAAAAAAAGGAACCCATTGAAATCCTGAAAGTATTGGATAAAATCAGGGGCATGCTGGTAGATTTGATCATATAGACCGGCTTCCCTTGTTTGTGGTGAGAATATGAATTATCTTACAGCCATACGGGGACACGATATAAACCTGTCTCTATTAAAGAAAGCATTGGACAACCAGCGAGTAAGCCATGCCTATCTGTTCCTGGGGCCCCCGGGAGTAGGTAAAATGCTTACCGCGCGGGCTTTTGCCAGCCACTTGATCGCTGCCGGTGATTCGGAAGCCCAGTTGTTTTTTGAGCAGGGAATGCATCCCGACCTCTTGATGATCGAAAAACCGGACAACCGCAGTCTACTCGGCATCGAACAGATTACCAGGGATGTGGAACCCTGGTTGGCATTAAAGCCTTTTCGATCCGGGTTCCGAGTGGTTATAATAAGAGATGCCCAGCTATTGAGCGAACCGGCGGGCAATGCGCTACTCAAGGTGTTGGAGGAACCTCCGCCCTATGCGGTCATCATTCTGGTAGCCGATGAATCAAATCTATTGGAGACGATCACTTCCCGTTGCCAACTGCTGCGTTTTTTTCCGGTATCGGAAGAGGCTGTCGTTTCCTGCTTATTAGAACAGGGAATCGACCGGGACTCGGCCCAACGCGCCGCCCAATTGGGACAGGGCAGTGTGGGAAGATCCTGGCGCTTTGCCAGTGAGGAAGGGTTCAGTCACCTGTGGGATGAAGCCCGCCAGATGGTCAAAGATCTCGGCCAGGGGAAACCGGTTCAAGTATTTTTGACCGCTGAAAAGATGGAAAGTCATCCGGAAATACTCAGTACGATGCTGGAAACGATCTTGCGGGATATATATATCTACCGCTTGCTGGAAAATCCTGCATTGCTTCTGATACCTGAAAACCTGAGCCTGGCCCGGTCCTTCTCCGGAGCCGATCCACGGCGAATCATGAGCCAGCTCCAGGTTATTGCTAGGTTACAAAGACACTATCGGCAGAATGTGAATGCACTGTTGCTTAATATTAATGTTGCCTATGCTGCACGGGATGCCCTGGTGCAATAAGTATTCAAGATGTTTACCATAACGTGGAGTTATAATGATATTCAGAGGAGGTTGATTCATGGCCTGGGTCGTTGGTGTAAGATTTAAATCGGCCGGGAAAATATACTATTTCGAGTGCGATGACTTTGAACTGGCAAATGGGGATCAGGTAATTGTTGAGACTGCCAGAGGGATAGAATTTGGACATGTAGCCATTGGAAAGCGGGAAATGGATGAAGCCCAATTAGTTCTACCCCTGAAAAAAGTGCTGCGGAAAGCTCGGGAGGAAGACCAGGAAGCATACCGTAAAAACAAGCTGAAGGAACGGGAAGCCCTGGAAATATGTAAAAAGAAGATCATTGAGCATGGTCTGCCCATGAGGCTCATCGATGTGGAATATACTTTTGATATGGGTAAAATAATATTTTATTTCACAGCTGAAGGACGAGTTGATTTTCGTGAACTGGTAAAGGACTTGGCTGGCATTTTCAAAACTAGAATTGAACTTCGGCAGATCGGAGTCCGAGACGAAGCGAAAATGCTGGGGGGCCTGGGTACCTGTGGGCGGGAATTATGTTGTTGCTCATTTTTAGGGGAATTTGAACCGGTGTCTATCCGCATGGCCAAGGAACAAAACCTCTCCCTGAATCCTGCCAAGATTTCAGGAATCTGTGGACGGCTTATGTGCTGTTTGAAGTACGAATCAGAACTTTATGAAAGCAAGGTGCGCGAGGAGGGCGAACATGCAAAGGACTCTCCAGGAGCTGAAAATAATCGTCAGGGATCTAATCATCGAGGTGGGAGAGCTCAAGGAGAGGGTAGAGCGGCTGGAAAAGGACAAGGGTAAAGAAAGCTCTACCGAGGTCCCCCGGGTTACGCGTACGCCACTGGCCATCGAAGGTGAAGGCTATGAAAACTTGGGGCGCATTTACCAGGAGGGCTATCACATCTGCACCTGGGCCTTTGGGATGGATCGAGAAGGGGAGTGCTTGTTTTGCCTTGCCTTCATGGAGAAGGAGTAATTGGTGGACAAACAAGCTGCTTTGTACAGCGCTCTGGATGAAACCGCGGATGAATTGATTCTTGGGAATTACAGGCTTATTCAAGGCCGGGCCGGCTACCGTTTTTCTATCGATGCGGTGTTGCTGGCTCATTTTGCTCAACTGGATGATATCGATAAAGCTGTGGATCTGGGGGCTGGAAATGGGGTCATCCCTTTGCTGCTGGCTGCCCGTTCTGCGTTTGTGCACATTACAGGAATTGAAGTGCAACCAGCAATGGTGGATAGAGCCCGGCGAAGCCTGGTTTTAAACGGCTTGCAGGACCGCATCGACATAATTCAAGCTGATGTACGGGAAATACCTTCTCACTTACCGGCAGCTTCAACCAGACTGGTTTTGTGCAACCCACCATTCCAACGCCGGGGTCGGGGGAGAATATCCCAACATCCGGAAAAAGCCCTGGCCCGTCACGAGCTGACTGCTACCCTGTCTGATTTCGTAGCCGCAGCCAGCTATCTCCTGAATCAAGGGGGAAAGTTTTGTCTCATTCATCGCAGTGAGCGCTTACCGGAAATCCTGGACCTATTTCGCTCTTACAAGTTGAGTGCTACCCGTTTAAGGATGGTGCAGGCCTTTTCCAATCGTGAAGCGGGTCTTTTCCTTTTGGAGGGGACCAAAGGCACAGGAAATGACCTGATCATACTCCCGCCGCTGGTCATTTATGAACAGGCTGGGATATACCATCCGGAAGTACTCCAATGGTATCGAAAACCTGATGGAGAAGAGGGGTAACCAGAGCATGGCAAAACTCTATGTATGTGCAACCCCAATCGGCAACCTTGAGGATGTGAGCTTACGGCTTTTGCGCATCTTCCGTGAGGTGGACTTGATCGCCTGCGAAGACACCAGGCATACCAGTAAGCTGCTCAATCACTATCAGATCAAGAACCGGCTTATCAGCTATCATGGACATAGTGAAGGCAGTCGAGAGGATAAGCTGCTGGATGCGCTTGAGCAAGGGAAAAGCATTGCTCTGGTTTCGGATGCCGGTATGCCTGGCATATCTGATCCGGGAGCCGGGCTCATCGGGCGCGCCATTGAAGCGCACTTGGAGATTGAAGTGGTTCCCGGACCGTCAGCCTTAATTGCAGCCCTGGCCTTATCAGGATTTGATAGTAGCAGCTTCGTTTTTGAAGGTTTTCTCGCCCGGCGGGGCGGCAAGCGTCTTGCCCAGTTGGAAAACTTGAAAGAGGAATCACGCACCATTATTCTCTACGAGGCGCCCCACCGACTGTTGGACACGCTGAGCGACATAGAGAAAGTCATGGGTGGTGAGCGTCAGGTAGCCGTGGCTCGTGAGCTAACTAAAAAATTTGAAGAGGTTAGGAGGGGAACCGTCTCCCAGGTCAAGGCCCATTTTGAGGAAACAGCACCACGGGGGGAGATCTGCCTGGTTATTTCAGGGGCGGGCCAAAAGGAAATTCCCAGCCTGGATGAAGTTGTGGAAGAAATAAGGGACATGGTAAATCAGGGCATGAATAAAAAAGAGGCCCTCAAGCTGAAGGCCCGCCAGTATAATATTCCTAAAACACAACTTTACAAACACCTAGTCGATCAAGAAAAACGACCATGAGAGTATGTATTAGACAACCTGTTTGCCAAGTTCTGTCAGGCAACTCCGGCAAATATTTTTGCCTTTGTAGTTGACAACTTCTTCTGCATTGCCACAGAAGATGCAAGCAGGTTCGTATTTCTTAAGAATGATTTTTTCATTGTCCACATAGATCTCTAAAGCATCCTTTTCCTCAATTCCCATTGTCCGACGCAATTCGATGGGAATCACTATACGCCCCAGCTCGTCTACCTTTCTAACCACGCCCGTGGATTTCAGCATGGACCCATCCCTCCTTCTTCGCCATAATTCGATTGGCTGAACAAAGTATACCAACAATGGGAGAAACAGTCAAGCCGTTTTCAACATAAAAGGACAAAAGTATGGGGGATGAAACATATATTTTGTTATATATGTATAAATTACCACCGTTCATTCGCTTCCTTACGACAAAAAAATTCCATTGATTTAATATACCTTGCGCGGTTACTGGGTAACAGCTTAGCAAAAGGATGTGGACTTTTTGGTCTTGGGAAGGATACCAAAGGGGTTATGTGGTAAACTATACCTGATGCTCAATTGACCATTATACCGTGGCCAAGGCGGCAAGAACATGGAATGACAGGAGGGTGTAACTTTGAAAAACAAGGAGAAGTTCTATATTACGACACCGATTTATTATCCCAGCGACAATTTACATATAGGTCATGCCTATACGACTGTGGCTGCTGATTGCATGGCCCGTTTTAAGCGCATGCAGGGCTGCGATGTATTCTATCTTACCGGCACTGACGAACATGGGCAAAAGATAGAAAAAGTGGCACGGGAAAATGGCAAATCTCCCATTCAATATATTGATGGGATTGTAGAAAATATTCGTAAACTCTGGGATACTCTTTTGATTACCAATACTGATTTTATCAGAACAACTGAAGCCCGGCATGAAGAAGTTGTGCAAAAGATTTTTCAAAAGGTTTATGACCAGGGGGATATCTTCCTGTCCGAGTATGAAGGATGGTATTGCACCCCCTGTGAAACTTTTTTTACGGAACGACAGCTAGTAGATGGCAAATGCCCCGATTGTGGAAGAGAAGTTGAATTATTAAAGGAAGAAAGCTACTTTTTCAATATGGCTAAATATGCCCCGCGTCTACTGGAGTATATTGAATCCCATCCGGACTTTATTCTACCGGAATCCAGGAAGAATGAGATCGTCAATTTTATAAAAAGCGGTCTGGAAGATCTATGCGTTTCTCGAACCACTTTCCAATGGGGAATCCCTGTGCCCTTCAATAAAAAGCACGTAGTCTATGTATGGTTCGATGCTTTGATAAACTACCTGACTGGAATTGGATATTTGCAGGATGAACGGTTTGATCGATATTGGCCTGCCGATGTGCATCTCATGGCCAAGGATATTGTCCGGTTCCATGCCATAATATGGCCGATCATGCTGATGGCCTTGGACCTGCCTTTACCCAAAATGGTCTTCGCCCATGGCTGGATCATGCTGGAAGGCGGCAAGATGTCCAAATCCAAGGGCAACGTAGTGGATCCGATGATACTGGTCGGAAAATACGGGGTTGATGCCGTGCGTTATTACCTGCTCAAGGAATTGAGTTACGGTCAGGACGGCTATTATTCTGAAGAATTGATGGTGACGCGAATCAATTCCGATTTGGCTAATGACCTGGGCAATTTGATCAGTCGAACCGTAGCTATGGTCGAGAGGTATTTTCAAGGTGAGATTCCCCAACCTGGTGAAAGCGGGGACCCTGACCAGGAGTTGAAACAGATCGCCGCCCAAACCTATAGCGAGGCAGGTGCCAGGATTGAGAAGCTGGACTTCTCTGGATACACTGCTTCCTGCCAAAGGCTTATAGCCCGGGCGAACAAGTATATCGATGAAACGGAACCCTGGCGTTTGGCTAAGGATGCAAGCCTTAAAGGCCGGCTGGGGTCTGTATTATATAATCTAGTGGAAGTTATCCGCATCAGTCTTATATTATTGGCACCGGCTATGCCTACCTTGGCCGCCCGGGCCAGCCAGCAACTCCCGGTTCTGGGCGATGTAGATCATCTTGAATGGGCAGCCGCCGGCCAGTGGGGTGTAACCAGCCCCGGCATCCAGGTTAAAAAGGGGCAATCCCTTTTTCCTCGAGTTGACTTGAAGAGCCTGGAAGAACCCCCGGCAGTGCCTGCGATAGGGCAAGTTGAAAACACTGCGGAATCAGAAGCTGCACCCCAGGAGGAGAAGGAGTTTATCACGATTGAGGACTTTGCCCGCCTGGAGCTGCGGGTGGCCGAAGTGCTGGCTTGCGAGAAAATGCCTAAAGCCGATAAGCTGCTAATTCTTCGGCTTAAGCTGGGCGAAGAGGAGCGTACCGTGGTCTCCGGAATCGCCAAGCACTACCAGCCCGAAGACTTGATCGGAAAGAAAGTTGTATTGCTAGCCAATCTAAAGCCTACCAAACTGCGAGGTACTCTGTCGCAGGGCATGATCCTGGCCGCTTCTAATGATACAGCGTTAGAAGTCCTGACTCTCCAGAAAGATATTACTCCGGGCAGCCGGATTAGCTAAAAAACGTTTAGCCGCAAGGGATTTTCCCTTGCGGCTGTCATATTGAAGTATGCAAGATAAGCCATCATACCTACTGCCCGTAAGGGTAGTGCATTGGGAGATTCCTTACCGCTGATGGGAAAAATTTGCCTGGAACAAGACAGAGGTAGACAAGACCACGATAACGGAGTTTTGGACGGTGGAGGGTAAGGAGATATCACTAACATCCGCGAGCAAAGCGAGCCAAGGGGAGATTCCTTACCGCTGATGGGAAAAATTTGCCTGGAACAAGACAGAGGTAGACAAGACCACGATAACGGAGTTCTCGACGGTGGAGGGAAGAAGTTCTCGCTAACATCCGCGACCGAAGGGCGCCAAGGGGACATTCCTTACCGCCAATTAGGAGCACATTGCCTTAAACAAAACAGAAGAAGACATAGGTAACGATACCGGAGTTATTGACAGTTGAGGGGAAGGTGTGTCCCCTAACCTTAAAAGGGGCGGCTCATATGTTGATTGATTCACATGCACATATACAAGATGAAAAGTTTAACGGAGAAATCCCCCTTGTTTTAAAAAATGCGGAAGAGGCAGGGGTGGAAGTAATCATTTGCGTCGGCTATGATTATGAGACTTCCCGCCAGGCTGTCGAGCTAGCCAGGAAATACCCACAGGTTTATGCTGTTGTGGGAATCCATCCTCATGACGCTTCTGAACTCAACAGCCAGGTGCTGGCCGGGCTCTTTGAACTGGCGAGGGATCCGCAGGTGGTGGCCATTGGTGAAATGGGTTTGGATTTCTACCGGGATCTTTCCCCCCGGGATGTGCAGTGTCGGGCCTTTAGAGAACAAATAAAGCTTGCTCAAGAACTATATAAACCGGTGGTTATTCACGACCGCGATGCCCACCAGGAGGTGGCGGAAATGGTAAGAAAAGAGAAAGCTGGGCGCAATGGCGGCGTAATGCATTGTTACTCAGGACACCTACCGCTGGCTTTAGAATTCATGCAGGCGGGATTTCATCTTTCCTTTGCCGGGCCTCTCACTTATAAGAATGCCCGTAAAACCCAGGAAGTGGCCAGTCGTATCAGCTTGGAACGCATTTTAATCGAGACCGACTGTCCTTATCTGGCCCCAGAACCGCTGCGGGGCAAACGAAACGAACCAGCGCATGTGCAATATGTAGCTGGCAAATTGGCCGAATTAAGAAAAAAAAGCCTGGAAGAAATCGGATATATAACCAGCCGTAATACCCGCCAGGTCTTTAATCTTCCCGACTGAGCAGATCGTATAGACTTATTTCGAGAGCTTTTCGACTTTTCGTGACTGAGCCCGTCTTCCTTTTTCAGCATGCTTTTCCGAGCGCATAGAATAAAATAGTGCCAGGAAGGATATAATTATACTGGACAGCACCCATAAATTACCAATCGAGGAACAAGGTGGAATTCCCATTGACTCTCGGGGGTGGTTTTGTCTAGAATGGCATTAGGGTTATGAGGTAAACTGAAGCATATCTCTGACCCGAGGAAAAGGAGGAGATGTATGGGTATTGTTTGGTCCAAGCAACGAACTTATCTGGTAGCAGGATCACTGGCCGCCATATTGCTACTGGTAAGTATGTTCTTCGCCCTGCAAAAACCTGTAGCCATCAGCGTCGACGGTAAAGTTGTTACAAAGCGAGTGTTTTTTGGTAGTACGGTAGGAGAGGTATTAAAAGCGTCGAAGATCGCTTTGGGGGAAAAGGACAAGGTTCTACCTGACCTGAATACTCCAATAAAGAAGAATACAGATATTACCGTCTTACGGGCTTTCAAGGTTAAGATTATTGCCGACGGTCAGACCAAGGAGATTTTTACAACTCCGGTAAGCGTCAAGGAAGCCATTGCCATGGCCGGGTTCAATATCGGGGATAAGGATCTGGTGAAAACCCTGCCTGGCGATACTACAGTTCCTGATCAGGATATTGAGATTATCCGGGTAACGGAAAAAATGGTGGAAGAACAACAGCCGGTTCCATTTCAGGTTGAGCGCTCTTATGACAACAATCTGGAAAACGGGCTGACTCGCACCATTCGCGCAGGGCAGGATGGGGTGGCATTGAATACCATTAAGGTTACTTACCAGAACAACAAAGAGGTTAACCGTCAGGTTATTGCTAGCAAGAGCGTAAAGGATCCGGTCAACAAGGTCATAGCGATGGGCACCATTACTACCGTGTCGCGCGGCGGTTTGCGGTTGGATTTTCACGAGGCCAGAATTATGCAGACATCAGCGTACACGTACACCGGTTCCAATACGGCCTCCGGTGAGGCGCCTGAAGTAGGAAAGGTTGCCGTTGATCCCAGTGTCATTCCTCTCGGTACGCGTTTATACGTTGAGGGATATGGCTATGCCGTAGCATCTGACACTGGTGGAGCCATAAAAGGAGATCGTCTCGATCTCTTTATGGAGGACCGAGGTCAGTGTGTAGCATGGGGGCGGAGAACCGCCAAGGTATATGTATTAAAGTAGAAGCTGAAATAAAACCTCCGCGAGTATCGCGGGGGTTATTTTTTTTTGGCAGATTTTCCCGGTTTGAAATATCCCCGGCAAAAGAAAACTAAGTCAGGGTAATAAAAGGAGGTCATTCTATGCCGAAAACCATACTGGCAGCAATCATGAGTTTATTCCTGTTGACAAGCTTTCTGGCAGGCTGTCAAGGAGCGGTAAAAAAACCAGCCACTCCTCAACAAAATACGCCTCCGAAAACCAGCAACATGGATGTTAGTGCTAGTGAGAGAAGAGTCATGGCCAGCCGCCTTTCCAAGATTGCGCAGGACGTGCAGGGCGTAAATAAGGCTTCTGTTGCGGTAACCGACGGAACGACGACCACTGGGGCAGGAGCGTCGCAGGGTGCATTGGTAGTTCTGGTTGGGTTAACGCTTAATCCAACAATAAGCAGCGATGCCAATCAAATGAATGCTGTGAAGAAATCAGTAGCTGACCGGATCAAAGCCAATGATAACCGGATATCTCAAGTGCTGATCACCAGCGATCCTACCATGATCAAACGCATCAATGATGTGGCGGCGGGGATCATTGAAGGGAAACCGATTCAGAGCTATGAAAATGATGTAAACAAATTGGCCCGTGATTTGAAGCAGCCCAACCAGACATATTAATGAGCAGACCTGGCCTGAGCCCGTAAGTCCAATGGCTTTCGGACTCTTCCAGTTGGTGCTCGCCTGCCTGATTCAATCTCTTTTGTAGTATAATGGCTTTATATTGTCAGAAGAAGGATATAAAAATGTATGAGTCCGGCAACTTTAAGTGATGTTCACCGGCTGCTAAATAAATACGATTTACATCCCCAAAAGCGCTGGGGGCAGAATTTTCTGGTGGACAAAAACATATTGAATAAAATAACAGATGCAGCTGGATTGAACGAAAATGAATATGTTTTAGAAATCGGTCCCGGGCTGGGTGCTCTGACCCGAAGAATGGCGGCCCGTAGTAAGGGAGTTCTGGCTGTGGATATCGATCGCAAGCTGCAGGGGCCTTTGGAAGAAATGGTAGGGAATTTGCCCCAGGTTCATTTGCTTTTCCATGATGTGTTGACGATTGACCTGGAGGAAGAACTAAGAAAGGCATTTAACACTCAGGAACTTCATTCTTTCAGCCTGTGCGCCAATATACCATATAATATCACGTCACCGATTATTTTTAAGATCCTGGATGAATGCCCGTCTCTCAGGGCGGCTACTTTAATGATCCAAAAAGAAGTGGCCCAGCGGATTACTGCCCAGCCGGGAACCAAGGATTATGGGCGTCTAACCTTAAGCACGGCTTATCGGGCTCAGGTCCGTCACTTGATGAATGTATCGCATAATTGTTTTTATCCCAAACCGGAAGTAGATTCCACTGTGATACAGCTTATACCGCACCAGACCAAACCGGTTGCAGTGAAAGACGAAGCATTGTTTAAGGGATTGATGCGGATAGCTTTTCAAAAGAGAAGAAAGACGATTCTTAACATATGCGTAGATTATTTCCAGGAAAATAAAGAGACGGCCAAAGAGATCTTAGATGAGGTGCAGATATCTTCCACAAATAGGCCAGAGAACCTGGGTTTAAAAGAATTTGCCGTGCTAGCCGATGCTTTTTCCCGGTAGAGGAGGCAGCCATATGTTATTTAAGAGTCCTAGCAAAGGAAGCATGCCGCTGAATGAAGTTGTATTGGAAATCCTCTCCTATGTCAGGGAGGATACAACCCGCACCTACAAGCTTATCGTCGGCAGTGACTCCCATCCCGGGGAGAAAGCCGCATGTTTTGTCAGCGCCATCATCATTCATCGCCAGGGTAAAGGTGCTCGCTACTTTTATAACAAAAGCTATGAAGCCAAAATTAGAAGCATGCGACAACGGATTTTTTATGAAGCATCTCTTAGCTTAAGCCTGGCTGACCAGTTAACCTACTGGCTCAAAGAATACGGACAGCAAGATATGAAGGTAGAAATCCATCTGGATATTGGAACCCATGGGGAAACCAAAGAAATGGTTAAAGAGATTACCGGAATGATCGTGGGCAGCGGCTTTGACGCAAAAATTAAGCCGGAGGGTTGCGCGGTAAAAGTGGCAGATAAATACACCAAACATTCTTAAAAAAACTAAAAAATAAAAGCCAAAAAAGCCTTCAGCACTTCTTGACAGCCGATCGATTTTCATTTATACTATTCATTTCCCTTGACATACCGAGGGGCATATTGTAAAATTATATAGATTAAAGAAACAAAGAAGGTGATCATGTGAGTTCCCCCAGGGCCATAGCGGAAATAAAGCGGGATCTTGAAACCTTTGTGGGCAGTAAAATCAGATTAAAAGCCAATCGGGGCAGGAACCGCATTATTGAAAAGATAGGCGTGCTCGAGTCAACATATCCCAATATATTCGTTGTAAAATTAAATGAGAGAAAGATTGAAAGACGAGTATCTTACAGTTATGCGGATATTCTCACTGAAACCGTTGAGCTTTTCGTCTATGATAATCAGGATTTAGAAATACGGATTGCATCAGCCAATCCCTAAATAAAGAGGACAAGCACTGCATGGCGACATGCAGTTTTTTTTTGCCCGTGTAACAGGGTTTATTCCATTTCAAATCATACCGCAAGCAACCAATAAATATTATTTACCAATGAAGTTATTTGAGAGAAGGGATGAAAATGGAAAAGGCCTGCCGGATTTGGTCACCCGTAGTGATGGCGGAATTAAAAAGCCCGCAGGAAATAACTGCTGAGAAGGTCTTTACTCTGGAGGAACAACCATCGCGCATGGAAGAATTGAAAGTGAGGCTCCGTAGTTATTCCGCCCACCGTCAAGGCCGGGCCATCGAAGCCGAATTCAACATAGAGGTTATTTCTCTGTTGGAGAATGAGCAGGGGATTATGCGCCTTTTTTCCCGGCAGGAGACCTTCCGGGATCGGCTGTCTGCGGAACAATTCACAGGGAGCCTGGAAGACACCCGCGCGGATTTGATTCTCGATGTGCAGGATATGAGTTGGAGCGGTGAAATACGGCGAGCGGAAATCCTGATGCATTTTGCCTTTTCCTACTCAATCCTGGCTGTTCGTCCCCAACCGGTTACTGTCCTACAGGAATCGCAGGAATCGCAGGACACGCTCGCACTTGATGAGATGGAACTTTTGCATGAGCTGCAATTAGAGATCGTCAAGGCGGAAGGAGAAAAGTTGGAATTGAAGCGCAAGATTCGCTGCTATGAAACAGATATTCAGAGCCTTAGAAGAGGCGTCTCAAAAGCGGAGCGCAGGAATCAGTCTTTATACCGTGAAGTTCATGAGCATCAGGAGGTCATAGAGCAGTTGCGCCGGGCTCTGGGGCATAAGGAAGCCTCCCTGAGCCGTTATCAGAAGGAAAAGCTGGATTCGATTAATCCCGGATTTGCTCCTTCAATCATAAATCACGAAGAAAACGCCAGTTTTGGTGGGATTATTAAACGTCTTTTTCAAAACAGCTTGTAAGCGCATCGGAACATCCAGGTAACACAGCAATATCCCCACGCATAGAGTATCCCAGAGTTCGCTGTGGAGGAGTGTCCGATGAGGGTCTTCTTTTCTAATACCGCACCCCTGATCAAATATGGTATTGGCCAGGCGTTTGCAGATCTGGGGAATGAAGTGTGTTTCTGCAATGTATTAAGTGATCGGGATTGGACTGGAACCCTGGAAGCCTTTCAACCTGATTATGTTTTTACCGATGGTGGATGGGGAGTGTACGATCAGCTCTTCCCATATTTAAAAGACCGTGCTATTCCCCATATCTACTGGGCCATTGAGGACCCCCCTTTTTGGCAGACCCTTTCTCTCCCTTTTGCCCGTCAATCAGAGTATGTTTTCACCACCTGCCAGGAGTCTATCAAGAGGTATGAAGAGCAGGGAATTCGGGCTCACTTCCTGCCATTTGCTTACCATCCGGCTTGTTACCACCCCGTCGCCCCTGATTCTCGCTTCGCTTATGATATTGTTTTTATGGGTAATAATTATGACTATTTTCCTGAGCGAATTGAGGCCGCCCGCAAGATCCTCCAACCTTTGATGGATCGGGATTACAATATCAAAATTTTCGGCAATGAATGGTGGTTGGATTCCGGAAGACCCTTTTTTATTAAACCCGAATTTTATGGGGGCTATCTGGCCAGTGAGGATCTGGGAGCCGTATGCGCAAGTGTGCCGATTGTGATCGGCTTGCATTCGGTTGTAAATTCCCGCACCATGTTAAGTATGCGTACATTTGAGGTCTTAGGATGCGCGGGGTTCCACCTTACCCAGTGGACACCGGCAGTGGAGCACTATTTCATCAATCGGACTCATCTGGTTTGGACGCAATCGCGTCGGGAAACCTTGGATTTAGTGGATTACTATTTAAGCCATCCGGAAGAAAGGCACAAAATTGCCTTCGGGGGACGGCAAGAGGTATGGGAGAAGCATACCTATTATCACCGGATCAATACCATTCTGGAGGTATTGGGCAGCAGAGCACAAGCTCAGCGTCCCGGAGTTATCCAGCAGCAGCGGGCCGTTTCCTTTCGGGTTAATAACCGCCGGGTGGCTATTGACAAACGCAAATAAGCAGAAAAAAATAAGGCCGCACCAGCGGCCTTTCGTCTGTTACTACTAGGATAAAGCGTGCAAGAAGCTTAAAGCACCGATCCCTACAAACATCATAATTAAGAGGCCAATTAACATAAAGATCAGTGCAAGAATGAATATGATGCCCTGCATTTGCAGAAAACCTTTCATTTCGTAGAAGATAGCGTTTAGACTTACTGCGGTATCCGTTCCCTCTGGCTGCATTTGCAGGAGATCGATCTGGGTCTTGGCAGCCCGAAGCTTGATGCCCATCAAAATCATCAGGATGCCGGGAATGGCACCGATGATAAATGCGAATACGCCGACTATCGCATTCAAGGCCCCCAGAATAATGTACATAATCCCGCAAAATCCCGCCCAAGTACTCATGCCAGCCAGATTTTCCCGATTTATCAAATAAAACCCTCCTCGAAAATGTTTATTAGTAACATAGTATTCAACATATATCGACCATGGCCCTGCATTGAAAAATGTTTTTTTTATTTAGAGAAGCCCCGAAAGGATGCGGGTTCAACCAGGGGTAGACACCTACCGCTTCTATTTCTCATATGCTGAAACATGGTCATGAAAGAAGTTATAAAAGGGGTGAATTTTGATGAATAAGGCTGATCAACAGGATGTCACTTGCACGCGCCTTCAAGCCAGCAGGTTTCAGGCAGCATCTTTGGCTAGAGACGAGGATAGTATACTAAGTATTTCCACCGCGCGAAGAAGCAGTATTGAGGCCAAGGGAATGTGCTCCGCATGTGGAATGCGGGCCAATCGGGATGATCTACAGATCTGCTCCCATTGCGGCAGTCCGCTTTGCCCGGACTGTTTTAGGCAGGCGCAAAGGAAGGAAAAACGTTCCAAGGGCTAGGAATTTGACCGGCAGCATGGAGCCGGCGGGGCCAATGGACGATGTTTCTCGTCCGGCACCTCCTGGTGTCAACAGGCATAGCATATAAGAACAAAAATAGACCTTAACTTTGTCAGGGGGATATTGGATGTCGCGAATAGATTGTATTCTTTACCCGCCGACCCTGGATTACAATTACCTGGTTCAGCGGCCCCAGCAGCTCATGAAGAACTTTTCCGAATTAGGGATACCAACCTTCTTTCTTAATGAGCCCAGCCCCGGTTCCATGCAAGAAAGAAGTATTAAAAAGGGCAACTCGGATCTCTATATTTTCAACCATGTGGACCCCCGCCCTTATTTAAGAGCCGCACGACCGGTCGTATATTTTAGCGCTGCCTGGCACATTGACATCGTACAACAATATAATCCTGCTTTGTTGGTGTTCGATAGTGTAGATGAACCCAGTGACGAATTTGAAGCCTGGAAACCTTACTACTCTCGGGCTGTAAGCCTCGCTGACATAGTCCTGAATACTTCGGATAAGCTCTACGAAATGTCCCGAGCCATCAATCCGCACAGCTACCTGGTTCCTAATGGCTGTGATTATAATTATTTTTCTCAGGCGGCCGACCGGAACTTGCCGGTACCGGATGATATTGCCAAAATCCCAGGTCCGATTATAGGCTACATCGGGGTGATAGCATCGTGGTTGGACCTGCACTTGATTGAAAGATTGGCCCAACAATTTCCCCACTGTAATGTGGTCATGATCGGGCCGCTTTATAATGTCAGTCAGATTCCCCGGCAGCCCAACCTCCACTGGTTGGGATTCAAACCCTATGAGCAATTGGCACACTATTCCCAATGTTTTGATGTCGGAATTATACCCTTCATTCAAAGCAATATGGTGGATGCCGTGAATCCGATCAAGATGTGGGAGTATATGGCTTCCGGCATTCCGGTCGTGAGCACTGCCATTCCCGAAGCGCGTAAATATCCGGATTTGGTGCTATATTCCCCCAATAACAATGAGTTCCTGAGCAATGTTCAGCGGGCTCTATATCAGGACTCTCCGGAAATACGAAACCGGAGAATGGCGGTTGCGGAGCAGAACTCCTGGCGTCATCGGGCAGAACAGGTTGTTGAGATCATTGAACAGCGACTGGAAGAAAAAAACCATCAGCCCTTAGGACGGGATGCGTTGTTTTACGATTCTCTGATAGAGCAGGGGATAGCGCCCCATACCGGGTATACTACCCAAATCATCAGCAACTACCGCCGTTTAAGTTTTTCTACCAGGATAGCCCTGCGCATTAGCGCCCGGGGATATGTCCCCCTCGGGAGATGGGCGGGGAAAGGCTTGATCTCCGGATCCAGGGGGATTCGTTTTCAGAGCCAGGCAGCCTACCGTTACCGGACCGCCAAAGTTCATTGAGGGAGTTATGCGAAACAGAATCATGATTGGCTGCCCGGTTCGCAACCGGGGATGGGCCTTACCCGATTATCTTCATCACCTGACCCGGATGGATTATCCGCTCACTCAGATGGAATTGTGTTTTATCGTTAACGACAGCGATGATGACACGCTGCAGATACTCAAAAAATTTGGCGGACAATTCCCCGGCAAGGTCAAATTGCTGGAAAACAACTCGGTAAATCCCAGTGGATACCAGCGCGGCTATTACAGCTTCACCCGCCTGGCAGAGCTGCGCAACCTTTTACTCCAGGAGTTCTTATCTTCTTCATGCACCCACCTCTTCTCCTTGGACAGCGATATTTTGGCCCCCCGGGAAGCACTGACACTGCTCCTGGAAGACCATTGTAATATAGTTTCCGCCCTGGTATGCAATGGTCACCTGATAGGTGATCGAGGGATTTTTAACCTCCTTTATCAGGATTCCTGCGGCAACTACCGCCACCTGCGGGATTTTCCCCGGGGAAGACTGTTTCCGGTTGACTGCACTGGGGCGGCCTGTCTGATTGAAAGGGCGGTGATAGAAGAACACGGGGTGCGATACGGCTCGGCCCGCGGCGCAGAAGATATCGAGTTTTGCGAGAAAGCCCGCAGCCAGGGACTTGATATATTTTGCGACAGTCGGGTGGAATGCATCCACCGGATGTAGGAAATATCCCTGCAATTCAGGTGGCGAAAAAAAGGAGGATGGTAATCACATTCTATGTACGGCTTTCATAGTATAACCTAGAAATTTGCCCCACCGGCTCTTAGCGAGCCAGGGAGAGGGCAAACGAGGCGAGAAAAGGGAGGGAGAGTAAAGTGTCTAAACTATTGAAATGCGAGTTCCCCGAAGGTTGTATGTTGGACCTATTTGCCAAAGTCATCAAAGCCAAGTTTATCGAAAAACAGGTGAAGGTTCTCGACGTCTTATTCTGCGTGCCGGATGAACAGGTCGGTGGAAAAATTTCCTTTGTTGAAGACATCAAGGTCAAGGTTTTGCAGACCCATGAGGATCTGGCTTTTAACAAAGTCAAGATCTCCATCGACTTTGAAGTCATTCTTTTCGTAATTGTAAACAATGAATTCCAGATTATTACTGTAACTGACAGGTTTGACCAATCTATCGAGCTGGATGAGTTTGATCCACCTCTGACCACGGATGAGTTCCGTGATGAAATTGAGCAGTCGGAAATCGTCTTGAAGAACTGGAGCTTTGACTTTGAAATTAGGGGCAACTGCGAAGATCCCAGCAACCCCTGCAGGCTTACCACTCCAGTAAGCGGAACCTGTATCAGCCTGAAAGCTTTTGTAGACATCATTGATAAATTGGGCAAGATGCACGATGTTATCGTTTACGGCGAGTTGGACCCCATAGAAGAATGCTAACGAATAAATCATCCTATGCTCGGCGTGCAAGCCGGGCATTTATTTTTTCACCTGGATAAGGGGGAGTGCTAGGTGGGAGAGAAAATTGATCGCAAGCAAAAAAACCAAATGCGCGCCGATTTGGAGGAGATTCTGAATGTCTATCGGAAGTTAGAGGAGCAGATTGACCTCTGCGAAGCACGAACCGAGACGGGTGAATATCGGAGGTTCTGGCGTGAACTGCGCGAGGAGAACCACCAGCGCATACAGACACTCTCACGCTATATGGTTGTTCGCTGCAACCGTTGAATTTAAGCAACCAGGGCAGGCTGCCCTGGTTTATCTTTGCCAGTAAAATAAATCAAAATCCGGGGGGAGATGAGCCCCCTAACATGCCGATGCGACCGTCGGGAGCATACCCCAAGGGCACTTGCCTTCTAGGAATTCGCTTTAGCTCATTTCGAGCTGGCGGGCGCACCACAGGCACTTCCTGCGGGCGCCTGCTTCGCAGGTTCCTTGATCTTACGGGCGTTCAGGGGGACATTCCTTACCGCTGCTAGCGAATACTTCGCTTAAATGAATTAAAGCAAGCATAGGTGACTTAATCAAAACAAATCTAGGGCCAGGGGAAGGTGTGTCCCGCCTGCAAAAAAGTTAGCTGACAATAGAAAAAGCCTAGAGGGCACAAGGGGACATTCCTTACCGCTGCTAGCGAATACTTCGCTTAAATGAATTAAAGCAAGCATAGGTGACTTAATCAAAACAAATCTAGGGCCAGGGGAAGGTGTGTCCCCTAACCTTATTGGAGGGCATTCTATGAAAAAGCTGGGACTGGCATTAAGTGGGGGAGGACTCCGAGGTTTTGCTCATATAGGGGTTCTACAGATATTAGAGGAAAATCAGGTGCCGGTAAGTATGATTTCCGGGACCAGCGCCGGGAGCATCATCACTGCTTTATATGCCAGCGGGATGTCACCCCGGGCTATGGAAGAAGTCGCCTTGAGTCTGTCAGTCAGTGATTATATCGACTATAACTGGAGGGGCTTGTTGCAGTATTTGATAAGCTTAAGGTATCCGCGATTGAAATCAGATTTTGATGGGTTTGTTCGGGGAGATCGCCTGGAAAGAATGATTTATGAATTAACGCAAGGGAAATCTCTACAAGACTGTAAAATTCCCCTGGCCATCGTCGCTTGCGATATTAATACTGGTAAAAAGGTGGTTTTCTCCAATAGGCCAATCGGTAAAGATGATCCTGACCAAGAGCTGGTTTCAATTGCCTGGCTCAGCGAAGCGTCTCGGGCCAGCTCTGCCATACCGGGTGTATTTACCCCAAAAGATGTGGGTGACATGCAGTTGGTAGACGGGGGAGTCTGTGATATGGTTCCGGTTATTGAGCAGAAAGCCCTGGGGGCGGAGTATATCCTGGCCGTTAACCTGGGTGATAAGAATTATGACCAGGAGGTCAGGGGAATGATACCGGTCATCACTCGCAGTCTAAACATACTGGAGTATGAAACTTCCCATCTAGCGGAAGAGCTGTATGCTGACCTGGTCATCACTCCCGCCACCGGAGATGTCCACCTGGATGACCTGAGTCAGACCGCATCCTTGATTCGCAGCGGACGTCGGGCTATGAAAGCCAACTTAAATCAACTGCTCGATGGCTTGAACCAAAGCGGTAACAGAAAGAGGCTGGCTTTCATATAATATCCACAAAGTATCATTGAAAGGCCGGGTCCACGGGCGGGGAGGAGGTACGTGATGGCAACTGATAAGTTTGAACATGCGACATTCTACTTGACAAAAACGCAGGTAGACGAAATAAGAGAGCTGGCAAGGAAGAACCAGATCTCCAGAAGCGCACTGGTTAGAATGATTATTCGAGAGTACCTGGCCAGGCAGCTTGAAAATAGCGGGAAATAAGTGTACACATATGATTAAGGTTTAGAGCAAAGGATGAAAGGAGCCTCCAGGCTACTATCATCCTTTGTTAATTTTGCCCAGGCTACTTGTTCTTTCATGAGGGCAAATTTCTCTGCTAAGCCATTGGCATTTTATTATGAACGCCAGCATGTTTTAGAGCATAAAAATAGCCAGTATGATTGACTGATAAGTGAGGCAATGCAAGAAGGACATAATATTGCCGTTTATATTACATATTTACTTTCCAATAAATAGTTGGCATCAGAGAAGACTCTTTTTATAATATAAATGACCGTACAGGCGGTCATTTATATTATTGAGGGGGAAAAATCTAAACATGGTTGAAATGCTTTTGAGGATTTTGGGAAGGATGAGGTTTTTACGTTCTGTTTTTGTGGTAGACAATGAGGAAAATACGAGTATGGGCTTTTGCTCCTGATGGCCAAACAACCAAAGCAGGAATACCACTATTGCACAATGAATCATAGCGCTCAATAGATTGGTACATGATCTACTCCTGCTTACCCAACTCGATCGTACTCTTCGCCAAGATCCCTTCAACGGAAATATCCGCATCTACCTGATTAAGAATAACAATGGAGCGCAATTTCAAATACAGTGTAGTTCTTACTTTATAACCATTTGGAAGAAGTCCTCAAATTGTATAACAATGAATTATCTGAACAATCAAATGGTTCTACGCAATATATGGAGGAATAAAGGTGTTTCAACAACTGCGGCTAAAGCTAACATTAATCAACGCATTCATAATTTTACTCCTTTTTATTTTACTCATTATTGGCGTGTATAGTTTTTCGCAAATCGAAGTAACCCGGCGCAACTACGATCTTATGGAAAAACTCGCCGCAGATATAAAATCCGGTCAGACTAAAGATTTGCCGCTGCAGGAAGAAAGCACCGGCGGCTTCCAATTAAGGCCTCCTGATATTCCACTAGGATCTCAACCTGACACTCCACTGATATCTCAATTAGAACCTCCTCCCGAGCCTTTACCTGGATCGTATGTCTTTTTTGTCAAGACCTCGCCTTCCGGCGCAATTACTTTTCAGTCGTCTGATCAGCCTTTAAAGCTGGACCGTCTGACAACTTTGACTGAAAAAGCCTTACAGTCTGTCCAACCACAAGGGACCATCCTCTTAGAGCAATCCAAATATTCCTATTTAAAAACCCCAATTGCCAACCCGCCCGGAACACTAGTGGTGTTTAGCCGGTTGTCCCAAGAAAATAACTTTCTAAGAATTGTGCTGATCGCATTAATAGCTGTCGGTTTATTCTGCCTTGTTCTCTCCTTTGGTGCCAGCTATTTTATGGCCAATCAAGCCATGATTCCTATTTATAGAGCCTGGCAGCAGCAGAAAGAATTTCTTTCCGATGCTTCTCATGAACTACGTACGCCACTGGCTGTTATCCTGGCCAACCTAGACGCTATAAGAGAAAATTCGAATGAAACGGTATCCAGCCAAACGATGTGGCTGGACAATATTCAAAATGTAACTGTCTCTACGACGAAACTGGTTGATTCTTTACTTTTGTTAGCCCGAAGTGATTCTAAGCAACAGACGCTGGAGCAGCAGCACTTCTCTCTCAAATCTGCGCTTGCGCAAACAATTTCTTACTATGAACCGGCTGCAGCAGCCAAAGGAATATCCCTTAAAGCATTAATCCCGGCTATTCTTATCGAAGGTTATGGGGACGAGGTAAGGATCAAACAAGTAATCGGCATATTATTGGACAATGCTATTCGGCATACCTCCGCAGGAGGCAAAATTACGGGTTATCTATCGCAATCGGACGTCAATACGGTTTTGACTATTGTTGACACAGGAGAAGGCATTGAACGCCAGTATCTTGATAAAATCTTTGATCGCTTCTTTCAAGTAGATGAATCCCGAAATACCGGTAATTCAGGGTTGGGACTTGCCATCGCCAAATCTATCGTCGAAGGACATAACGGAACAATTAGCGTGGCCAGCACTCCCGGCTCAGGCACAACCTTCACTATTTACTTTCCTTGGAGGAAAATCATTCATTAAATTCATGTAGTTTTTCTATATAATTTGCCCCAAACTAAACATTATTCAAATAATACATCGATAAAATATAATCAGGAAAATGGTGGAAGGTTCTACCGGGTTGTTTCAATGAATGGATGTGTTTGCATGAAACTGCTATTTGTGGAGGACGAAACCAGATTAGTTGAAGCGTTATCTCATGTATTAAAGAAAAATGGTTTTGTCGTGGATACCGCTCTAGATGGCGAGGCCGGCATTGATATGGCCTGTACTGGAATTTACGATCTTATTATTTTGGACCGTATTCTTCCACAATTGGATGGTCTTTCTTTACTTAAAACATTTCGCAGCCTGGGATACAATACCCCAGTTCTCTTTTTAACAGCAAAAGATACTGTCGAGGATCGGGCAGAAGGTTTGAATGCGGGCGCGGACGATTATTTGGTAAAACCGTTTTTTACAATTGAATTACTGGCAAGACTAAAAGCTCTGTCGCGGCGTAGTGGAAGAGATTTGAGAGAGGATATATTGGTTGCCGGCGATCTTGTCTTAGACCCGCAGCGCAATCAAGTAACGGCAAATAATGAAGTCACTCAGCTAACACCAAAAGAATCGCAGCTTTTAGAACTCCTTATACGCAACCAGGATCATGTAGTTACTAAAGAAACTATCCTGCAAAAAGTATGGGGATACTTTGATGAAGTTGAGCCAAATGCGGTTAACCTATATGTTTTTTATCTGCGGAAAAAGCTCAACATCTTTAACCTCAAGACGGTACGGGGCGTAGGTTATTGTCTGCAGGTGAACAATAGCCTCCTGAAGGTCAACTAGGGAAATATGCGCAGTGTATTGTTACTGTTGCGTTATCGGGAGGGAGATCAAATCTTGGTTCATATGCATGGCTGTTACCGAAGTGAAAGTAATTTTGAATACCCTTCAATAGTAATCTGAAATAGCTGTTTCTAATATGTCGATAATCTCCAGGGAAAATACCTTCGAAAAAAATGAGGATAGTTAGCCTAGAGAATGTAAAAATATTTGATAGCGCTAAATGAGAATTCCTATAATTATTTCTAATTATCTCTACCCCTTAAGAATTAACTTGTTTCCGGCTCGTTTTATCCATCGATAGTTGTAACAATGTTTCAAATTTTTTTGAATTCTCACATTATGTAGGTCGCTTATAATGTGATCCCGTTCGGCGTTGGCAGCCTTCAACGCCTCATCGTTAGCGCAAATTATCTCGCTTTCTTTGACCTGAATGGCAATTTCCATTTGTTTAAACTGTTCTCCCATTGTCAATTTTCCTATGTCATTATCGGCAATACGGTTAAGCTTATCATTGAGTAAGGCTAAATCTTGTAGATATTGAGCCCGTTCGTCCAATAGCCTGTGCAAACCCTTCAGCTTCCGTTGCTGAATAAACCGGAGTTGGGCACTGGTATTAGTAGATATATTCTGGAGAATTTCCAACTTTTCAGCCATCAGTTCATATAATTCCGTCTCTTTTTGTATCATGTGAACACCTCTCATCATTAAAACTAACTAGACGAACTACTGGAGGTAAGGGAGGAAATAGCATTATATTGTGATGACATTTTCTCTAACGCCGTTTCCATATTGGTAAATTCTGTGTAATAACGGTCTTCTTCTTTGTCCAGCCGGTCCTGTTCGGCATCAATTTTGTCAGCCAGTGTATCAAGCTCTTTGCTTAACGCATTAGTCGAATCCGAGCCGTCTTTTGTGCCCGCGGCTTCTATCAAACAACCTCTCGATCCGCTTTTATCTTTTATTGTGCTGATATTATCCTGCAGGATATCATAGAGTTTATAGGCGATACCTTCTTCATTTGTTCGGGTTGCTCTTTGGCTGCTGTTTAGACTGCGTACTGAAGACAATCCGGGATAGGAGGAGGACTGCTGGGAGAAAAGGTTCATTACTCCGTTAGGATCATTGGAAATAGCACTCTTCAGAGTGTCTTCGTCAATATGGAGTTTGCCTTTTTCCGAGTAATCACTGGTAGTAATTCCGATTTTGCTCAGGGTTTCAGTCACCCCGGAAACTGACGAGGTAAGTGCGTTTCGTATCTTATTAAGCATGCTGCTCAATTTGGAATCATTGTGCAAGAGCCCGGTTTGCGCCTTGGTATTCCAGTTACTGATTTCCGTATCGCTCATATCTTCTTCCTGAGAATCGGTTAGGGGCTGATAATCCGTGTCGTACTTCTCGTCAAGCTTATCATTGATCTCGTCAATTAAAGTGTTATAGTCATCCACGAAACTCTTAATCGTGTCATATATACCATCCACATCATTTGTCACACTGATGTTAGTCGTAGAGGTTGTCGTCTTATTCAGAGTATAAGTTATCCCGTCCTGGGTGATGGTATTGGAACTGCGTGTCAGTTTTTCCCCATCGAGCACTACTTGGGAATCCTTGCCTTCCGTCCAATTCGTCAACACACTCGAGACAAATGTACCGCTGGTATCGGATACCGAGATGGTACTACCCGCTCCTGTCGAATTGGCTGTTAAAACAAGCTGATCGGTGTTGCTGTCATACTTCATAGTGACATTGGCCTTACTATCGTTATTGATGGTGCTAATCATTTCACTCAGGGTATCCGACTTATCAAAAGAAAAGCTTTCTCCGTTAATGCTGAATTCGATTTCCCCGCTTGTAGAGTCGAAGGAAAATGCCGACTTTAATTTTCCCGCCACCGTCTCTAAGGTATCGCTCGTACTGATGCGATTTGATGTATTGGAACTTGACGAAAAGCCAAGGCTGCTAAAAGATCCGTCGGAAGATGCATCACTTATGGTGATACTGTCGACTCCGCTGTCGTCTGTAGGGGTAAACTGGAGATACCCATTAGAGTCTTCGCTGACTGTAACTTTATTGATCGTATTGCCGTTGCTGTCTGTCGTTGTGCCAACAGCCTTGTTAATGGCGGTTTGTACATACTGTGCGCCGGTTTGAGAGGAAGAATCGTATGCCGAGTCAAAAGACACCGTACGTTTGGTTCCATCCACTTCTATTGTAAAACTGGTCCCTTGCAATGAACTGTAATCAGGTGTGCTGGAACCCGTAACAACCTGGGTCATGTCTGCAGAACTGGTTTGTTTACCCGCCGTAGCCAACTGGCTGACAGTAATGGTATGACTCCCCTGGGTGGCTTTAGCGCTGGCTGTCGCCAAAACGGCGGTATTGTCACTGCTGACGGAATATTGTATATAATTACTTTGTTTCAAGATGCTGTCCGACGAAGTAAGATTAAGGTATTTATCTGAAAATGTCTGGATATCATTGATAATCGTTTGATATTGCTCCTGTTTCCATTCATCTTTTTGCTTTTTTTGTTTTAGTTGGTTTAAATAACCTGAGTCGGCTGAAATCATTTTTTTTACTGTCGAATCTACATCAATGTTGGATGACAATCCGCTATATACGGTTCGGCCGTTTACCGTAGTCCCGCTTATTGTGCTGCTAGAACTGGACATAGTCTGTCCCCCTTTACCGGAGATTTTGTGATATTTAAAGATAACTTACATATTTTTATGTGGTTATCAATGATATTTTAATCATTTCCTAAATATAGTCGAGCAGGCTTTTTGTAATGGCTTTAGCTGCTGCCGATAGAGAGGTCTCATATACTGTCTTAGCCGAGCTATATTCGGTTGTAGCTTCGGCTGAATCCACATCTTCATTATTGGACATCAATTTGTTGTATGTAGTGTTATCATTGCTAAGCCGGTCAGAGGCCAGTTCGGCGGAGCTCTCCCTCGCTCCTAGACCGGTAGTGGCGATCGATATGCGATCCAGACATTCGTCGAGATCCCCGAGCAAGCCGCTGAGAGTAAAACTTGTTGTAGTAGTACCGGTAGCATTGCCGGAAGAATCGGTGGTGACGGTCTGATAGCTGGTGTCTCCGCCAAGACCGAGCAGGACTTTATCGAGCGTGTTGAACAAATTATCCGAACCCTGGCCTACAACATCCTGGCCTTCCACGTTCACCGTAATCTGGGTGCCAAATCCGCTGTTGTATTTCATTGATTCTTTTGTACTGCCACTTGTATAAACATTACTGATATTATTGTTGTAAATAGTAGTGTAATCAGTGGAATCCGTACTGGTTGATACCGGTCCATCCAAATTAACTATCTTGCCTTTAAAAGTAACCTTATCCACCGAGGTGGTCGAACCTGACGAACCGGTAGTGAGGGTAGTTTCCGCGTAAGGTGCCGTATCGGTAGAGTAGCCGCCGAAAACATAGCGCCCGGCATAAGAAGTGTTCAGCGTTTGGATAGCGGTCTCTTTCAGTTGCTGCACATCGGCTTTAATATTTGATAAATCAGAGCTTGTATTCGATCCGTTAGCTCCCTGTTCAACGTAGTCCCGCACTTGTTGAACGACATCCTGCAAATCGCTTAAAGCACCCTCAGTCACACTCATCCACGAACTGGCGGCGCTGACATTCTTCTCATATTGGTCTATCGTAGACACATAGTTTCGGTATTTCACTGCCTGGGTAGCCACCTGAGGATCATCCGATGCCAACCCGATCTTACGTTGGGTGGATAGGCGCTGTGATGCCTCATCATAACGCTTCATATTATTGTTGATGTTCCATAAATTATTGGATATTAACATGTTGTTAGTTATCCGCATACTTTCACCTCCATTTATAATCAAGCAGTCGTATCGATCATATCAATAGTTTTTTGTAATAGCTCATTCCAGACCTCAACCATTTTGGCGCAGGCCGTGTATGCCGATTGATATTTAGTCAAATTGGCTGTTTCTTCATTGCTGTCGACCCCGGATACCGAGGTTCGCTGATCATCAATGGACTTTACCGTGCTGCTGGCGTTGCTCTCCCTGCGCTGAGCCGTGGCGCTATCTGTACTGAGGGTGGATATAATGGAGTTGTAAAAATCTTCAGGTGTGCCGCTGTTAAACATTTTGCTGTCTTTCAGCAAAGAAATTAGCTGGCTTACATTATCGCTGTTGCTGGAACCGCCTGAAGAAGAAGCCGCCGCTATATTATTCACATCGTCTTCAATATCGGAAGACAGGGTAATATTTGCAGCTGTAATCTTTTCATAGGCGGCATCCATGCCGTTTGAGCTGATTTCACTCTTTAAGTCGCCAGAGGATGTATTATTATATGAAAAAAAACGAATGCCTGTTGTATTGTTGGCTGTTTCCCCGCCAGCGTGTCCCGAGTAGGAGGCATTGGCAGACGTTTCACCTGCCAGTACTCCTTCGTTAAAGGCTTTCGCCAGGGTCTGGGCAAACTTGTTTAACTGGTTGATATAATAAGGGATTCCCTTATTGGTGGAATTAGAGCCGTCACTATCCCGTAAATCCAGCGCGGCTTTTAATTCGCCTCCCGCGGGGGTAAAGTCATTACCTGTATCCTTCCATTGGATCTTATACATTCCATCGTTGCTGCTATCCTGGATAACAGTCAGTTCTTTGGCATCGCCACCATCCACCAAAATCGTTCCATTAATACTAATAGTAGTGCTGTCGGTTTTAGTGGTGGTCACAATGATGCCGGTCAAATTGGATAATTTGTCGATGAGTACATTGCGCTGGTCTTTAAGACTATTGATATTCGCCCCACTTCCTGCCCCCCCACTGATTGCGGCATTTAGATCGGCAATTTGCCTGGCATAAGAGTTAATCTCGTCAACATCGGTTTTAACCATGCTGTTCTCATCTTTGCGCATGTCCTCAAGTCGGCTGGAGCTGTCGTTAAGATACTGACAGATAGCTTCTCCGTAAGACCGTACTGAAGTTCTGGTAGAACTGTCGCTGGGATTGTTTTCTAAATCTTCCAACCCAGAATAAAAATTGTTGAAGGTTGTACTGAATGTATTGGAGGATGAGGAGTCATCCAGCACAGATTCCAGCTCCGTCAAAGCACTGGCTTCGCTGCTCCACTCCCCTGACCGGGTGTTTTCCTGCCAGTACCGTTGGTCAAGACGCGTATCCCGGATTTGGTCTACCGAGGTAACTTGGACTCCGTTGCCCAAAATAGCACTGCCCGCATATACAGCCGCAGCCCCAACGGCATTCTGTTTTACCACCTGCCTGGAATATCCTGTGGTATTGGCATTGCTCTGATTGTTCGTAGTTACCGAAATAGATGCCTGGCTTACGGCTAAGCCCCGTGTGGCAATGTTAATACCAGTAAAAGTTGCGTTCATTTGTTTCCCTCCATTTGGTGGGTAATATTAAACATCCTTGATAAAATCATTAAGCAAACTGTCTATGATGCTGAACACCTTGGCATTGGCATTATAGGCGTTCTGGTATACAATCATGGCGGCTAATTCGTCATCGGTGGAAATGGAAGATAGGGAATCCCGCTGGGTTTTCACCTCTTGGAGCAAAGTATCCTGGGTGTCATAGTTGCTGCTGGCCGTGTTCCCGGCCGTCCCGATCCACGAAGTAAGCTGCTGATAGAAGTCGGTGGTATTTACAACCAAACCATCATAGCTAAAATTGGTTTCATCCTGCAGGCTACTTATTTCCGAGGCAATGGTACTATCGTCCGACTCGCCGCTTGTCCCGGCGGCGATTTTATCCACATCATTTTCGATATCGGAATCGATTGTTATATTCCCGATTTGCATAGGTTTATTAGAGTCTTTTGTAACGAAAAGAGCCTGCCCGGAATTCCCATCTAAATCTTTTCCGGAAGTCAGCAAGTTGTTCACCTTGTCAGCGATAGTTGTAATCAAATCATTCAGGCCCTGCCGCAAATTACCGATTGAACTGCAGCTGTCAGTGTTAAAATCATAGGTCGATGTGTCCGTAATGGCAGTGACCGCACTTGAGTCAGCTTCTTCCAAATAGGCCTTAAGGCTGCCGCTCGTAATTTGCGCATCACAATCGAACTGGGGCCATTCAACTGTTATGGTGTCACCGTTTTGCACAGCAGCCAGCTTATTAACGGTGTTGTCTTCTACCAGGGTAATGCCGCCAATACTAACTTTGACGGCGCCATTAGACCCTTCCTGAACATTGATATTCACTTGAGCAGACAACTCATCCAGCAATTCATCCTGCTGGTCTTTCAAATCATTTACAGAACTGCCGCTGCTATTCCCCATCCTAATTTGACTGTTTAATTTGGCTATTTGCTGGGCGATATTATTGATGCTGTCCACGCTATCGGTGACCTCGCCGCTGGCTTCCTGCTGCATTTGAATTAGCTGGTCATTGATTTGATTAATGGTGTCCACAAGAGCGGTTGCGTATTCCACCACCTGGCTGCGTGAACTTTGGCTGCTGGGATCACTTGTCAGGTCGTCCCAGCTATTATAGAAATCTTTGATAGTTTGCTGCAGTCCGGTTGATTCGTCTGAACTGCTAGAGCTATACTCATTTAGCAAGGTTTCAGCATCTTCGAGCAGGTTGTTTTTCACATCCCAATAAGATGCTTTCGCATTGTCCTGACGGTATGTGTTGTCAATCAATGTATCCCTGATCCGGCTTACTTCCGTCACACTAACACCATCGCCATAGGCTGTGCCGTTCGCAGCATCGATGGTTTTTTCTGCGGTGGTCGCTCGTTGACGGGAAGAACCAGTTGTGTTAACGTTTGATAGGTTATGGCTCACTACCGACAAATTTGCCTGATAGACAGACATACCGCTACTGGCAATATGATAAACGCTAAATGTACCACTCATAGTCTCCCACTCCTCCTATCCAAGTAAGGGTTCCTGTCTAAGCCGCCTTCTAATACAACACTTAACGAATCATATTAATCAATGTTTCCATCATGCTATCGGAAGTGGTAATCACTTTACTGTTTGCCTGATATGCTCGTTGAGTCACCGCCAAATCACTGAATTCCGACGATAGGTCCACATTGGATCCCTCCAATGTACCGGAGCTCAATGTGCCTGTGCCGCTGGAACCGGCCGTAACACCCCCGTTAAAATCTCCAGAGTTTACCGTAGTCGTGTATAAATTGTCGCCAACTTTTGACAGTCCACTGGGATTGGTAAATGTGGCCAGGGCAATTTGGGCCAATGGTTGTTTTTGTCCATTGCTGTAACTGCCGGTAATAATACCGTCGCTGCCAATACTTACGCCGCTGAGCTCTCCCGCAGCATATCCGTCTGCATCAACTGTTACCGAGCTGTCGCTGCTGCTGGTGTAGGTGGAAAGGCCTGACATATCCAGTTTAACGCTAAAGGAACTGGAGCCTACTGATGAAGCTGGTTGCAGGGTTACACTGGGAGTAGTGGAGTAGCTGCTTCCTGTGACCAATTTGCCGTTGCTGTCAAATTCAACATAACCGGAGGTTGGGCTGGAAACGCTGAGGCTGCTGGAACCGGAGGTCACATTCCAGTACCAGGTGGTATTACTGGTAGTAGAATCCGTATAACATTTATAGTAGTTTACCTTTGCTTCATATTTATTACCCTCGGAGTCATATACCGTCATGGTGGAGGTAGAGTCTGGGTCTACCGTAGACGTACTGGTACTGCTCGTTGACGAATCGGTGACCGTTTTCTTCAATGAACCATCGGTAGTATCCGCGGCGATGGTTGTGGTAGTTGTACCGGAAGTGGTGCTGCTGCCAATACTGCTTAGTCCGCTGCCGATCGCTGTGGCTGTAGGATCCAGATTGCCTGACAGCGTGGCGCTGGTAGTTGCCTTGGGTGCAATGATCTTTTTATTCCCGTTATAGCTGTCGGAAAACAAATTAATCCCTTCTACGGATGATTGGGTGTTATAACTGTAGGTGCCGTCGGAATTGGTTGTACGACTCTGCCAGCCGCAGACCTTCATACCGTTTACCGTCAAATTTCCGTTTTTGTCTACGCCAAAGTTTCCGGCCCGGGTGAATTCATAGTCGCTGTTGCTGCCGCCGGTTACAATAAAATAGCCATCGCCGCCTATGGAGACATCCATGGAATTTCCCGTGGATTCAGTACTACCCGTGGACATATCGGTATCAATAGAACTCACTGAAACTCCCAGGCCAACCTGCATAGGATTGATACCTCCTGTGTTGGAGGACGAGCTCGGTGCCGTGGCCCCTTTTATAGTTTGACTAAGAAGATCGCTGAAAGAAACCCGCTGGCTTTTATAGCCCGCAGTATTGATATTAGCGATATTATTACTGATTACATCCAGTTTTTGCTGTTGAGCTTTCAAACCGGATACAGCTGAATAAATAGCTGAAGACATTTTTAATTACCTCCTGTTTTCTATTTCTTTAGTCAGTCCGAAATAGAACTCAGCCTCCCACCAGGGGTCCAGCTGATTATTTTTATTGTGTTCCAAGAGCCGCCTATTCAGTTGCTGTGGAACTACTAGAATCTTCGACCTGGATGACGTTGCTAAGGCTTATGTTCGAGCCGTTTACCTTCAAGTAAGCAGTATTGTCATTAATGACAACGGCATCTACCACACCTGTGGTGCTGGCAGAATTTCCTGAAGAGTCGGTTGTTCCATAGGTGACTGTTTTGCCGATCATACTACAGGCTTGAGAAGTTGTGTTGCTGTTATTGATGCTGTTTAATTCTTGCAGCGAATAAATTTGGGCCATTTGCGAAACGTATTCGGTATTACTTACTGGGTTTGTCGGATCTTGATTCTTAAGTTCGGCACTTAAAATCTTTACAAACGTTTCAAAATCAGTTACGTTGCTTTTACCCTTGGTGCTACTGGATGAGCTTGTGGATGAACTGCTGGTCGAGGGTGTAATCCAGTAATCACTGCTGGTTGAAGTTGTTGACATATTCTTCACTCCTTTCTTAGGCCACTTTTCCTTGTGCTGCTGTTGGATGAGCTTGTGGGTGAACTACCGATCGAGGGTGTAATACAATTACTACTGCTGGTTGAAGTTGCTGACATTTTTTCTTTATTACATATTCAATGAAAGGGGACGGGACACCAGGCACCGCCCCCTTTGCATCGCTATCGGTTTATACCACTGTCCTAATTATTTAAGCAAAGACAGAACCTGTTGCGGCTGTTGGTTAGCCTGAGCCAGCATGGCCTGAGCAGCCTGCTGCAACACATAGTTCTTCTGGTAATTGGTCATTTCCGCCGCCATATCAACATCACGGATCTTGGACTCGGCGGAAGTAATGTTTTGCGAAGCTGTAGTTAGATTGTCAATAGTGTTCGACAGGCGGTTTTCGTAAGCACCCAGTTTGGAACGCTCGCTGGACACATTGTTGACGGCGTTGTCGACTACCGTTATGGCTGCCTCCGCTCCTGCCTGAGTGCTGAGATTCACCGAGGACAGGGCCAGAGCTTGCCTATCCATCTTGCTGATATTAATGCTCATTGTCTGGTTCTGGTTGGCGCCGATCTGGAATTTCACGGAACTGTCCGTCTTCATATCAGTGGCAGCCTGCGTCTCGGTATAAGCACTCATGTAGTTGCCGAATTTCACGTCAGTCTTCTCAGTATCAGTTGCCGAGTTCTGCACCGACAGGGTAACATTGGAAACTTCATTGGCGGTACCGGCCTGGCCGGTGATATGGATCTGGTTATCGCTGCCAATGGTCACACTGGAAGCGCCGCCAATGGCGGTATGGATCTGATCGGTCAAATTTTGCAGCGTAGTGGTGGATGTAACGTCCAGGCTGGTTGTCTTTTCTTGTCCGCCTACCATGACGCTGATATTGATCCGGTTGCCAGATTTTAACCCCAGGTTGTTGCCATCCTTATCGGCCAAAGAAACCAGCGTTGTGCTGCCGGTTGCGGAACTTGATGCGGCAGTGCCGGCAGTCTGCGATGCAGTTGTAAACCCCAAGGAACCACTTGCATTGTTTGTTCCCGCTGTTACAGCGACTGAACTGGATGTACCGGTACTTGCGGAAATAAATTGGATATGGCCGCTGGACGTTACTTCCGCGGTAACCTTGCCCGACAATGAGGAATTGTTGCCGATTGCGGTATTAACAGCAGCCGCAAGGTCGGACGCGCTGTTATAAGTTCCTGCCGCAATGGTGATCTGTTGAGCACCGCCTCCATCTACATTAAGATTGATTTGGTCGTTGGTGCCTGATGTAATAGTAACGGGCGAACTTACCGCGGTGTTACCCACCGACGTGCCTTGGGTAGCCGACGTCTTCAAGCTAAAGGAATTCAGTTTGGTGCCCAGGGAGGTGGCGCTGCCCTCCGCCAGAGTGCCGTCCAGTAGATTTTTAGTGTTAAACTGGGTGGTATTTGCAATGTTGTCCACTTCATCCAGCAACTGGCTGGCTTCTTGCTGGCAAGAGGTGCGGTCGCTGTCGGTAGCGGTGTCGCTGGCGGACTGGACAGCCAGCTCCCGAACTCGCTGAAGAATGCTGGTGGTTTCGCTTAACGCGCCTTCAGCGGTCTGCAGCAGAGAAATACCTGTCTGAGCATTGGTTTTCGCCTGGTCAAGCCCACGAATCTGACCACGCATTTTTTCGGAGATCGAAAGGCCTGCCGCGTCGTCGGACGCGTTGTTGATGCGATAACCAGAGGATAACTTTTCCAGGGATTTTGAAGTAGCATTCTCGTTTTTATTTAGTGAATTAAGGGTGTTGAGAGCGGTAATATTATGGTTGATAATCATTGAAGTAACCTCCTTAGTTTGTTAATGAACTTCCATTTTCACTTTCTCACTGTTTATAACAAGCCTCATGGCCACTCGGCTTATTACCAATAAAAGATGTTGCTGTCTTATCCGGTTATTTTGCTTGGAGAAGGCGATCGTTGGTTTCATATACCTCGCTAAAGATAATGTCCATTAAGGGCGTTGGTTGCCAGCCTGTGGTAGCCTGTATCACTTTTTATAACTTTGACCATAATGTCTCGCCCGATCATGACATACTCACCAGGCCTTCTCCCCAATACCAACATATTTTCCCGCCTTCATGGGAAAATGAACTGGGCTGATAAACGCTTCTTTTATTGATTTCGCAAGCAAGTATTTAATTTGGGTTTAATAATCCATTTGAAAACTATTTGATTTGTAATGGCAGATAGAAGTGGAAGGTAAACGGGGACCTGACGTATTTAAGTCAGCACTTTAGCTTGCATGTTCGTATCCATTTTGAAAGCCCTAATAGCGCCATCATAACAACTTTGCTAAATTATTAATTCCTGCTTGATTGCATGGATAAACAATCCTGAGTGATAAAAGGATAAGAACCCCGCAGGGCACCAGACTGATTCAAGGATGGGAGCAAAGTGACCGGGGCTGTTTAACATACCGGATTGGCGGGCAATAATTACGAAAAGGAGGGGAAGTTATGAAAAGGACTCAGGGAATTATTCTCATTATATTCGTAACGTTGCTTGCTGCAGGAGGATGGTATGTAAACCATCAATCGCTCTATAACCGAGTTTTACGCCTGCATATTATTGCCAACAGTGACGATCCTGCCGATCAAGCCTTAAAGCTCAAGGTCCGCGATGCGGTGGTAGTATTCATGCGTGGAGAGTTTCAAGGATTGAACAGCGCGGAAGAAGCGCGGTGCCTGGCTGTTCAGGATATACCTCGCCTGGAGAGCATAGCCTCTCAAGTAGTGACGGAGCAAGGGTATAGTTATCCGGTCCAGGTTGTGGTGGGGGATTGCCAGTTTCCAACCCGCTCCTATGGCGAACTGGTACTACCCCAGGGTAATTATCAGGCTGTGCGTATTATTCTCGGGGATGGGAAAGGCAAGAACTGGTGGTGTGTATTATTTCCCCCTCTGTGCCTGGTTTCCACATCTGATCAAGGATTAAGCTTGAGCCGGCCAGAAAAGGCAGAAGTGAAATTTAAGTGCCTGGAACTTTTTTCTCACGAGGCCCGTTAATAAGAGCTGGCAGACTGAACTGTCTTCATAGCATTTGTCTTAATTCAGGTAAATTTGTTGCAAACCATTGGAGTATGAGGGGTTTAACGCTATAATTTTTAAGAAACAGGAGAATCCTAGACGTGGTAAGAAGTATTATTATAGAAGCCCCGGCGAAAGTGAATCTCACCCTGGATGTAAAAGGAAAACGGGCTGATGGGTATCATGAATTAGAAACGTTAATGCATCAGATTAATCTGGTGGACCGGGTATACATCGAGGAAGCAAAGAGCTTGATCGTCCAGAGCAATAGTACCTTGATTCCTGAAGACGAAGGGAACCTGGCCTACCGCGCAGCCTGGGCTATTATGGATAAATATGGAAATCAAGAAGGAGTCCGGATCTTTATCGAGAAAAATATACCTGTGGGAGCCGGGTTGGCTGGGGGGAGTACAGATGCGGCAGCGGTTCTCATAGGAATAAATCGTTTGTTTGATCTGGGCGTGAACCCAGTAGATTTAATGAACCTTGGAGCCGTCTTGGGATCAGATGTGCCTTTTTGTATGCAGGGCAGAACAGCTATGGCCACCGGCCGAGGAGAAATTTTAACCCCCTTACCAGCCGGTCCCAGCCTTAATATGGTTCTGGTTAAGCCTGCTTTTCAATTGTCGACGGCTCAGGTTTATGCTGATTTGAATTGTGAACAGCTAACACGAAGGCCTGATAACCGGGCTTTTGTGCAGGCCTGGCTGCATGGCGATTATCAAGGCATAGCCGTCAATATGATCAATGTGCTGGAGAGTGTCAGCGTGGTGAGACATCCAGAGATTGGAGAAATAAAAGAGGGATTGAAGAAAATGGGAGCCCTGCAATCGATTATGTCTGGAAGCGGTCCGAGTGTCATCGGCGTTTTTGAGGATGGCCAGAAGGCACAAGAAGCAGTGCAGAAAATGAAAGAGCGCTATCAGGAAGTTTACTTGGTTTCATCATATATGGGGGAGTGAGCTTAATATGGAGGAAAAAAGGCTTCGACCGGTAAATCTCGATTCGTATAAACCATTGCGGGAACTGGTTCTAGATGCCATCCGGGAAGCGATTATCAGCGGCACCTTGAAGCCCCGGGAGAGGCTGATGGAAATACAACTGGCAGAAGAATTAGGAGTATCCCGTACACCTATTCGCGAGGCTTTACGCAAATTGGAGTTGGAAGGCTTCATTGTCATGGTTCCTCGGAAAGGCGCCTACGTGGCCGATTTTTCTTTTAAGGATATCGCTGATGTGTTCGAAATTCGAGCCGCATTAGAAAGCCTGGCGGCCGGACTGGCAGCCGAGCGGATTACTGATGAGGAATTAGAAAACATGGAACGCCTTTTGGCTGAAAAGGCCGAGGCCATCGTTCGCAATGATATGGATAAACTTATTGAAGTGGATACCAAATTTCACGAAGCAATATATCAGGCGAGCCGCAACAAACGGTTATGGACCATAATCAATAATCTGCGCGAGCAGATCCAGAGATGTAGGACAACCTCCCTGGCCGTTCCGGGTCGCAGGGAAGAATCCCTGGAAGAGCATCGGGTTATCGTGGAAGCGATTCAATCACGCGATCCTCAATTGTCCCGCCAGGTAGCTCAGGATCATATTGAGAATGCGGAAAACAGCATGATTGAATCAATCAAACAAGATGGCATTTCTTTCGATGAATAGCGGAGGACATGGAATGCAGTACGATGCGGTAATTCTGGCTGGTGGAGAGAACAGCGGTGAATTAAAAAAGATTGCCCCTTATGATAATGAGGCACTGATTATTATCGGAAATTATCCCATGATCTATTATGTTTACAAGTCTTTGCGTCAATCTGCGAAAATCAGAAATATCATTATCAGCGGACCGGTAGAAGCCTTGCGCAACCTGTTGGGACGGGAGGAAAAGCTCACCTTTGTGGGATCTGGGGATGATGTCATTGAAAGCCTGGCCAACGCGGTGCAGCTCCTGGACCAGAGCGGAACCACGGAAAAAATCCTGGTTATGCCCACCGATATTCCCTTTATCACTTCGCAAGCCATTGATGATTTTTTAACGCGCAGCGAGCAGATGGAAGCTGACTTTTTTTATCCACTAACAAGCCGGGATGTCAATGAGGCCAAGTTTCCAGGAGTGGTGCGCACTTATGTAAAACTCCGGGAAGGCATCTTTACCGGAGGCAATCTCTTTGTTGTCCGTCATAAGGTCATCGGGTCTTGTATCGACATTGCCCGACAGATCATAGCCCGCCGCAAGAATCCTCTAGCCATTGCCCGGATCTTTGGCTTCTCCGTAATGTTAAAATATATATTGGGCCGGTTAAATATCCGCCAGGCAGAAAAGCGTTTTCAGGAAGTCTTAGGCATTCGGGGCAAAGCCATTATTTCTCCCTATGCTGAGGTGGGCGTGGATGTAGACAAACCCAGCGACTTGGAGCTGGCCTTGAAGTATTTGGATCAAATATCATTCTAGCTGCTATTTATAGATGCTTTCAGTAATTTGCGTTAAGGAAAAAAGAGTTCATCCAATTATTTTGACCACCTGCCTTATTACCTACAAACCGCTTCTTAAATGCTCTCTATTGTCCTGATGCCCACCACTTACAGGTATATTAATTTGAGGACAAAAGGAATATGAGCCTTCTTTGTAGAAAGATATAATTCCCCATAAAATTTTCATTCATATCTGCATCGGGGTATAATACGATTGTACGCTCCCGAAGGGAGAAACTTAGAAAACGTATACTGGAGTGGAGACATTTGGAATTCACAGCAGTGATTTTGGCAGCTGGAAAAGGTGTAAGGATGCGTTCCGAGCTGCCCAAGGTAGCCCATCCGGTGGCCGGGAGGCCCATGATTCTTCATGTGCTGCAAGCGGTACGGGCGGCTGGGGTGAAAAAGGTTGTCGTCGTGGTAGGCCACGAGCGTCAGGTGGTTCAGGATATACTGGCCGGTCAGGACGTGGATTTTGCAATTCAGGAAAAACAACTGGGTACCGGACATGCGCTTATGCAAGCAGAAGGATTTATCGATCAAGACAATCATTTACTAGTGCTGGCCGGAGACACCCCGCTTCTGCGTGAAGCCACTCTCGGTTCACTGATGGACTTGCATCGCCAAAAGCAAGCCTCTGCCACCCTCTTATCCACCATCATGACTGACCCCTACGGCTATGGCAGGGTATTACGGGGTAGCCGGGGAGAATTTGCGCGTATTGTGGAAGAAAAGGATTCAAACGAAGAAGAGAAAAGAGTTCAAGAGATTAATTCCGGAATTTACTGTCTGGATGCCCGGGAAGCCTTTCTGGCTCTCGCCAGTATTGACACTGAAAACGCCCAGGGAGAATACTATCTAACCGATGTGCTGAGCATCTTAAAAAGCCGGGAACAAAGCGTGGAGGTTTTCCTAAATCCATGTGAACAGGATATTTTGGGCGTCAATGACCGCATCCAGCTTAGCGTTGTAGATAAAATTATGCGAAATAGGATTCATGAAAAGCTGATAAACCAGGGGGTGGTTATCAGGGATCCGGCTACCACCTTTATCGATGCGGATGTAGAGGTGGGTTTGGATACCATTATCCTTCCCTTCACCATCATTGAAGGAGCTACACGCATCGGCTGCGCTTGCGAAATAGGCCCTTCTACGCGAATCAGCGATTCCCTGGTGGGCGATCAGACGATCATCGAATCTTCTCGGGTCAACAAGGCTCAAATCGGCCCCCGATGTACGATTGGGCCTTTTGCCTATTTAAGGCCGGAGGCTGTCTTGGACGAAGGAGTGAAGGTGGGCGATTTTGTTGAGATTAAGAAATCGTATATCGGTGCCCACAGTAAAGTTCCGCATCTTAGTTATGTAGGGGATGCTCAGGTAGGGTGCCACGTAAACATAGGTGCCGGCACCATCACCTGTAATTATGACGGAATTCATAAATATCCTACAATTTTAGAAGACGGGGTCTTTATCGGCAGCAACACCAATCTGGTGGCACCCATAAGAGTGGGCAAGGACTCTGTTACCGGGGCCGGGTCATCACTGTCACGCGATGTCCCCCCCGATACGCTGGCGGTTGAGCGAGCCCCACAAAAGCATATCCCTAATTGGTCGAAGAGAAAGAAGCGAGAGGATTCATAGGAGGTATTGGTGATGATGAAAGCATCCAGGTGGAGGATGAAGTTGTTTACCGGGAACGCCAACATCCAGTTGGCGCATGAGATTGCGTCTTATCTGGGGATTCCTATTGGTGAAGCCAAAGTCTCGCATTTTTCTGATGGGGAAATCAGCTGTGCTATCAATGAAACGGTTCGCGGGGTGGATGTTTTTGTGGTTCAGCCCACGTGTTGGCCGGTCAATGATAATCTCATGGAGCTCTTGATTATGATTGACGCCTTCCGGCGCGCATCAGCATCCCGCATTAATGCCGTGATCCCCTACTATGGATATGCCCGCCAGGATCGCAAGAGCCGGGCCCGCGATCCAATAACCGCCAAGCTGGTATCCAATCTGATCGTGGAAGCCGGTGCCCACCGGGTGGTGGCGGTGGATCTTCACGCCTATCAGATTCAGGGGTTTTATGATATACCGGTAGACCATCTACCGGGGGTTCCAACCATTGCCGAATACCTGAAAACCAAAACACTTAAGGAAAATGCCGTAGTGGTTTCTCCCGATGTCGGAGGTGTAACCCGGGCTCGCGACCTGGCAGCCAAGTTGGATGCTCCCCTGGCTATCGTAGATAAAAGAAGACCGGAACCCAATGTCTCAGAGATCATGAACGTCATCGGTGACGTGTGTGGCAAATCAGTGGTCATTATCGATGATATTATCGACACGGCCGGCACTATTTGCTCAGCGGCCGAGGTAATGATGGAAAAAGGGGCTCGCGAGGTTTTCGCCTGTTGCACACATCCGGTGTTTTCCGGGCCCGCCATTGAGAGGTTATCAAAAGCGCCACTGAAGGAGATAATTATTACAAACACGATTCCTTTAGAAGATAGCAAGATACTGCCCAACATGACCATTCTTTCCGTTGCCCCCCTGGTGGGAGAAGCGATATTGCGCATCCATGAGGATCTCTCGGTGAGTAAATTGTTTGAGTTCTAGGAGTGCTGTGAATTAAGGTAATGCTGGACCCTTTTCGCAACAACTCTGGGAAGAACAGCAAAAAGCCGTGTTATTCTCACCCTGCTGCATAGGTTTACAGAAATTAAGGAGGATACTATGGCTAAAATGAATACCATTAACTGTCAACAGCGGACAGCAAGTAAGGCCTACCGGCATAAAATGAAAAGGGAAGCGAAAGTACCCGGGATTATCTACAGCAAAGGGGAAGCCAATGTTGCAATCGCTTGCAACGGAAAAACCTTGAACCACTTGTTTTCCACCCAGGGCTCCCGAGGATTATTTTATCTGGAAGTTGAAGGGATTCCGATGCCAATTCCGGCTGTGGTACGGGATTTGCAAAAGCATGCTATAAACGGCAATATCATCCATGTTGACTTTATGAGGGTCAACCTGGCGGTACAAATGGAGGCGGCAGTAGCCGTGCAGATATTAGGAGAAGAGAACCTCCACGACAAGGGCGGGATTTTGCAGGTTGAAGCTCGGGAAGTGCATATTAGCTGTCTGCCTGAGAGTCTTCCCGAATACCTGGCGGTTGATGTTTCCCTTCTGGGGCCAGGAGACCAGGTCAGCGCTTCCGAATTGGTTCTTCCTGCGGGGGTTAATCTTATCAGCGAGCCTGACCAAATCATTCTCACCATACTGCATGAGGGCCGGCTGCCCGCCGGCGAAAGTGCGCCAGTAGCGGAATCAGAGCAGGGCAAGTAGTGATGCGAAGAACCCCGGCTCCAGCCGGGGTTTTTATCACGGAAATGGGAAAGAAGCAAAGAGATTAATGAAGTTGATTGTGGGATTGGGGAACCCGGGGGTGAAATATGCCGCCTCCCGGCACAATATGGGATTTCAAGCCGTCGATGGTCTGGCAAGCCGCCATGGGATCGAAAGAGAACAGAAGCGTTTCGATGCCTGGTTGGCTTCCTTGCGTTGGTCCGGCGATCGGGTGCTCCTGGCTAAACCTCTTACCTATATGAATTTAAGTGGTCGAGCAGTGCAGGGTATTTTACACTGGCATAAAATCCCCATCCACGACCTGATAGTTGTTTATGATGATATGGATATCCCCCCTGGACAGATCCGTCTGCGTGCTCAGGGAGGAGCCGGGGGACACAAGGGAATGCTTTCCATAATAGAGTCGCTGGGCAGCCAGGATTTTGCCCGCGTGCGCGTCGGTATAGGCCGGCCCCCGGGAGATACGGTAGACTGGGTGTTGGGCGCCATCTCCAGCGAGGAGAAAAAGCTGATGAATACCGCCATGGACAAAGCCGTTGATGCTCTGGAGTGCTGGCTCAAACATGGCATAGGAGTCGCAATGAACGAGTATAATTAATTACCTGAATATTCGCCCCATGGCTAAGAGAAAATATGAAAAAGGTGAGAAATGGGGCGGGATGGTTGAGATTATACTATATTTGCGATTGTTGCCGGGAAGTATACCAGGATATCGAAGTGGAAGGACCCCAGGGTGCAGTAGAGGTAACCGGGTTATGTCCTGACTGTGGGCTGGAATTAGGGATAGAAGGGGAATCCAATATAACGAATTGGAATCCTTCGTATAATTAACTTCTAGGGCCTCGAACATACCAATATCTCGGGGACCAGGAATTAGACTGTGTTGAGAAAAATTTATGAGTGGAGGCTGCAAGATGCAGTGTCCACCTTTAGTCTTGGGGAGGTAGGGGTTTGAACGAAACACTATTCAAACACCTGGCCGGATGTCTGGCCCGCAGGGAAAACCTGCTATTAACCGGATTATCCGGCGCGGCGAAAAGCTATGTGATTCATCACCTTGTGGAAGAACATCCAGGTTATGTGTTGTGTCTGGTACCTGATGAGGAGAAGGCTTATGATCTGCAAAGAGGCCTGGAGGGACTTGTTCCCCGGGAGAGGATACGTCTTTTTCTAGGCCGTGATCTGGCCTTTATGAAGGAAAACTATTCTTCGGTGGAGGTAGGACGCATCATCACGCTGGACGACTGTCTTTTCCACCGGCGGCGTAATCTATATATCATTGCTACACCGGGCGCCTTTCTTTTCCCTATCCTATCGCCCCGTCAGATGCAGGAGCAAACGCTGCACCTGGAAGTAGGTCAGGAACGAAGTCGGGATGGAATCGCCCGTTCTCTGGTCGAAAACGGATACAGCCGGGCTGATACCATCACGCGTCCGGGGGAATTTGCCATCCGGGGTGGCCTTCTAGACATTTATCCCCTTAATGAAAAAAAACCATATCGCCTCGATTTCTTCGGAGATACCATTGAATTCATTCGCACCTTTGACATAAATAGCCAGCTGTCCGTTGAGAAGCAGACCAAGATTACTGTTTTACCGGCAGATGAAATGGCAAGGAAGGGACTTCAGGCCAGCCTTTTTGACTACCTGGTTGGAGAGGGACTGGTCTTTTTTGACGAACCACGGGATTTCTACAAGACATGGGAGCGCAGTCTGAAGCGATACCGGGAAACTATCAAGGAAGCTCATAAAGAAGGAAAGTCAGTCCCTGAATTGGAGCCTCAGGACAGAGAGGTGTGGAGCGCTCAGCTTGATAAGCGCCAGGTCTTGTATCATTCCTTTTTCCCGGGCAACATTCCCCAGGTTCAGGTTGGAAGCTTGGAGCACATTTCCCAGCAGGAAATGGAGTATTTTCATAATAATCTAGAGCTTCTTTTTTCTCGCTTGTCGGAATGGTTGAGCCGGGGATATGAAGTGCAGATGGCCGTCAAAGGAAAAACCGCCCGGGAGTTAATCAGCAAAGAATTACTTGACCGTCATCTAAGCGGTGTAGAGTTTGTCGACTGTGCATTTGAAAAGGGGTTTATCAGCCAAACACTTAAATTAGCCCTGGTCGGAGAAAAGGATATATGGCGTAAAAAGGGGACTCGAAGCCGGAAACGATCTTCTCAGCAGCAGGAGCGCCTGTTGGTAGAAGATTTGCGAATCGGCGATTACGTCGTTCATGAAAACCATGGTATCGGGATATTCCGAGGAGTGACGCAGGTAACTAGTGACGGAGTAACCCGCGAGTACATTATTCTTCAATATGCAGGGACGGATCGTCTCTATCTTCCCCTTGATAAACTGGATTTGCTTTACCGCTTTACCACCTCGGAAGAGAAAGAGCCGCGTCTAAGCCGTCTGGGGGGCAGCGATTGGGAGCGCACCAAACAACGGGTAGCCGATTCCATCCAGGAGATGGCCCAGGAGCTGTTGCTGCGCTACGCCCGGCGCCAGGCTCAGGAAGGCTACATCTATTCTCCTGATACCCCCTGGCAGGGCCAATTTGAAGAGGCATTCCCCTACCAGGAAACCGCTGATCAATTGCAGGCCATCAAGGATGTGAAACGAGACATGGAAAGCCGCCGCCCTATGGACCGTCTGGTGTGCGGCGACGTGGGATATGGAAAGACCGAAGTGGCCATGCGGGCTGCTTTCAAAGCGGTGATGGATGGCAAGCAGGTGGTAATTCTGGTGCCCACCACAGTTCTAGCCGAGCAGCACTATCAATCCTTCCGGGAGCGCTTTGCCCCCTACCCGACGGTCATCGAAGCTTTGAGCCGCTTTCGCTCGCCCGCTGAACAAAGAAAGATAGCAGCTGAATTAAGGAAGGGTCTGGTGGATGTGGTGATCGGCACCCATCGACTGCTGTCCCGTGATGTTGAATTTAAAGACCTGGGTCTTTTGATCATCGATGAAGAGCATCGCTTCGGTGTTGTGCAAAAGGAAAAAATCAGGGCCTACAAGGAACTTGTGGATGTGCTCAGTCTTTCCGCCACTCCGATTCCCCGCAGCCTCTATATGTCATTAACCGGCTTACGAGATATGACGGTTATTGAAACCCCTCCGCCGGAACGCTACCCGATCAGCACCTATGTGCTTGAATACAATGAAGAGATCATACTGGAAGCAATGGTTAGCGAGATTGAAAGAAACGGGCAGGTGTTTTTTGTTCACAATCGTATTGAAGACATTTATCGGGTCAAAGAGGATCTTCAACGACTGCTGCCCGGGATAAGCATTGCCGTAGGACATGGCCGTATGAATGAAGAAACGCTGGCTCGCACCATGATCGATTTCGTGCAGGGCAAATACCAGGTTTTTCTTTGCACTACCATTATTGAGTCGGGGCTGGATATGCCCAATGTGAATACCATTATTGTGGATGAAGCTGATAAAATGGGGCTGGCTCAATTATACCAACTGCGCGGCCGGGTGGGGCGCTCCAACCGATTGGCTTATGCCTTCCTAACCTATCGGCCTTATAAAGTCATTAACGAGAACGCGCAGAAGCGATTAAACGCCATCCGGGAGTTTACTGAGCTGGGCTCGGGAATAAAAATCGCCCTGCGCGACCTGGAGATAAGGGGAGCGGGCAATATTCTGGGACCCGAGCAGCACGGATATATCCAGGCAGTGGGATTTGATATGTATTGCCGTCTTTTGGAGCAGGAAACCGCCCGGCTAAAAGGGGAGGCTCCGGTTGAAACACTGCATCCCCAACTGGATATCGACAGTGATTACTACATACCGGATAACTACATACCCGATTCGGGAACCAAAATGCGCATATACCGGAGATTGCTCTTATCAGCCAACCAGGAGGAAGTGGAGGAGATAAAAGATGAACTGGTGGACAGGTTTGGCAAACTACCACCTGCGGTCGAGAATTTCCTGCAGATTTCCCGCTTGCGGGTCCTGGCTCGGGATAAAAAAATAAAGACACTAAGGCGCAAAGGCTCCACGATTGAACTACAGTTAGCCCAAAAGCTGCCTTCCGGTTTTGACCCGCGGACGCTGGGGGGCACCATCAAAAAGATCAATGATTATACTGTGATTCTTAAAAGAGAGAAACACACACTAAAGGATCTGCAAATCCTTCTGGAGAACATCTGAGAAGCGAAGGGATGTTCTGCTACAGGACAGAGGTACAAAGCAAGAGGTAAAACGAGAGGAATAGCTATGTTTGCTATAAGTATGGTGAGTAATTTTAATACCTTTTTCTGGCTGCTGGTTTTGGCAACCATGGTGGCCATGGTGGGGAGCTACATTAAGATACCTTATGCCCTTGCCCTGGTTATGACTGGTTTAGTTATGGGAGCAACAGGATTATTGCCTCAGGTTTCCCTGGACCCGCACATTTTGTTTGCTATCTTCTTACCCCCGCTTTTATTTGAAGCAGCTATAAACATGCGGGTCAGCTTATTGGCGGCGAATTGGAAGCCAGTTTCAATTTATGCACTGATAGGTACTCTTTTAGCTACGATGGTTACCGCATGGCTGGCCTACCGACTGCTGGGATTGCCCCTGGAAGCAGCGTTAGTCTTCGGGGCGCTTATTTCCCCAACCGATCCCATCTCGGTTATTGCTATTTTTCGAGAATCGGGTGTCGGCAGGAACTTGAGTATGATCATGGAAGGTGAGAGTGTTTTCAACGATGGAGTAGCCATTGTGCTTTTTACTCTCCTGGTTTCTTTTGCTGCAGGACAAGATACTACCCCACTAAATGGAGTCAGCTCCTTTTTGACTGTTGTAGCCGGAGGGGCTGCACTGGGAGGAGCTATTGGTTTAATTGCTTCCCGTGTTACCCAGGAATTTGATGATCATCTTTTGGAGATTATGCTTACTACCGTTGTGGTTTTTGCTTCTTACCTATCTGCCGAATGGCTCCATGCATCTGGAGTAATTGCAGTAGTGGCGGCTGGCCTGGTTATGGGAAGTTATGGTATGCAAAAGGAAATGTCGGCCAATACCCGTCTGGCAGTGAACTCTTTTTGGGAATACGCGGCTTTTGCGGTGAATTCCATGGTGTTTCTCCTGGTTGGTTTTGAGGTGACCCTGGTGAATCTGTGGCCTTTACTTCCAATGATTTTAGCCGGTTTTCTTATTGTTCTCGCTGGTCGCGCTATAGCCATCTATGGACTAAGTCCGATGGTGAAATTTTCAGGATATCATGTTCCGGTTAAGTGGCAGCATATGCTGTTCTGGGGTGGATTGCGAGGCGCCATCCCCATGGCTTTGGCTTTGAGCCTGGATCATAGTTTCCCAAAGCGAGATGAAATCCTTTTGCTTACCTTTGGGGTGGTACTGCTGTCCTTATTGTTACAAGGGTTGACCACCAAACCCCTCTTAAAGAGATTGGGTTTAACGTCCAAACGGAACTGGCAGGCTGAGCACAGCCGTCTGGTCAGCCAGATCATGGCGGCTCAGGAGGCTGTTAAGGAATTGGATTTGTTAGAAAGTCGTAAAGCCCTATCATATCAAAGCCACCAGCGTTTGCGAGCTCAATACCTGCAACGCCTGGAAGTCATGGAGAAGAAGATCGAAGAGCTGGGTCAGCAGGATGATGAATTGATCCAAACCCAGGATGATCAGGCCCTTCGTCAGGCTTTGCTAACCGAGAAAAGCTCTTTGCGGGAAGCGTATCGCAACGGCTTGATCGATGATGAAGGCTGGCAGCAGCTTTCTTTGGAGATAAATGAGAAACTGGACGCGCTGGAGCAAAACGTCCGCGAATAAATGGCAGAGGTAAACTTGGTCGGGAGTCGTAAGGCCATAGATCATTCAGGAGGCAACGCATTACTACCCGGTGCTGACCCGGTCCATATTCATTTTCTTTAAATTCAACGACATTAAATCTCGGGTTTTCCCAATACACAGTGATTGCCGTTTATCATCTAGACTCACTGTTAACTCCACCTCCCGTATTCCTTCCCGCGGCAAATGGCTGATACTATCCTTTAATAGCGAGGTTGCCAATCCTTTATTCCGTGCATAATTATTCGCCGATATACATACCAAATATGCTTTCCCTTGGACTTCCCAATCTAAGATATACCGACAAAGACCGGCGATTTGATCCTCGTGTCGAATAATGAAGACTCTGCCATGCCGAATTAAAGGGACCAGCATGCGTTCATCTAACCCGGCTGCCGTACTAAAATTGCTTACTTCTATGTCTACGAGTGTTTTAAGTAGCTGCGGTTCGATTCTTTGGATAAGTTCAACCATGATTCTCCCCCTTTAAATACCTTGTTTATGTACCTGGAGCTGCACAGGGAAAGCAGTCCGGAATAATTGGGACAAAAGGTTATTTGGGAACCTACCCGGACTTCACGGGCAGCATCCTCGCATTGTCTTCTGATCAATATCAAAAGGGGAGAAAGTCAGATTATTCCGCGTAGAGATACTGATAGCGGGTGACTATCTGAATGTACTTACGAATGAAAAGCAGGCTCACAGACTTAAACGAGCCTTGCTGCAAATGGCCGGTTATGAGCAAGTGGAGCGGCATTAACCACCCGTCTAATAAATAGAAGGAGATGCGCCATGGAAGATAAGGGTTCACTAAAGAAGAACTCGCTTGGATTCTGGGATGCTGTTTCAATAGGGATCGGTGGTATGGTAGATGATAACCAGGCATTTAGTCTTCCTAGACTCACAATGATTACTTACCTTATAGCGATAGGATTGTTGGGGGGAACGATAGTATGGTACAATTTTGAAAGATGAATAGGACAAGACGGTCAAAGCAATCGTGATGAAAATCAGGAGAGCGGGATTCTACGTACCTAAGTCCCATAGATATGGTACTCGGATCATGAGACATTGGCTTACTAGGGTGGGTAGCCTTATGAAAGGTTGCCCTTTTCGCATTTTTAGAGAAAATCTTCATACTGGGGAGATTCCTTTTTAGGCTAGCCATTTGAAGAAGACAACTACGGGGGGCGAAGTAATGCAATTTTGGCTTTCGGTTATTATTTTTTTGATCGCCTATACGCTGATTGTGGTAGAGAAAGTGCATCGTACGATCGTAGCTTTGATTGGAGCAACGGTGGTGGTTGCACTTGGAATTATCACCCAGAAACAAGCTTTTGCTTCGATTGACTTTAATACCATCGGACTATTGATCGGCATGATGATTATTGTCGGTATAACCAGGCAAAGCGGGGTCTTCGAATACCTGGCGATAAAATCATCCAAGCTAGCCGGAGGCAAGCCTTTGGCAATATTAGTAGTCCTGTCTGTTATCACGGCACTGATTTCAGCTCTGCTGGATAATGTCACAACTGTTTTACTCATTGTCCCCATTACCTTCGCGATAACTGATCGCCTGGATATTTCTCCGATGCCATTCATGTTCGCGGAAATCATGTCCTCTAATATAGGTGGAACAGCAACGCTAATCGGAGATCCCCCAAACATTATGATTGGAAGCGCAACCGGGTTGGGATTTGTTGATTTTATCACCAATTTGGCGGTCCCGGTTATGATAATTTTATTTGTCACAATTGGAATCATGCTGTGGCTCTATAGGAAGCAACTAAAAGCCACCCCGGATCGTGTTGCTGACATCTTGAAACTTGATGAGAAGTCATTTATCAAGGACTGGCACTTGATGAAGCAGTCGATCATCGTTCTGGGGTTGACAGTGATGGGCTTTATCTTGCACCAGCAGCTGCACTTGGAGTCAGCAACGATTGCCTTGCTGGGTGCAGGGTTGTTAATGCTGATCAGCAGTGAGAATGTCGATGAAGTGCTTCTTACAGTAGAATGGCCGGTTATATTCTTTTTCGCAGGGCTGTTTGTCATGGTGGAAGGTCTCGTTAAAACTGGAGTTATTACGCTTATCGCAGAGAAATTCCTGGCCATAACCGGAGGGAAACTTGTTTCAACTGGAATTCTGGTTCTATGGTTTTCGGCGATTGCTTCAGCCTTTGTGGACAATATACCCTTTGTGGCCACGATGATTCCCTTGCTTCAATCTGTAGGGCAGCTGTCCCATATGCCTATGGAATCTGTCTGGTGGGCTTTGGCGCTGGGGGCATGCCTGGGGGGGAACGGAACCTTGATTGGGGCCTCGGCGAATATTATCGTTGCCGGAATCGCTGAGCGCTATAATAATCCCATTCGGTTTGTCGAGTTCTTTAAGGTTGGTTTTCCATTAATGTTGATTTCCATATTTCTTGCTATGATCTATCTCTATTTATTTTACTGGCTTTAAACATAACTTACTTTTTATAAATTGTTGCGAAACTTGGCCACCACCAGAAGTAATGTGGGCACAAACAGCATCGGAATCAGGCTGTTGAGAGGGAGCGTCAGGACCCGTAACGATACAAAATCTATATCGGACTGGAAGGTATAGAGTGAGAATACTACCAGGCCCAGCCCCAGAGGTATAACCAGGAATCCATAGTTAGACAGGGAGAAAAGCGCCTGCCCGCCCAGAGCCAGGCACTGATAAGCAGCCAGCATGGCAAAAAAGGACATCATGAACCAGGCCAGGAAGAAGAACATCTCCACCCTTTGAAACCCGCCAAAAGTATCCAAGCGCAGCACTTCCAGCAGCGGATAGCGGGAACTAAGTAAGATTTCCGGGGATAGAACCCCGACGATCAATACGTCCTTAAGCACCAGGATGACTACTGCTAAAAGGTACCACCAATAAATCACTTTTTTTTTGTCCGGCAGGTCGTTGACCAGGGGCAGGAAAAAAGCCAGCAAGCCCACCATAGAAAAAGGCCATCCTGCAACTTGAAGGACACCTTTGGCGATGGCTGCGGGGTTGCCCAGGGGCGAAAGAAAAGCCGGTTGGACCCGGGGAATGGTGATGATAAAAGCCAGCAGGGTCAAAATGAGGGTCAACCAGGTAAAGAGCTCCCCCAGGCGCCCTATGCTGCTAACCCCTTTGTAAATAGTATAGACTGCTGGAGAAATCAGGGTGACCCTCAAGAAAAGGCAGGTAAGTAAAGGAAACATCACCACCAGGATAATACAATTATCCTGCAGCAGGCTGATAGCCATAATAAATACAGCCCACAAGTAAAGCAATCCAACAATTTTACCGGGAACTTTACCTAAGAGTTTCTCACTCATACGGATTAGGCTGGTTTGGGGAAACAGGGATTGAAGATGAAGCAGGACCAGAATCAAATAGGCTCCTACCAGAGATCCGCCCAGGGCTGAAAGCCAGGCGCTCTGATGGGCCAGGGTGGGGGGGACATGAACATACGAACCGCCCAGGAGGATCATGAAAAGAAGAAAAGCTGTCTGCTGGCTGGATAGAGTCTTTTCGTTCATACAATACTCCTTTGCTATGAATTAAACAGGCCGGAAGAACCGGATTAGCCGGATATTACAACTTTTATCAGGGGTCTGAAAAGGTCGAAAACTTTGGAGGGGTTAGGCAGGTTATAAACCCCTAGTTGTAGTGCAATAGCATAGGTAAGCACTACAACCCAGAGGAACCCGGCCAGAGCCATTTCCGGAAACTGCCTGCGTTGGTACAAACCAATGGCTTCCAGTTTGATATATACTGCGATAAACACCAACAGGATTAGCCACATCAGCATGACAACTACTCCTTGAACTGAAAGATTTTTGGGTCCAAGCCGGCCCGCACCACGCGGACCTGGACGTCAATTTGGCTGTTTATATGAGGAAAAGTCTGATACCAGGTAGGGCTTAGTCGCTCCCATTGATGGGGTTGATTCTGATAGATGGTTCTACCCCAGCCCAGGATATCGCTGTTCAATGATTGAGATTTTGAAATACAAGCAGTAATTTCCCGTTGAATCTCTTGTGCTGCCTGCTTTTGCAGTAATGATCTGGTTTCCGGTGTTAGTATGGGACTGGTTCCGTCTTCCTCATAAAACGTTAGGCCGGTGCTGACTTCAATTTTCATCGTAATTTGTCCCTGATTAAATTCTGGCTGGCTGGAGGAAGAGAACTCGATAATCTCCAGTGATATAGTTTCTCCGGGATTTAAAGGAGAAGACATGGTGATAAGCCCTCCTTTATGAATTCGGGAGTTTAGCCATCGGTAGCCCCGGCTTTCTGTTTCATCCAGAGAACCTACCATCTTCGTGCCTTTAAATACTGCTGTTCCGCTCAATATCAGTTTTTCCCCGGGTTGGGATTGATTGTTTTCCTGCTGGCTTATTTTGTTGACGGGATTTTCCGGGTTGGCAACCAGGGTAACCTGGGGAACAGCGGGTTCAATACCGGGGGTGGCAGCATCGATTAAGAAATCATTCAATGAAACCGGGACATAGATGCCCAGCTGTTTCTCTTGCGTTTCTTCCATCACGACAAAAGCTCGGCCCGAATTGCTGACCAGGGGCATGGTGGTATTGAGAATCCTGGCTGGAGTGGCGTTTTTGGCAATCAGAAGATTGGTATCCGGTCTTATGACCCGGTTCCGTACGGCAAAATTATAAAAACCAGTCAGGTCTTGAAGCGCAAGGTTTTCCCCTAGAATGCAGGTGCTGGCCTGAGCCCACAGGGGCAGCCTGGGCAGGCGCAGCATGATTCTCCGGGCTGATTCAGTGATACTCAGCCCGGTTCCGGTTAAGACCAAATTCCCAGCCCTTATCTGTCCGCTTTCCCCCGGCTGACCGGGTTGAGCTAATTGGGCGGAAAAATCTAGATAACCATTCTGTTTCACGGACAGATCCACCCCCCAGGCGGTTACGATGGCGGTGGTATTCAGTTCTTTCTGTTCCCAGCACCCCGAACAGCTAAATAATAAAGCAATCAGGCTGCTAATAATCAAGAGTCTACGCATAAGAAACCCCTATTGCCCGGAAGCCATTTGTGCAATCCAACCTTGAAACGGATTGGGTAGATACCAGTTATATAATTGGGCCAGGCTTAAATAAACAGCCAGAGCCAGAAAAACGGAGAAGACCGCCAGTTCTCTGAACATGCGGTTTTTCAGCAGGGTGGGAACTTCCAGGGCAATAACAAATCCATACAATAACAGCAAAAGCCAGAGCACAGGCATCATCCTTTACCAGTATTTACTCTTTCAAGGGAAAGGTTTTGTAGGTCAGGTAGGTCCGGCGAATATTGAATTCCACCTGAATATCGGGTTGAATCATAGGAAAAATTTGTTCCCAATTGCCCTCTAAAGACTTCCACTCCTGAGGGTGGGAGGCAGCCAGATTCTGTCCCCAGCCGAAAATGTCACTGTGCAGGCGGTGGGCCTCTTGAACGCTATCTGTGATCTGAGCTTTAATTGCTTCTTCACCATTTTCTTCCACCTGATGCAGACCATCCAGGGTCAAAATTTCATTGGGGTCATCGCTCTCATAAAAATTGCCTTCCGCTTTTATCTTGATATGCACGGTGACATGGTTCCCTTGAACGTCAGGGACAACTGTAGCCTGGGAGCGTAGCAGTTCCAGGGTAATATGCCGGTCGGCGCTCAGGGGGGAAGGGATCACGATGAGTCCACCCTGAATTATACCTGACCGCAGCCAGCGATAGCCCCGGCTCTGGTTTTCATTGAGACTGCCCACCATTTTTCGGCCATGAAACACAGCCAGGCCGTCCAGGGTGATCATTTTCTTGCCGTCTTCTTCAACCAGGCGAACCTGAGGCAAAACCGGCTCCACTCCAGGAGAGGCCAGTTTTTGAAGAAATTCGTTAAGTTCAACCGGTTCATAGTATCCCAGCTGATAACGCTGGGCCTCCAGGATTCCGCTCAGGGCTCGAGCGGAATAGTCCTCCAGGGGCGCCTGGGTTTGAAACACCTGCTGGGGTTTAGCTCCGATGGTAACGAATACGGGAATGTTTTTTCTGACATTGCGGTTGCGAGCCAGAAAATCTGCCAATAATGCGAGATCTGTATTAGCCAGGTCCTCACCCACAACCAGAACCCCGGCCTGGCTCCACAGGGGAAGGCGGGGGAGCTCGAGCATAATCTTTCGAGCCGCTTCGGCAATGCTGCCGCCCTGAGCGCTCAAGACCTGAAATTTCGGCTCATTCGAGGATCCTCCCGAGCTGGGAGAAGTGGTCTGAGCTAATTGGACGATTACCGTACTCTGGCCATTTTGATAATCCATGGCCAAGCCTAGAGGGACGGCTGCTGCATTAATCTCCACCGTATCGCAGCCCGAACTCAGGAAAACGGAGCAAATTAACAGGAATAGCATGACCCGCTTCATTCTTTAGCCTCCCCATCTTGGTGCGATTTCTGCCGAACTTGATTCTCCATGCCTTCCAAAAATGGGCGTTTGGTCATGGCAAACCAGGGCCGACGTACAAGGAGATCTGTAATTTGGGTGCTGTCAAAGGGTGCCACGGGCGTTAGGTAGGGTTGACCAAAAGAGGATAAGGAAGCCATTCGCACCAGCATCAAAACCAGGGCCACCATGATGCCCAAAAAACCAAGAAAACCTGCCGCAATAAGGAAGCCAAACCGAGCAATGCGGGTGATGATTCCGGCATTATAAGATGGCATCACAAAGGAGGCAATCCCGGTAGCCGCCACCACCACCACCATCGGGGTGGAAACAAGACCGGCGCGCACCGCCGCATCACCAATGATCAAAGCACCCACGATGCTTACCGCTGGACCCACTGATCGGGGCAGTCTTAAACCAGCTTCCCGAAGCAGTTCAAAAGTCGTCTCTAGAATCAAAGCTTCTACGAAGGCGGGAAATGGCACCCCCTGACGTGTGGCGGCGATGGTAAGAATCAAAGATGTGGGGAGCATTTCCTGATGATAGGTGATGATTGCGACATATAAGGAAGGTAGCAGCAAAGCTATAAAAAAGGCGAGATAGCGCAGGATGCGAAATAGCGATGCCGCTACATAGTTGGTATAATAATCTTCCGGTGAAATCATATATTGAGGAAAAGATATCGGTAGAATCAGGGCCATGGGAGAACCGTCCACCAGGATGGCTATCCGGCCTTCTAAAAGATGACCGCACACGGAATCGGGTTTCTCGGTATGCAGCGTTTGTGTAAAAATGCTGTGTTTTTCGTCGGTTACCAATTCCGCGATGTAACCCGTGTCTAAAATACCATCTATGTCAATTTTGGCCAGCCGTTCCTGCACTTCTTTGACTAATTTCGGAGGGGCGATATGATCCATATAACAGAGAACCACGTCAGTCTTGGTGATTTTGCCCAGAACCAATCCCTCAATTTTGAAATTGGTGGATTTCAAGCGACGCCGCAAGAGCGCAGTGTTCATACGCAGGGTCTCGTTGAAGCCTTCTTTGGGTCCAAAGATGGTGGTCTCATTTTCCGGCGTATCAATGGAGCGGGTTTCCCAGGAGCGGGTGGATACGGCCAGACCACCCCGGGATCCATCGATCAGAAGTACAGTGTCGCCAGAGGAGATGTGGTGCACCAGTTCATCGAAAGTAGAGATTGCTTTTACATCGGCGCCCGGCAGTAGCCTGTGCATCACAATCTTCAGGAATTCCGGTTCTCCTGACTGCTCACTCAGCTCTGGCGGGAGCTCCAGCATCAGGGATTTCAGTATGTTAAGTTCTATTTCCTTTCGGTCAGCCAGGCCATCGAAAAAGTATAGGGCTGCTTTCACGGATGGGGTGCCAAAAGCAAATTCTTTGATAACGGCATCGGAACAGCGCTCCAGGAATTTGCTTAGGATGTCTATATTATCCTGCAGCTGGGCAGATAGATTTTCCTGAGCCAGCTCGCGGGCCGAGGTTGAATCAACTAATGGTTTTCTGCTTTTAATAAACCGCATAAGAATTCCTCCGATAAAAATGCTGCAAAATTCGGCTAATCCACAAATATCATAAGAAGGTTTTATGCAGGCTCGTCCTGCGGTACTGTCGTTTGTGTCTGCTCCGGAGCGCGTTTAAACAGGCATATGAGGAAGAGGATAAAGGGTATCCCAAGGAAAAACAAGGAATATAACAGGGGAATAATATCGGTTTCCATAATGATCAGTTCCAATATATTTTTGCTCAAGACAATGGAGAAGATTCCAATGATGATGGCGGTTGGAGCGGCTAAAAAACGGTAGTCTTTTAGATGAAACATCTGTTGGGTGCAATAACAGCTCATAAACCAGGGCAGGGTAGTGGCGCCAAAGATGGCCATGATCCAAATACCAATGAACACGATATCGATATTTTGAATAAAGGTTCCTATCCTCAAGAGGCGCACCATGGAAAAAGTGGAAAACACCAGGACTGTTCCGCTGAGACTGCCCAGACTTAGGATCGTAGCCAGCGTAGTCAAGGTGATCAGCACTACGTAGGTGGCAACCACCCATAGCATAATTTTAAAGATCCTCTCCCGATTGAGACTATATGAAGAAAAAGTCAACACCGGCTGCATCTTGCCCAGAATGTAGGATGCGCTGAACAAGCCCAGACCAAAAGGTTTCATATGGATAGTAGTTAAAGGCAAGAGATTTTCAAAACGAGGGAATTCTCCTATACCCATGAAGGCAATTATAAGCGTAAAAGCCAGGTCAACTATGATAATAATCTCAGCCACCCGGACGAAACTCTGCATACCAGTACGCAGGGAGTAAAAACCCAGGAACAGAAGGACTCCGATGAAAATGCTAATAGGAGTCTGAGGCAGGACATTGGTTTCAATGAAGTCCACAAACCAGCGCACCGTAAAACTTGCAACCAATAAAAAAAAGAAAATGTAGACAAAGCCCAAAGCCTTCCCCAGGTATTTCCCCAGGTGTTCTTCCAGGATCAGGGGAAAGGGGGATTGGCTCTTTTTGATGATATATGAGAACATGGCGATAATCAGGATGCCGGGTATGAAGGCGGCTAGAACTCCAATCCAGGAGTTGTTTTGCAGTTGGTGAGCCATGACCCGGGGGGTTTCCAGAACAGCCACCGGTCCGACCAGAAGCGATAGGATGCAATACATTTGAAAATCGCTGATTTTTCCCACCGGGACACCTGCCTTTCCAGGAATTTTTCCTTAGTTTGAGCAATGCGCAAAACAAATATGAATTCGGTTACATAGGAGCGGGCCCGGATTCATACACATTTTTTTTACCCCGATGGTAAAAAGTGAATAAAAGGGGATTTTGAGTTATATACTATCACTGAGATAACAAACAACTTTTTCAATTATTTTGAAAAAAAGGAGGGATAGGTATATTGAAAGCAACAGGCATTGTTCGCCGGATTGATGACCTTGGAAGAGTTGTTATACCCAAGGAAATACGCAGGACCTTACGTATTCGTGAAGGTGACCCGTTAGAGATCTTTGTTGACCGTGAAGGCGAAGTCATATTGAAAAAATATTCTCCTATCGGCGAGCTGGGGGATTTTGCCAAAGAGTATGCTGACTCCCTGTATGAAACTATTGGCCATATTTCCATGATTGCAGACAGGGACGTCATTATCGCCACTGCCGGAGCCAACAAAAGGGAGTTTTTGAGCAAAGCCATAGGCAAAGGGGTGGAGAAAGCCCTGGAGGAAAGAACCACCCTGATCATGAACGGGCTGGAAAATCCTGATGACGAAACTCAGCATGTTATTCAGAATGACGACCGGGAGTATTCCATCAAGGCCCAGGTGATATCACCGATTATTAGCCAGGGAGATCCCATCGGCGCCGTGATCATTGTAAGCAAAGATCCTAATGTTCGGCTGGGAGATATGGAAATTAAACTGGCCGAAACAGCGGCAGGATTTTTGGCTAAACAAATGGAACCCTAATGCACGGAGAAGTGAGAAGCGGTCTTATTCAATAAGACCGCTTCTTTTTTGTGGACAAAGGTGGTGTACCCCCATTCCTTTTAGCACTGTGATATAATATACCAGATGAAAACGGGGAGAGAAAAATGGAAAAAGGGCAGCAGCATTTTCTAAAAGGGGCTATGGTGCTCAGCATAGCTGGGGGCTTGAGCAAAATATTAGGAGCCATATACCGCATCCCCCTGGCGCGTCTTTTGGGAGGGGAGGGGGTGGCCCTTTATCAGCTGGCCTATCCTATTTATACAGCCATCCTCTCACTGGCTACAGCAGGGGTGCCGGTGGCCATCTCCGTACTGGTAGCCCGCAAGGAAACCGAAGGTTACACTGGAGACAGTAAGAGAATCTTCCAAGTAGCCATGGCTACTCTTCTGATTTTTGGTTTGCTATTAACCTTGCTGGTTATGCTGGCTGCTCCCTATATTGCCCGTTATGTATTAAATGAACCGCGAACTACCTATGCCATTCTGGCAGTGGCACCAGCAATTTTCCTTTCCGGGATTATGTCCGTATTCCGCGGTTATTTCCAGGGACAACAAACTATGATGCCTACGGCTGTTTCCCAGACTGTTGAGCAGTTATTCCGGGTCGCCGCGGTTTTAATCCTGGCTTTTTTGCTTTTTCCCCGGGGGTTGGAATTTGCCGCCGCCGGAGCAACCTCTGGAGCAGTGGTGGGAGGACTGATCGGGATAGTTGTTCTGGCCATTTATTATTATCGTTTCAATAGAAGCTCAGATCGGGCCAAACAATCATTGGTTTACAGTGATACCAGTTCCTGGACCCTGATGAAAGAAATGGTGCGTTTGGCCGTTCCTGTTTCCTTTGGGGCAGTGGTTCTTCCTCTGGTGCAGATGCTGGATGCTATTATCGTCCCCCGGCGCCTTTTGGCCCTACATTACACTGCCACCCACGCTTTGGCCTTGTATGGTGAACTTGCAGGGATGGCTGCCATACTCATCGGTCTGCCAACCATTTTCACCATCGCCATTTCCACCAGCCTGGTGCCAGCGGTCAGCGAAGCCTTTGCCCGCCATGACCGGCAGCTTTTAAACAGCCGGCTCAATTATGCTTTTCGGGCCGGAATGATCATTTCCTTTCCCTGTGCAGCCGGGCTTTTTATCCTGGCCTTTCCCATATGCGACCTGCTTTATCACACACCGGAAGCCGGCTATCCCCTTGAGTACCTGGCCTTTTCCTGCATCATGCTGTCTGCATTTCAGCTTTCCAGCGCCGGTTTGCAGGGAATTGGCCGACCTGAGATTGCCATGCGCAATCTGATTATTACCGGCTTATTGAAAGTGGTTTTCAATTATTCTTTGACCAGTGTCCCGGCCTTGAATATTCAGGGAGCAGCCCTGGGAACGGTCCTGGCCTTTTTAATCGGGTCTTTATTAAATCTGATCTGGCTGCGCAAGATCAGCGGAGTATCCTATGAGGGGCTGCGCCTGCTGAAAATCACATTGGTAACTGTATTTATGGCGATTGTTACCCGCTATGCTTATCTATACCTGGTGGGAATCGATATTCACTCCCGTCTGGCTACCGTCATTGCTATAGCCGTTGGAACCCTTATCTATGGCCTGGCCTTGTTCATCGTTCAGGAATTGGATATTGATATTGTCACGAAAATAGTCCGGGGCAAATAATATTTCGGAGGGAAATGGATCAATGAATAACCAGTGCCCAGCTATGGATGAACTGAAAGATATAATGGACAGGCTTTTGGCTCCTGATGGCTGTCCATGGGACCGTGAGCAGACCCATGAATCACTCCTCCGTTACCTGATCGAGGAATCCTACGAAGTGGTTGAGGCGGTTAAAGAAGAGGATATGTCCAAACTTCAAGAGGAACTGGGAGATCTTCTTCTCCAAGTGGTGTTTCATGCTGCCCTGGCTGAACGGGAGGGTTTTTTTAACCTGGATGATGTGGCCCGGACCGTGAGCACTAAAATGATTAATCGGCATCCGCATGTCTTTGGCTCCCTGGAGTTAAAAACCAGCGGAGACGTTCTGGATCACTGGGAAGGTTTTAAGCAGAAGGAAGGCAAGAAACAACTACTCAGTGGAATTCCGACGATGCTGCCCGCACTGTTGCGAGCCTTGAAACTACAGGAGAAGGCTGCTCGGGTGGGGTTCGATTGGCCCACCATAGATGGGGCCATTGACAAATTTGCCGAAGAAGTAGCGGAGTTGAAAGATGCGGAAACCCCCGTGGAGATCAAGGAAGAACTGGGAGATCTTTTTTTTGCGCTGGTCAATGTGGCCCGCATGAAAGATGTCGAACCGGAGGACGCTCTTCAGGGATGCAATAATAAGTTTTCCCGGCGCTTCAATTATATCGAGGATTGTGTAGCCAGGTCCGGGCGGAAGATTGAAGAGCTTCCCCTGGAGGAATTGGATGCACTGTGGGATGAGGCCAAAGCCCGGGGGTTATAATCAACAAAGTTTGATCGGAAAAGCATTGAAGGAGGCCTTTGCATTATCATGCGTCTGGACAAATTTCTAAAAGTATCCAGGATTATTAAAAGGCGCACCCTGGCCAAGGATTTTGCCGAGAACGAACGGGTGCTGCTTAACGGACGGGTGGCGAAACCTTCCAGTGAGGTAAATAAAGGTGATATTATCACTGTAATCTTGGGAGAGCGCCAGACTGCCTTTGAGGTTCTGGATATCAAGGATAACGTGAAAACGACAGAAGCAAAAAATCTGTACAAAATAGTAGAGTAAGCTCACTTACCAAACGGGGTGAATCCGGGAGGTAGGGTAACAGTGGAAAGTTGGCAGATGGGACTGTCATTTTGGTTTAGCCTGGCCAAAATGACAGTCCCATCTGCCATATTAGGGAATCACTTTAGCGGCATATTTTGTATTATTTGTTGTAATTTAGCGCTGCCGATCTGGACAAGGCACAGACAAAGAAAGATAATTTTTTATAAAGCGTTTGCACGAATTCAGTACACCGGTTAGGCGTACAATGGCCTGTTAATGCTTGCCGGGGCTATTTGCGTGATTTCGCTTAGAAAGTAGATGTAAATGGATCTATATTAGAAGGAGGAACTTTTAATAATGGATTACAGTGCAGAATACCAACGCAAATTAACGGCGGTAGACGAAGCTATGAAAGTAGTGAAATCTGGAGACCTGGTTCACTACGGTGAGTTCGTGATGAATTCCAGTTATCTGGATGCCGCTCTAGCCAGGCGGGTAGAGGAATTGCACAATGTCAATATTCGCACCACTACTTGCCCATTCCGGCCCAAAGCGATTCTGGCCGATCCAGAGAGAAAACATTTCATTTATAACGATATTCACATGAGTGCGGCCAGCCGCAAACTACATGATAAAAACCTGTGCAATTACGTGCCCTTAACCTACCATGAAGGCAACAGTTTTTACGATCGGGGTTATGTGGATGTAGATGTAGCCTTAATTAAAGTCGCCCCCATGGATAAACACGGCTTCTTTAATTTTGGCACGGCGGTTTCCTTTACACCAAATTTCTGTGATGCGGCCAAAGTCGTTATTGCTGAAGTCAATCAAAATGTACCCCAATGTCTGGGTGGCAGCCGGGAGTCCATACATATTTCCGAAATAGATTATCTCGTTGAAGGCGACAACCAACCTATGATTCAGCTTCCGGAAGTACCCGTAACGGATATTGATAAAAAGATAGCCGCTATCGTTATGGAAGAATTAGAGGACGGGGCCTGCCTGCAGTTGGGAATCGGAGGGATGCCCAACGTGGTAGGTGCTATGATAGCACAGTCGGATTTGAAGGATTTGGGTGTACACACGGAAATGCTGGTGGACTCGTTTGTCGATATGTACGATGCGGGTAGGATCACTGGCCGCCGCAAGCAATTGGACAAGTGCAAGATGGTCTACACCTTCGCCATGGGAACCAACAAGCTGTATAATTTCCTGGATCGCAATCCCTGCTGTGCTATTTATCCGGTTGAGTACACCAATGATCCATTCGTTATCGGGCAGAATGATAGGGTCATCGGCATCAACAATGCCATCGAGGTAGATCTGTATGGCCAGGTAGCTTCAGAAACATCCGGAATTCGCCAGATATCCGGAACCGGGGGTCAATTAGACTTCATCTCCGGTTCTTATTATTCCAAAGGCGGCAAGGGCCTGATTTGCCTGACCTCAACATTCAAAGACAAAGAAGGCAATCTGCAGTCCAGGATTCGGCCCATACTTACACCTGGTGCTATCGTAACCGTACCCCGGAGCATTAATTTCTATGTCATTACCGAGTATGGTGTGGCTATGCTCAAGGCCAAGTCAACCTGGCAGAGAGCTGAGGCATTAATCAACATTGCCCATCCCGAATTGAGGGATAAATTGATTAAGGAAGCCGATCTTATGAAAATATGGGTGAGAAGCAACAAGATCGTCTGAGGAATGATCTAATATTCGAGATATTAAATCCGGCCTAAACCGTGTATTCGCATTTCCAATATTGGCAGACCCATCTGGTCAGCGGATGCCGGTTTCATACCCGGGCATCTCTTATCCGAAATCGTCACTCGCCCAAGACCTCCCGCCTTTTGTATCCACCACTATTTTGACCTGGCTTTGTCTATCAGGCATAAAATACGCCGGATTGCATATCTATTATCAGATTAGCCCTGCCGAAACGGGGACAATTGTCAATATCGAACGTAAGGAGGCGAGGGGATGTCAGATCATTTCCTGAAGTTGACCAATCGCAAACAAATGGAACTTAGCGGGGTCAGCAATGTGATCACCTTTGACGAACAAGAAATAGTGCTGGATACGGCCATGGGAACCCTTTTTATTGCCGGGGAAGATCTGCATATTAATTTGCTTAAACTGGATGAAGGCCAGGTAGCAATGGAAGGTACGGTGAATAGTGTTACTTATAAAGCACAAGGAAAGGATATGAAATCCAGGAGCAAGAATATATTGGGACGCTTGTTGAAATGAACCTGACCAAAAGCGGTAAAGTCGATGGTGTTGCGGGGCATCTTCTCTGGTTGGTTAAGGCTGAAGATGACCTGATCCTGGAGGCAAAGGAGGGCGTATGCCCGATCTCTTAGATCAAATCCAATCCTTCAGTATGACGTTGATGGTAGGAATCATAGTGGGAACGATCATTCACTACTACCAGTTGACGATAAGGAAAAGTCGCCTTCATAAATATTTTCTGTATTGCATTGATTTCATCTTATGGATTCTACTCATAGGGATCATATTTATATGCCTTCTACTCATTAACATGGGTGAGATGAGAGCGTATGTACTTATTGCCTTATTCATGGGGATTCTTCTTTATTATCGCTTTCTGGCCCGTTACATGCACCGTCCTCTGGACTGGGCCGCCCAGGCCACGATAGCATTCATTTCCCTGGGGAAAAGAGTGCTCGCACAGCCTTTTGTTTGGCTGGCGATCCGCATACGCTCTTTAAGGCCGCAAAGTCAGGAGGAGCCTCCTGACGAAAACGGCTAGAGAAAAAAATTTTCCCTCCGGCAGGAAATAAGCATCTCCTTCCAGAAATATAAACTTAGTATTTTTGTCCACATTTTGTGGAAAACCTGTGGATAGCTGGCTGTGTAATGAAAATTGAAATCCGGGGAGCAGAAAAACTAAGTTTTCGCGAAAGACAAGTTGTGGTACTAAAAGAGATGGGACGCAGCAGTGAGGATATTGCCCGTCAGCTGCAGATCAGCACCAGCACCGTGGCTACCTTATATAACCGCGCCCGCACCAAGGGTTATGAAGTTGTCATTGTGCTGCCGGGAGCCATATTAGGTTTAGTGGAAGGGGAGGATGAAGATAGCAGCCCGTAAAAATAATAAAAATAAGCCCGGCCGCCTGATCCTCCTGGGCCTATGCCTGGTATTGATGGCGGTAGCAGTGGTTCCGCGGGCCTTTACGGTTGTTCAGCTGAATGAACGCAAGGTACAGTTGGAGAAGCAGAAACAAGATTTACTGGCTCGGAACCAGCAGTTGAGCCAGGAAAAAAATACGCTCAATTCTCCAGAAACCGTAGAGAGAATAGCCCGCGAACGATTGGGAATGCTGAAAAATGGTGAACGATATATTCTGCAGAAGGAACAAGCGAATTAGACTTGTGTGGCAGTACCGTTTCGTATTGACTATGTTGGCCCCTTTTACTAAAATTAAAATAGCATACTTTGAGGGGGACATCACACCATATGCCGACTGAACAAACAAATATTGTTCCTGGAGAGATTCTCGAAGGCAGGGTACAGGGCATTACCAAGTTTGGCGCATTCATCGAGTTGCCGGGTGGATCTGTTGGACTGGTTCATATCTCTGAGATTGCCGATACCTACGTGAAGGACGTAAAGGACTTTATCAAAGAAGGTGATAATGTCAAGGTTAAAGTCCTGAACGTAGCTGGCAAGAAGATTGGATTATCCATAAAACAGGCGTTGCCACCCAAACCCCCTGAGAGCCGGCCTGCTCATGCCCATTATGGCCGCAGGGATTCTGAAGGACATTCAGGTGGCAGATATGCAGGCAATAGTGGAAGAAAAGCCGAAAGTGGCCCGGTCAATTTGGATGATAAGATCGCTAAATTTTTAAAAGAAAGCGACGAAAGAATGCAGCCCCTCAAACACCGGATGGAGCAAAAGCGGCGCAACCGCAATTATTAATTTGGCTTACACAAGAGAATTGGCACTTCTGCAAAGGAGTGCTTTTTTATTGTTGGGAACAAGGAGATTTTTATGAGATGTGCAGCTATTGATATTGGAACCAACTCCTGTCGTCTCCTCATAGGCGAGGCCTCAACGGAAGGCTTCCAGATTCTGTGCCGTGATTTGGAGAGCACTCGGATGGGTCAGGGCCTGGCCGCGTACGGGGTCTTAAGCATGGAAGCCATAAGGCGCACGGTGGCTTGCTTGCAGCACTTCCAAGAACAGATGGCTCACTACCAGGTCCAGGCTTACCGGGTGGTGGCTACTAGTGCAGTTCGGGAGGCGAAGAATCGCCAGGAATTCCTGGAGCGTGTGCAGAAGGAATGCAGCGGAATGCGGGTGGAGGTAATTGCCGGGGAGGAGGAAGCCTGGCTTAGTTTTCAGGGAGTATGCTCGGGTCTGGGCCTGAAGACCAGTCCTCTGGTGGTGGACCTGGGGGGAGGAAGCACCGAAATTGTATGGCAGGACCATCAGCCTCATCTGCTCTCCTTTCCGGTGGGAGCCGTACGGGCAACAGAAGAAGCTATGGATGATCACCGGATTCAGGATATCTTGGCTCCTCTGCTGGACATTAGCCGAGAGATGGATGATCATCCCCTGGTCTTTGTGGGTGGAACTGCAACCAGCCTGGTGGCTATCAAGTTGGCTTTGTCAGAGTATAACTCGGAACTGGTTCATGGACACCGCCTCATGCGGCAAGAAATTGAAAAGATATTCCAAAACCTGCAATCCTTGAGCTTGGAAGAGCGCCGCCATCTACCAGGTTTGGAGCCTAAAAGAGCAGATATTATTATTCAGGGGGCTCGTATCATGCTGGCTGTTATGAAGATTCTGGGCCGGGAACAGACTCTGGTGAGTGAAAGCGATCTCCTGAATGCAATTATCTGCAAGATTTATACGGGTGGGTAGATTTTTTCTCACCCGTCACACTTTCGGACATCCCTTCGCCTGCCAAGACAGATATAAAGGAAACAAATAGATCGTCCTTCCGGTTTACCATTCCCTTGTTCAGCCTTAAAATGTGCATATCTTTGTTGAAGCAGGAAAGATTCTGGTTCTTTTAACCGTGATTTCCTGGAATTTTGTTTAAAAGAAAAAAGGCCCCCCACAACGAATTACAAAATTTTCCATATAGACTTGTTATAATTGGTGGACAAAGTCTGGAGGTGGGATAGCAAAATGCGGGAAAAAATGGAGGTCTATCCTTTCCAAAGGGTAGGCCAAGCCAGCACTGTGCGGCGCCGGCCGGATCGCTGGCATCAGCTTTACGGGTTGCTGCCCGACATTAATGCTATCTCTTTGCAGGGGAGAGCCGCTGGTGCAGCACTGCACTCCTTGCTGTCAGCCGAGAACGCTCTACTGGCGGTAGCAGCCCTCATTATGGCGCGGGCTTTTATCCTGGGTGAACTACTCCCTTTTATGTTCGCCTTCCTGGTGGCTTTTAGCCGAAAAAGCTTTGGGCGAGGGTTCATCCTGGGTCTGGGCGCGATTATTGGATTATTTTCTGTTTTGCAGGGATTGAGCCTGTGGAGCAATATACTCACCATTCTTGTTCTTTTAGCCATAACCAGACAAATCAAAATCAGTCAGTCCAGATTGTGGCTGGGGCTTCCCCTGGTTACCGCCTCCACCATTTTTGTAGTAAAAAGTCTACTCCTTCTGGGTAGTACCTTTACATTCTACCGGGAAATGGTAGTGGTTTTCGAAGCTTTGATCAGCGCCGTACTGACTTTCATAAGCCTGGTGGGAGAAGAGGTCATTACACAACGCAAACCCCTGGCGGTTTTTACTTTTGAAGACCGGTCCGCTTTTATCGTGATGGGAATTGGATTAATCATGGGTCTGAATGACATTCATCTGGCCGGGTTGAGTGTTGGCGCCATTCTGTGCCGCCTGGGCATTCTGCTAACCGCCTATTTGTGGGGTAGTGGAGGGGGAACCATGGTAGGGGTTATGTCGGGGATTATCCCTTCGATAACTTCTAAAATATTTGCCCCGAGTATAGGAATGTATGGTATTTCTGGTTTGTTAGCCGGCTTGTTTCGGAATTTTGGGCAAATAGGAAGTATTATAGGATTTATGCTGGGCAACCTCGCTTTTGCTATGTTTATGTCCGAAGACCAGGCCAGCCTGATGGGAATCTGGGAGACAGGGATTGCTGCCCTAATCTTCTTTATCCTGCCTACGGCCTGGAAAGAACGGATGGCCATTCAATCTCTGGGTCCGGTGCACAGCATGGAATCCGGGTCGATGCAATTGGCTGCATCCCAACTGGAGGGCATCACGCGCAATCGTATGGAGGAACTGGCACACATATTTGATGAAATGAGCGGGACCTTTCTCAATGCGGAAAGAGATGGATCATCCGGCGATGATCGTTCCTACCTGAGCTACTTGTATAGTGAACTATCCCAGGGAATTTGCTCGACCTGCACCCGTTATGAACGATGCTGGGAAAGGGAAGCTTATCAAACATCCCGGGAACTCTTGGATATATTTTCGCTGGCGGAAAGCCAGGGTGAAATCGCTTATGCAGAAGTCTCCGGCGATTTCAAACGGAGATGTATTAAAGGATCAGAAATGGTGGTAGAAACCAATCGCCTTTTTGACAAGCTGCGGATCAATGAATACTGGGCTCTGCGTTTCCACCAGTCCCGTCAACTGGTTTCCCTGCAGTTGAAAGGGGTGAGTCAGGTGATAAAAAACCTGATCGAGGAAATGGGGGCCCGCGCCATCCTCAAACCTGAAGTACGCCAGGTCATTATAAAGGAGATGAACCGGTTAGGAATCCGGGTTAAAGATGTCAGCGTCCTGGAACAGGGAGATCGGCAGCTGCTGCTCAGCCTGATGACTGATGCCTGCGCGGATGGCCAGTATTGTGAAAGCTGCATTGCTCCGGCTGTATCAAGCTTGTTGGGGGAAAAGCTGGAGATCCACGAAAAGCAGTGCCCCCGCGGTAGAGATGGTATATGCCAGATAGTGCTGGGGCGCGGCTTTGTCTACCGGGTGTGCAGTGGAGCGGCCCAGATTGGGAAAGAACAGGTATGTGGTGACAGCTTTACCATCGCCACGCTGCAGCAAGGGAAAGAATTGATTGCTTTGAGCGATGGCATGGGTGTGGGAGAAAAGGCCTGGGGGGAGAGCCAGGCGGCGGTGCGTCTGCTTGAGAACCTCTTGGGCAGCGGCTTCGATCAGGAAACAACGCTCAAAACAATCAATTCCATTCTCCTGCTTCGCTCGGCAACCGAGAGCTTTGCTACCCTGGATATGGCTATGGTTGATCTTTATGAAGGCGGAGTTGACTTTATAAAAATTGGCAGTGCGCCTTCCTTCATAAAGCATGGCAGACAGGTCTCAACTATTGAATCCAATTCCCTGCCCATTGGGATTTTGGAAAACATCGAACCCGTTAGTGAGCACTGGCAGCTTCAGATTGGAGACATGCTGGTACAAGTCAGTGACGGTATATTAGAGAATCCACGCAAGGGTCAGGGGGAGTTATGGGTTCAGGAATACCTGGCGATTCTGGATGAAAATGATCCCCAGCGGGTTGCTGAGTGCCTAATTCACAAAGCACTGAGCCTCTGCCGGGGCAAACCGGCAGATGATATGACAGTCATCTGCGCCCGGCTCGAATTGAACCACGAACACTAGATTCTTAAATGCCGGCAAAAGGGGTGTCAAGGGAACGGGGTTGTTGACAACATCGAACATCGAAGTGTTTGCCCGAGATGTTGTTAACAACCCCGTTCCCTTGACACCCCTTTCAATATTCGGAAAAATACCTAGAATGGTTTGACAAAGGGCATAACTGGGGTAGCATAAGGATAGATTCTCTATACAGCGGAGAGTATTTCATGCTGCAGAAGATAAAAGCTTATATTATAGAACATAATTTATTAAAAGAGGGTCAAACCGTGGTATTGGGTGTATCCGGCGGACCTGATTCTATGGCTTTGCTTCACATTCTGGTTGGGTTGCGTACCGAACTGGGCATCCAGGTGGTCGCCGCGCATCTAAACCACGGACTGCGGGCGGAAGCCGGGGATGAAGAACAACTGGTAAGCCGGGTCTGTCATGATCTAAGGGTATCCTTTTTCAGTGCCCAACGGGATATACTCGCTCTGGCCGGGATGCAAAAAAAATCTCTGGAAGAGACCGGGAGAAAAGAGCGTTATCGTTTTTTTTATGAAGTTTGTCAACGGGAGGAAGCACATGCCATCGCCACCGCCCACCATCAGGATGATGTGGCCGAGACGGTTTTGATACATCTACTCCGGGGCAGCGGTATCAAAGGGTTGCGCGGCATCCTTCCCCGCAATGGGGTGCTGATCCGTCCGCTGCTTTGTGTGGGCAAAGAAGAAATTTTAGACTATCTCCACCAGCAAAGGCTTGTGTTTTGTCAGGACCAGAGCAACCAGGATTTGCGCTATACCCGCAATCGAATCCGCCATTGCCTCTTGCCTATGCTTCGGGATCAATTTAATGGCCGTATTGTACAGAACTTAAACCAGTTGGCCGACATTGCCAGGGAGGAGAATCAATGGTTGGAGGAAATGGCAGCTGCTGCCTTTGAAGAACTGGTTGAACAGCCTGATGAAAATACGCTTATTGTGGACAACTTGGGTTTACAGGTAAAACCCACCGCCTGTCAGCGCCGCCTGCTGGCACGGGCACTGGCTTGCCTGGGAGGCGAAGGTGAGTGGGAACTGAAAGACATCGAAAAAATCAGGGATTTACAGACCAAGACCGGCTCTCATAGGATGGTGCCATTGAAGAAAGGTCTGGTGGCCAAAAAAGTTTATGACCATCTGGTTTTGAGCAACCGGGAGGCGGTGCCCACGGACTTTTGCCATAAACTCGACCAGATCCCTGGAAGTTTTAGCATTCCGGAGATAGGCCAGCGATTTTCTCTTTTTTTGACCGATCCAGACTCACAGGTATTTGATGAGGCGATGTATCTTGATTATGACCGATTGGAAGGCCACCAGCTCTTCCTGCGTTCCCGCCGCCCCGGGGACCGGATTAGGCCGGCCGGGGGGCGAGGCAGTAAAAAGGTCAAGGAATATTTTATTGATCGCAAGCTGCCCTGGGAAGAACGAGACCGGGTGCCCTTACTCGCTTCAGACCATGAAATACATGCGATCATGGGCTGCTGTGTGGCAGAGCCAGTGCGGGTAAGACCTCAATCCCAACGGATTCTTGTGATTAAGAAGGAATCTCGCGCAGATGATGCCGTCACCCGGATGAAACGTGATTAGAGCTCCGGCCTGCACATTGAAAAGGACACCGCGTTATGCTAAAATATGACGGGATTATCAGTCTTTTTAGGAGGACAAGTTTTTGGATAAGGCTTTAAAAAATATCGCCATTTATGTGTTAATTGTGCTTCTGGCGCTTTTTGCTATGAAATTGGCCTCCAATACCGAAACCAAAACCACCAAGCTTGACTACCCTGACCTGATCAGCGCAGTCGAACAAGGTCAGGTCAGCAGCATACATCTTGAAGTGGACGATCTGGTCTATAATGTTACCGGCCAGCTAACCAACGGCACCAATTTCACTTCAACCGCCCCCAAGGAAGGGGACCTGCTTAAGCTCTTAACGGATAAAAAAGTGAAATTCGGATTCGATCCGATTAAGCCCACACCCTGGTGGGTATCGCTTCTCAGCACCCTTCTGCCCATTGTCATCCTTATCGCTTTTCTGGTTTTCATCATGAACCAGACTCAGGGAGGAGGAAATCGGGTCATGCAGTTCGGCAAGAGCCGCGCCCGGCTCATGACCGGTGAGCAGGTCAAGGTATCCTTTAAAGACGTAGCCGGGGCTGAAGAAGCCAAAGAGGAGATGCAGGAGGTCGTCGAGTTTCTCAAGACCCCCGCAAAGTTTATCCAGATTGGAGCCCGCATCCCCAAAGGGGTCTTGCTTTTTGGAGCACCGGGTACCGGTAAAACCCTGATGGCTAAAGCGGTGGCCGGGGAAGCAGGCGTGCCCTTTTTCTCCATAAGTGGTTCGGATTTCGTGGAAATGTTCGTTGGCGTGGGTGCTGCCCGAGTGCGGGACCTCTTTGAACAGGCAAAGAAGAACGCTCCCTGCATCGTATTTATCGATGAGATTGATGCCGTTGGACGCCATCGTGGTGCTGGACTGGGAGGCGGCCATGATGAGCGGGAGCAAACCCTGAACCAGCTTCTGGTGGAGATGGATGGTTTTGCCACCAACGAGGGTATTATCGTTATGGCTTCTACCAACCGTCCGGATATTCTAGATCCGGCTTTGCTGCGCCCCGGACGTTTTGATCGTCATATTCTGATCGATCGCCCCGATGTGAAAGGCCGGGAGGCCATCCTGGAAGTACATTCAAAAGAAAAGCCTCTGGATGAAGATGTCAACCTGGCAATCCTGGCCAAACGCACCCCTGGTTTCACCGGAGCGGATCTGGCCAATATGGTCAACGAGGCCGCACTTCTGGCTGCGCGCCGCAGCAAGAGCAAGATTAACATGCGGGAAATGGAAGAAGCGATCGAGAGAGTCATTGCCGGACCGGAAAAAAAGAGCCGGGTTATTTCCGAAAAGGAAAAACGCCTGGTGGCTTACCATGAAGGCGGGCATGCGATTGTGGGCTTTTTCTTACCACATACCGATAAGCTCCATAAGGTTTCCATCATCCCCCGGGGTCGGGCGGGAGGTTATACTCTCTTGCTGCCGGAAGAAGACCGCAATTATATCACCCGCTCCTACATGTTGGATGAAGTAACCACCCTGCTGGGTGGTCGGGTGGCGGAAGCACTGGTGCTCAACGATATCAGCACCGGCGCCCAGAATGACCTGGAAAGGGCTAGCAGCATCGTGCGTAAAATGATTACCGAATACGGTATGTCAGACGAGTTGGGCCCCTTGACTTTTGGTCATCGTACTGAAGAAGTATTTTTAGGCAAAGATATATCGCGGGACCGCAACTATTCGGATGCCATTGCCTATGCCATCGACAAAGAAGCCAGTCAGTACATGGAGAACAGTTATAAGAAAGCAGAAGAAATTCTCAACCAGCATATGGATAAACTCCATGAAGTGGCCCGCCACCTGATGGATAAGGAGACTCTGGAAGCGAAGGAATTCGAATTGATTATGAAAGATTATTTACAGCCGGGCAGCGATCAGGGCCAGGAGAAGGCGGAGTTGTCTATCCCGGAAGAAATTTTATAAGGAGGGCCAAGGTGGAGCCTACTTTTGTAATGATCAAACCCGATGGAGTGCAAAGAGCTATGGTGGGGGAAATAATTAAAAGAATTGAAGCCCGGGGGCTTACCCTGCGGGCCATGCGTATGATGGAGATCAGTTCGGAACTGGCCGGGCGGCATTATGCCGAGCACCGGGACCGGCCTTTCTTCCCTGAATTAGTGGAATTTATCACCTCGGGTCCGGTGGTGGCCATGGTTTGGGAAGGCGACCAGGCAGTGGCAGCTGTTCGACAGATGATGGGAGCAACTAATCCCCTGGAGGCGGCCCCGGGAAGCATCAGGGGTGATTTGGCCTTGAGCCTTTCCTACAACGTAATTCACGGGTCGGATTCCCAGGAATCCGCCAATCGGGAGATCGGGTTGTTTTTCCCGGAACTGAAACCTATTTGATTCATTAAAGACGTTTATTAGGGACGGTGCGTTTGTTTCCTTTTTTAGTACGAGGAAATAAACGCACCGTCCTTTTTTTAACCGGACGCAAAGCCCGATTTTAGGGAATCCCCGAGCATGTCGTCGCGCATCGAAAAGCGTTTTTACAAACATCGCAAAATACTGTATTATAATAGGACTATTATTTGAAATCTTTAACAGTAACGAGTACTCTGTTAACCCTAATTCTATATATAATCGTCGGTTAAATTTACGCATGACTGCGTTGTCGTCAATCGCAATACGTCCAGGCTGTCGTGTAACATTACTGATGAAAGTTTATCTATCTCAGCTAGGACGCTATGTGTTTTAGGTAATGTTATTGACGATGATTACTCATTCTCCGACGGCCATGGATGGTCTAGTGTCGCGGTGCCAAGGATGGCAAGGAGCGACCGCCTTGTCCTACAAAAATTTCCCTCGACGAGTAATACACAGAATTAGGATTAACTGAGTACTAGAGGATAATTGGCATATATAAATGACTTGACAATATAGTATAATCACTTAAACTAATTGCGCCCGGGGAAGGTGTGTCCGCCTGCGAAAAAGGATAGCGGTTATGGCAAAGGCTTAAAGGGCACATGGGGACATTCCTTACCGCTACGAGCTGGATATTGACCATTATATAAATGAAAGCAAGGCATAGAAAATACCAAAGAAGTTAGTATAAGCCTGAGGGAAGGTGTGTCCCCAAACCTATTGGAGGTGAAGTCCTTTTGAAAAGAATTGAACTCTTGCTGAAAGATCCTCTTTACATGGAATATATGAATATCAACACCCAGGAAGAGGAAGGAGCTAAATTCTGTAAACACGACTTCCAGCATCACCTGGATGTGGCCAGGATCACCTATATTTTGGTATTGGAGAACAATGATCTCAACTATTTTATAAAGGAAAACAACCTTTCCGGCAAACTGGCAGCCAAGGAGATCATTTATGCGGCCGGATTACTGCATGACATCGGTAAGTGGAAGGAATATCAGGAAGGCAAAGATCACGCTTCTTTTGGGGCTCGATTGGCCAGGGAGATACTGCCTAATGTCCATTATACTTCGCAGGAGACCGAACTGATCGGCCGGGCTATTTATGAGCATCGAAATATTAGCAAGGACATGAGTTTTTTGGGAGAGCGGGTGCACAGGGCCGACAATTTATCCCGGATGAGCAACCTCTCTTTACTCTGCAGTGATTGCAGTTATCGCAACCTTTGTCCCAAGTTGAAGAAGATGGAAATAACCATTACCAGTTTCGAGTATTGAGGTAAGTTATGCAAGGACACCGCGCGGTATTCATTAACAACCAGAGGGAAGCCAGATTGTACCTGGAGGAAATCGGAGTAGATCCAGGAGCATATCCTTATTTGCTGCCCAAGGCCCAGTACCGCTGTCTGAAGCTGAAAAACATCTCCTGCCCAGCGGCTGTTATTATTAAACAGGAAATGCTCTCCAAAGGAGGGGAAGCCGCCATCAAACGGAATGCCCTTACCTTTACCGGGGAAACCGACGTACTGCTTATGGGAACATTGAAGCACTATGATCTGCTTGTAGAGAAGCTGCGGGTTCAGCCTTTTGGACTCAAAAGCCTCGCCCGGGACATCGAAAATATTCTTGAAAATTTGGAAGAGGAAAACTGGTCAATAGCCCTTCCCGGGGGCCGAACACTGGAACTGCAGCAACGCACCCTGATTATGGGCATCTTGAATGTCACGCCGGATTCCTTTTCCGACGGGGGGCGCTACCTGGACCCCATTGACGCGGTTACCCGGGGCATACAGATGGCCGAGGAAGGCGCTGATATCATCGATATCGGCGGAGCATCTTCCCGCCCTGATGCCAAATTAGCAGATCAGGAGGAAGAACGGAAACGCCTTCTTCCTGTAGTAAAGAGTTTGGTTGCGGAGAATCTGCTTGTTTCCGTTGATACCTTTCGAGCAGACATAGCGCGCGAATGTTTGGAGATGGGAGCGCATATCATCAATGACATCGGTTCTTTACGCATGGATAGCGGATTAATCGATGTTTTGAGTGAGTACAAAGCCCCGCTGGTTGTTATGCATAATCGCATGCAGTTGGATCGGGGCCAACCTTATCAGGATCTTGTAGCGGATATCATCAACGATCTGAGAGAGACCATGAACAGAGCCCAAGAGGCTGGAATTCCTGAAAACTGTTTGATTGTCGACCCGGGGCTGGGTTTTGGTAAGACACCGGAACAGAACCGAATCCTGGTTAAACACCTGGGGGAATTTAAAAGCCTCGGTCGTCCCATCCTCATCGGGGCTTCACGGAAACGATTCATCGGAACCACGCTCAATCTGGATACGGATGAGCGCCTGGAGGGCAGCTTGGCGGTCTTAAGCATGGCCGTAATGAATGGAGCCAGTATAGTCAGAGTTCATGATGTTAAAGAAAGCAAGCGGGTGGTCGACATGATCGATGCGGTTCGGAACGAAAATGGATAGAATCGTTGCTCGGGGACTGACCTTTGAAGGCTGCCACGGGGTGCTTCCTCAGGAGAAGAGTGTACCTCAGAGATTCCTGGTGGACCTGGAACTGTTTCTCGATTTAGGTCCAGCTGGGCGGAAGGACAATCTGGAGTATACGATTGACTATAGTGCTATTTTCCAGTGTGTAAAAGAATTGGTTGAAAATCATTCCTTTAACCTGATAGAGACCCTGGCGGAGAACATAGCGGAAGCCATTCTTTCCGTGTATTCCATATCCTCGGTAAGGGTTGGAGTAAAAAAACCCGACGCCCCGGTGGCAGGAAACTTTGAATATTTTGGTGTAATAATTGAAAGATTTAAACAATAGTTCTTGCTCTATGAAAGTGGTATATGCTAACGTAAGGATAAATCTATGAAAACGGCAGTATTTATAGGCCTGGGATCTAATTTAGGGGACAAACGGAGCAACCTTGAAAAGGCCCGGCAGGAAGTAAGCGCTATCCCCGGAGTAATAATAAAAAGGGCGTCAGCTATTTATTGGAGTAAGCCCTGGGGCTATAAAGAACAGGATGATTTTCTCAACCAGGTGGTGGAACTGGAGACGGAACTTTCGCCGCTCGATCTTCTGCACCATCTGCAAAGCATTGAAATTAAAATGGGCCGCCAGCATGAAATCAAGTGGGGCCCACGGATTATAGATCTGGATATTCTTTTGTATGGGGATCTGGTATACGCAGATGAAGAGCTGCAGATTCCTCATACCCACATGCGAGAAAGGTTGTTTGTCCTGGTTCCTTTACAGGAAATTAATGCGAATCTGGTATTTCCTGATGACGGAGCTTACCTCAGGGAGGTGTTGATTAGAGTACCGGTCCGAGAAAGAAACAGCATAAAGAAAATTTAACAGGGAGTCTCCCGCCGATACTCCTATCAAAGTAACCCGCTTGTATCTTTGTTTGAAGACCAAGACGGAGGGCCGCATCATGCAGCCCATACCAGGGGGGAACGATATGAACGAAAGAATCGGCATAATTGGGGCGGGAGTAGTTGGGACGGCTGTTGGAGTGGTACTCCACAGCAAAGGCTTTGAGGTTACGGGTATTTACGATGTGAAACCTGAATCTACAATGGCGCTGGTGGAACGGATTGGCTGTGCTGCTTTCCCAACACCGCAAGAGGTTTCTCGCTCGGCTGACATACTTTTTATAACAACCTCTGATAGTTGTATCCAGGCAGTGGCAGATGAACTTGCTGAACGCCAGGCCTTTCATGAAGGTCAGGTGGTCTTGCACATGAGTGGTGCGCACAGTTCCGAAATCCTGGATAAAGCTAAAAGATTTGAAGCGAGAGTCCTGTCTGTGCATCCTTTACAATCCTTTGCCAGTTTGGATCAGGCTATTGAAAACCTGCCTGGTTCAGTCTTCAGTATAGAGGGAGATGTGGGTGCCCAGGATCAGGCGGTAGTGATCGTAAAAGCTCTGGGAGGAGAACATTTCTTCATTGATAGGAAATCCAAGCCCCTGTACCATGCAGGAGCTTGTGTTGTCTCCAATTATCTGGTTACCATTGTCGGGCTGGGAGTGAAACTCCTGGAAGCGACTGGTATATCAGGTGCGGTAGCCATCAAAGCGTTGATGCCATTGATTACCGGTACGGTAAACAATATTCAGAGTATCGGCGTGCCTCAGGCTCTGACCGGACCTGTAGCGCGCGGCGATCTATCTACGGTTCAGAAACATCAGGAATGCATGGAAGAGCAGGCTCCCCAGTTGTTAAGCTTATATAGTAGCTTGGGGTATTACACAGCCGATGTTGCCCGGGACAAGGGAACCATTGACCCGGCCCGGCAAGAGGCTTTTCACCAGATGTTTGCCAGCAAGATAGGTTCAGCCGTAAAGAACGCTCCGGGTTCATCCCTGACGGTTTCCCGGGATGGGAACACCGTAAGCGAAGGAGAGTGAAATAATGGCTAAGATAACCACCTCCCAAATTAGAGATATGAAAAACAAACAGAAGTTTAGCATGTTAACTTCTTATGACTATCCGACAGCTCGCATGGTTGACGAAGCCGGGATAGAGATTATCCTGGTGGGGGATTCCCTGGGCAATGCTGTGCTGGGATATGAGAATACCCTTGCTGTTACCATGGAGGATATGATTCATCATACCAAGGCAGTGACCCGCGGTGTAAAGAACGCTTTAGTGGTTGGCGATATGCCGTTTTTATCTTACCACGTTTCGATTACCGAAGCAGTTCGTAATGCCGGTCGCTTTATTCAAGAAGCTGGGGCCCATACAGTAAAAATTGAGGGAGGCACGGAAAGGGTGGACACGATCAAAGCCATCCTGGATGCGCAGATCCCGGTCATGGGTCATATTGGATTGACGCCGCAATCAGTGCATAAATTCGGTGGATTCAAGGTGCAGGGTAAAGACCTGGAGACAGCCAATAAGTTGATAGAAGATGCCAAGGCTTTAGAAAAGGCGGGAGTATTCTCCATAGTCTTAGAACTGGTTCCCACCCTTCTGGCCAAACGAATCACCGAAGAAATAGGTATTCCAACCATTGGAATCGGTGCCGGACATTATTGTGACGGCCAGGTCTTGGTTGTGAATGACCTCTTGGGTATTTATGGAGGCTTTACCCCGAAATTTGCAAAGAAATATGCCAACCTTCAACCTTTGATTACTGAAGCTTTGAAGCAATACAAAAAAGAGGTAGCAGAGGGGACCTTCCCCGGAGAAGAACATGGTTTTGGCATGAGTGATGAAGTACTGGAGAAGTTGTATTAAGCAAAGTAAGAGGGATTGTTATGCAGGTATTCCACAGTATCAATCAGATGCAGGATTGGTGCCTGGAACAGAAATATAAGGGTAAGAAAATCGGGTTGGTGCCCACCATGGGTTGTTTACATGAAGGACACCTGGCCCTGGTGCAGGAGGCCTGCCGCCAGTGTGATGTAGTGGTTGTGAGCATCTTTGTCAACCCTATCCAGTTCGGAGTCGGGGAAGACTTTGACCGTTATCCCCGCGATCTGGTCAAGGACCGGGAGCTCTTGGAGACAACCACCCGGGCTGATTTGATTTTTGCGCCAAGCATTCAGGAGATGTATCCACCCGGTTATCAGACATCGGTCGATGTGACCGGTGAAATCACGGAAAAATTATGCGGCGCGTCCCGGCCCGGACATTTCCGGGGGGTAAGCACTGTAGTCAGCAAACTTTTCCTTATATGTCAGCCTGACCTGGCGTTTTTCGGCCAGAAAGATGCTCAGCAGGTTGCGATTATAGAAAAAATGGTCAGGGATCTGAATTTTCCTCTGCAAATCGTCCGGGTTCCCATCGTGCGGGAAGTGGACGGGCTGGCTTTGAGCTCCAGGAATATCTACCTGGATGATCAGCAAAGACAGGAGGCCCTGGTTCTCAATCAGGCCTTAAAGACTGCGGAACAGGCTGTACGCGATGGGGAAAGGGATGTGAACGTGATCAGAGAAATCCTGGTGGGGGTCATTGAAAAAAGCCCCCAGGCCCGGATTGACTACGCTGAAGTCTATCGTGCCGAGGACCTGGCAGACCTGCCAGAAATTAAGGGGAGAGTGTTGATGGCCGTGGCTGTTAAGTTCGGGAACACGCGGTTAATCGACAACAGGTTAGTGGAGGTGTAGAACGCATGCTTCGTTATATGCTGAAATCCAAGATTCATCGGGCCGTGGTAACGGATGCTGACCTGAATTATAAGGGCAGCATTACAGTCGACCAGGATCTCATGGACGCGGCGGATATAGTGGAGAATGAAAAAGTCACCATCGTCAACAATAATAACGGGGCCCGGTTTGATACTTATGTTATCGCAGGAGAGCGGGGTTCAGGAGTCATCTGTTTAAACGGGGCAGCCGCGCGACTGGTGCACAGAGGAGATATCGTGATCATTCTCACCTATACCCTATTGGAAGAAGAGGAATGTAGAAGCCATAAGCCCTGCCTGGTTTTTGTCAATGATAAAAATCAGGTGGAAAACAGTACGGGGCACATGGAATAAGAGCCTAACGGAGGCAGGGAGCATGATGATTGTCTGCTGCTTGCCTCCTTATTTTTGGGCAAATACCGCCCCATCTTCATGGTAGCGGGCGGAAACAGGGAGTAAAAATGGCAGCATCCTGGCAAGAATATATTGATAAAAGAAAACAGGAACTCCAGGCGGTTATCCTGGCTCATTATTATCAACCCGGAGAGATACAGGAATTGGCCGATTTCGTGGGAGATTCCTTCCAGTTGGCCCGCCAGGCAGCCCGGACCGAAGCCCGGGTAATCGTCTTTTGCGGGGTCAGTTTCATGGCGGAGAGCGCCAAAATTCTGAATCCGGAAAAGATGGTCATCCTGCCGGAAATTCAGGCCGGTTGTCCCATGGCGGATATGGTAGGAGCCGCAGCTCTGGAGGAGCTGAAATCACAGCATCCGGGGGCGGCGGTGGTCTGCTACGTCAATTCTTCCGCCCAGGTAAAAGCCGCCAGTGATATATGCTGCACATCAGCCAATGCAGTGCAGGTGGTAACTTCCATACCGAAAGAGCAGGAGATTATTTTCGTTCCCGACCGCAATCTGGGAGCTTATGTTTGTGAGCAAACCGGACGCCGGATGATCCTCTGGGAGGGCTTTTGCCCGGTGCATGATCGTATAACAGCAGCAGACATCGAGGAACAGAGAAGACTGCACCCCGGGGCCCCAGTTGTAGTACATCCGGAATGTCGTCCGGAAGTAATCAGACTAGCTGATGCAGTTCGATCTACCGCCGGTATACTGGACTATGTCCGGCAGAGTTCGTTGTCGGAATTTATTATCGGCACAGAAGAGGGATTTCTTTATTCATTGCAGAAGAACTGTCCCGATAAGAGATTCTATGTGCCACAGGGACATCTCCAATGCCAGGAGATGAAAATGACCAGCCTGGAAAAACTGGCCTGGGCCATGCGTGAGCTAAAGCATCAGGTGGAAGTGGAAGAAAACATCCGGATAAAGGCTCAGGTGACCTTGGAGCGCATGTTGAGTATTACATAGGTGGGCTGTCAAGGGGACGGGGTTGTTGGCACTATCGTTTTGGCAGACAAGGTAATACGCACCCCGTAATAATAGTGTCAACAACCCCGTCCCCTTGACACCTATAGGGAAAACTGTGCCTTTACCTACTGTTAATTTCTGGAACCGAAGGTCAAGAAAGGTATTATGAACATAACACGCCATGTGGAGCAATTGGGTAGCAACGCACCTCTCTCTGTAATTGATTTTTTAATTGTCGGAGGGGGCATCGCCGGGTTGTTTACGGCTTTAAAAGCCGCCGCTTTTGGAAAAGTTGTGGTCCTTACCAAGAAAACCATGATGGATTGCAACACCGGGCTTGCTCAGGGGGGGATTGCCGCCGCTGTGCACGAGGAAGATTCACCATTTCTGCACTTGGAGGATACCTTGGAAGCCGGGGCCGGTTTATGCGATATTGAAGCGGTAGATGTCCTGGTGCGTGAGGGCCCCGACCGGGTTCGGGAATTGATTGAAATGGGAGCCAGCTTCGATATGAAGAATGGCAGCATTGATCTGGCCAGGGAGGGAGCCCACAGCCGGGCGCGGGTTCTTCATGCCGCAGATGCCACGGGCGAAGCCATCCGGGTGGCCCTGGTCAATCGCTGCGAGTCCCATCATAATATACAGCTCATCGAAGACCAGTTCCTGGTAGATCTTCTGGTGGACCAGGAGCAGCATAATTGTCTGGGTGCTTTCGTTTATGATAATCAACGTCGAATGCATTTGATCTATGCAGCCCGGGCTTATATTATCGCCACTGGTGGAACCGGCCAGCTGTACAAGTATACGACCAACCCCAGCGTAGCCACCGGAGATGGAATGGCGGCCTGTTTCCGGGCGGGCTGTCAATTGCGGGATATGGAATTTATTCAGTTTCATCCCACAGTTCTATTCAGCCGCGAAAACCAGCGCTTCCTGATATCCGAGGCAGTTCGCGGAGAAGGAGCCTGGCTTTTAAACAACCGGGGAGAGCGGTTTATGCCCCGCTATCATCCTCTGGAAGAGTTGGCACCTCGCGACATCGTATCCCGGGCTATTGTCAACGAGATGAAACAGCAGGAAAGTGAATTCGTTTATCTGGATATGAGTAGAATTCCCGGAGTAAATGAGCGTTTCCCCAACATTTATCGAACCTGCCTGGAAAATGGCGTTGACCTGACCAGGGACCTGGTGCCGGTTTCCCCGGCTGCCCACTACACCATGGGGGGAATCGCGACCAATATCTACGGAGAAACCGGAATTTCCGGTCTCTATGCCTGCGGAGAAGCTGCTTGTACAGGCATTCATGGAGCTAATCGCTTGGCTAGCAATTCATTATTGGAAGGAATCGTCTTCGGCCAGCGTATACTATACAAAATTGAAGAGATCCTCTATCGGCGTCCGTCCGGGTTGAAGGATATTTTGAATGAATATGATCCTGGTTCGGTCTATCATGGGCGAGGGCAGATAGATCCCCAAACGGCCAAAAAACAGCTGCAATCAATTATGTGGGATAAAGTTGGCATGATCAGAAATGAAACCGGGCTCAAGAGAGCCTTTAGCGAAATCGAAACCATTTATAATGACCTGGCCGGCGGTGCAGATCTGCTAACCTTTTATGAGACCGTTAACATGCTTACGGTAGCGCGCATTATCGTACAGGCCGCGCTCTGGCGCCAGGAAAGCCGGGGTGGACATTACCGGTCCGATTTTCCCGAGCGGGATGAAATACGCTGGGTGAAACATCTTTCTTTTGTAAATTGTTGAGAGGTGAATTATGGAAAAGAAAAGTGAAAAAAGATTTAACCGTGACCTTGCTCTTAAAGTGGGGCTGCTGTTGTTCGCGATAGCGATTGCCGTGAGTCCGGTGATGTTTCTCTCTGCACGGTCCAACCTGCCTATTAATACCGTTGATGCATCCAATCAGACGACACTTGCCCCTAAAAAATATATACGGGTAGATCTTAATGACCGGCCCCTTCATTCCGGAGCCGTTCCCTTCACTATTGGCGATCGGGCCTTGGTGCCCCTGCGCAAGGTGGCAGAGGCCGCCGGGGCTACGGTGAGCTGGGATAAACCCAGTAATTCCATCAAAGTAGTCTGTGGCGATAAAACCATTAAGCTCAATATTGATAAGAACAAGGCTTACATAAATGACCAGGAAACAACCCTGGAGGTGGCTCCCAGCTGTGTGAACGGGGTGACCCTGGTGCCGGTCAATTTTATTAAGGATCCACTGGGAATCAATGTGAACTGGGATTCCCAATGGCAGACTCTTCATGTATACACCAAGGATTATGTGCCATCCCCGCCACCACATAAAGTGAGCCAACCCCAATCATTTCCGATCTTAATGTACCATGAATTGGGTGATGGACCCAACAATCTTTATGTTCGGGAAAGCGAGTTCCGGGAACAGATGAAATATTTGAAGGATAACAACTACCGGGTGGTTACTCTGTCCGAAGCGATGCGTATGCTGCAGGATCAAGAATCTATGGATAAGGTGGTCGCTTTAACCTTTGATGACGGCTATGTTTCTTTTCTAACCATTGGCTGGCCTATCCTGCAACAGTATGATTTTCATGCCACCCTATTTGTTATTACTTATCATACTTTCCTGGCCACCCATTTAAATTGGGACCAAATCAATATGATGGAAGCGGATTGGAATGAAATCGGCAGTCATACCAATAATCATCCCGCCCTATCAAAGATAAGCAGCTTTCAGCTTAAAGAGGAAGTGGCAGGGTCCAAACAGCTCTTGGAAAGCATGCTGCAGGTACCCTGCGAAACTTTCTGTTATCCAGGCGGAGATTATAACGAAGCCGTAGTACAGGCTGTTCGTGACGCAGGTTATAAATTTGCGGTAACTACCAAGCCGGGCCGGGCTACATTGAAAGAGGATGTATCACTCATATCCCGGGTAAGAATACCTAGAGGAATGAGTATTCAATCCTATGCCTACAGTCTAAAGGAAATGTAACCGTCTCAAATTACAGGGAGGCACAACGATGCAGTACTTAGGATTGAGAGAACTGGTAACCCGGGCGCTGGATGAAGATCTGGGTTATCGGGACATCACCAGTGTTAACATAATAAGTCCGGAACAAAAAGCCCAGGGTATATTCCTGGCCAAGAGTCCGGGGATTGTAGCCGGTCTGGAAGTATGTCAGGAAATTTTCAGCTATTTGGATCCGGGGATGGAATTTCAGGTTTTTATCCCGGATGGTCATGAGGTTAAACCCGGAGATCAGATCGCCCGGGTAGGTGGACAAACCCTTGCATTGCTGGAAGGCGAACGCGTAGCATTAAATTTTCTCCAACGACTGTCGGGAATTGCTACCAGAACCCGTACCATGGCGGATTTAATTAAAGACTACAAAGCTCAATTATTGGATACTCGCAAGACCACCCCCGGGCTGAGAGTAATCGAGAAGTATGCGGTTCGGGTGGGGGGCGGTCGCAATCACCGCTTCGGGCTTTTCGACGGGGTTATGATCAAGGATAACCATATCCAGGTGGCGGGAGGAATAAGCTCGGCGGTAGCCGCGGTCCGCCAGCGGGTTCCCCATACGATAAAAATCGAGGTGGAAGCAGAAAACCTGGATCAGGTCAGTGAAGCCCTTCAGGCCGGAGCGGATATTATTCTCCTGGATAATATGGATGTGGATACCTTGTGCCAGGCCGTGAAAATCATCGGTAATCGAGCCTTATCAGAAGCATCCGGGGGAATTGACGAAGAATCCATCCAAGCGGTTGCAGCAACCGGAGTTGATTATATATCGGTAGGGGCGCTTACTCATTCGGTAAAAAGCCTGGATATCAGCTTCGAAGTGCAGATATAAGTTCAGAACTCAGTAAAAAAACGAGAGATGAATTGAAACGAGCCTTTATTCCGATAGAGGATTGTCATTTTGCAAGAGATTGACTACACTAAATACTATATATAAAGCAAACTGAAAACACAATGATTTACAAAAAAGGGATAAAGGGATCCCGCTTTAAACAGCGGGATTTTTGTTTGGATAAAGACGTCCGGCGCGCCAGCCCGGATTTTTTTATTTTAAGAGCTTCTCTAAACTGGGGGGATGCGAAGAATCACAAAAGCCCAAAGAATGATTTGCGACTTTAGCCAGGATCTTAATAAAAAGGGAGTGAAAGTATGGAGAAACCGAAATACCATGTATTTGTCTGCTCCAGCTCCAGGGTAAACGGATTGCAGCAGGGTTTTTGTTATGGAAAAGAATCGGTGGCCATTGTGCAAGCTTTCGTTGAAACTTTGGAAGAACGGGATATGGATGGAGAAGTAATGGTTACCAACACCGGGTGTTTCGGCATATGCAATTCCGGACCCATCGCTGTGGTTTACCCGGATGGTGTGTGGTACAACGATCTAACGGTAGATGATGTGGAGGAAATCGTGGAATCGCATTTTGAAAATGGCCAGAAGGTAGCGCGGCTAGAGATTACTTAGTCATGCAGTCCGAATTAGCTGGGAGGAAAGAATCTCCAGTCCCTACCTCCAATGGTTGAAGCTTCCGGAATTGAGGAGGATATTCGCCATGCATGGAGAATTCACCCTCAAAGGAATAGCCGATCCAGGAATGAATCCCATGCAGGGAAGGAAATTATACCTGAATAAAGTAAAATCGGTCATACTATGACTGCGCCATATAAAGCCGGAACGGGGTAGGAGGAATCATGAATCGAAGCATTACCGCTGTAGAAGGGATCACAATCGGATGCCAGCAAGACCTGAACGCTTTGACCGGCTGTACAGTAGTCATGGCTGGGCACCAGGGAGCTGTCTGTGGTGTGGATGTGCGCGGATCGTCCCCTGGAACACGGGAAACCGATTTACTGCTTCCTATCAATCTCATTGACCGCGTGCATGCAGTTGTCCTCAGCGGGGGAAGTGCCTTTGGCCTGGATGCGGCAGGTGGGGTTATGGAATACCTGGAGGTGCAGGGAATCGGACATCCGGTAGGCCCTACGGTGGTGCCTATCGTACCGGCAGCAGTTCTTTATGATCTGGAAGTAGGAGATTATCGGGTAAGACCGGACCGGGCTATGGGATATCAAGCATGTAAGGAAGCGGGGACCAGAGTGCCGGAGGGAAATGCCGGAGCTGGCACCGGAGCCACCGTAGGGAAAACCAGGGGCTACCAGTTCTGCACCAAAAGTGGTCAAGGAACTTGGGCAGTGAGCCTGGCCAACGGCCTGACGGTGGGGGCCATCGTGGCAGTGAACGCTCTGGGAGATGTGGTTGATCACAGTGGACGAATCATTGCCGGAGTACGGGATCCGCTGAATGGAAGTTTTCCGGGCACCTTGAACCTGTGGAAAGAGACGGGAGCGATTGAGAATTCACGGGCGGGCCAGAATACTACGATTGCCGTGATAGCATGCAACGCCCAGTTGAATAAGAGCCAGGCTACCAAGGTAGCTCAGATGGCGCACAACGGTTTGGCTCGGGTGATTAGTCCCGTCCACACCATGTACGATGGAGATACGATATTTGCACTGGCTACCGGCCAGGTCCAAGCAGAAACAAGCCTGGTGGGCAGCCTGGCAGCGGAAGTCCTGGCTCAAGCAGTCGTAAGGGCGGTGCAAGCGGCCATTACTGTTCAGGGATGCCGGGCCTGGAGAGATTGATCGCCTCCGGTTCAAAGCCATTAGATAGATTACTGGCATAATGTTTAACTTTGGCTTATAATAGGGCCAAATTCGCTGTAGATAAGGCTGGAGGGAAAGATATGATACTGGTCTTTGATGTAGGCAATACCAATATTGTCCTGGGGGTATACGAAGGCGAAAAGCTCCTGAAACACTGGCGGATCAGGACCGACAGCCAGCGCACTGCTGATGAATACGGCGTTTTAATTAAATCTTTTTTTGATTATGACGAACTGAATAGACAGGACATTAAGGCCGTGGTGGTTTCTTCGGTAGTGCCCAGTCTAATGCTGGAATTGGAATGGATGGCCAATAAATATTTTTCCTGTAAACCATTAATGGTGGGTCCGGGCATCAAAACGGGCCTGGCCATAAAATATGAAAATCCCCGGGAAGTAGGGGCAGATCGAGTAGTCAATGCGGTAGCCGCTTATCATAAATATGGAGGCAACCTGATCATCGTCGATTTCGGAACCGCAACCACCTTTTGTGTGGTCAATGAAAAGGGAGAATACCTGGGTGGGGCGATCGCCCCGGGTATCAAGATTTCCACCGAGGCTTTATTCTCCCGGGCTGCAAAACTCCCCAGGGTGGAAATGATTCGGCCCCGTAGCTTGATCGGAAAAAATACGGTCAGCAGCATGCAGGCCGGAATCGTTTATGGTTTCGTTGGGCAGGTCGAAGGGATTATCAACCGCATGAAAAAGGAACTACAGTTGGAGCCTCAGGTGGTTGCCACCGGTGGGCTGGCGGCTATCATTGCTCAGGAAACAAATTCGATCGACATCATCGATGACTTCTTAACCCTGGACGGTCTGCGGCTCATCTATGAGCTCAATCAAAATTAGTTATGCTCCGGATTGGATCATTGGAAATCGCCAACCGGGTCATAGCTGCTCCAATGGCTGGCCTCACTGATCAAGCATTCCGGGTAATCGCCCGGGAATTCGGCTGTGGAATGGTGTTCAGTGAGATGATTAGTGACAAGGGCCTGGTATATGGACAAGCCCGAACCCTGCGCATGATAGACGCCGGGGATGAAGCCAGACCTTTTGGGGTGCAGATCTTCGGTTCTCAACCGGATACCATGGCCCAGGCCGCCCAGTTAGTGGAAAAGGCCGGAGCTGATTTAATTGACATTAATATGGGCTGCCCCACCCCCAAAATAGTAAAGAACGGGGAAGGAGCAGCCCTCTTGCTGGACCTGCCCCGCTGCCGGGATATCATTCAAGCAATTGCAAAGGCTGTCAGTATTCCCATAACCATAAAAATGCGCCGGGGATGGGAGGATGGCAGCCTGACCTGTCTGGAGCTGGCAGTGATCGCTGAAGAAGCCGGGGCGCAGGCCCTAACCCTGCACCCACGGAGCCGCACTCAGTTCTTTTCCGGAAAGGCGGATTGGGACTTGATCCGCCAGATCAAACAAAGGGTGAACATACCGGTGATTGGAAACGGAGATATCTGGACAGCTAATGATGCCCAGCATATGCTGGAAAGCACCGGCTGTGATGCGGTCATGATCGGCCGCGGAGCCCTGGGCAACCCGTCTCTATACCGCGAAAGTGTAAGCCTGGTGGAGCACGGAATCGCTTTACCCCCGGCTACCCTACAGGAGCGCTTACAGGTGGCCAGGAAACACCTGCATCTGGTATGTTCCTTAAAGCAGGACTATACCGGGGTACGGGAAATGCGCAAACATATCGCCTGGTATATAAAAGGCCTGCCCGGTGCCGCCAAGATGCGAGAGGAAGTCAACCGGGCTACCAGCAAAGATGAAATAGATGGCCTGTTGGAAAAATGCTTGATCTATTGAGTCACAAACAGGGTGGCATTCGAATTACACTTGACTCCCCCTGGTAAACAGACTATCCCGGCCTGAACATAGATCACTTACCGGAAGAATATATCCATGTGCGCTTGTTGGAGACCGTAGTACAATGGAAGTATAAGACCCCGACTACACGGATACAGGCTTATGCTAAAATACCTGCCCGGATTTTCAAACTGCACAACGGTTAATTAAACGAAATGGAATGGAGATCGGAAAGCGGCTTCGTACAAGCGGAGCCGCTTGCTTTTTACAAACGTGTAGGCTAAAATGTGTACAAAGTTGTGCTCAAGGGGTATAATATGGATTTTTACCGCATTCAAGACAAGATTATCAGTTGGCAAAAGATCGAGAAAACACTGCGCAAAGTCCTTCTTTATCGCTCCCGCGGTTTCTCTCAGCAAGAGGTAGCCACGCGGTTGGGGATTGATCGCACCCTGATATCCCGCCTGGAAGGAGTGGGAGAGCTGCGTAAAGGCCAGTCAATTGCCTGCATCGGGTTTCCTATCCTAAACAAAGAGGAGATTCAGGCCATACTAGAAAAAGAAGGCGTTGATTACATCATGCTGATGAGCGAGAAGGAACGACTGGATTTTGTTAACCAGCGCAGTGGCAAAGAACTCCTCAATGAACTCATGGATCTCACCGCACGGGTTCGTTCCTATGAAGTTGTAATCTGTATCGGTTCCGATGAAAGGCTCAGGCTCTTGGAGGGTATGCTGGATAATCAGGTTATCACCCTGGAGATTGGGGAGTCGCCGATTACTGAAGACAAGTGGGTAGATCCACAGGAAATTAGAAAAATCATGAAATCCATCCGAGCTGCCCGTTAAAACTAATAAGGATTCTTGTGTAATGAGCAAACGGGAGGGAGCCAGGTGGGAGATAAGGTTGTATGTAGTAGGCCCGCATCGACATGGAGGTGGGAACCGTTAAACGTATAGTCAGTGTCAGTTTGGGTTCATCGAAAAGAGATCATGCTTTCGAAACCGATTTCTTGGGTGAACGCTTCAGTATCGAACGAATTGGAACCAATGGCAACTGGGATCAGGCCCTTCAGCTGATCCGCGATCTCGACGGTAAGGTTGCTGCTTTTGGCATGGGAGGCATCGATCTGTACATCAGCATCGCTGGCCGCCGCTACGTGATTAAGGATGCCAAACGGCTTCTGGCCGAAGCACGCAAAACTCCTATGGTAGATGGCAGCGGAATAAAGAACACCCTGGAAAGAAAGTGCATCATGGATGTGCAGCGCGAAATGATGGACCTGCGCGGGAAAAAGGTCCTCATGGTCTGCGCTGTCGACCGTTTTGGCATGGCTGAGGCTTTTGATGAAGTGGGCGCCCATTTGACCCTTGGGGATTTGGTTTATTCCCTCGGGATACCCGTTCCCCTTCATTCACTGAAAGCCCTACGAATGGTGGGAAGCCTGGTAGCTCCTATCGTGGTTCGAATGCCTTTTGACAAACTCTACCCAACCGGCGATAAACAGGATGTCATAATTCCCAAGCATGAAAAATATTATTATGAAGCCGATATAATCGCCGGTGATTTTCTTTACATTCGCCGCCACTTACCTGAAAAACTAAATGGGCAGGTAATCATAACCAATACCACCACCCGGGATGATCTGGATCTGCTGGCCCGGCGGGGAATCAGTCAGGTGGTTACCACCACCCCGGATATGGGCGGTCGTTCCTTCGGGACCAATGTAATTGAAGCCTTGATGGTGAGCATTCTGGCCAAACCGGTGGATCAGATCACAGCCAATGACTATTATGGGCTTCTGCGGGAAATGGATATTAAGCCCGGGATTACGGATTTAAGGAGCAGGGATGGTTGACCTGGATTTTGCTTTTTTTAATATTCTCAGTATGGACCGCAGGGGGCTCTTGTACCAGAAGTTTTTTTTGGATCGATTAGCCCCTATTTTTTTTCCCCCACGGGTAGCTCGTCTTCTCGATCTGCGGGATTTGGACAGCCGGGTCTGCAATATTGTACTACCGTTGGGTCCGGGAAACCTGCAAAATTTGGACCGGGAAAAGAAGAAAAAGCTCTTGGAACAATCTCGGGGTATTCTGGGCGATTTTAATCTAGGCGCAATGGCTGTGGATCGCCGTCTGAAAAATGATTTTTTAGCCTTGGCACCCGGGCAGCCTTTCATCTTTGGCGACCGCTTTATTCAGACCCTGGCCCTGGTGTTAACCCGGCAGGCGGTTTCCCGGCAGGCTTTCCGAAAAATTGTCATTGCCGGTGCGACCGACAATTTTCCGTTCTTCTTAGAAAGCATCTGCCAGTTTCAACTACCGGTCTCTATTCAGACCCCTTGCCCCGAACGATTTGATGTCATGGCTTATCGACTCTTATATGAAAAGGGCTGCACGGTTACCAACAGCTACCTGGCACCGGAGAGCTGGAAAGACGGGGATTTAATTCTGGCTTTCAACCCCTGGCCGTTTCCGGGTCATCAGCTGTCCCGATCTGTTATGTTCTTGCCTTTGTACGACAGTACCCAGGATTTAGCTCCGGAATTGGAACTGCAGTTGCGTCAATGCGGTTTGGAAGGACGTCTTCACCATGTGGCACCGGTTTTAGAGAGCAGTTTACTGTCGAAAGCAGGATATTTCCAAGCCAATGAAGAACCAAATAATTTTAAAGAGAAACAGATCATGAATTTCCCTGACATGGAAAATATGGGACACCAAATGGGTCTTTGGGACCAGTTTCTTGACAAGGCCTTTTGAGCTTTTTATAATACCTTAAAGAACGAAAGGGGATCGAGCAGAAAAGCATATAAAAAGATGTGTTTCCCAGCAAAAAGGAGAGAGACTACGTGGCAGGCGAGAATCATCTCGCTTTTATAAGTTTCGTATGTGAGGAGAGATTTCATGGCAGAAGAAAAAGAGGTTTTACTAACCAAGGAGGGCCTTACCAAACTGGAAAATGACCTGGAATACCTCAAATCGGTTAAACGGGAAGAGGTGGCAGAGCGCATCAAACAGGCCATAGCCTTTGGCGACATTTCCGAGAACTCCGAGTATGAGGATGCCAAGAATGAGCAGGCCTTTATTGAGGGACGCATCATAACCCTGGAGAAGACCCTGAAGAACGCCCGTCTCATGGAGGATAACGACATACGCACCGATATCGTGTCACTGGGTTCGCGGGTAACGCTCCTGGAAGTGAAATCAAAGCGGCAGGTGCATGTGACCCTGGTATCTTCCGTGGAATCAAAAATGCGGGACGGAAAAATTTCCGATGAATCTCCGGTGGGCAAACAGGTAATGGGCAAGACCGTGGGTTCGGTCGTGGAAGTGGACGCTCCGGTAGGCCTCATCAAGTATAAGATTGTTAAGGTGGAAAGATAAATATTTTGTAAATAATCCTTCCCAGGAGGTTTGGGTTTTGACACATGAAGAACAACAGGATATCAACGAACTGAAGCAGGTCCGCCTGGAAAAGCTTCAGGAGCTGCGGGATATGGGCATGGATCCCTTCGGGGGCCGCTTTGTCCGCACGGCTATGGCACAAGAGATCAAAGATGATTTTTCGCACCAGGAAGGACAAACCGTACACATCGCGGGGCGCATGATGTCTAAACGCCGCCATGGTAAGGCTGGTTTTGCTAATCTCCAGGATTTATCCGGGAGCATTCAACTTTATTTCCGACAGGACGACCTGGGAATTGAGAAGTATGAATTGTTCAAAAAGATGGATATGGGCGACATTCTGGGTGTCGAAGGAGAGGTATTCCAGACCCAGAAGGGAGAAATCAGTGTTCATGTGCGGGACATGACCTATTTGAGCAAATCCCTGCATCCCCTGCCTGAGAAATGGCATGGACTTAAAGATGTAGAGCTGCGCTATCGCCAGCGTTATGTAGACCTGATCGTGAATCCCGAAGTGAAAGAAGTCTTTGTGAAGCGCAGCCGTATCATTAAGGAAATACGAAATTACATGGACGAGCAGGGATTCCTGGAGGTTGAAACCCCCATGATGCAGCCAATCCCTGGTGGAGCTGCGGCCCGGCCGTTCATCACTCATCACAATGCTCTGGATATGGAACTTTATCTACGCATAGCCCCGGAGCTGTATTTGAAGCGTCTGATTGTCGGGGGGCTGGAGAAAGTCTATGAAATCAATCGCAGCTTCCGAAATGAAGGGATATCCACCCGGCACAATCCCGAATTCACCATGCTGGAAATCTATCAGGCATATGCGGATTATCAGGATATGATGAGTCTCACTGAGACCCTCATTGCTGGCGTGGCCCAGAAGGTAAACGGCAGCCTGCAGGTCGGTTTCGAAGACCAGACTCTGGATTTTACTACCCCCTGGAGACGGGTGGCTATGCTGGATGCCATTCGGGAATATACCGGATTGGATTTCAACAGCCTGCTCAGCCCTGAACAGGCCCGGGAGGCAGTTGCTTCTCTGGGTATGAAAGTGGACAATACTGCTTCCCGGGGTGAAATTATCAACCAGGTTTTCGAAGACTATGTCGAGGAGCATCTAGTCCAGCCTACCTTTATTTATGGACATCCGGTGGACATCTCCCCCCTGGCTAAACGCAGTCAGGATAATCCTGAATTCACTGACCGCTTTGAACTATTTATCATGCAGCGCGAGATCGCCAACGCCTTCTCAGAATTAAATGATCCTCTGGACCAGCGCCAGCGCTTTCAAAAACAGGTGGAAAAGCGCCAGAGTGGAGATGGCGAAGCGCACATGATGGATGAAGATTATATAAGAGCACTGGAATACGGAATGCCCAGCGCCGGCGGCCTGGGGATCGGCATTGACCGTCTGGTTATGTTGATTACCGGATCTCCTTCGATTCGGGATGTTATCCTGTTTCCTACTCTAAGGCCGGTGAAGGAGTAAGCACAAGTTAGAGCAAGGGAACAAGGGGACGGTTCTCGCTGTTCTGACGAGTTGGAACAGCGAAAACTGTCCCCCTTTGATTTACGATGCGGAAAGGTCGTTTACCCATGAAAGGAATTATTCTGGCAGGTGGGAGTGGAACCCGCCTCTATCCTCTTACCCAGTGTATTTCCAAGCAGCTGCTGCCTGTATATGATAAGCCCATGATTTACTATCCCTTGTCGGTATTGATGCTGGCTCAAATTCAAGATATTCTTATTATTTCAACCCCCGAAGACATTCAGCGTTTTGAAACCCTTTTGGGCGATGGGCGCCAGTTGGGATTATCGATATCTTATGCCGTACAGCCATCACCGGATGGATTGGCCCAGGCCTTCATTATTGGCGAAAAGTTTATCGGTCGGGACCGGGCGGCCATGGTTCTAGGTGATAACATATTTTACGGGCCCGGATTTACCGCCCTGCTGCGCCGGGTAGCCGCCCGCCAGGAAGGGGCCACAGTCTTCGCTTACCGGGTCAAGGATCCCACCCGTTTTGGTATCGTTGAATTTGATGATAAGCAGCAGGTCTTATCTCTGGAAGAGAAACCCGCCCACCCGAAATCCAATTATGCGGTAACCGGACTGTATTTTTATGACAACCAGGTGGTTGAACGGGCGAAAAGCCTGAAGCCCTCGAAACGGGGCGAATTAGAAATTACTGATCTTAATCGCATATATCTGGAGAAAAACCAGCTCCAGGTTGAACTACTGGGCCGGGGGTTTGCCTGGTTGGATACTGGCACCTTCGAAGCCCTCCAGCAAGCGGCACTGTTTATTGAAACCTTACAGAACCGTCAGGGGTTCAAGGTGGCCTGCCTGGAGGAAATCGCTTATTATTTGAAGTGGATCAGCAGGGAAGAGCTGATCGCGCTGGCTGAGCCCCTGCAGAAAAATGATTATGGACAGTATCTCCTGGAGATTGCCAGAGGCGATTTTAATAAGCCAATATAAGGTTTGGGGACACACCTCCCCTTGGGGAGAGGAATGTCCCCATGGTGCCGCCGTAGGCGGCAGGGGTTTAAACGTAGATCCGCTTTAGGTATCTATCTGTTAGTTCTTTTGGACGTAAGGGTAGTCAAAGTCCGGGGGAAGGTGTGTCCCGCCTGCAAGAAAGGCATATAGGGTTATAGTAAAAGTGTGACGGGCACATGGGGACATTCCTTACCGCTGCTAGCGATAATTGTGCCGATAATAAATATTGCAAGACATATTTTATGCCATGTAGACTAGTCTAGATCCGGGGGAAGGTGTGTCCCCAATCCTTATACAAGGAGTCAGGAAAGATGGATGGTGAAAATTCCCGGCCAGTCAGTATTCTGGTTACTGGCGGGGCAGGTTTTATCGGTTCGAATTTCATTCCCTATTTTATAGAGAAGCACCCTGGATACCGGGTTATAAACCTGGACAATTTGAGCTATGCAGGGAATTTGGATAACTTACGGGAAGTGGAGAATCATCCCCGCTACAAATTCATCCTCGGTGATATCGGCAACCGGGAACTATTAGAGGACCTCTTTAGGGAGTATGACCTCCGGGGCGTCATACATTTTGCTGCAGAATCCCATGTAGACAATTCCATCAACGGCCCGGATGTATTTATCAAAACTAATATTAATGGCACGTTTACTCTCCTGGATGTGGCCCGACGTTATTGGATGGATGGACCCCACCAGTGCCGAGCCGGATATGATGCGAGCCGTTTCCATCATATATCAACTGATGAGGTCTATGGCTCCCTGGGAGAATCCGGCCTGTTCAGCGAGGACAGCCCCTATGCTCCCAACAGCCCCTATAGTGCCAGTAAAGCCAGCTCTGATTTTATTGTTCGGTGTTATTATCATACTTACGGCATGAATGTGGTGACAAGTAATTGTTCCAACAACTACGGACCCAAGCAGCATGACGAGAAATTGATTCCCACCATAATAAGAAAAGCACTGGCACGGGAGCCGGTGCCCATTTACGGCGATGGCCGCAATATCAGAGACTGGGTTTATGTACTGGATCACTGCAAAGGAATTGACCTGGTTTTCCATCAGGGGAAAAGTGGGGAAAGCTATAATATCGGAGGCCGGAATGAGCGGGAAAATCTGACTATCGCCCGGATTATTTGCGAAATGCTTGATAGATTGGCAGTAGAGGGCAAGAAAGACTCTAAGATCGGCTCCTATGCCGAATTAATTACCTTCGTTAACGACCGCCCCGGGCATGATTGGCGCTATGCCATTGATGCGGGCAAAATGGAAAAACAGCTGGGCTGGAAAGCCCAGGAAGATTTTGAGAGTGGGATTATTAAGACCGTGCAATGGTATCTAAAGCATTACCAAACACACCAGTGTTGATAAGGGGTAGTTGAGTGGAAATTCAGACCTATGAATTCAAGGTTCATGGAGATGAGCGGGGATCTTTGATCGCCATTGAAGAACAGGCGGATATACCCTTTTCCATGAAAAGGGTTTACTATATTTTTAATACATTAGAAAAGGTTCGCAGGGGCATGCATGCGCATAAGACCCTGAGGCAAGTGTTAGTGTGCATTCACGGGAGTTGTAAGATCCTGCTGGATGACGGGACGGAAAAGGCCTTGGTCCACATGGATAAAGCCTCACAGGGCCTCCTGGTGGACCGGTTGGTATGGCACGAAATGAATGATTTCTCTCCCGATTGCGTGCTGCTAGCCCTGGCCAGTGATGTGTACGAGGAAAAGGATTACATAAGAAAATATGATGAATTCCTTGAAGAAATCAAAACCTGCAGGAAAGAGTAAAGGGGATGTTGTTTTGATCAATGCCCTGGCCGTTGTGGAGACAGAAGACATTGGAAATAATGTAGATATCAAGGAGTTTGCCGTTGTCAGGAGAGGGGTTCGCCTGGGGAACAACGTGGTGATTCATCCGTTTGTGGTGATCGAAAGCGGTGTTGAAATCGGCGATAATGTGGAGGTATTCCCAGGAACCTATATCGGCAAAGTTCCTAAAGGGGCGGCACTGGCTAGAAAGCCTGAATACCGCGAATATATACGCATTGGCAGCAACTGTAATATTGGGCCCAATGCAGTGATTTATTATGAAGTAGAAATTGGCGAGAATACATTAATTGGCGATGGGGCTTCGATCAGGGAGCGATGCCGGATCGGCTCCAATTGTATCTTGAGCCGTTATGTTACGATCAATTATGCCACTGATGTGGGTGACAATACGAAGATTATGGATTCCACACATATCACCGGAAATTGCAGGATAGGAAACAATGTCTTTATCAGCGTCTGTGTGGGAAGCACCAACGATAACGCCATCGGTAAGCTGGGCTATGATGAAGCCAGGGTTAAAGGACCAACCATCGAAGACGGGGCCGCCGTAGGTGGAGGCGCTATGCTGCTTCCCGGCATTGTCATCCACAAAGACGCCATCGTGGGAGCAGAGTCGGTGGTTACTAAAGATGTTGCAGAAAAGACCATGGTCATAGGCACTCCGGCCGTATTTAGGAGACATTTGGAATGAAGAAACTTTCCATAGTAATTCCGGTTTATTACAATGAGGAATCTCTGCCTGACCTGTTTCATGAACTATGCAAGGTTGAGGAACAACTGCTGGTCAGGGATATAGCATTGGAACTGATCTTCGTGGATGATGGCTCCGGCGACCATTCTTTGCAGGAATTACTAAAGATCAAAGAACAGCGACCCAGCACCAAAATCATTAAACTGGCCCGCAATTTTGGTGCTATTCATGCAGTAAAAACCGGCCTGCAATTTGTCAGCGGGGATTGTTTCAGCATGCTGGCCGCCGATTTACAGGATCCACCGGAATTACTCATAGAGATGGCTGATAAATGGCTGGCCGGAGATAAATTCATTATCTGCGTGCGGGAGTCGCGCCAGGACCCGCTGGTAAGCAAAATGTTCGCCCGCCTGTATTACCGAATTCTTCGTTGGGCAGTGGTTCCCGATTATCCAGCCGGGGGCTTCGATCTAGCCTTGATGGACAGCCTGCTCTTACCGCACCTGCAGCAGAGCGGAAAGAATATCAATATCAGCCTGTTTGCCTACTGGCTGGGCTTTCAGCCGGAAAAAATCTATTACCAGCGCCGGGAAAGAAAACATGGCAAATCCCGCTGGACCATGGCCAAGAAGGTCACCTACCTGTTAGATTCGATTCTTGGGTTTTCGGTAGTGCCGATTCGATTGGTTTCCATAACCGGGGGGCTGGTAGCCGTACTTAGTTTTGTCTATGGTATGGTAGTGGTCGGAGATGCCTTCCTGCACCATATCCCGGTGCCGGGATTTGCCACACTGGCAGCCCTAATATCGTTCTTATTGGGACTGGTTATTATTATGCTGGGCGTCATCGGCGAATATCTGTGGCGAATATTTGATGAAGTCAACAAGCGACCGGAATATGTGATCGATGAGATACACTAGAGCGAATATAAGAGAGTATGCCATGTTTCTGGTTTGTGGAGCGGCTAATACCCTTCTCACGTATATCCTGTACGTTCTTTTTCTCCACCTGATGTCGTATAAGCTCTCCTATAGTCTGGCTTACGTATTGGGCATCGCTTTGTCCTATTACCTGAACAGCCGGTTGGTTTTCAAAGAACCGGTATCCCTGTTCAAGTTCCTTCAATACCCGGTGGTATATATCGTCCAATACCTGTTGGGCATAGCAATCCTGTATATATGTGTCGACCTTTTGGCTATGAATAAACTACTGGCCCCGCTGGTGGTAATTGTCATCAGCCTGCCGGTGACTTTCGTCTTGAGTAAATTCATTATTAAGAGACCGACCAGCGTCTCTTTCAGGGGTGGGAAAGATGAGAACTAATATACCCTTTCTGGATTTGAAAGCTGCCTATCTGGAGTTAAAGGAAGACCTGGATGCGGCCTATGAGCGGGTGATGCATTCAGGGTGGTTTATTCTGGGCTCGGAGGTGGAAGCCTTTGAAGAGGAGTTTGCCGCCGATTGTGGGGCCCGGTATTGCGTCGGGGTAGGCAATGGCCTGGAGGCTCTGCACCTTATCCTCAGGGCCTATGGTATTGGCCCAGGCGATGAAGTGATTGTGCCAGCCAACACTTATATTGCCACCTGGCTGGCCATTAGCCAATGCGGAGCGCTGCCGGTCCCGGTGGAGCCAGTGGAAGCTACATATAATCTTGATCCTACCAGGATTGAGGCGGC
>DATMYR010000079.1:0-66251 GCA_035560815.1 Syntrophomonadaceae bacterium | reverse complement strand
GCCTGGTTTGTAGCTGGATATCAAGGCAAACTGAAAGGATTCATTGACGGGGTGCTGATTCTGCCTATGGTATTGCCCCCCACTGTGGTAGGCTTTTTTCTTCTGCTTCTGCTGGGTAAAAACGGCCCGCTGGGTAAGCTTCTTTATTCACTGGGAACTCAAATCATTTTTTCCTGGCCGGCCACAGTAATTGCCGCAGCAGTGGTATCTTTACCTCTCATGTATAAAACCGCCCGCGGTGCTTTTGAACAAATAGACGGCAACGTAATAAGCGCCGCCAGAACACTGGGCGTTTCTGAATGGAAAGTATTTTGGAAGGTTACTGTGCCGCTGGCCTGGCCGGGCATTGTAGCCGGTACTATTCTGGCTTTTGCCCGGGCTCTGGGAGAATTCGGGGCTACCTTAATGGTGGCCGGAAATATCCCGGGCAAAACCCAGACCATTCCAGTGGCTATTTTTTTCGCAGTTGAAGGTGGAGATATGAAAGAAGCCTATACCTGGGTACTTTTAATTTTCGCTATTTCTCTCATTGTTATGACTGTCATGAATTACTGGATAGAGTATCAAAGGAAACAAGGACCGATAGGAATAATATAACATGGAATTAGCAGTTCATATTAAGAAGAAACTACCTGGATTTTTGCTAAACGTTGACTTCGAAACCGGATCCGATGTACTGGGTTTGCTGGGACCTTCCGGCGCTGGCAAAAGCATGACCTTGCGCTGTATCGCCGGTATTGAGAAACCTGACAGCGGAAGAATTATTTTGAATGATCAGGTTTTATTTGATTCGGAAAAAGGCGTCAATTTACCCTGCCGAAAAAGAAAAATCGGTTTCCTGTTTCAAAACTATGCTCTGTTTCCCAACATGACGGTGGAAGAAAATATTGCTTTTGGGCTGGACCACCTGGGCAAGAATGAAAGAAATCAGACTGTGGCCCAGATGGTTGAAATGATTAAACTGAAAGACCTGGAAAAAAGATACCCTTGTCAGCTTTCCGGAGGGCAGCAGCAGCGAGTGGCTCTGGCCCGGGCTCTGGCTGTAGAACCACAGGCACTGCTCTTAGATGAACCTTTTTCAGCCCTTGATGACTATCTACGCAGCCATATGGTTAAACAACTACTCGAAACTTTGTCAAACTACACTGGCGTAACCTTATTCGTAGCGCATAACATGGAGGAAGTCTACAGGATATGCAGTAATGTAGTGGTTCTGTCAGATGGGGGAGTGGAAGCCACGGGAACCAGGGAGACGATTTTTTCCTCTCCCCCTTCATTGATTGCTGCACAGCTCACCGGCTGCAAAAACTTTTCCGCAGTCAGATTGGTTAAGCCAAACGAGTTGGAGGCAGTAGACTGGGGAGTCACGCTTAAAGTAAATACCGAGTTAAAAAAGGAAATCAGACATGTCGGTATTCGAGCACATTTTATTGGCCCTGTTATAAACAAGGCCAGAGAAGATGAACATGAAAACGTCTTCCACTGCTGGCCCAGCTTCACAAGCGAATCGCCTTTTAGAATGACGATCTACCTGGCCCTGGAGAGAATTCCCACTGGCCCGAATGACTACGATCTGCAGTGGGAGATTACCAAAGACCTATGGGATGAGATAAAAAAGCAGCCGCCTCCCTGGAGCGTCTGTCTAAACCCGGACAAGCTTATTATGGTTGATAAATAAAAGGCTGTTACAACTTCTTGCTTTAGGAAGGAGAATTACTTATGAGAACCAAACTCAGCAACAGCAAGCAATATGTTGTATTGTTTGTTATTACTTCCATTCTATTGACTATGTTGATCGGATGTCAAAAAGGAGCGAACGCTCCAACGGATAAGGCAGTAGTTACAACCCCAAGTAGTGAACTCCTGATATCATCCGCACCCAGCCTCAAAGCTTCACTCGAGGAAATTAAAACCCTCTATAACAGCAAGCATCCAGATATCAAAATTACTTATAATTACGGCCCATCAGGTGCTATAAAAAATCAAATTATACAGGGTGCCGCTACCGATGTTTTTATCTCCCAGGGTGCAGCGGAGATGGATGAGCTCGATCAAAAAGGTATTTTGAAGACAGGAAGTCGTGTAAATCTTCTCAGCGATGAGTTAGTGTTAATCGTAAACAAGAACAACACATCAATCAACAGCTTCGAGGATCTTACCAAACCGGAAGTCAAGAAAATAGGAATTGGTGAAGCACAGACAGTACCCGCCGCCAAGATCGCCCAGCAGACTCTCGAGTATCTCAAGCTGTGGGATTCACTGCAGACCAAGCTGGTAGTCGGTAAGGATCTTAACCAGATTACCGCCTGGGTCGAATCCGGGGATGCAGACGCCGGCCTGGTTTGGGATACAATAGCCATGACTTCCAGCAAAGTAAGGGTTGCAGCCAAAGCATCAGCCGATACCCACAAACCAGTCGTTCTGCCGGCTGCTGTAGTCGCCGCTTCAAAAAGCAGTGTGCAAGCCTCAGATTTTCTTAAGTTTTTACAGAGTGATGAAGCCATGCAGGTCTTTCAAAAGAATGGCTTTACAAAGGCTAAGTAGACTTCTATAGAAAGGGGCTCTCCATGTTCTATATCAGTGATGATGCGATTGATCGTTTAATCAAGGAAGATGTGCCCTACCTGGATTTGACCACCCTGGTTTTAGGCATAGGAAATAAAAAAGGCATCATTCGGTTTTCTTCTCGAGAGTTTACAGTTCTTGCCGGGGTTGAGGAAGTGCTAAGAATCTTTGCCAAGCTGGATATCAGAACTGTAGAATCACTGCCTTCAGGCAGCCAGGTGGAAAATGGTGAAACATTTATTTTTGCTGAAGGTATGGCTGAAACGCTTCATACTGCCTGGAAAGTATCGCTTAATATCTTGGAATACTGTTCAGGGGTGGCTACCAGAACAAGAAAGCTAGTCGATAAGGCAAAATCAATCAACCCTGACATCTCTATCGTCACAACCCGGAAGTCTTTTCCGGGAACCAAAGATCTTTGTATGAAATCGGTCATAGCCGGTGGTGGGTTTCCCCACCGGCTCGGATTATCTGAAACCATACTGATTTTCAAGCAGCATGTAAACTTTCTGGGCGGTTTTAACAGCCTGCCGTCTCTTATACCAGAAATTAAACTTAAGGCCGCCGAGAAAAAAATCATTGTTGAAGTTGAAACGGAAGAAGAAGCTTTTCTGCTGGCAAGTTCTGGAGTTGACGGTATTCAATTTGACAAGGTTCCGGCCCCGCAACTAAAGGCCCTGGTAGCTGAACTGCGAAAGATGAATCCCCTGATAACATTGATAGCAGCGGGAGGCATAAATGAAGGCAATGTGGCCGAATATGCCAGTACTGGTGTCAACGCCCTGGCCACCAGCGCCGTATATTTTGGAAAACCTTCAGATATCGGTGTTAAGATTGAACAAGTGTAGTTAACAAAATGTCCTGACAAATCAGGAGGGACTGTATGAATAACGCTCATTCAGGGACTACTGTCAATACGGTTTGCACGGTTTGCGAGGCGAATTGCGGTATGATAGTCCACTTGCAGGACGGAAACATAGTCAATACTGAAGGGAATCCGGCTCATCCAATTAGCCAGGGTTATCTTTGCCCTAAAGGACTAGCACTCCCAGAGATGCTTAAAGCATCAGGTCGAATCAGGCACCCAATGAAGAGAAATAAGGACAACTCCTGGCAAGAAATTTGCTGGGCCGAAGCTCTTGATGATATAGCTGAAAACCTGAGTTCCTTACAAAAAAAAGGATGCCCCCATCATCTAGCCGTTCATATCGGGCAGGCAGGCGTAAATAAACAATTTACTGATTATGCCGCCCGGTTCTGCAGTATTTATGGGACACCCAACTTATCAACCGCAGGGAGCTATTGTCATACTTCTCGTTTGATGGCCAACACTTTAACATTCGGCTATCGCCCTGTTCCCGATTATGGCAATAGCCACTGCATCGTCTTATGGGGTTATAACCCAACCCATTCTTCTCCGCCAATAGCAAACGCTATCATCGAGGCTCGCCATCGCGGGGCTGGATTGATTGTGATCGATCCCTATTCCAGTCCTCTGGCCGGCAGTGCTGATTTACATCTTCAGGTACGGCCCGGTACGGATATGATACTGGCACTGGGACTCTTAAATTATATCGTTGTTCATGGTCTCTACGACCAGGAATTCCAAGATGGTTGGACAATCGGATTTGACCGCCTCATTGAGGCTTTACAACCTTATACACCAGAGCAAGTTGAAAAAATCACCTGGGTTCCAGCCGGAAAATTAGCAGAAGCAGCCCGTTTGTATGCCACTTCGCCATCCGCTTGCCTAGAGCATGGTATGGCTCTGGAACTTCAGAACAATGGATTTCAGACTATACGTTACATAGCGATTCTTCAGGCCATCACTGGAAACCTGGACATTCCAGGTGGTGCACTTTTTGTGCCCTCATTTGAATTGGATTCCTTGACCCTGACCTTCCAAGGTGAACCGGTAGAAGCCATTGGCCAGAGCCAATTTCCACTGTTTCATGAATTTACCAGACAATCACAGGCCAATGTTTACTCCAATGCGATAATCGAAGGAAAACCTTACCCCATAGAGAGCATGATCGTCGTAGGGTCGAATCCCCTGCTAGCCTGGCCGAACGCGAAAAAAGTCAGGCAGGCTTTGGAAAGCCTGGACTTTCTTGTTATTATCGACAACTTTATGACCGCATCAGCTCAATTGGCCGACCTGGTTTTACCCGCAGCCACCTTTTTAAGCCAAAACGAGTTGTGGCAGGCCTTTACTCCTTCCGGAGAATGTGTAATCGGTTTAGCCCCGAAAATATTCGAAGAAGACGATTGTTTGAGTGATTGGGAGGTTTGGAATAGACTGGCCAAAAAAATGAAATACGATGTTTATTTCCCCTGGAAAGACGACGAAGATGCCCTTAATGATCGATTACATTCTCTTGGTCTTAGCCTGGGAATACTAAAAGATTCGCCACATGGTTACGTATATGCCATAAGGCAAAATAGGAAGTACCTGAAAGATGGATTCGCAACAAATTCAGGTAAAGTGGAAATATACTCTTCTATGATGGATCAATTCGGTTATGATCCGTTGCCTGGATTCCAGGATGCGATTCATGATGTCTTAATTTCCCAAACGCCTGGTGCCTACCCCCTAACTCTATCTTTTGGAACCAGGAGCATTGGCTACCGCCAATCGAAATCTTCTAACACCAAGGGAGGAAAAAGGCGTTCACAAGAACCCTGCTTAGAAATTCACCCAACAACGGCTAGAGAAATGGGCATAAGTGAAGGGAAAAAAATAATCGTTGAGTCTTTGCTTGGCAGTATAGTAATCAAAAATGTTTTTAATGATGAAATCAATCCCGGGGTTGTTTTTATTCCTCACGGTTGGGACCAAGCCAACGCCAACATTCTTATTGGCCATGATAATCTAGACCCAGTTACTGGATTCCCGGTCGATCGATCCGTGAACGTCAATATTTATATGCATGAAAGCCATGATTGAATCTTCAAAAAATATTAAATGAGCCCAGTTATTCTAGCTCATACTAAGAATAATTGGGCTCATTTGCTTTCCATGAAAAGCCGAATGTTCTGAGATTAGTTCATGCACTTTTTCCGATTTATACTATCTTCAAGTAGCTTATCAAAAAAATACCCACTCGATATAATCAAGTGGGAAGAAAAAAATTGGGAGTTGTATACTAAAATGTTGATCTCATTATTTGAACTATCCTTTTTGAATATTACCCAGAGTAAAAGCCCAAGTTTACGGACTCCTCCGACAAGCCAGCTTTTCAGGTTCCATGAGTAATTAATACATTATCATAAAGAGTTCTCCCACTAAGCTTAAGTGGTATATCCCTGTTTTTAACCCACTTTCGGTAAACAGGTTCTCCTAGGCAAGTTACAACAACTCTGTAGTCCTCTTGATCAATCGCTACAATAGAGATACCTTTATATTTAATTTCCATACAAGAATCACTATAACCAGGTCTAGCCATTACGACTTTGCCCATCTGGGCAATTGTCTTTAACATATTAATAATGAATTCGTCCGATGAACTGTGATCAAACAGCCTCTCGCGATATCTTCTTATGGAGTGTTTAGTAACTTCAATATTCATTATCTTTACCATTCCTTGTTTTGGCTCAACCACCGGCCCATTAACGGCCTTATATTACAGGTTTTAGGTGTTACCATGTTTCATTTTCTATTAACATCTTTTTTCAATAATCCAGGATAAGGCCCGATTTTCCTGGTTTAACTCGATTATCATCTCTTTGAGACGAAGATTCTCCTTCTCAAGCTGCGCCAGGCGTTGTTCTAAGTCAACAGACTGTAATTCACCATAACTAGATTTGTTTCGCGACAAGGACGGATTGCTGATACAGTGTCGTAAAAGAGTTTCAGCAATTTGCTGCTCTTGCTTTTTATTTTTTGAATAAAACAACCCTTTACAAATTTCTCTCCTGTCCAGTCGTACGGCTTTCATGATTATCTCTCCATTCAAGTTGTCACATAACCTCTATCATGCTTGTTATAATAAACAATATGCAATAAGCATGCCAAGCCAAAAGGAATTCCCCCTTCCCACTGTTTAGGGGTTTTTGGATACTCATGAAAATTCTTTTTCACACTCATCTTTTGACTAGTCCCAGAATGGCACTATTTCTTCGCAGGCCCGCCAGCTTGACGAATAGAAATCCTTCGATATTGATGGATGTACCGGTATGTCCAATATCCATAGAGCAGGAGAATGGCTTATTATCGCTCTTTTCCATATTGTGAGCATTATTTTGGCCGATAGCATGGAATGTCATACCCTCTCGGCAGCACGGGGGCGAAGAAGGGAAATATCCCTTTTCTCTATGATGCAAGTAAGTGTTTCCAATAGCATATCTTTATCCTGGGGCAGCATACCTTCAATATATACGGGATTGGATGGGTGAATACTTGTAAATCCGCAATTTTCTAGATTAAGGTCCTTTAGTAGGGAGTGCATTTCCTGAACTATCTCAATATTCAAAGGAATTTGAAAATTTCCATTTTGATACTGAGTAAATAATTCGGTTCTTGGTTCTATTATTACTGTCAATACTCCCAAATAATCGGGTTGAATGTCATTACATATGCAGGCTGTATTCGTTACATGGTCCACGGTTTTAGGCGTTCTTCCGGCTAAGCCTAAAATAATAGTTGCAAACAGCTCTATGCCAGCCTTTTTAAGTTTTCTGCCGGCTTCAACCATTTCTTCATAAGTAACACCCTTACGTATTTGCTGAAGAATTTCCCTATCTCCGCTCTCTACGCCTAAATGGGCCTCTATAAGACCATGATTCCTTAATTCAATTAATTCAGAGATAGTTTTATTGAGGATACTTCTGGCAGTTGCATATGTTCCAACGTAATTTAAACCTGGAAACACTTTATACAGCTTATCTAATATAATGATTAAGTCCTCTTTGCTCATTGTTAGGGCATCACCGTCAGCAAGAAAGACTTTTTCAATGTCGCCATAATGCATTTGAGCTTGATCTATATCTTCTAATATTTCTTTCAGGTCACGTACTCGATAAGCCTTTGTTTTATACATTCCGCAAAAGGTGCACTGATTATGGCTGCATCCAATAGTACATTGTAATATATAATCCTCACCCGCTATATGAGGGCTAAAAATGTCTCCTTCATATCGCATAATAAACCTCCCTTAACCATTCCACTCTATAAATCAAGGTTATGCCCTGCAATAGTTACTAATTTTTCGATATTCTTTGGGTGTCACCCCAAAATGCTGCTTAAAGTAATAATTAAACTGGGAGGTAGTCCCATATCCACAAGTATAGGCAATATTCAATACAGTCATATTTGTATTTCTTATAAGATTTTCTCCCTCTTCAATACGTAGTTTATGAATATATTTCAAGGAGCTTATGTTATACTTCTTGAGAAATAGCCGCTCTCTATGGTTTTGACCAACGTTAAGCTGTTTTAATTCATATGACATTTGTTCATAATCATCAAAATAATGATCATATATATTTTTTACCTGAGAAGCCAATTCTGTCATTAATTATGGATCCAATAATTCAGGCCTGCATCTGGGGCAGAGGCGTAGGTCGCTAGCATAAGCTTCTTCCATATTTGTGTAAAGTACTACTCGTTCCTTTTTAGCTGCGCTGTACTTACAGGATGGCCTGCAAAAAACACCTGTTTTAAGCAAACCGTAGAAGAATTTACCATCATAATGTTTTATAGCTAAAAGTTCTTTTTCATTAATTGATATTATTCCCACCGCCTTGTCTCAAAAATCGAACTTCGTTTAGGCTGTTCCTTTCGATAAACTCCTCATAATCTTCTGGTGTGTTAAGGTTCATGAACACATTGTCGCCATTCTTTAGAAAGAGTAACTGTTCATCGCATATGTTTAGCACTTTTAGTTCTGAATAAATACTGAAAACGGTTCTTTTACCTTGCCTCAAAAATTTATCGATGCATTTTAAGCACTGTCGTGCGTAGACGGCGCAAAGGGGCTCCCATTTACCGTTCATTTCAGGGACTACAACATCATAACCAGCAGCTTTACCGAGTAAATGTTTTGCAAGGTCTGCGCTGAACATTGGCATATCAGCAGCGACCACAAAGGCAAGTGAATATTTAGCTTCCATAAGACCCGCATGAATGCCCCCGAGAGGTCCCATTCCCTGGTATGTGTCAGTCACTTCCCTGGTACCAGGAATCCCATATTTGCAGGTATTGTTACTCGCGATGATTATTTCGTCTGCTACCTTGCTAATTTCTCTGACAACCCGCTCTATTAAGGTTTCATTATTGAAGGTTATCAATGTTTTATCCCTTCCCATACGGGAACTGAGACCTCCAGATAAAACAATTCCGCTCACGTTCAAAGCCGCTACCTCCATAATATAAATAGTCATTTCATCCTTCTGGTATCCCGACGCTAAGCTCAAAATGACACCGCTGCAGAGGCATAAAACCCCTCACAAATGATTGTGCAATTACCATGCCAGAAAATAAAATAGAGCTACCATCCCTTAAGATAGGAGCTCTATAAGGTTTACTAACAAATCTCATTAATAACAGTCTCATTTTGAGAATTGAATTTGGCGATTGGGTTGATGTTAAAGGCTAGCTGCTTGATGACGGAGCTTTGCTTGCACAGAGCGGGTGGGTTTTTGTCAACATTGGCCGGCTAGACGGATCGATCGACCAGGTTTCCGAAAAGTCTAATACATTGATAGTAAAGACCAATGGAGGTCAAAAATCAATCGAGCTTTCTCGGTTGACCCCGTTACTTTATTCTATTGATAAAATATACTATTATTTTAATGACACATAAAAACGAATTTTGTGGGACGATTCGTTTAAAAATCATGAAGACACCTTTACTAAATTGTAATTGCTTCAACAGAAGCATAATGTTCATTGTATAGTAATACAAACGCTATGACCTTTGTCTTCAGACTATAAATCATTACAGCCAGCCAACTGCCGGTTGGTAAATAATTAAATATAGGGGGAAATCTACAGTGAGTGTTTCGGGGTTCATAAGTAATATTGGGCCATGGGAATTAATTCTGATGTTAATACTAGGTATTATCGTTATTGTGATTGTGGTGGGGGTTTTGGCCCTTGTTCTAGTAATGACAGGTGTTGTAGGGAACCGTGGAAAATCAGGTGTTGTAGAGAACCCTGAAAAATCAGGTGTTGTAGAGAGCCCTGGAATTACAGCTCCTAAAATTGATCAGAGTCTTAAAGGGGGGCTGTACTGTTCAGCGTGTGGATCGCGGATTGAATCTGGTTCGAACTTCTGCAATACATGTGGCAGCCGTTTAACACCCATGTAGAGCCATTAAGACTAAAAGACACAGCATAATATTCATGCTTATCAATAATTGCCCACTTATCAGGTAAACCGCTTGAAGCGTGGGTTTAGCCTGGTCATCCTATTAAGCTATACTCCTCTGTTTCTTGTGCTTAGATAAAGGTCTACTGATAATAAAGGATTTTTATTTTTGTTCTACTTAGAATATAAAACCTATTTCTTCTCCAATGCCCTTATCTTCTCCTCTTGAAAATTCTCAACATATATCCTCGCGGTTGGGAAATGAATTTGCCAGGGCAGCTTAAGACTCCAGCTTCTCACAGGCTTGTTGTTTTGGACCTTCCCCGTATAAGATTAAAATATCAGGAATTCGCCATTTTAATGAGCAGAGAAGAGGTAGAACATTCTTGTGCGAGAGAAAACACGACGATTATGCTCCGGGGAGGTTAAATTGTTGAAGCAAATCATTGCCATTCTAGCCTTTATCTTAGCAATGTTGTTTGTCCCTTTACCAGCCAAAGCTGACGATACCCCGAGGGTCTTTCTGGATGGGCAGGAGCTTTCGTTTGACGTGCCGCCGGTGGTTGTAGATGGGCGAGTACTGGTGCCATTAAGACAAATATTTGATTATTTATCATTACCGTTAATATGGGATAGTAATACAATGACTGCTGGTTACGGCAAAACCTGTTGCACTATAGGTTGTACCAAAGCTTGGATTGAGAATAAAGAAATAACATTAGATGTACCACCAATGTTAATTAATTCCCGTACCATGGTACCTTTAAGGTTTATGGCAGAGGCGGCACACTGTGCTATTAATTACAATCCTGTAAGCAATTCTATTTCTATTACTTCTATCGGATCAAATGAAGCAGATACTACACATCTGGATAATAGTGTTTGGATTTATTATTCCGATCGTAAAACTCAAGGAATAATTAGGCAGAGGCCTGATGGTTCAGACAAGCAAGTGTTACTAAGCAGCCTTCCAGGCGTCACCAAAATCAGCGATGGTAAGCTTTATGTTTTTGGGGATAAGGAACTTTGGCAAGCTTCAATGGATGGAGAAATTATTAATAATTTCAAATTTCATAAACAACCTGGACCAATAATAGAGAGCCTTGAAGTTTGTGGAAATAATATATTTTATTGCATTGATCATGAACTTAACCCTGGGTTTGATAACAAACTGATTAAAGAAGATCTTTCTACCAGTAAAGAAACCGAGCTTGCGGAAGGATTTTTTCAGAAAATCACAGTTGACGGGAATTGGATTTATTACACGTACGTCGGGCTTAATAAAATAAAAGATGACGGTAGTTCAAACACAGAAATTATTTCTGGAGCAACCGGTAGTATGTTACGTTATGATATACCACCGTTTAGGATTATCGATAATGCTATTTTTTGTATTTTGCTGGATGGAGACTTGATTAAAGTGAATAAGGATGGAACGGGCCAAACAAAAATGACAGATGATCAAGTTACTTCCTTTTGTATAGATAATGGGTGGGTTTATTATTCCGTATACGGCCATGGAATATGGAATATGAAGGAAGATGGTACTAACTGCACAAAAATATGTGATGAAAATGCAATTATTGTCGCTGTAAAAAACAACTGGATTTATTATGAAAATTTAGCTGCCAATGATACTCTTCATGCTATCAAAACAGATGGTACTAATAGAACCAAGATTACTAATCATCCAGTATATAGCGAATATATACTATGATAATAAAACCGTCCCTGTCCCAATCACTATCTAGGTCCCTTTATAGAGGTTTCATCCGGCTCCTAACAAGCATTGACAATCTTCTTAGGTTAGGTTATTTTTAGAATGTCTTTTAATAAATCTTAAAGTAAGGGATGAATGTATGTCCGGGGTAGTTCATAACTAACCATAACTTGATATGGACCTTGATCCGTGATTAGATTGCCATATTTAGGGCACTATTTTGTGTTGCGGATGAAGGAGTATGAACACTGGCGGCATATTAATAAAATGTTACGATGAGTGCCGTGCTCTGTGCACGGTATTTTTGTACCCTTGTAAGGGGATATAGCAGTTTATTAGCTTTTAGGGCTGTGAAGGAGCCACCGTGTTCTTTCACAGCCCTTATTTTTATCAAACACCCCTAAGAACCCCCTACTCTATAGGTGGGGGATAAACCGATTTTTCCCTCAGTGGTTGGTTCAATCCCACACTGAGGGGCGTTTGATAAAACGCTCGCGGCGCGATGCACACAAAATGCGCAATGTAGGCGCTAAAGCGCCCGCATTTTGGCGCACAATTCGCGCAAGCGCTCATTGAATAAAATAGGAGTGAAAAAGTTGAATCAATATACGTTGAATACCCTTGAGTTCAATAAGGTTATAGAAGAAATCAAGAAATATGCACTGACTGAAAAGGCCCGGCAGAAAATTGCTGCGCTTCAACCGTGCCAGGATATTGACATTATAAATATTTGGATGACGGAAACTACTGAGGCTGCTGCGATACTGGCTGTCAATTCAAGTGTACCTCTGATTTCAATGGAAGGCATCGAAGCAAGCATTATCAAAGCAGAGAAAGAAATGATCCTTACCCCCCAGGAACTAAGCTCCTGTCAGGACTTGCTGGAGGGCGTGAAGCGTGTCAGGAAGTACATGGACAGTATGCAATCGATTGGCCCCAGGATTACCGCTTATGCCTGGTCCATGTATGAATTAAAAGAGCTGGTAGAGGAAATTCGCCGCTGTATCGTCAATGGGCAGGTTGATGACCGGGCCACTAGTGAGCTGGCTCGAATTCGCAAAAGGATTTTGATTGTGGAGGATCGGATTAAACAAAAATTAAACGATATTCTTCGTTCTCCGGCCTACAAGGGTATCCTCCAGGATTCCATTGTTAGCAGCAGGAGTGGCCGATATGTGGTGCCTGTGCGCCGGCAGGATATGAAAAAATTTCCCGGTCAGGTACTTGATATGTCCTCCACCGGTTCAACGGTTTTCATGGAGCCGGCTGTAATTACGAAGCTGCAAGCAGAGTTAAATCTATTGCAGATGGAGGAAAGCAATGAAGTTCACCGGATATTAGCTGATCTATCCGGGCAGGTAGCGGAGCATCGCCACGAGCTTTCTATTAATATCGAGGCGATGGCCCATTATGATTTTTTATTCGCTAAGGCCAAGTATAGCTGCAGTATGGATATGAAGGCCGTTAGTCTGAATCGTTCCAATGAGATTAAGATTTGTCAAGGCCGTCATCCGCTGCTGGGTAAGACTGCAGTTCCTCTTGATTTCAGTATCGGCCAGGATTACCGGGCCCTGGTGATTACTGGCCCCAATACAGGAGGGAAAACTGTTGCTTTGAAGACGATCGGCTTATTGACCCTGATGGTTCAGAGCGGTCTCCATGTGCCGGTAGCAGAAGGCAGCGAGTTTGCTGTTTTCTCCGACATACTGGCCGATATTGGCGATGGACAGAGTATTGAACAATCCCTAAGTACGTTTTCATCACATGTGAAAAACATTCAAACGATTATTAAGACTTGCGGCTCTTCCACCCTGGTGATTATGGATGAATTGGGTGCAGGTACAGACCCGGTGGAGGGGCGTGGCTTTGCAATTGCTGTGCTCGAGGAGATTTTTGCCAGGGGAACTACTATTGTAGCAACCACCCACTTTGGAGAGATAAAAGAATATGCTCTGAATACGCCAGGGTTTGAAAATGGATGTATGGCTTTTGACATTAGAAGCCTCCGCCCGCTATATCAACTGCACATTGGCAACTGGGGAGACAGCAATGCCTTTCTTATAGCACTGAGGTTAGGGATGGACCGGCATATCATAGAGAGGGCACACGAAATTACCTACGGGGAAAGGATCAGCTACGAAAGCGATTATGATCAATATGTGGACAGTATCGTAGATCAAAAGGAGATTCAGACACAGCTGGAAGACAAACGCAGGATGGAAGAACGCCATAAGGAAAAGGAGAAGCGAGAGCGGAGCGAGGGTTATGTTAAGAAAGATCTTAAACTAGGAGACCGTGTCTATATCAGCACGATGCAGCATACCGGCATCATATGTGAGGAACAGAATGGGCGGGGGGATCTGGTGGTTCTGGTAATGGGCAAGAAATATGTTATTAACAACAAACGCCTCACCCTCCATATAGACCGAGAGGACCTGTATCCTGAAAACTATGACATGGATATCATTTTTGAAACCAAAGAGAACCGAAAAAAGCGAAAAATCATGAGCAAGCGGCACGTGGAAGGCCTGGTTATTGAGCAAGACAATGAAAGCAAGGATTAAGGTTTAGGAGGACTGCCTATTGGTATCGGGCGAGGTAAGATTGATGAGAAGAATACTGGCATTCCCCGGAGGCTGTTGCTGAAGCTGTATGCTGCAAGTTATGAAACAATTATTAAGATTCGGGATAAGTAATTTTTACTTCCTGACGATCTGCATCCCATTCCACCCCGCAGCCCAGGTTGCGGGCAATAAAACTTAAAGGCACCATCGTGCGTCCCGGCGGGATGACAATTGGAGTCACCGCATCATTGATTGGATCAATCGCGGCAATTGAACCGTTGATTTTTGCTTTGGGGTGATTGATCCAAAGTTCGATGGTCTTGCTGGCAAAAGTTATAGTCACTTTGCCCTCAGCAGCATCCCAGGCCGTGGTGGCCCCGAGGGGATCGGCCAGGAAGCGAATCGGCAGCAGGGTTCTCGACTCCCTGGTTATAGGAGCTGCATCAATGGGATTCATTGCACCGTTGTTGTAGTAATAATCTGCATTTATGTAATACAGCAGCACCGTTGAAGTACTGGCAGGAGCTGGGGTTGGCGGCGGTATAACGCCCGGTGCGGGAACCGCATAACGGACGATATTGGACGCCTCAGAAATGCCATCGGGATTAACGGCCGTAACCTGATAAGAATAAGTAGTCCCCCGGGTTAATCCATTATCAGTAAACTCAACTGAATTGGCCGGCATTTCCTGCCACATTCGCCAGCCTTCACTTCCTTCCTTGCGATAGATGTAGAATTCGGCCTCATCGGCTGAATTGTCCACCCAGTTCAGGTGCACCGAAGTAAAAGCACCAGCTGCAGTTAAGGTTGATGGAGCTAAGAGACTTACTGGAATGGGCAGTGAGGCTTCATTGGAGTATGTCGAGTAGCCGCTGGATCCTTTAAGGGCTCGCACTCTAAAACTGTAATTATGACCTGCTTCCACACCTGAGACATACAATGAGACCGAGGATGAGGAACTGCCGGCCACACTGCCGCGAACATACCATGCCCCACCATACACGACTTCCTCAACTATGAACTGATCCTCATTATCTGAATTGTCATTCCAGGTCAGCAGCACATTGGTGCCATTCCAGGCAGCGACTAAATTGCTGGGGGCAGCTGGTATAACGACTGAATCTGCTGTACGCACGCTCAAGACGGAAGAGAAGGCAGTATATTCATCGCCCAACCCGGTATGTAATACTCCGCGGATTTTATATTGATAGTTCGTACCAGGAAGCAGACCAGTGTCTCCATAACTGGTCGCTGTTGGTATCGGAGAAGCAATCACCTCGAAATGCATTCCATCCGTGGATCGTAATAATTCCAGGCCGGTGACACTGCTGGCGTCAGTGAAGTCCCACATTAGACTCAGTGAGTGATCGGTAATCTCCGTTGTATGCAGGTTGATGGGGGGATTAGCCGACCAGGCGGCAGCAGGTTGTACTACGTAAAAAGAGCTAAACAGCAAATAGGCTAAGATCAAAAGGGGGACATTTTTTAGGGAAAGCCATCTCATATGTTTTCTCCTTCCTGATTGTTATAACAGGTTGAGCGATTAGAAAGCAAAACCCTTTATAGTTACATCGAGTTTTTGCCGCGCATTTTAAATAATGACGCTGCCCTTTTCTTTATAAAGAAGATAAAGTGGCAGCTTGACCAGCGCATCAAAAAAGTCTAACCGCCATAAATACAAGAAGTGGCCCAGGATTCGTGCAAACTAGATGTGTAGAATTTCCGCCACCAATCAAACTTTTCTAGCCTTTCGATATATTTCGGCGGTTTTTTGTTTTATTGGGAGATGATATGGCCCGGTATTTGATCGATTAACGATAATTGACAATAAATATGGAAGCAAGGTATGCCCCCCCTGCTTCCATACTAATAAACTATAGTTAACCCAATTTTATTCCCTTGAATTGTTCGGTTATCTGCACGACTGCAGTCTCAGTGGGAAGACGTTCACCGCTGGAACCGGCAGCATATCCTACGGCATCAGAATTTATGACTGAATAACATGCCGTTAGAACATCATTAAATGGCCCCCCGTGGGTAAGGATCAGCACATCCGGATTCACTTCTTTAGCCGCTATGCAAATTTCCTGAACTTCTTTGGTGGCATCCTCAAGACTCTTGGATTGCTTTGCTCCGGTCATGCCTCCGGTAGTAACGCCCACGATGGCACCGATTACATCGGCACCGGCCTGCGCCATGATCCTTCCCTCTTCAGGCGTAAATGCCCAGCCAACGGTGAAAACATCCTTGCGGTGAGCGGTTTCAATCAACTTTACTTCCCGGGAAAAGCCGATGCCTGCTGCTTCCAATTGTTCAGCGAATTCCCTGCCGTAAATTCCAACAAAGGGTTCATTTGTTATACCGGAAAACTCCAGGTCCATTAATTCGTCTATAAATCTTTCCATATTGAGAGCAGGATCATGAGCGCCGATCCCTGCAATGCAGGGAGCGTCCTTTACCGCAGGAAGAATCTCCCTGGCCATACTGACAACATGTTCATTGGCATGGGAATACGGCAGCCAGGCCAGCAAAGAAGGCTGCCCCATCATCCGATAATGCGCAGTGGTGTAGATACCAATGAGATCAGCGCGGCCAATATCAGCACATTTAGCCGTCAGACCGGTCCCCGCACCTAACATCAGGATCGCCTTTCCCTGACGGATTTGATCGTGCAAACGTTCTATAATCTCTGCGCGCATATAACGTTTAGCCAATAAATCGCCCCCCTTGAACTTTTCACTCAATTAGAAGGAAAGAACATCAGGCAAGGCCTGATGGCTGCCTTTTTTCCATATGCCTTGCAGCATCTCTTCCAGCAATTCCGTCATCAAGTCGGCAAACTCAGGCTCATTGAGATGCTTGTCAATCAGGATTACATCCAAATTGGTCTTATCTTTATCAATGCTAAGGCGTAATGCTTCGACGAAATAGCTATTACGCAGCGACCACTGGGGATTTTCAGGATCGGATGCCCAGGAGGGGCCGGGGCCGGGGCCTGCCCATCCCAGCTCTTTGTCCGGGGCGGCAATATCACATGCCCCCCACCCTCGCATGGGAACACACAGGACGGTAGGCCCCTGAGCAGCATTGAGCTTTTGGGCTATATGGACGCCAATGTTGTAGGCTTCTTCTTTGGATACGCCTATACATGTGACCATCGGGTTGTGGACATAAAGCCCGCGACCAGGTTGATCAGACTCTTGGAGCAGCCTTTCCGGTACGGTATCCTTGGGACCGAAATTGATCAAATCCAGGCCACCAGGTGCAATAACCTGCGGAATTCCTCTTTCTCCAGCAGCGGTGAGGCGGTCCGGCCCGGCGCTCAAAACTCCTCCCAGCATGAGGTCTGCAATCTCGTGGGTGGTGATGTCCAGGATTCCTACAATATAGCCGTCCCTGATCAACTCTTCCATGGACCGGCCTCCACTGCCTACAGCATGGTTGATCATAACATCGTAGCCGTTTCCTTCCAGGTGGCTGGAAGCCCGCAGCACACAGGGGGTGGTGACGCCAAACATCATGCAGCCCACCAGAGGCTTTTCTTCAAATGCTTCTATTTCCGGAGCATTGGCCATACCTACAACTGCGGCAGCTGCATTATTTAATATCCGGCGTGTGACCTTATTAAGCCCGGCTTCAGCTATGGGATACATCATGCAGAGGTCCTTGGTTCCTACATAGGGGCTTACATCTCCGGAGGCCATGGTAGTAAGCATGAACTTTGGCACTCCAATGGGAAGGGTTTGCATGATGCGGGTGGCGATGCTGGCCCCCATCGACCCGCCATAGGCAATAATGCCGTCCAGTTTGCCTTGCCCCAACAATTCTGCAGTAATTTTGCACGCACCTTCTACGATAATATCAGAGGCCTTGCCGCGATCCAGGGTGAAGATTTCGTTTATGGTGCTGCCTGCTCCCTCTACCACCTTGCTTACACTAATATCTGCCCAGCCAACCTCGTGGCCAACACTTAATTCCAAAATAGTTGCCTGCCCACCGGCAGCCTTCACTCTGTCTGCAATATACTTAATCTCCTGTCCCTTTGTATCGAGGATGCCTGCCACAATTATGCTTGGTTTTCTGGCCATAAGTCGATCCTCCTTTTTATTGATTTTTTAGATAAATCCTCAAATCGATACGGGTCACTTTTTATAAGGATGGGCACGATTTCAGATACGTTCACCATGCTGCAGGAGACGATATCCTCGGTGCGCTGGATTTCTACCAGACGCCTCCCGCTGGACGATTCCAAAAAGCCTGAACCGATGTCGGGGTAAGCCCGGAACAGGCTTTTGGCAGCTTTCGCGGAATCGGACAGCGTTAAAGATTGATTCCCTTGCTTCCCTATTTGCAGCAGCGTCTCGATCAGGCAGCCGGCGCATAGGGCATCATCCAAAGCAAACCTTCCTTTTGTCCCGGCGCAGGCCAGTCCGATACCTGTGCTGTATTGACAGGCAAGGTTTAAAGCGCTGTGACAGCAGGCGGCGGCGTTGAGAAAGGAGCCAATCAAGACCGCCCGGGATGTCTCAACCCGCTTAATGACTCTCGTCCCGTTGGTGGTTGTCAAAACCGCGTCCCTCCCCTGCACATCCATCTCCTGCAGCTTAAAAGGTGAATTATCAAAATCAAATCCCGGCAGTACCAGGCCATTTCTTTCTCCACCGATCAAAAAGCCTCTTTCTTGCGCCAACGCGCGTGCTTCCGCAACGGCACGTACTGTAAAGACGCGCGGGCATCCTTTGTCCAATAGGGTTACAATGGTGGAACTGGCGCAGATTACGTCTATAACGATGCAGACCATCTCCCTCCAGGGAGGGCGCACCTCGAATGGGGTCAGTGCCACATCCAAATATAGCGAGTTCATTTCCTTAAAGCGCCCCTTTGCCGTCTCAAGTTATTTCTTCAGCGGAATATTCTTGAACTGGCGTACAGCCTCGACCAGGGGTACTTCAATAGGAATACGTTCGATGCTGGAGGCTCCCAGGAAACCCACCGCTTCTGTATGTTCATAGATATAAGCGGTGTCCTCCGGCCCTGATATGGGACCGCCATGGGCAAAAATCATAATGTCCGGGTAGCCGGACTTCGCTGCACTGGTCATCTCCCTGATTAAGGCGGCAGATTTGTCCAGAGTAACGGCTTCGGAATACTTGGACCCGATGGAACCTCCTACGGTGAGGCCCATGTGGCAGATGACCGTATCCAACCCGGCCTTTCCAACTAAGGCTGCCTCTTCCACAGTGAAGGCATAACCAAGGGTGAAAAAGCCAAGATCGCGGGCAATCTTCAGGGTTTCAATTTCAACACCGTAGCCCATTCCAGTATCCTCCAGTTCCTGGCGGAACCTCCCGTCAATCAAGCCCACGGTGGGGAAATTCATTACAGCAGAAAAGCCTAATTCTTTTAGCTGCCTAAAATAGGGTTTCATCTCCCTGGTCGGGTCTGTTCCGCAGATTCCCGCTATCATCGGCGTCTCTTTGATGACCGGAAAAACGCGGTGGGCCAGATCAATCACGATTTGGTTGGCGTCAGCATAAGGCATGAGGCCTGCCAGTGAGCCTTTTCCGTCCATCCGGAACAAGCCGGAGTTGTAGACACCTATCAAGTCTACGCCTCCCTTTTCGGCAAACTTACCAGAGATACCAGTGCCGGCACCGGCAATAATGACCGGTTTTCCCTCGCTGATGGACTGCTTTAAACGGGCTATTACCTCTTCTCGCGTATACTGTATTGCCATTGGTTAAACCTCCTTGCGTTTGTTCTCACATTACGCCTTGATTTCAAAGATGCCCGGCTTCTCTTCATCCAGAAGCCCCCATGCATCAATTGCGGCCTGCAATTCAGGAAAAGTCCGGGCCGCTTCACGAAGGGAGATTCCATTCATGGCAGCGTCAATTGCTTGACGCATGGCCCTGGCTCCTGCCTCAGGCCCCATCGGGTGTCCATGAATGGCGCCTCCTGCTCCCAGAATACAGTCATTTCCCAGATCGTGAATGATGGATGGTACAATCGAATGCATAACCCCGCCGCCAGGCATGGGGAAAACGGGTCTAAAGTGGGCCCACTTGCTTAATAAGTGATGACCTATTCCCAGATAACGCTCTCTTAAGAAAGGAAACTTACCAAAGGGGCTGGGGTAAACTACAATATCGGCACCAGCCAGACGGGCGAATTTGCCCAGGATCAGATGAGAACTCAGACCGGAAATGGGCGACTCATACATGGCTCCAGCAAAATCCAGGTGGGCCAGAATGGGGACATTGACCTCAGGGTCCTCAGCCAGGGCCTGTAAGGCTGAGATGCCCACCGTCAAATAGTTGATCATGATCCCGTTTACACCAGCATCGACGGCGCGCCGGGCGTTGTCCCGTACTTTATCAGCACGGTCTGTAATATTAGCGGTATAAAGAACCTTGTGCCCCGTCTCTTCATAAATGCGCTTGGCTTCGGCCATATACAGCCTGATCCTGTCAGCCACCGGGCAGAAGGGCGGGTCGGCAATTAATTCGTCGTCTTTTACAATATCAACACCACCGCGCACTGCCTTTGAAAACAGCTTCGCACCAACCTCAGGCGTATAACCGGTACAGGGTTTGACCATGTTGTTTAAAAGCGGCCGTGTTTCCACACCCAGAATTTTCCGGACTCCCTGGGTGCCGAACTTCGGCCCCTTAAACTCTGACATGAAGCTGGTCGGAAACTTCAGATCAAGAAGTTTAATTTTCCCGGACATGGAAATATTGCCGATCACTGTACTTAAGAGCATGGGAATTTGGGGGCCAAAATTTATAGCAGGAAAAGCCAGTTGAAAGACAAATTGTCTAGCGGAGAGTTCGCCCGGCACTTCAAACTCATGGCCCGGCACTTCGTAGATGCCCACAACCTTGGCCACGTGATTCTCGCGCATTTCAGGAGTTTCTTCCGGCACCGGAACCCATGTCCCGGTGGTTTGCTCCACAGCGATGGCACTGATTTTCGAAACAATATCGCTTTTGGTATTCGTTTCCATATAGTATGTCGCTATAACGTATCTATCCTCTTGTTCGACTTGTTCAGGAATGGCGAGCATGTTTAACAACGACATGAAAAATCCTCCTAAATCAATGAATAGCTGTAAGTCTACGAAAATCCTGCTTCATTAGAAGACTTCCAATACAATCACCTCCAAATATATTTGTAAAAACAAAAGTCCCACTCCATTTGCAGCATCAACTAGCAAATGGGGTGGGACTTATTCTACTCTCTAGTCCCATAAAATATTTAATTCATCAACTGTTTATTAGTATTCGATGTTACATGAAGAATTCCTTCTAAGGGTTTTCAATATTCCATAACTTTTCAGCACTGGTATCAACCGCCACTGCTCCCGCCTTGAACACAAGTTTGACGTCCTGGATACTCTTGATTAAACCGGCGGCAATGACGGGCTGTTGAAAGTGATCCCGCAAGTGAGAAACAACACGAGTCACAGCTAAACCGGGCAAAATCTCAATATAATGTGGCTTAGACTGACGCAGCACATTAAATCCGCTTATAAGCGATGGTGAATCATGTGCAAACAGTCTGTGTACAGTCAGCAAGCCTTCCTTGTGGGCAGATGCGATCAAGTGCCCGTTCGGTGTTACAATCCCAACTACCTGAGCTTTCCTTTTTAGAAATTGAACCGCAATGGGATCCTTTCCTAACCCGTTAATGAGATCAACATGAACCAGCACCTGCTTGTTATGTCTTCGAAGCTCCTGGCTGATGTCGCAGATATTAAAAATATTGCCTGATGAAATTAAGATTACCTTCGCCTTGCTGGATATTGCTGCCGGGAGAAGCTCCTCACTGCGCAAAGATGCAATAATTGGATATGCCTGTATTGCTTCTGAAAAACTATCCAAAGACATCATTAAGGTCCCCTTTACCTAGTGAGTCGTAAAGCCCTTTTCAAGATCCATGGCAATTATGTGCACTTCCCTGTATACTTATTCTGCAAAACCGCTCCCAACTGACCTCACTTCTGCCTCTATCAATATATTACCATATATAACCATGAATTACATTTATTCGAGCTGGGGTTTAATCTTTTACCTCATCAACTCATAAGGCAGCATGTTTCTAAAACTATAAAAACCACCTCTCAATCCTATTAAATCAGATCATGAGGTGGTTAATATTGGCTAAAAGGCATTATAACTGTTATTTATCTAGCAGTCCCAAAATGCTGTCCAGTACCATACTCGTATGAATATACTTTGTAACCATCATTCATGAGTATTACTCGTGCAGGATAAGTTCCTTGTTTACCATCGTTTCTTGTAACAGTATAGGAAATTATGTAATCAGTACCAGATCCTTGAGCTTTTCCAAGCTCAAAACTCTTAACATTTTGAAATGCTTCTTTAAAATAAGTATAACTATCCTTATTAATTACTTCTGTGGTATACGACTGCGCTTTTTCAATATCGCCTTTCATTGCAGCATCTAGACAAGCAGTAAGCACTTTTCGTGCTTCAGCTTCAGAGCCTTTAGTACTCTCTTTTGATGAGGAATTGCTTGACGAAGTTGCTGAAGGACTACTGTAAGAAGAACTTGTTGCAGTATTTGCGCTGTTCGATGAATTACTATTTTCTTTGCTGCATCCGAAAACTGATAAAGTTAAAATAAACATTATAAATACGCATAATAATCTTTTACTCTTCATTATTCATTCTCCCTACTATTGTTATTTCTTCCTATTTTAGTCTGTCAATGCCCCCCCTTATTTTCGTAAAAACTTGAGTATGTTAATATTTCCTTTAATAAATTAAAATATTTTTATTTCTATGTCAAATAAGATCGCTTCATAAAATACTGATTAATATACATGACTAGATAAGACCAGCAAGTCAATCCGGTCGCATATAATAACGCTGTCGCCCCAACATCATCACTGACATTTGGATTGGCTCCTGCCTCTAATAAGCCCGTACAGATTCTAGATCATATTTATGATCACTGGTCTCCTTTCGGATATTATCAACCTGAACAACCTGCTATTTTTTTTGAGTACCTTCTTTTGCTCCATGCTGGCGTAGGAGATCTGCAATTTCATTATGCCCATAGGCCTCATCAAGAGCTGTACGCCCACGGTTATCTCGCAAGTTGACATCGGCACCAGCTGCTAGCAAGACTTTAACAGACTCGATATAATTCCAATGTGATGCATACATCAATGCAGTAGATTCAGAACCACTTCTAGCGTTTACATCAGCGCCGGCTGCCACGAGGACTTTTATGCATTCAGATATTTTAGAATCCGGTGCATTAAAGGCCATAGGTTGTACGCCACAAATGATAGGTGTTTGACCATAATATGGATCCCTGGCGTTGGGGTCAGCTCCAGCCTCGATAAGATTCTTTACCTTTACAAGATCACCTGCTCCTGTAGCATCTATTATCTGCTGGTCCAATCCATGATTGTATTGTTTCTTGACAGGCGTTGTAGCCGGTTTTTCTTTCTTAGTATCATTTGTTGAAGTCACGTTATATTTGCCGGTGGATGATTTCATTACTGCAGTATTCTTTCTAGTCAACGTCCCGCATTTTTCGCCTAAAAAAGCAAGTTCCATTTTGCCGGTCTTGCTATTGATGGAAGCATAGACTTTTCCCAAACCGCTATCGATAGCCAACATACCAGATTCAATCGTCGCGGGATATTTGCCGTCCGAATCCTCCCAAATATAAGACGTTCCATTTCTGGTCACTTTAGCCCAACTTCCATCCTTGTCGTCGACCCAATCTCCTACATACTGACTACCTGGAAACTTGAAAATCAGTATCGTACATATGAGGGCCAGTATTACTCCCACGATAACAAGCTTCGTTTTGTAGGTCATTTTAGTCTTGGACTGAGTTGTTGGTATTGATTCCGAGATATTTTCATGTGTGTTTGAATTTGATTCAGGACTTGTTAATACAGCCTCGCCGCATTGCGTACAAAATTGGGCGTCTGATTTTATTTCATTTCCGCAATTCTTACAATTCATTGATAAATATCATCTCTCTTCAACAATCGTTTGTAATAAGCCTATCGATTATACTGTTGTGTCATCTAGCCCATAGTACCCCCCCAGCAAAACAGGGTCCCTGCCAGCCAGTAAGTTCCGCAAAATCGTGCTTCGTCCCGCAATTCCTTTCCGCCCTAGACACGGCACTTCATGACTTCCCGTATCTCAACAGTTGTGTCGACGCAACAAATTGCCTCTCCTTTATTCCCTCCTTTTACATTCTCTTAAAATGATATATCAAGGCTCATCCTAAAAATATGGTATTCTCCTGATAATTCCATGATAAATGGGTTCAGGGATATAATTTATAATGCAATGACGATACATTCTCTGCCTGTATCGTTCCTCATTTTTTGCCGCCGCGATAGCTTCTGAGGCGGAGGTGACGTAAATCTTTGGTTTATGTAAAGAAAAAAAATGGCATCAACAAATTGGATATAAAGGAAATAATAATTTTGAATAGAATTGAGACTTTAAGCAACCACTGTATGGGATACTATAAGATTTATATTTTTTTGTTCAATGACCATAAATGTCTCTACTTAAGGTGAATCCCGCTAATACCCCGATGGTTAATGAGAAAATACTTTCTTAAAAGGGGAGAGGATATGTGAAAAGGTCGCTTCGGTGGGTGAGTGTTCTTATGACGCTGGCTTTAGCCTTGACATTGGGGTCAGGATCAGTGCCGGCCGCAACAACGCTTGGAACAACCAGCCCAATTAAAACTCCTGTAATAAATATCAAACCAAATATTCCAATAATAGTAACACAACCTGATCAGTCGGTTACGACTACGAATCCGGATGCTACAATAACGGTACGCCCCAATATACCTAACCAGTCAAATACCGGAAGTACTACTTCTCAGGTAACTATGCCAACCTGGGTTGTAGATGGCTTGAAGCAGCCCACTGTCAGTAAAGCATTTGAAAAGGCTTTTTTGGAACGGAATAAGCTATTGGCGGTTAACGCTCCGGAGACACACGTAATGAGCGGTAATACTCTCCCATATAATTATGACCTTTCTAAATATGTCAGCTTTACAGAGAACCAGGACGGCTGGGGGGGATGCATCCTCCGTTCGATTATGCATACCATTCAGATCGAAAATGAAAAAAGATGCGTTTTTACTCCGGACCCGTCATTCTGGTATGTTCACCAGCGCCAGGAATATCTGGCCAACGGAGGTCCGATTGACACTACTTATACGCTCTCCTATTATGGGGTTTGCCCGGAAGGCAGCTTTCCTTCAAATTATGATAAAGCCACAAAAGTTGGAGATGGGTGGTCGTTAAGCTCCATGCCTACACCGACGGTTGCCAATGACGTTGAGGCTTCATATTATAAAGCCTTATTAAGCAGCCCTTATAGTGTCGATGTGAATACCATGAAACAGTATATGATGAAATACGGACCCCTTTTGCTGGGCGGGCCGATGATCAAAATTCAAGGACCTAATCCTGCCGAAGGTCATTGTGTGACGGCTGTAGGCTGGGATGATTCCATGCAGGCTTTTAAAATACTGAACAGCTGGGGAGATCAGTGGAACGGGAACGGATACATTTGGCTCAGATACAATGAATTGGCTGCTAATTGCGATGATTGGCAATATATAGAGGATCAATCTAAAGACCGCACTGGGACCAAATTTGCTTATTCGGCCCGGATCAATATATGGGGGACCGGTGCTGCCATGCGTAATCAACTGGCAGTTAAAATCGGTGTGGTGGGAAAAGACTCCTGGGTATTCTGGGATCATCCCAACCAGGTCGCGTGTAGCGATGAGAGTAAAAATCTCTGCATCGATATCCCCCTGCCTGATTTTGCTTCGGCCTCTTGGCCGCCCAGCGATGACAACATCTGGTATATTGAAGTAACCAATGACAACGGCGACCCCGTAAAACTGGAGAGTTTTTCTTTAGCCCGGCAAACAAGTCAAAATACCGTTGAAAGTTATTCTTGGCAGTTCAGCTTTTCTAATTCAGTCCCGGGTTACACGAAACAAACCTATGCCATACCCCACCTGGCCCAGATAACCTTGCAGAAGCCCAAAAACATGCACAATGGCTGGATCGCCGGATCAAGCCAGAATATAACCTGGAGTACTGCTCCGGCAGGGATGGGAAGTGTGCAGCTTTATTACTCCCAGAATGGTGGGACTAACTGGATTCCTCTTGTTAAAAAGAACAATACTGGCAGTTATCCCTGGCAGGTGCCTAACCTCGATATAAATAATGCCAGGATTCTGGCGGAATATCTGGTGGACAATGTTGTGGTCGCCCAGGACGACAGCGGAGATTTCGCTATCGGCCCAACCAGCAGTCTCTTTAAGGCGCCGACCAATCTCACCGCAAAAGCCTATGGGAAACAGATTTATCTATCTTGGGATGATAACAATCAACTTGATGGAGTGCAGTATGTTATTGAGCGCAAGTCAGGCAACGAAAATTTCAGCGTGCTTACTACAGTACCGCAGGGTTCTTCATATGTTGATAAGGATACTTATCCTAAAGATGCAGGGTCTATGATAATTAAAGAGAAAACTTACACTTATCGCGTTCGGGCCGTAAACGGCCAGCAATATTCTAACTACTCCAATGAAGCCAGTGCTACAGCTGATTTTATGGCCAAACCGCTGCAAAAGATTCCAACTAAAATACCTTTGACGACAACAATAATCGATATTCCTCATGAGCTGCCGATTCCGCATCCCGAGCCTGATTGGAAAACCACGCCGAGTATTGAGACACCGGGCATTAATACAACACCTATCTCTTCAATCAGCACGGAATCACCAGTATCTAATGGAACGGTATTGAAATTCATCATTGGCGATTCTGGTTATTGGTCCAATAATAAGTCACAAACCATGGACACCGTTCCAATCGTCATCGAAGGCCGCACCATGCTTCCTATTCACTATGTGGCGGAGAACCTGGGCGCAAGTATTAGCTGGAACCAGGCCGAACAAAAGTGTACTATAACTAGCGATGGGAAAGAAATTGAGCTCTGGATCGGTCAGAGCACCGCCAAAGTAAACGGAGTCGAGGTACAGATCGACCCTGGCAACTCAGGGGTGACCCCGTTTCTGACGGCAGAAGGCCGCACATTGCTGCCGATGAGATTCATAGCCGAGCAGTTGGGCTGCCAGGTACAATGGAACGCTTCCACCCAGGAAATCCAGATAAATGCCGCTGCATAATTTAAACATGTTTATAGGCGCAGAATAAATAATACCATTACCTAAGAACCTGTATCATGCCATATACGTTCAGGGTTTCAGAAAAAGAAGTGAATTCTAAAGCCATGGGAATAATCCCATGGCTTCTATATTCTTCTGCTAAAATCAATAACTAATTATGCAAGAAGCCAAATGAACTTCCCCTCGCTTCTAGACTACCTTCCTCTAAAATGCAAACATAAAAGAGTTGCAGCTTTGTGGAAACCCAAATATTTTATCGTGCTATTTAACCTGAGGTTATCATGCTCGAAGAGTACGAGCGATGGGAGCTTGCGGAAGTTAGATTGGGCATACTAAAGGCACATAGAATAATGTTAATTAGGAGATGTTATAATTTTAGCCGCCGTTTGGAGCATTTTTTACGACCGTTGGTAGAATTTTAACATGCTCTTTACATGTTTTTAACATAGACCCTTTATAATGTCTTTAATAATCAAAACATAAAATGCCCGGCCATTAAGGGGGTAGCGGTCAAATATGTTTAGCATTTATTTTGTGATCATAGTAGTGGTCTTAGGTCTTGTTTTTGATTATATTAATGGATTCCATGATACGGCCAATGCCATTGCCACTTCAGTTTCCACTAAGGCTCTCTCACCAAGAGCGGCGATTTTCGTTGCCGCCTGTTTTAACTTTGTGGGAGCCTTGAGCGGTACCGCTGTAGCCGCTACCATAGGTAAAGAGATTGTTGCACCGGAAGTGGTTACTGCCAATGTTTTAATTGCCGCGCTTGTCAGTGCCATATTATGGAATATTTTTACCTGGTACTTTGGCATCCCCAGCAGTTCTTCCCATGCCTTGATAGGAGGCCTTACGGGTGCAGTAATCGGTTCTTTTGGAATAAATCAAGTAAAATGGTACGGATTTGGAAAGATTTTAGCCGGTCTTATCCTGTCTCCTATTTTAGGGGTCATCGTTGGCAGCATCATTATGATTGTACTGTTTTGGATTTTTTCGGGAGCGTCTCCCGCTCGAGTCAACAATCAATTCCGAAAATTACAAATATTATCTGCCTGTATGGCTTCATTTGCCCATGGTTCTAATGATGCACAGAAATCGATGGGGATTATAACGATCGCTCTCGTCAGCGGTGGCTTAATAGGAAGTTTTCATGTTCCCATTTGGGTTAAGGTGTGTTGCGCTCTTTCTATGTCAGCAGGGACTGCATTTGGGGGCTGGAAAATTATACGCACCATGGGTGGCAAAATATTTCGCATAGAGCCCATCAATGGGTTTGCTGCAGATTTTACCGCTGCAATAATAATTTGGAGTGCAAGTTTGTTTGGAGCTCCGGTAAGTACTACCCATGTGGTATCATCCTCTATATTGGGAGTAGGTGTCGCCAAACGCTTAAACGGAGTCCGTTGGAATATAGCCCGTCAAATTTTGATCGCTTGGGTGCTAACCATACCTTCTTCCGCACTGCTTGCGATAGGCATTTATAATGTAATTAAATTTCTTGCATAATAGTTCAGGCTTGTTTTCACAATACATGGTGATTTCTTATAAACCTGTATTAGTAGCAATAATGGGTGCATTGTTTATTTACTATTTATGTTTACTCTCCTACAACTAGATTGATGTTAAGCCGTGGATATTCCGCGGCTTTTTTGCATTGTCGGCTTTCCTTAGATAATAGAGGAACCTTCCCCCTTATAAATATTGCAGAAGGATTATTATGAAACGGTGGCGAAATTTTGAAATTATATAATGACAGCTTCTCTCAGTGCAGGAAAGGGGAAGATTTTGAAACCATTAGATATGTTTAAGAGCTGGAAAACTGCTGCGTTACTGGTAGTATTTACACTGCTTGGGCTGGGCGGGATTACCCTAACGGCTAGCGCAGAAACTGCAATTGTCAGCGGCAATAGCGTTTATGTTCGATCAGGACCAGGTACTTCATATGGCAGCATCGGCAGCTTGAGTAAAAATACTAGCATTAATATTCTGGAGCGGCAGGGTGGCTGGGTAAAAATCTCCTATGGGAATACAACCGGTTGGGTGGCTGAATACTTAACCTCCCAGAGTCCATCAACAGTTCAAGTATCACCACAGGTTTCCATAAACGGGAATTTGATTACTTTTAACGCAAACCCTATCTCAGTAAATGGGTATACCCTGGTGCCTTTAAAGGAAATCCTTGAGAATCTGGGAGCCACCGTAACCTGGGACAACAACACCCAGACAATTACCGCCCGAAAATCCGCTACAACCATTACTCTAGCCATAGGATCACCTACTGCCACCATCAATGGCCAGGTTAAAAATCTAGATGTTCCTGCCCAAGTTGTAAATGAAAAGACCTTCGCTCCGTTGCGCTTTGCGGTAGAAGCCTTGGGCGGAAAAACCATTTGGGACGAAGAAAACCAGGTTATCAATATTTATTGCCCTTCAGATCCACGGGATCAACTAACTGCCGTTTCTATATCTGCTGATGATTTGAATATACGTAATGGTCCTTCAACATCAGAGGATATAGTTGGAATGGCACCTTATGGTACCATTTTGGCTTATGCAGCAGAAAAAGACGGTTGGTATCAAGTCAAGTATCAGGGACAGTTAGGTTGGGTAGCGAGTTGGTTAGTTATCCCACTATGGAATACTACTGTGTCCAGTGGGAAAGAGCCTACCCTTCTTCCGTTGCCATCTGACCATCAAGCTTTTGTCCAGCAAATGAAGCCATATGCTGAAGCGGCAAACAAAGGAACCTCTCTTCCGGTAGATTTCTTGCTGGCGCAGTGGGCGGAAGAGTCTGGGTATGGAACGTCATCATTAGCCCAATATTATAATAATTTTGGTGGAATTAAAGATCCTGACACCGGAGGATTTAAAAAATATTTATCACCCGATGAATTTGCTCAAGATGTGATTGCAATATATACAGAAAATTCTAAATATAATCAGCTCTTGGCTCATGCCAGGGCTGGCGCTTCCATAAAAACACTTTTTAATGATCTAACAAATTGTCATTATGCGAGTTCAAGCACTTATGGAGAGAAAATTAGAACTGTATATCTTCCAGAGATAGACAGGGCCCTGGAAAATATATAAATACGAGAAGTAGGCTAGGATAAGTGCAAACTATATGTATTACAATCTCCGACACCTATTGAAATGTTCCGCGGTAGTATGTTTCCGCGTTTTGTCTTTCTTCCAGGGGCCAAAAAAGGTCCCACCTATAACAAGGTTAGTCTATTCCTTTATAACCAGGCTTTCCGATTCATCATCACTGATAAAGGTTACCCTTTTTATAAATGGAGAAGCAGTTGTTGATCGCGAACCTATTGAGATCGTCAGCTTTAGGCATGAAGATCTTCCTATTTCAATTATGCCTGGTTGAGGGATTCTATGAATGATATGAGACAATCTCTTCTTCAACTTGTTCGCTCTATTCAGGTCTTCCTTAATAGACTGTTCCAGGGTTAACAACTCAAAAAGCTCTGTATTATTTTTATTTTCATTCTTACACGCCAATAACTCTACTTTTTTGTCGCCAATTTCTTTTATCTGATCACGTTTTTCAGCAATGTCATTTTCAACTTTACCCAGAAGCTCAATATATTCCGAAACAGAAAAGCCCTTTAACTCAATTTCTAAGGACTTATCCTGCTGAATACTCTTAATATAAATTGCATTTTTGGATACTATTTTATTTGAGTCGCCTAAAATTACGCCTTCTTGGGAGTCTATATTGATCATATCATTGGATATTAACCGGGAGTTAAAGACATACCTTTTTATCATAATCGACCCTTTGCATTTGAGGTAAGAGTTCTGTGCGTAATAAGCCCAGATATCTCCTTGGGCCTCTAGCACACAGCCCTTTTTCCCCAGGACTGAACCCCGGATATTTATATCTCCTCCCGCCTGGATAAATGCATCTTCCACCGATCCAAGAATGTCTATGTTTTTTGATGACTTTACACTAAAACCAGGGAGAACATCTCCCTTAATAAGGATGTTTCCCTCAACGTTTAAGTTGCCAGTAGCATAAGCAACATCTCCATTGATGACCATTGCATTATTAACACTTACTCTCTTCCGGTCGTCCCACTCCAGATAACCATCCATATAAGCAATTGCTTCATCATTGACAACGATAACACCCTTGCCTACATCAAAGTTAACATTGAGCGGAATGGGTGGTTCGATGATATTGCCAAATATATCAAATCCAGGCTCCGGCTCAATTTCTCTTATTCTTGTGGCCAGGACTGTACCCTGTTTTACGTTAATTATATTGTCCAAATTTTTGAAATCGATATTCCCGTCTTTATCAGGTTTAAACTCAATTCTATCTAGTTGGTTAAAGTGATTTATGATTATTTGGGGTGACCCAATTATAGGAGCAACCCCTTGAACGATAGACAATTCTTGAACTGGTTGTCGATCCTTTATTATAGTTTCGATTCGCTCATGATTAATTCCAGTAGTAATTTGACGTGTTGATAATTGTTTAAATATATCCTCAACTGTTAGACTTTCCGGGAAAACAGGAACAATGCTTACATAGGCGTTCAAATTATCACTAGATACGGTAACCCTGCATAGATCCTTTTCAGGAACCAGCTTTACAATTTTCAATTTATCAAAATCGGTTCCCAGGATATTTTTTAAATCAAAATCAATTCTATTAACCTCAAGAAGTTGGTAGAAATCCCCTATTAATTGAATATCGCTACCCAGTTCTATAAATATCCAGCCATTTTCAACAAAAAATCTAGACTCCATTAATTAACCTCCGTGTTTAACAGCTTGGATTCTTCTCCAAAAAACAAAAATCCCGGGGTAGTTCGACAAAATTCGTAATCACTGGCTCCATATTATTGCAAATTCCGGCGTGAAGCAAGGAGCTTATTCGTAATTTAGCTAGTAAACTCCTTTGCAGGTGCTGGGATATGCGCATCCAATAGCAACAAACCCGTCCTTACCGATATAGGAACATTGAAGTGTAACCATCATCTGGAGCATATATAGAACCCAAAAACCCTGTAAGCTCTAGGACTTAACTCATTAGCTCGGCGGATTTTGAGTAACAACATTTATGTAGGAAAGAGCATCATCAGAGTGCTTTCAACAATCATAAGGAGGTTGAATTCCTCCAAAGCCAGAAAAAGCCCGGAGCTACAGCTCAGGGCTTATTCTAGTTTGATTGAATATTGGAAGATTAGTGGGTCTTTCGGCTTAACTCAGTTGATTATAAAAATAACATCCACATGGAACATAGTCTCACAGTGTACTCATCTATGAAACCCGCTGGTCATGCTATAAAAAGTAATTCCATATGATTTTTAGCCATTCTGGTTATTCACTTTTATTGCAGTTTCATATCATCAAATTTGGAATACAATGGTTTATATGAAACGATTGTATAGCCAAAATAAGAAGCACTATCTTGCTTCAGTGTAATAACCGCATCACCAAGAAGCTCATTCTTGTTTTGATCAGAGATTCGGGAAACTGTCACGAGAAGCTTCGTTGTATTATTCTCTTTATCAACGCTGCTTATCTCTACATCTACATCGACAGGTATCGTTTTGAGATGAACGGCTATGCCCGTCTGCGTGCCCTCAATGAGAAAGCCTAAATCAGCAGGTGGGTATTTGTAGGTACCAGATGTGAAAAAGTCCTGGTATAGAAGCTGGGGTGCCATATAAGTCCCGCCTCCCTTATCAGCGTTCTCCGATTCTGGGCCGTTGCTGAAATAGTAGTCTCCATCGACGGCCTGCAGCTGATTATTCCAACTAAATTCATTACTGGATACTAGCTTGAACAGCGTATAGGTGGTAGTTACATTATCAGGCTCAGCATTAAAGCTGTCATAATGCAGGGACTCGCTAAGGCAAATGGCTTTAATAAGCGGGCTAAAATCTTTGTCTATTGTATCCTGGGTGATCGGGCACATTAAGCCTGAAATTATATAGGAAGGCACATCCACAAATTTGTCTCTGTCCTGAATGGGATACGTGAGAGTGAAGCCAATAATTTTGTCCCCCTCCAAAAAAGCGTGCTCGGAGAAGACCAGTTCCTGACCGTCCCCGCCTCCCAGGTATTCTATATGGTAGGAAACCTCATCTGAATTTTGGCTGCTTATGTTGGACACCCGTTTGTTTGCTTCGGCCAGCAGGTTCTTTGCGGTACTCTGGTTGCTATTGTAAGCTCCCCAGATTTTTAACTTATGCAATCCTCCAGCTGTTTCCATGGTTACACCGTCGCCATTATCGCTTTCCATGGAGGCATCGAAAATGTTGGGATAGGGCATAGAGTAATCAAACCTGGCGTTGGTGTAGGTTGCATATTCGAAGGGGCTTAATGGAACGCTGGAACTGATGTTAACAGTTTGCGTGTCAGCATTCCAGGAAACACTCCCCCCGAAAGCCTCGCCGACAAAACGCAGCGGAGCCAGTGTGCGTCCGTTCACTATTTGGGCTGGAACATCCAGGGTTTTTGCCACACCATTTATAGTTGGAAAAATAGATCCCACCGGGACTATAACCTTAATGCCATCTTTCTCTCCAGTTGCTGTGTTGGTGTCTGCATCCCAGCTGACTTTGGCTCCCATAGCTTCAAATATACCTCGCAAAGGCACCATGGTTCTGCCATCGATGATCATCGGCGGCACATCAAAAGACAATACCTGTCCATCAAGGAAAACAGTCGGAGTTTCTTCTGCCTGTGCGGGCACGCAAATTAAGGTTAACATCATGACCGCAAGAATCAAACAAGTGAATGGCTTTTTCATATTATTCCTCCTATTATTATGCGAAATATCTATTTATATAGATTCCTGCAGTTATTTCTGCGCCAGTTGAAAAACCTCGCTAATCGATATCTCGATTGTATCTTCCCACCTGATAAAGTTCCCATCGGTCGTGACCCGGGCAAAGAAATCCTTGTCTCTAAGCAAGCCAAAGCGAACAGTCGAAAGCCTGCCTTCTAAATTGAGGATGACAGTAGTGCCGTTATCGAAGAGCACTTCTAATCTATAGTCCTCCCTGGGCACTACCTTTTTTATAGAACTCATACATATACCCCCGTACTACAGTTACTTTAGGTTAGACATTATACGATTTCACATTGCCGAGTATCCACCTTTTTCTCGAGCAGCTCGCAGATGATCCCAGGCAGACTAACAATCAAAATTATAGAAAGCCTGAATTCTATCAGAATACTGTTGTAATCAACCAGCAGCTACCCAGACATCATCCTGCCACGTGCCAAAATCTGTAACTCCTGTATCGGCGTGATAAAATGATCCCTGTCCATTGCGTTTATCGTTTTTCCAGTTCCCTTCGTAATAGTTGCCCGATTCCCATTCATAGCGGCCATAACCTTCTTTAAGTTGATTAATGAAGGAGCCCCGGTAAATACCATTGGAATAGTACGCAGTTCCCTGGCCTGTAAATTGGTCGTTGGTAAAATTACCTTCAAGAATCATGCCATCTGGATAGGTCTGCTTGCCGTTCGGGTCTTGCCTAACGTCATTGACAAATTGCCCTTCGTATGTGACCCTATTATTGCTGTAGTAGGCAACCGCATAACCATTCTTTTTATCCGCACTCCACACGCCGTCGTAGGAGCCGCCTGCTTTACCTGTATACTTGCCTTTGCCATCTCTTTTTGCACTGAGCATATGTCCTTCATAGATATCGCCGTTGGGATAATAGACTACCTCCTGTCCGGTAATCTTGTTATCTTCAAAATCACCAACAATCTTGGTTCCGCTGGCATAGACATAGGTTCCCTTGCCCTGCATTTTACCGTTTACGAAATTGCCTTCATAATAAGATCCATCTTTGTTGGTAACCTTGTCAAAGCCGTTCTTAGTGGTTGCTGTGCTGGGTTGCGATGTTTGCTCCGATTTGTTAGCGGCTGGGTCCGACTGGGTGGTAGTGTCTTTGCCGCTGATGATGTTGGACTTGCTGTTGGAATTATCATCTTTACCAATGAAATAAAAAATGGTAAAAATCACAGCCACTACAAGAAAGCCTATCAAAACTGCCCCTTGCAGTCTGTTCGGCTGCCGCCCCCCCTTCTCGATCGCTTTGACTCCATCGGGCGGCAGCGGCGGGGCTCCGTCGTTTCTTTCCCCACATTTTGGGCAGAATACTGAATCGTCTGGCAGTTCTGTGTCGCATCTATTGCACTTCATTTCTGCTCTCCTTCCCTGTCCTCTGTTACTTTGGCGTGGCTTTTTTCCCTGGCTGGCTTGCGGGATCGCCTGTTGAACAGGTAGTAGTCGCCCCAAACTGTCATAAGCAGTCCAACCACAACAAAACAAAAATTTCACCCTAACATAAATTGTAGGCTGAATTTTTCATCATAGATATCACCCACCGGGTGATATCTAGCAAATAATACACTTAAAATGAATGCAGCGAAAAATCGGTGGTGAACACTGTTTTCGTAAATCATTAGATAATTTGTTCATGATTTTTGGGCTTGGGTATAAGAGTTGCCCAAATAGCGAGCACTAAATGGAATGTCCTGGGTGGTGAAGCTAGCCCAAGAAATGCTATTCAATTGAAACCATATTTATTAAGTTTACGGTATAGAGCCGAAGGGTGAATCGCCAGAAGTTTGGCGGCCATTTTTTTGTCGCCGTTCGTTTTCTTGAGGGCGTCATGGATGGTCTGTTTTTCTACCAAGGCCATGATCTCAGCAAGTGCGGACTTGCCTTCCAACTTTCTTTTGTCGCCAATCTTTTTTAATACACAGGGAAAATCATCATAGTCAAGGTACTCCGCCTCAGTCATATTAATAGCCAGTTCTAACACGTTTTCCAGTTCTCTGATGTTTCCCGGCCAATGATATTCCTGAAGAATTACCAAGGCCTCCGGGGAAATGCCCTTGATCTCTTTTCGAAGCTTGGCACTGAGCTTGGCGATCAGTGAATCAACCAACACGGGTACATCTTCAAGACGTTCTCGAAGTGCAGGAACATCGATTTGGATAATATTCAAACGGTAATATAAATCTTCCCTGAATTTACCCTCTGCCACCAACTGCTCCAAGTCCTGGTTGGTGGCGGCAATGATCCGGACATCGACAACAATGGACTCCAGGCTTCCGATTCTTTCGACTTCCCGTTCCTGAAGCACCCGCAATAACTTGGCTTGCATGAGCAGAGGCATATCACCAATTTCGTCAAGAAAAATGGTTCCCCGATTGGCCAGTTCAAACTTGCCCGGCTTTCCGCCTTTCTTGGCCCCAGTAAAAGCCCCATCAACATAGCCAAACAATTCCGATTCCAGAAGATTGTCGGGAATAGCGGCACAATTTACTTTAATAAAAGGCTTTTTCCGGCGTTCACTGGCATTATGAATGGCATGGGCAAACAATTCTTTTCCGGTGCCGCTTTCGCCAGTGATTAGGACGGTAGAAACGCTTCGGGCCACACGCCAGGCTATGTTCTTAATACTATTAATCATGTCGCTCTGGCCTATGATATCTTCGAAGAAGTAATTGGAACGATGTAACCGGGCACACTCTTCTTTATAGAATTCTAACTGGCGCTCCAGTTGATTCAGTTTTTCGATCAGAACTTTGGCTACATTGATGTCCGTAAACAGTGTTTTGCCCAGTGCGCCTATCATTTCTCCATCCCTGATAATCGGGACCCGCATTGTTATCAGACCCTGTTCACGGACGTTGCAGAAATCAACCAGGAGCGGCTCTCCGGTCTTTAAAACCTGAGGCAGATTGCAGTTTTCATTGATAAGGCTGATATGGGTCCCCAGAACCTCTTCACGCTTACGCCCGACAATTTGCAGGTAGGTATCGTTGATCATTTTGACCAGACCGTTTTTATCAACCAATATGATGCCTTCATAAGGATTTTCTATCACTTCTTCCAGGGTGGACTTGAGCTGTTTGACATGCTCCAATTCATCAGCGATCTGTTCCAATTCGGTAATATCTTGAAAAACACTTACCGCACCGATAAGCTTATCATCTTCCATGACCGGAGTACGGTTGGTATTTACGATGGCCTCCCCTACCCGCTGCCTCTGATTAAGCAGACAGCGTTTGGTTTGCAGCACCTTAAAAAGACCGGAATCAGGAATTATTTGATCGATATGCTCCCCAATGGCTTCCTCGGCCTTGATCCCCAGGATCCTTTCGGCGGCAGGATTGAAGATGGTTATGACGCCTTCCCGGTCCACGGCAATGACTCCGTTGTAAATTGAATCAATGATCACATCCACCTGTTCCTGCACATATTTACTTATGGTGTTCATTCGTTTTACCTCCCTCTTGCCAAAAACCTGAGGGTCGGGCCCTTCATAGTGAACTATCTACCCGAGAAAATATCTATCTACATTATCATAATCCTTTTGAATTGAATTTGGACCCTTCGACTGCTGCATAAGATGTCTGCCTTATTTTTACCATTTCTATTCCAGGCGGAGTTGATTTAGATATGAAATGACATTTCTGCATGTTTTTTGGGATTCTCTTGCCTTTTACTTAAATAATATTAAAGAAAACCGGTGATGGGCAGTGCCCGCACCGGTAAAATCGAGTATATTCAAATAAAGGGGGCTAGGCTGTTTTAGAATGCCGGAGCCGTCTGTTCAGCCCGCATAGGCTTATCCTTTAACGAGCCTACTGCTCTTCCAGCGCCCATTGGGGATAGAAATTCTTTTTCAAACTGGCTCGCAGCTCCCCGCGCAGGTCGGGGTGGGCTACAGAAATCAGCTCCTGGGCACGTTCTCTTCTGGTTTTGTATCGCAGGCTGGCGATGCCGTACTCGGTAACAACATAGTTGGCATACGTTCGGGGAACAGTTATGGGCGTTCCTGCCGGAAGCTCCGGCACTACGGCCGAGGACAGCGAACCATCCGGCATCTTGCGGGCTGCTCCCAGCAGGGTAATTCCCTTGCCGCCCTTGGACCAAAAAGACCCGATGGCAAAATCCAACTGTCCTCCCGATCCGCTTATCTGGGTATGCTTTAACCCTTCGGAAGCGATCTGACCGCTAAAATCCACCATAAGCGCCATATTCAAGGCCACCATGTTGGGGTGTTGGGCAATAAACCAGGGATTATTGGTATAGGATGCAGGATACAGTTCGCAGGCCGGATTCTCCTGGGAATAATCATACATTCCCTGATCGCCCATACAGAAAGTAGCCACCGTCACCCCTTTATGAAAAGGTTTACGGGCGTTGGTTACAATGCCCTTTTCCACCAGGTCGGGAAGTCCGATAGGGAACATTTCCGTAAGCACACCAAGGTCCTGTTTTCCACTCAAGCCAGCTACCACAGCTTCCGGAATTCCACCTATCCCCATTTGTATGGTGTCTCCATCATTGATTAGCTCCAGAACATATTGGGCAATTGCATTATCTCGGGCTGTAGGTTCCCCGCGGCCAAAGGTTGGAATCGGGGTAGAGTTTTCAATGAAATGATCAAACTCCGATATATGCATCCAGTTGTTGCCCAACAGAATGGGCATTTGGTCGTTGACTTCAGCGATTACCAACCTCAGTTTCCCGGTTTCCCTGCCCTGGCGGATCGTGTCCATGGTGTAGAAGTTAGTCAGGCCCAGATTCACATAGCCCTGCTTGTTGGGTGGTGTTACCATGGCGATAAATACGTTAGTCTTGGCGGCTACTTTATCATGAAGGTCCGAAGTCTGGACCGGATAAAAATCTGCCATTTTGGTGTTGCCCATTTTACGGGGTGTAGCAATAGCAAAACCGGGCATATAATTAATTTGACCGTCCAGGTTGCGCATATAATCGGGATCGTATAGTTTACAAGGCCGCACCTGTATAGTATCAAAAATCTTAACGTTTTCAAGTTCATTATGGCGGTCCAGAATAGCATGGTACATTTCTGCTGAGCAGGCTCCAACCGCCAGACCGGTTGCCACTACATCCCCTGATTTTATCGTCTGCGCTGCCTCCTGGATGGAAATAAGCTTGCTCTGGTATTCCTTTTTGTAAGCCATTAACCTATCTCCCTTCTGAATACCCGGTCTTACCGGGGGACGGACCGACAGCTATTTAACGAAACAAAACCCAGGTCTGGCCGCCTCTCCGGCCGAATATTTATCACCGGGGAATACTCTGCTGCTTAATTGAACCGGCTTGCCCATTACCTCCATCGTTGTCTTCTTGGCGTCCATGTCGATCAGATTGCCCATGATCCAAGGTCCTTCATCAAGTTCAACCATCACAATGGTATAAGGGACTTCATTCTCCCGTCCCTCGGCGGCAATGAAGGACGTCGTGAAGGAAACGATCTTACCCTGCCCGCTCAACTGAACGATTTCATGATTGGTGCTGGCGCATTCCCCGCAGACCATCATGGGTGGACAGGTAACCATCCCACAGTCATTGCATTTTAGCCCCAGTAATCTATCTTGCTTCAAGGCTTTATTGTAATCTTTAAAAGTCAGCTTATAATCCATCTCAGGTCCCCCCCTACTTTCCGGATAGTATTAGGCTGATCAAAACGCCGTCCCCGCCCAGAGTGTCTATGAGTCCGTATTGGGCACCTTCCACCTGTCTTCCCTGGTCAACCAGGTCCCCCCGGAGCTGGTAGGTTATTTCGCATACCTGGGAGAGCCCGGTGGCACCGATGGGATGCCCTTTGGCCTTCAATCCTCCGGAAAGGTTAATCGGGGTGGTGCCGCCCTGCCTGGTCTCGCCTTTTTCCCATGCAGCTCCGGCCGTACCATATTCAAAAAATCCCAAGCCCTCTGCGGCGATCATGGCTGCAATGCTGAAGCAGTCATGCAGTTCAACCACGTCAATATCCTTGGGAGTCAGTCCGGCCATACTGTAGGACTGCTGGCAGGCCAGTTCCCGGGCCCGCAGCCGCGGTAAAAACTTGTATTGGGAGCTGAGTTTGCCTGATGAAGACTGGCCGATACCAGCAAAGTAGACCGGTTTAGAAATCAGTTTTTTGGCTACTTCTTCAGAGGCTATAACGATAGCAGCGGCTCCATCCGAGAAGGGGCAGGCATCCTGCAGCTGAATCGGTGTGGAAACCATAAAGCTTTTTAATACATCCTCTTTGCTGATGGTTTTTTGGATCTGAGCCCGAGGGTTCATAAGGGCATATTCGTGTGATTGAACGGATACAGAAGCCATTTGTTCTTTCAATTCCTGTAGAGGGATGCCATACTTATCTGAATAGAGATGGGCCAACAGGGCGAAAACAGCTGGAAAGGTAAACCCGGCCGGGTATTCATAACGAGAATCCCCGAACATGGCGAAAGTACGGGTGGCTAAATTGGTTCCCATGGCCGTGCATTTTTCTACTCCACCTACCAGCATGATGTCATAATAACCGGAAGCAACCCACATCACGGCATCCCGGACCGCCATGCTTCCGGAAGCACAAGCGCCTTCAAAACGGCTGGCGGGAACCCCAAAACAGCCAATGTCGTTGGCAAAGAACGACTGCACCATACCCTGACCTTCTTCAAAATCACCGAGTACATTCCCGACATTGATCGCTTGAATGTCCTTGGGGGTAACATGGGCCTCGTTTATTGCATCAATGGCCACTTCGGCTAGCATTTCAACGGATGTTTTGGGCGAATTAAAACAAAACTTGGAGTGCCCGGTCCCGATTACAGCAACTCTCCTCATTGTTCATTCCTCCCTGCATATTAAGTTGTCAATCATCACGTGCTACCTGGGAGCCATGCGCAGAGCTCCATCCAGGCGAATGGTTTCCCCATTCAGCATGGGATTCTCAACCACCTGTTGAACCAGTAAGGCAAATTCATCAGGATCCCCTAGTTTCTGAGGAAAAGGTACCGTCTTCGCCAGGTCGGTGCGAACCTGTTCGGGCAGCCCGGCCATCATCGGTGTATCAAATAGGCCAGGGGCGATCGTGCAAACCCGTATGCCGTCTCCGCAAAGATCCCGGGCCACCGGAAGGGTCATTCCCACCAGGGCCGCTTTGCTGGCAGCGTAAGCCACCTGCCCCACCTGGCCATCAAAGGCAGCAATGGAAGCGGTACTGATGATTACACCTTTTCCGCCTTCTTCGTTGATTTCATTGTTCAGCATCTGATAGGCAGTCTGACGTATAACATCAAAGATTCCAATCAGATTAATATTGATCACCCTTTTAAAGGCCTCCAGGTCATGAGGCCCCTTTTTGCCTGCGGTCTTCATACCCGAAGAAATGCCGGCACAGTTTACCACTATATCGATCTTGCCAAATTTTTCGCAGGCAGCATCTATGGCCTGGGTTATATCTTCGCTGACGGAAATATCCGTTTTACAGAAAACCGCATTGACTCCCAGTTCTTGGGCCAGAGAAGCTCCCCTTTCCGGGTTCAAATCAAGGATAAACACCCGTGCCCCCAATTTTGTGAATCTGCGGGCCACCGCCTCACCCAGTCCGGAAGCTCCGCCGGTTATTACAGCAGTTTTTCCTTCTATTTTCATGAACAAATCCTCCCGTCCTCAAATTTGCTCTGAACCAGAACTAAAGACCCAAACCTCTGCCGATAATCAACTTCATGACTTCCGAAGTACCCGCGTAAATGGTTTGAACTCTGGCATCGGTCCACATTCTGGAGATTTCATACTCTTTACAGTATCCATACCCGCCAAACATTTGTAAACAACGCGATGCCGTCCGGTTTTCCATTTCACAAATCCATAATTTAGCCATGCTGACTTCCTGGACCACGTTCCTGCCAGCCATATGCTGAAGTATCAACGCATCCAGAAAACTTCTACCGACTTCAATCTCACTGGCGATTTCCGCCAGAACAAACTGGGTGTTCTGAAATCTGGCCAGGGGTTTGCCAAATACATTCCTTTCTTTCACGTAGTCCAGGGTCAGCTTCAGGCACCTTTCGGCACTGGCCTGGGCTACCAGAGAAACCATGAGCCTTTCCTGCTGCAGTTTCTGCATCAGGCATTTAAAACCGTTGCCTTCACCCCCGAGCATATTGCTGGCCGGAACCCGACAATCGGCGAAGAACAACTCGGCGGTATCCTGGGCATGCAGCCCCACCTTAGGAATCTGTTTCCCTCTATCAAAACCTGGTGTACCGCGCTCAACGACAAACAGTGTAATCCCTTTGGTCCCCGGCCCCGGATCAGTTTTTGCTGCCACGATCACTAAATCGGCCAGGATGCCATTGGAAATAAAGGTCTTGGCACCGTTGAGGATATAGTCAGAGCCATCTTTAACAGCACGCGTTCTCATCGCCGCCAGGTCAGAACCGGCACCGGGTTCAGTCATGGCTACAGCCAGAATGCTGTCTCCGTTTACACACCCTGGCAGCCAGCGGGCTTTTTGCTCCTCCGTGCCGAAGGAATTGATATAGGGAGCCACGATATCACTGTGCAGCCAGGCAAAGACCCCCCGAACTCCCTGCCGGGCGATTTCCTCGGCAATAATCACCGAATAGAGAAAATCCCCACCCGCTCCACCGTATTCTTCATCTGCCCAGGTGCAAAGAAATCCGTAATTGCCCATTTCCTTGAAGATATTAGGAGATACTATTGCGTCCTCTTCCCATTGCTGGTAGTGAGGAACAATTTCATTAGCAACAAATTTGGCAAAGGCATCCTTAAACATCCGGTGTTCTGTCGTGAATGGCAGTATGCGTTCCAATTGCAGTCACCCCTTCCATGCCGAGGGCTAAGCCCTATTCCCCGTGAAAATGGGGAGCCCTTTTCTCGGCAAAAGCCTTCATCCCTTCCTTTTGATCAAAGGTGCTAAAACTGAGTCCGAAAATATCTGCTTCTATTGTCATGGCTCTGTCCATATCGGTCTGCAAGCCCTCATTGACGGCGAACTTGCATAAACTTACCGCCAAAAGCCCTCCGGATATTATTCGGCTGGCGATTCCCAGCACATGACTTATGAGTTCGTTGGCTGGCACGACTTCATTGATCAGCCCTATACGAAGGGCTTCCTGGGCACTAATGATGTCCCCGGTATAAAGGAGCTGTTTTGCCATGCCGGTTCCCACCATGCGGGGCAGGCGTTGTGTACCACCCAGACCAGGAATCACCCCCAACTTCACCTCCGGTTGACCAAACTTGGCTTTCTGGGAAGCAATTCGAAAATCACAAGCCAGGGCTAATTCGCAGCCGCCGCCCAGACAAAATCCATTGATTGCCGCAATGACCGGTTTGGGAAGGTATTCTAACTTTCTCAGTACTTTTTGGCCAAATAGAACAAATTCTCTGGCTCTCATTGAATCCATATCCTGCATATAGGGAATATCTCCACCAGCCACAAAAGATTTTTCTCCTGCTCCGGTTAATATCACCGCCTTTACCTCACGATCCATATCTACGGAATCAAGTGCTTGCGATAGTTCCGCCAATGTCGCTTTATTCAAAGCATTGAGAGATTTAGGCCGATTAATGGTGATGACAGCAATCCCCTCTTCTCTGCTCAGGAGTAAATTCTCGAATACCATTTGATTATCAACCTCCTCCCTGTTGAGATGGTTCTTATCATCCTGACCAGCGCGAACCTCAGGTTTTGATAGATTTGTGGTTCTTTAGATCACCTCCCCTGGTAATCTCTGAACTAATAAGAAAGCAAAATGTGTACCAGTTTCCAGTAGCCATAAAAGCATCAGGGTGCATCCCCAATCTATAGGTATTTATCCTCGATATTTCCCTCGATATCTGGCCGCAAACAATTCTCTTATTTGTCATTTTGTTTCACCGAAAACTCCCTTTAAACCCGGAATTTAGGTGCTTTCGCTAAGGTGAACGCAAATCGCGATTCGTCTAGCACAAAGCAAAAACCCCTTCCGGCTAATCCAGAAGGGGTTCAGTACATGCTTCAGTAAAACACTGAACTGCAGTTGATTATTTGTTTCGTGCAAATGGGGTTATGGCTAAAGATCACCGATCTAACAACAAAATGGATTCTTTACGTTTACTCATCTCTCGATTGAGCACTCACGTTCCAATAATTGGTTCCAGTCGCGGCGGTCACATGAATTCGAGCCAGATCCGCTACAAAGTTCACAGTTATGACTAATTCAGCACCAGCTGCTAGACTAACAAATGCGGTGGCTGGATCATCATCATATGATGCCCCTCCATCCTGACTGAGCTGAACATTCCCGCTTATGGGTGCCCCACTGGTATTATTGATTATGAAAGTTATTTGCTCTCTGCCTTTCATAAGAATTGGAGTGGTGAAGCCCGGGCCTAATACAAAATCCTCAACCTGTGGCGAAATTGTTCCCTGCGACCAGGTAACAATCAATTGCGGCCAGGCTCTGCTATCAGGGAACCGGGTACTGGCAAATCTCAGGATATTGTCATTGGCATTTTCAATACCCCTGAGTTCAATACCATTATTGGGGATAGATCCATTAACCCACCCTCGTACCAGGCTGGTTATATCAATGTCTACCGGGAGAGGAAGTGACCCTGTTATTGGTGTTACCGGCCCCCCGAAGAGAAACCCGGTTGCGGGTGCTGTACTATAAGTGACCTCAGTCTGATTAAAGTCACCAACCAGGCCATATACACTGACTGTTCCCGCGATATTATCAATTCGGAACAGCGCGAGCCTTAATATGGCCCTTTCAATATTAATGTTTTGTGGTAGATTCGGAAAAAACTGGAGCAAGCTTCTGTAAATATCAGCAGCGCTTGTAAATGTACCAACAAATAGATGTTCTCCATCAGGTGGTTCGAAGAAATTGGTAGTCGGGTAGGCAGCTGCTATATATACGTCTTGAACTGGATTAAATGTTGTCACTGGCATATAATCACCTCCATTCTTTATGATTAGCATATTTACCAATACTGGAAAATGTTACAGGCTATATTGTTATAATGGTTATCTGAATCTACCTATTGTGAGAAGAATTCCATGGACTAAATGTATTTCTGTCATGATTACGCTGGTAAGACCGACGGTCTTATTGAGAAGTGTGTGAGATGCGGCGCATATGAAAACGGCTGTCCGGTAACCGGAGGAGCCTGGGTTTTTATTCAATAGTGCCTGATCTGAGACGAAGGCCCAGACAGTTTTCCTACCGGGGGAGAGATTTTGCTTTTGAGTAATGTTATTATAGCAAGAGACAGTCTACCCCTCTGGTATTTGCATATCTTAATGAGGAACCGTGATTGCCTGCTCCATGGGAGAATCCATTCATTCTCCCCAACGGTAATCAGCAGTTTCAAGACAACCAGCTTAAAATTAAAGGAGCATTGCATGCTAAGCAATTCCATGATTAAAGCCGAAGCCTCCAGCGACACGGTCTATAACAGGGGAATCAGATATTACCGGGAAGCTCGGGTAAAGAACCTAAAATTCAACAAAAAATATCGATACTTTGAGGCCACAGTACAGGGAGAGAACGAGTATGATGTGGCTATCTATCTGAATAGTGACTTGATCATAGATGATTATGAATGCGACTGCCCAGCCTATTACGAGTATGAAGGGGCATGCAAACATGTTGTTGCTCTCATGAAAGTAGTACAGGAACGTTGGGACACCTATTTTGCTTCCGATAATGTTGTACAATGGGTCCAAACGATTAAGGCTCCGGGAAATACATTTGGCCTTAAAACCGATCCCATTTCCATTGGTCTCATGGATTTCTTTGAACAAAAACTGTCGGTTTCATCCAAGCCAACAGAAAAAAGAGCCGCCAACACAGTGCTGATACCTACTTACTGCTTCTCCATGCCAGGCGGTAAGAAGCAGCATAGCCTGGAGTTTCACATTGGCAACATCCGTCCCTATGTGATAAAGGATATCCCCGCCTTCATAGACGCCTACATGCACGAAAATGACCTGGCGTTTGGTAAGAACTATATTTTTAATACCAGAGAGGCTGTCTTTGATAAAACCTCTGCATCATTGTTGCAGATCATCATCGATGCTTACAGGGATGAAAGGTATTTGTTGGGGTGGCAATCCTATTCCTATAGACCGAGTGCAACTTTTTCTGATAAGAAATCCATGCGTCTAACCAATTCCTCACTGATAAAATTTTTTGAACTCATGGGGAATCAACCATTTGACGCTTTTGTTCATCACACAAAGATGGGTGGTATCAGCATTCATCAGGACAGGCCTCCATTTCCCTTGATTCTTCGCGGCATGCCTGGTGGCATCGGCCTCTCTGTCGACCAGCAGGGAGAACCTTATTATGGCCTTGATGCTGACAACCAATACATATACCATAAAGGCATCATCTATCATGTTGATAGCCTATTTTCCAAGACCATCACTCCTTTAATCACTGCTTTTGCGGAGAATCCCAGACAGGAACTCAACATTGCTGATGTTGACGTTTCACGCTTTTTTACTGTAGTCCGGCCAGCTCTCGAAAATGTCACCAGGCTCGACATCGATCCTACCCTGACAGAGAAATACTACTATGAGGCACCTGAAAAAAGGATATACTTTGATCGCTTTAGGGCTGGCATCTCCGCCCGCATTGAATTTCAGTATCAAACACAATTGCTTAACCCTGCTGTTCAGCAGAGTACCGGCTTAATCCAAAACAACAAAGGAAGAATTCTACTGCGTTCTATTCATGAAGAACACCAGCTGATTAATATTTTCCTGGAGAATCACTTTCAATTGCTTCAAGGATCTTTTGTACAGGAGGATGAAGCATCACTATATGAATTCCTCCAGGAGGCCTTGCCGGAGCTGGAAGACCTGGCCGAGCTTTATTACTCCGACGATTTTAATATGAAGATCAATCATACAGCCAACGTTTTCCCCGGGGTAAGGTTGGATACTGGAAACAGCCTGCTTGAGTTGTCTCTCGAATATCAGGATATTTCCCCCCAGGAGTTTATCGAGGTATTGAAATCTTATAAATTGAAGAAAAACTATTACCGTTTGAAGAATGGAAGCTTTCTTTCCCTCGATAACAGCGAACTAAAATCAGTCGTTCAGCTTATGGAAGACCTGGATATCAGCAGCAACGAAATCGCCAGGGGTACGATCAGCCTTCCCCGATACCGGGCCTTGTACCTTGACCAATTGGCCAGGGAAAAAAGGCTTCAAATCCAGCGCAATGCAGCCTTCAAGACATTGGTTCGAGAGATTCGGGATCCTGAGGAAGTGGACTATGCGCTTCCCGCCGGCCTTAAGGCTCATCTCAGACACTATCAGGAAAATGGCTTCAAGTGGTTAAAATCCCTGTCTTCCTATGGATTCGGCGGTATTCTGGCTGATGATATGGGCTTGGGCAAAACCCTCCAGGTGCTTAGTCTGATGCTGTCTGAGCAAATCGGGGACTGCCTGCCATCACTGGTCATCGCTCCCACTTCAATCTTGTACCACTGGCAGGACGAAGCCCGGCGATTTGCGCCAGAACTTAAGGTTGCCGTCATTTCAGGAAATCAATGGGAGCGCAAGGAAGCACTCCAATCCCTTAACTCTTATGATCTTATTGTAACTTCTTACGCCCTTATCAAACGCGATCTGGCCTTCTACCAGGACATTACATTTAAATACTGCATTCTGGATGAGGCCCAAAATATTAAAAATCCTAATACCCAGGCCGCTAAAGCGGTAAAACAAATTCAGGCCTCGGCACGCTTCGCCTTGACCGGAACGCCGATTGAAAACTCCCTGACCGAACTCTGGTCTATCTTTGACTTTCTGATGCCGGGTTATCTGTTAAACCACCATAAATTTAAAAGCCGTTATGAACTGCCCATCGTAAAAAACAATCAAGTAGAGACCCTGGAGAATCTGAAGCGGCATATTCAACCCTTTGTTCTAAGAAGAATGAAAAAAGAAGTCCTGCAAGAACTTCCGGAAAAAATAGAGAACAAGATGTCCTGTGCCATGACAGCTGAGCAGCGCAAACTCTACATCGCTTATTTAATGCAGGCCAAAAAGGAGTTCCAGTCTGAAGTGCAGAGAAGCGGATTTGAGAGAAGTCAAATTAAAATTCTGTCGATCCTGACCAGGCTGCGGCAAATCTGCTGCCACCCTTCCCTTTTTATTGAGAACTACTCAGGAGGCAGCGGAAAGCTTGAGCTTCTCATGGAAGTCTTGCAGGATGCCATTGACAGCGGGCATAGAATTCTGGTTTTTTCCCAATTCACCTCTATGCTGAGCCTGATTAGAACCCGATTGGATCGGGCTGTGATTTCTTATTATTACCTGGACGGGTCTACCGCCGCCGAGGACCGCATGAAGCTGGTCCATTCTTTCAACGCGGGCGAACAGAAGATTTTCCTGATATCGCTTAAAGCTGGGGGAACGGGATTAAATCTAACCGGTGCTGATGTAGTGATTCATTATGACCCCTGGTGGAACCCGGCCGTAGAAGAACAGGCCACCGACAGAGCCTATCGAATCGGACAAAAAAATGCCGTCCAGGTCATTAGACTCATCAGCAAAGACAGTATAGAGGAAAAAATTTTCGAACTGCAGCAAAAAAAGAAAGCCTTGATTGATGCCGTGATTCAACCAGGCGAGAACTTCTTGCATAAGATGAGCGAAGAAGATATTAGCATGTTGTTCGAAATCTAACGATTTCTATTGCTGACCATCAGCACCTGCTGCTCCCGAACCTCTTTCATAGGCCTTTTGGGCTCCGTCTACCCGTCTGTCGAGCTTTACCTGCTCTTACCTGCTCCAGATACTGTGCGCGTTTTTGTACCATAGGAGGAAATTGTAAAATATTAGAGAAATAAAGAGAAATATAGGTATTGTACCCGACGCACAATCGGCATCTACCTGTGGGAAGTAAATCATGAATATGAACAAGCGAAACACAATACGATCACTTTTGGGTTTAGGCGTAATCCTGGCGGTGCTAGGGATTTTTTGTCTTTTTCACGAATTGGGACAACCAGTGCCAATAACCAGGCACGTTATGCTAATACCTCTGCTTTTCGTGATCATTATTGGTATTTCATTATCGCTCGCACTTACTCGCAAGCTGCTGGTAATAACCAAACAGGAGCAAACGATGGACTTACAGAAGCTCCACATTGATCACTTGCAGGAAATGATGAGGGTCATTGAAACCCAACGTCACGATTATATAAACCATCTTCATACAGTTTATGGTCTTATGACTCTGGGAGAAGTAGAACAAGCTCGGCATCATATTAGTGAACTCTACCACGAGGTTAAGATCAAAGGAGAAGTGTTAAAGGTTTCCTTACCCGAAGTAACAGCCTTGCTCATGGTTAAGATGGGGGTTGCCACCAGTCGCAATATTTCTGTTAAGGTCAAAGTGGAATCTGATTTATCGGGTATAAAGGTGAGATCATTAGACATCGTCGCTATATTGGGCAACATGATAAACAATGCCCTGGAGGCGGTTGAAGACTTGCAAGCAGATCAAAAACAGATTGAATTAACGTTTTCTGAGGACTCAGATTACTTTTATTTTCAAACCCACAACCCAGGCTTTATACCGGAAGGTTTTCAATCCAAGGTCTTTGAGCCCGGTTTCTCTACAAAAGATGGACCTTCAAACCGCGGCCTGGGGTTGGCTTCCATAGGGCATCTGGTCCGCCAATACAAAGGACAAGTTCTACTTCACAGCAACCCGGATGAAGGCACTACATTAACAGTGAGTTTTCCTAAATAATTTGGTATCTCTTCGCCACTATTAGAAAGATTCGAGCCATAAGCACTGTGCTTATGGCTCATTTGTGTACTGCCAGATAATGTCCGATTTCTAAAAACTATATAGTTTCCGCATTTAATGCTGCCTTAGCTCGTTCATGGCAGCATTTACTCCGTCCGTCTGTTTCAGGTTTATTTCATCGCAAGGCTTTGATTGCTTAACTCGGTGGTCATACGGGTAACCACGGGTGCGAATTTGTCTTTTTCCTGGCTGGGATATGAGAGTACGTAGCAAACAATCTTATCCCCGGACAAAAAACCATACTCAGAGAAGATTAGCTCCTGCCCGTTTCCCCCTCCCTGGTATTCCAATCTGTAGAAATGATCTTCAGCATATTCTGCGCTGATATGGGACACCCGGTTTTTGGCCTCCGCCAGCAGGTCCTGCCCTTTACTATTGTTGATGTTTTCGGCTCCCCAGATCTTCAGCCTATAGAGACCGCCGGCAGTTTCCATCGATATTCCGTCGCCATTATCGCTTTCGAGGGAAGCGTCATAAATATTGGGATAAGACAAAAAATAGCCAAACCTGGCGTTGGTATAGGTCTCATATTGGAAGGGACTTGGAACACCTGAACTGATGCTAACAGTTTGCGTATCAGCATTCCAGGAAACACTGCCCCCGAAAGCCTCACCGACAAAACGCAGCGGAGCCAGTGTGCGTCCGTTCACGATCTGAGCAGGAACATCCAGGGTTTTTGCCACTCCATTTATGGTTGGGAAAACAGATCCTACCGGGACTATCACTTTAATGCCATCTTTCTCTCCAGTTGCTGTGTTGGTATCAGCATCCCAGCTGACTTTGGCTCCCATCGCTTCAAAGATAGCGCGCAAGGGCACCATGGTTCTGCCATCGATGATCATCGGCGGCACATCAAAAGACAGTACCCGTCCATCAAGGAATACAGTCGGAGTCTGCTCTGCCTGTGCGGGCATGCAAAACAGGGTTAGCATCATGACCGCAAGAATCAAATACGTGAATGGCTTTTTCATGTCATACCTCCTATTATTATGTAAAATACCGATTTATTAACGAAAGAGCCGCCGGTAGTATAGCATTTCATCCCCCCAATAAGCAGAAGTTACTTGAGTTTTACCCTTATGATTAAGAAAATTTTTCAACCAAAATAGATTCCTGCAGTTATTTCTGCGCCAATTGAAAAACCTCACTGACTGATATCTCGATTTTGTCTTCCCATTTGATATAGTTCCCGTCAGTCGTCACCCGGGCAAAGAAATTCTTGTCTCGAAGTAAGCCAAAGCGGACAGTGGAAAGCCTGCCTTCTAGATTGAGGATGACCGTACTGCCGTTATCGAAGGGCACTTCTAATCTATAGTCTTCCCTGGGCACCACTTTCTTTAGGGGACTCATGCCAATACCTCCGTTACATGTTCATAGGCTGCCATTGAACAATGTCAAGTTGCTCTCCTCAGTCATTAATCACGGTGCTATGCATCTGAGCTTGAGACAAAGAGCCTTAAGGTTTTATCGATAATAAGCCACTCAAATCCTTATATGCCATCTCCATTTCCAGATGATCACCTACTGCATGAGGCACCTCAATGCTTACACCCAGCGCATCCTGGGTTAAATAAAACCGGGCTGTCGGTTGTTTAAAGCTTTCCATGAGATCCTGGCTGCTGAATCCGCTCAACACTTCCTTTAGCATTCCGGCCGAATTCAGGTTCAAATCCGAACCATAGGCTTTGTATTGTCCTGCAGTGAATTTCTTGACAAAGCTATCGTTGATGGTCACCACATCACTCAAGGCAAGTTGTTTTTCCTTCGAAATATCGATGTTGGTTGTTTGCAAGAGGTGGACCGGATAGGCAGCGTCTTTAACCATGGCCAGGCCTAGATATTCGATGCTCAAAAAACCCGTCCCCTGATATTTGATCTGATAATCCATATTTAAGTCCAAGTTTCTTATATCGTCTCTGTAATCATCCAGAACCATCAATGCAGCCGTTTTGATTAATTCATTAATTTTTTTCTGTCGATTTTCGTCATGTAAATTGCTTAATTGGGGATATTTTATTTTGATATTCTGTTCTGTATAGCTTGCTTTGGTAATGTCATATCTATCAGCACTGGGAGTGCTCACCGTGTTTTCGATCTTGTTTGGAGTATTGACTGAATCTTTAGACTCCTTTTTATCTGTACATCCCCACATTGTTACTGACAACAGCAGAATCATCACAATATATAACTTTTTCATTATTTAATCTCCCCTTATGATAAATATAGAAAATCCACCACACTTAAATTGTATGGCGGATTCTTGATAATTTATATCACCCAGTGGGTGATATCTATGGCAATAAACTCTGGTGTGGGCTCCGGTCCATGCCTGCATTAATCATCTAGTAAATAGTGCTTTAAAAGGGATCTAGAATTTACTCCAACCTTCTCAAATATGCTTTTTAACTGTGTTTTTATAGTATTTTCAGAAATAAAAAGCGTCTTGCTTATTTCTTTGTTGGTGAGCCCCTGCATCACCAGTTTTGATATTTCATTTTCTCTTTCTGTCAGTTTGGGCTTCTTATCAGCAAAGTATGTTTCCAATATCTTTTTGCTTGCCATCGCATAATCTTCAAAAAGCTCTAATATTCGTCCAATTTCCTTCCGGTATGTATTCTCTCTGTGAAGCTGCTCCAGAATCTCCATGATAAAGTCGCAGTTTTCCACAAAAGGCATATATAGACCATCCGGTATAGCAATTTCAAGGGCTTGCTTTAAAGAGGCCACAGCCTCCTCATGCCGATATATCTGCCGCTTCGCTGCTGCTATATATATATAGGTATAAACCTGTCCAAGCAGGTTGGGGAAAAAAGAAGCTGTCTCGATAAACTGCTCTGCTGTGCCTAATAATTTAAGATTCTCCCTGTTTACAAGAAGCACTCTGCCGTAAATAATATTGAGAAAAGCAATAGATGGGAAGAAGAGTCTGGTGTTCTTAAATTCCCCACTTTTAATCCATGGCTGAATATGCTCATTGATTTTTAGGCAGGAGTATATATAAGCTTCACACATATCAAGTGTATGCATAAAAAGATACCATTTCTTTTCATTAATATCCTGCCTTAGTTGTTTAAATAAAAGAAGAACCCCGGAAAAATCCCCTTTAATAAAAGCAAGTTTAATCTGCAGGAAAACAGCACAAATAATAATCCCGGACTGGGAAGATTCGTTCGCTTCCTGGAGAGCTTGATACATTATTATTTCGGCATTATCAAAATCCCCCATATAATAATAGCGCTCTGCTTCCATAACATATTCTGCACCTTTTCCGTGCCTATTCGTGATCTGATAATAGAAGGGCATTGCCTTTTTAATAATTTGCACTTCTTTCTCAAGCTCCCCGGTCTTCCGGTGAAACATGTATAAAACGGAAGGTGAGCCGAAAGTCCAACTAGCTTTTCCATCGAGAATAGATGAGGGCGATTTTAAAAGGCTGCATGCACGTCGATGATATTCTGACATCTTTTCGATGTCGTTATAGCCCGTAAAACTTAAAAGAAGTTGGTATTCGCCAAGAAGGGTATTTTTAAGGTCTGCATCCAAGCTGTCCATATTTTGAATATTCGTCAAAAATTGACCACATGCTTTTTTAAACAAAACAACTTCATTAAATGTAAACATCCGCCGGGCATATACAAGCATTGCATAGGGAAAATTCTGTTTGTTTACGTTTGGGCATTCTTCGACGTATTTAATAATCAATTCCTTGTAATCGCTATTGATACTATGCCCCTTGTCAAGCTCCATTGCCTTGAGCAAAATGTCAAAGTCACCAGCCATATAGGCATAGCGCATGGAAAGCAGATATTCTCCATTCGCCAAATACCAATCAGCCCCTTTTTTATACAGCTGTTTTTTATAACCCATTTCCCTATGCTCAAATATATCGGTAAGAAATTTCATAAATATATTGTGTATTTGATAGATCTTTGTTTTCTCATCAAATTTTATAAAGGCGTTTTTGTTGGTTATTTCAACTAAAAGTTTTTCTGCATTTTCTTTTTGCCACATATGATTTGCCTGTTCCAGAGAAAAACCGTCAAAAAGACAGACTGTCTGGAGGAACTCTTTGATTTCATCTGAAAATGGCATGTAAACGGCCTTCTCCACAAGCTTGTAAATATTGCCTATCGTTATAAAACTTCCTTCTTCAAGATAGTTGAGCATTAGTAAATATAAGGCACTTATCCAGCCTTCCGTTAAGGAGTACAGCATGTCTGCATCAGAGTCTTTAAGGCTGACGCCACAAAGCTTATAATATTTTTTGATTTCATTTGCAGAAAACTCGAAGTATTCTTGAGTTATGTGGAGCAGATAACCCTTCAGTTTTAATTCAAAAAAGTTTGGAAGCGCAATGTAACGTACAGTTAGGACTACGTACAGATTAGTGATTTCATTCTGAATTAGGAATTCTATAAAGCTATTTACCTCGATTTTATCAACAATGTGGTAGTCATCGATTACAAAGACTGTTTTTATAGGAAGTTCAATATCTTCTATTATTTTTAACGCCTCTTGCAAGGATATAATTTCATTGGGAAACCCGAGTTGGATGAGGCTCTGGGAACGGGCATCATCCAATTCACCGAGCTGACGGCAAAATCCGTTCCAAAAGTCGGTTGTGTTGTTATCATAAATTCTTTGCCACAATATATTGGCACCGCTATCGCTCAAATACTCCCGTACAGCAGTTGTTTTTCCATAGCCCATTGGCGCATCAACAACTGTAAGCGGATAACTAAATATTTCATCCATAGCTCTGGTTAGTCGTTCCGGGAAATAGAGGCTTCTTGTATTATACTTTTTCGTTTGCTGCATAATTAACTCCTCTGAAATCTAGAGTTGACGAATCCTCTTTTGACTTCATATTCCTTCAACCGTTTACATTATCCTGCTTTCCCAAAAATTCCGAGAACAGGAGAAAGTCCGGTCCTAAGACTATCCAAGGCTTGTACCCTTTGGAACAAGACAACCGCGCTCTCGTTCTGCAAATATATGGTAAATGCCGCCGAAAATATATATAATAAGTTCACAGAGAATATACCCGTTAATGTGTTTGATGGCAGATCTATATTGTTCTTTTGCCAAGTGGATAAATCAATAACCCGTCCTCTTGGCGACAACTTGGTTTGGGGATGAGTAGATGAAAGATAAGTACATAGAAAATATCAATGGGTTCTTAACACTCATAGGTCTATTGGTCTTTTTATGGGCCTCTGTTTACATCGCAATTCAATTGAGCAAACTTGGATGGACCAGGATATGGGGGCCATTTTTCGCTTATTTCTTGCTGACCCTGTATTGCTTGTTTACGTACCAAAGTGCCTATGAAGACAAACACCACTTGTTTATGATTATTTCATGGGCGCTAATAGGTCTTGGCTTCCTTATGGGAGTGTTAATCTCCATTTCTAGTAAGGCAGCAGTTTATAATTCCTATTTTTATACCTACCGTACTTTGGGAAACAAAGTGATGATGATATCACTGCCTATTATTCTCGTGATACTGATTACTTTGATAATAAAGTACAGAAAATATGAAGAAGTCAATACGCCGCTTAAGGTGTTGGCATCACTCCTGGCGGTATTTACATTCCTATTTATGTTGTATTCTGAATGGATGGCGCAGGCCTTTTTACTTCACAGGTTTGATTCTGCTCAATTTGCAAATTTCAAGTTACAGGAAGTCAAACCGCCGCCCGGTCAATTATATACGACCAGTTCACCCAATCCCTCTGGAAAATCGACTGGCAAACTAATTATCATTAATGCTGATAATGGAAAAATTGATCCGTTGTTCCTGGAACTCGACGGCAAGCACATGGCTACTTCCCCTGACGAAGTCAGCACTGTGGCGGTTGTAAGGTTTGATACTTCACATGTTGGATCTTATAAGTCAAGTACTGGTTATGCGGGAGAGGCATACCGGGAAAACTGCGCTGTTCAAATTATTGATCGGAAGACTGACGAATTATTATACAACTACTCTTTCAGCGGGAAAGGGCTTCCTTCCTCAAGCAAAAGCTCAGCAACAGCCACAGTGGATCGAGACGCGGTCACTAAGTACCTGAATAGTCTGTAGCCATGAAACAAGTGGGGGTAGGTGGACAAGAGGTCGGGGTACCTCATTTCTTTTGGGGGAAAACGCCCTCGGTCACACTTCGCGCATCTTCCACGGAATAGAACGCGCTAGAATGGGATTCATTTATAATCCTTACGACTTTATCAAGGTCCTTACGTCTTACAACCGTAAAAATCAACTTAACCCGACTATGAATCCCCTCTGCATCAACGGACGTGACCCCAAAGCCTGCAGCGGCTAATCCATTCTTTAATATTTCGTCATTCTTGGTAAGAATGATTCTAACCACCAAAATGCCTATCGCCATCTTTTCTTCTATAAGAATACCCACATAGTTTCCAACTGCAAATCCTCCGGCATAGGCTATATAGGCCCCAATATTGCTTACACTATTCATGATTTGACTAATCGCGATCAACCATACGGAGACTTCAAAAAACCCCAGAAGCGGTGATAAGAACCGCTGCCCCCTGGCAACAAAAATGATGCGCAGCGTTCCGAGGCTTACGTAAGATAACCCGCCGACAAATATGAGGATAGGCAGGACTACCCAGACAAGAATATCGTGACTAAACAACGCGCTTAAGCTCATTTTTTCCCCTTCCCAAAAAATACTTACCGTGGTTCTGGCAAGTATTGCAGTAGTTCCCGACTATAATACCAGTCCCCATATTCAGCAAAGGGTGCTGGTTCCTTTTTTGGATTGTATGCTTTACGATGGTGGGCACAGAGACGGTTGGTGCTTGAAGTTGAATCTGTACGGCAGAATGAACATCCCGAAGAGTTCTTATCAGCGAGAAGGATGCCTTTTATTAGTGGATGAGTAAGAATAGTGCAGGCCAATTTAAGAAAGGAGTGGATCAGACTCTTCCGACAATGATTTCTTTACTGTGTTTTTCTATTGTACAATGCCCAGTTGGGCTCCAACGAATCGTTCGGAATAATCAGCGTTCTTTGCATAGTTGACAAGTTTTTTCCATGATAATTTAGTTTCTTCAAAGCTTTCGTAGTGCCGCTCTACATTTTTATCATAGTCATCAAACTCGTTTAAAATCGTTTGAAAGCTTTGCGTATGAAAGTATTCACGGAATTTAGGGATCTGTCTGGTTAATTTTTCTCTAGCCTCTTCGATCAGGGTTGCATATTCATTTCTATGGGTAATATACAACAATAACGGTTTATACCGTGCCCAGCCGATTGAAGCAGTAAGAAATCTCGAAATATTTTCAGGCCTTAGAGCTGTTTCCTTTTTTAGTTCCAATGGCAAAATCCCGCTTAAAAGGCAATTATAATGTTGAAAGCCGTCATGAAATGCGTGACATGGGACCCGCAACACCTTTTGTCCACCCAGGCAAGTGCTGAAGAATGTATCTTCACCCCGCGCCTTGGGTGGGTTATAAAACGGTGGTAATTGGTCAACATTTGAACGAAGATTAATACAAAGGTTGGATCCGGAAACAAACTTGGCATTTTCCCCTTCTATTTCTTTGAAATTTTTGGCATCCATCTGGCTTTCATCTGCATAGGTTATCCCCCCGTTTTCTATTTTCCCCTTTATGGATTCCCAATTGAGAATGTCATTGCTCAGACCTTCAATGTAGGTTTTATAGTCATTCTCGGTGATGAGATGATTGTACTCAATATGAGGAATCGGGGAAATATATCCGCAGTGGTAGCCGTTCGTAATGTCAGCCTCCCAGATATGTTGTAGGTGAGTCTTGATAATCTCCTGCCCTCTCCAGATGAGCTCTTTATTTCTCCCTTGCGTAGGGGCCAGCGGATATTCATCATCATCAACAAATAACAGGCAATCCATCTTGTTCATGAGTGCATTATACATAATGATGTTACGCTTTTTCCCGTACCCATCACCAAAAATTAGCTGTGCTTCTTTCTCTGTTAATATTCCCGATTTGGTTAGAAAGGCGATTTCCTGCGATATATTCTTTTTACCTAAATAGTGAATGTTCGTAACATGCTTCATGTCCTCTTTGTCAATAATCGTGTAATCACTAAGCCGGGTGTTCGTATAATCCAAATCATAAGCAATAAATAGAGTTAAATCTATTCCGTCGTTCTGCAAGCCACTCTGTGCAAAGCTGTTCATATACGTACGGAAAACGTTTTTAAAACTTTTACGCCCGGTTACGAATCCTATGCCAATGTTGGTTTGAGCACTATTCATGTATGTTTACCTCCTTTATAACCTGGCCTCAAAAGCCCTGCCTTCCGTTGACCATAACGTTATCCGCTCCTGCAAAGACCTGAATACCTCGACATCTACCGCTTCATTTTTAACCACTTTATTAGCCAGGTTGACATATTGCTGCGCAATAAATGGCCACTTGATTTTCTGACCCAGCTTGGCCGCTCTAAGTTGAAGTGTCCATTTGAGGTCCGGCTCAAGAAGAATTCGTTCTACCATTTGAGCAAGAGATGTGGCAGTAGTATCAGAAGTCACCAGCCCTCTTTGACCTTTCCCCAGCATTTCCTGAGCATAAATATAAGGAGTAGAGACAATCGCTCTTCCGCACCCTAATGCATAGGCGAGCGTCCCGCTGATGGCCTGATCTAGCTGTGGATAAGGGCTGAGGTAAATGTCGGTCATATACAGGTAATTCCCCAGCTCTTCCGGCTCCAGGAAGCGGTTTATGAACCTTACATTATCCTGTAAACCTAAATCTGTTACCAAATCAGTCAACATCTCTCGGTAACGCTCTCCTTCGTGTTTCACCAGCATAGGATGAGTTCTCCCTACGATCAGGTACATCAGGTTTTCATGCCGTGCAACCAGTTCTTTCACTGTCCTGATGCCGAGTTCGATCCCTTTCCCCGGCCCAATTAAACCGAAGGTGGTGACTAGCTGTCTGCCCTCAAACCCATATTCACGTTTAAGCAGGTACCGATTTTTTGTTTTAAAAACCGGTACGCCGTGATGAATGATATATATTTTTTCCGGTATCGTTTGATAGACGTCAGATATTAAAGTGGCCGAATTTTGAGTCATGCACACTACCGCTGCTGCCTGCTGGCATAAGCGACTCAAAACCCTTCTCTGATTTGAGGTCGGGGTGGGAAGAACGGTATGAGTTACAAGCAGAAATGGTTTTGCCAGTTGAGTTGTGAAATCCAATAGATATTCACCATCAGCACCACCATATATCCCGTACTCGTGTTGTATTATCACGAGGTTTATGCCGATGTTTTTATTCACCGAAGCGGCTGTACTGGCATAGTCTGCCTTTATTGTCTGTTGAAACTGGTAAGTCACTTCATTCGGATACTGATATTGGGAATGCGGAGCTGATACTGCTGCTGCAAAAAATCGCTCCCCCAACCCCGTCAGGTTGTCCCCCAAGTTTTTAGAGAATAAGGCTATACCACACTGTTGCGGCGGGTATGTACCAATGTTTAGGAACCTCAAATGTAGACCTCCTTTTCCGATGAGGCTTACGGCATCATGCTGCAATCCGGGAAAACTATGCCAATGATCTCAGGATGGGTTGAAACCTAAGCCCTCAGCAATCGTGTTACTACTGCTGTTACGAAGCGTTTCACTATTTGGATCACTAATTTCGCCTGCTTTTCGCGGTAGCCAAAGGACCGAAAGCTCATCCTATGGCCCGGTTGTTATTGGTCATATGGGAAAGCGTGCGAATACAATAAGATATACGGGTAAAAGAAGAAATGGATATGGAAGGAAAGTACCGAAGATCAAGTGGAATGAAATTAATAGTGCACCCTGTCTTTCTCGACTTCTGCATATTTCGGCACTGGGTTCAGGGCAAACATGGAAGAAAATGTGAAGATGACCTTTTTGGGGTTCATCCCGTCTTGTTTCAGACAGGTTGAGAGAAGGAATTGAAGGAGATTCAGAAGATAAAGTGAATGAATTTAAATTGATTATATTTGACTATAATAATTTTATCATATTATTATTTTAAAGCAAAGTTGTCTTATTACATGTTCCACTCCACCCCGGGATTACTGAACAAACACATAAACGGTACTCTTACATTGTTACATATAGTTTTCGCCGACCTATTACCACCTTCCTTATTTCCAGACTAAAAAAAGGAAAGGAGAACCCCGCGGTTCTCCCAATGCTATATTTGCACACCTTTCACAGTTCTAAAAAACCTTGCCTGACCTGACGGCAAACGCAACTATTTGCCCCGTGGCCAGCTCCTGGCCGGGATGCCTGCTGCTTTCAGGAAGCGCTTTCATTTACCATATTTCTGGGAAAGCCATATTGGTATAAAGCTTCTCAAGCTTGGTTTTGTGTCCCTGTTCCATAGCGGCCAGTTCCGAAAATGCCTGCGACTGATCCGGATCACTGCTCACCCGGGAAAATTCTTGGTATGCTTTCATGGCCTCTTCTTCCTTTTTCATTGCCAGAGCGATGGCATCCGCTGGTTTCATCTCCATGCTCAATTGGGGAAGGGCCACTGATTCCGACACCTTATAATCAATATTTTCTTTGAATCTAAGGGGGATAGCAGGATTCTCTAAAAATGCCTGGAGTAGTTGGCGGTGCTTCTGCTCTTCCCCTGCCAGTTCACTAAATATCTGTTTTAGTGAGCGGTCAAATACCTTGTGGGCGACAGAATCATAGAACTCAAAAGCCTCCACTTCGTCCCGTATTGCCATGCTGAGAATGTCCTGATAGGTTTCTTTCATTCAAATACGCCCCTTTCATTTATTCCTATTATCAACATAGTACAAAAAACCCTGTGTTTAACCATTTTGATGGTTCGGCGGATAGTCGTTCCCACCGACAAACAAGGCATCCCCTATAAAACTCATCTCATCTCATTTGGGGTTGCTCCACTTCCAGTCGCGAATTTCCGGCAGGTCTCTCCCATGCTTGTTGATGTATTGTTTGTGCTCGATGAGCTTGTTCTGAACCATCTGCTTCAGATAAGCCCCTTTGGTGCCCAGCTGTGGCAGGCGATCGACCACGTCTTGCACCAAGTGGAACCGGTCCAGGTCGTTTTGCACCCTCATGTCAAAGGCGGTCGTGATCGTCCCCTCTTCCTTGTAGCCCCTGACGTGCAGGCTGCGGTTAGTCCGGCTGTAGGTCAGCCGGTGGACTAACCATGGGTATCCATGGAAGGCAAAGATGAGCGGCTTGTCTCTTGTAAAGAGCGAGTCGTAATCAATGTCGCTCAGCCCGTGCGGATGCTCGGTGCTCGGCTGCAGTTTCATCAGATCGACGACATTGATCACCCGAATTTTCAGGTCGGGCAGATGTTTTCGCAGGATGGAAACAGCGGCCAGAACCTCCAATGTGGGCGTATCTCCGCAGCAGGCCATCACCACATCGGGCTCGGCGCCCTGATCGTTGCTGGCCCATTGCCAGATGCCAATCCCTTCGGTGCAATGGACGACTGCCTCATCCATGGTCAGCCATTGGGGCATGGCGTGCTTTCCCGCAACCACCACGTTCACATAGTGCCGGCTGCGCAGGCAGCCATCGAAGACTGCCAACAGGCAGTTGGCGTCGGGCGGAAGGTATACACGCACGATATCTGCCTTCTTGCTGATGACGTGGTCCAAGAAGCCCGGGTCCTGGTGCGTGAAGCCGTTGTGATCCTGCTGCCAGACGTGGGATGTTAGCAGGTAGTTCAATGAGGCGATCTTCCGCCGCCACGGCAGTTGTGCTGTGACCTTCAGCCACTTGGCGTGCTGGCTGAACATTGAATCGATGATGCGGACGAAAGCCTCGTAGCTGTTGAACAATCCGTGCCGCCCGGTGAGCAAATATCCTTCCAGCCACCCCTCGCACTGGTGCTCGCTGAGCATCGAGTCCAGTACGCGTCCGGCTGGCGCCAGAAATTCGTCATTCTCATCCACCTGGGCGTCCCACTGGCGATTCGTGACCTCAAAGACCGCTCCCAGGAGATTTGAGAGGGTCTCATCTGGGCCGAAGATTCGGAAGTTGCGCTGCTCCTGATTCAGCTTGACTACGTCACGAAGAAATCTGCCCAATACCAGTGTATCTTGTGCCTCGACAACACCGGGCGAAGGCACGTCCACCGCGTGGACGTGGAAGTCTGGCATGCGCAGATCGCGCAGCAAAATTCCCCCGTTGGCGTGGGGATTGGCCCCCATCCGCCGCTCGCCTTTAGGCGCCAGTTCGGCCAATTCCGGTAGGAAGCGTCCGTTCTCATCGAAGAGTTCCTCTGCCTGATAGCTTTTCATCCAGCTTTCCAACTGCTGGACATGATCGGGATGATCGGAATCCACCAGAATCGGCACCTGGTGGGATCGGGAGGTACCCTCGACTTGCAGGCCATCGACTCTTTTCGGTCCCGTCCAGCCCTTGGGTGAATCGAGGACAATCATCGGCCAGCGGGGTCGGGTGGTGTCGTTTCCCTTCCGTGCATTGCGTTGGATTTGCCGAATCTCCTCGATAGTCTGGTCCAAAACGGCGGCCATGAGCTGATGCATCTTTTCTGATTCGTCACCTTTCACAAAGTACGGCGTCCATCCACAGCCTCTTAGATATTGCTCCAATTCCTCATGCTCAATGCGGGCCAGGACGGTCGGGTTGTTGATCTTGTAGCCATTGAGATGCAGGATCGGCAGTACGGCCCCATCGTCAATCGGGCTGAGAAACTTGTTAGAGTGCCAGGCGGACGCCAACGGGCCGGTTTCCGCTTCCCCGTCGCCGATGATGCAGGCAACGATCAGATCGGGGTTGTCGAAAGCGGCCCCAAAAGCATGGCTGAGCGAGTACCCCAGCTCGCCACCCTCGTGAATCGACCCCGGCGTCTCTGGCGAAACATGGCTGGAAATCCCGCCGGGGAAAGAGAACTGTGTGAACATTTTCTTGAGCCCGGCCTCATCCAGACTGATGTTCGGATAGAACTCGCTGTAGGTGCCTTCGAGGTAAGTATTGGCCACCAGCGCCGGGCCACCATGCCCGGGACCGGCGATGTAGATCATATCCAGGTCATACTTTTTGATAACCCGGTTCAGATGCACGTAGATGAAGTTCTGACCCGGCGTTGTGCCCCAGTGTCCCACCACCAGAGGCTTTACGTGTGACAGCTTCAATGGTTCCCGAAGCATAGGATTATCATAGAGGTAAATCTGTCCAACTGACAGGTAGTTCGCGGCACGCCAATAAGCGTTCATCTTTTGTAGTAGATCGGGTGCCAAGGGATTGGCAATGTCCCCCTCAAACTTCTTTTCCGTATTCATAAGTATGCTCCCTTCACGAGCTTTTCTGTGTTGATGATCTGTCTTCATCCTGCTATCTCCAATCCGAGTCGGGCCAGTTGTTGGCGCGTCGACGTATAATCAGTGTGATGAATAGCACGAATTCCTTCCGCTTCCGCGATCTGAACAAACATCGGCTGGTCCTCTATATAGACCACCTGCTCGGCTGGGAATTGAGCAATATCCAGAGCCATCCGGTATATATCATTATCGGGCTTGCGCATGTGGACGAAGCAGGATGATATAAAAAAGTCCACGAACTCATTCAGTTTGAACTTTCGAATCCGATACGAATTTAACTCCCGGCCCTCGTTGCTGACCACAGCGATCTTGAGTCCGTACTGTTCTTTGAGCTTGCAGATAAGCTCGATCATCCGGGGATGCGGCTTCGACTGCTCGAACATGAATTCTTGGAAATCTATCCGTGAAAAGGACCGCTCCCGATAAAACACCACCAGATTCAGGTATTCTTCAAGGGTTAGTTTGCCCATCTCGTATGTTTCAAAGGCCAGTTCATGGCGATCATTGATCTCAGCTAGATCCAGGTTGAAAGCCGTGGCAGCCAGTTCTCGGGATTGATGTTCCCAGCCATTGGTAAGCAGAACGCCACCGATGTCAAGAAAGAGCGCCGCAAACGGTACTGCTTTTTCCATAATTATTTCCCCCCTCATTGGACTTGAATCCAGCCCTTCGTTGCAGTAAAACCTGCGTTACAGAAGGCTTTCCTGCAATGGGAATCGTCTTCAGGAATTCTTGCTCAGATTTTTTGAACACGTCCTAGCCAGAGTTTCCATTAGCCCGTCGAACGGACGATTAAATTTCTCGATGCCTTCATCTTCGAGTTGCTGGGTCACCTTGTCGATGTTGATACCGAGCGCCGGCAGGCGCTGAAAAATCCAGGCGACTTGCTCGACATCTTGATCAAGGCGGGCCTTCGGTTCGCCGTGGTCACGATAGGCATCCAGGGTTTCGACCGGGGCCGTGTCCACGGTGTCCGCCCCGATGAGTGCTTCAACGTATTTCACGTCGCTGTAGTCCGGGTTCTTCGTGCCGGTGCTAGCCCAGAGCAATCGCTGTACTCGGGCACCCCGGTCAGTCAGTTTCTTAAACCGATCACTGGCAAAGATTTCCTTGTAGATTTGGTAAGCTGCCTTAGCGCTGGCGATGGCAACTTGCCCATGCACCTGCTTCGCAGGCTTTGCCTCATCGCCCCCTTGTGCAATTACATTTTCCAGCAGTGGATCCACAAACGCATCAATGCGGCTTACAAAGAAACTGGCTACAGAGGCCACATGCTTCACAGACTTTCCCTGGGCCAGGCGTGCTTCGATGCCAGTGATGAAAGCTTGGGCTACCTGACGATAGCGAGGCAATCCAAAGAGTAGCGTCACGTTGACGTTGATTCCCTCGCTGATCAGTTGTTGGATAGCTGGCAGTCCTTCTGTCGTGGCCGGGACTTTGATAAAGACGTTGGGGCGATTCAATACAGTCCATAAACGGCGGGCTTCAGCAATCGTGCCGTTGGTGTCGTGGGCCAGGTGGGGATTAACCTCCAGGCTGACATATCCATCTTGACCGTCAGTATCGTCGTACAATGGCCGGAACTCATCAGCAGCGCCCTGCACATCTCGCTGACTGAGAGCTTCATAAATTGCCAGGCAGTCTTTTCCATCAAGAGCCATGGTCCGAATTTCCTCATCGTAGTCACCACTGCCCGTAATCGCCTTCTCAAAGATGGATGGATTCGAGGTCATCCCTCGCAATCCATCCTGCCCGATCAGATGTCGAAGCTCACCGCCGACGATCAGATCACGTCGTATGTAGTCCAACCAGATGGACTGTCCAAGCATTCCTAACTGTTTTAAAGGATTTATTTGCAATGATCTTTCCTCCTTAGTTTTCCAGTTCGGCCACATTGGCCAGGTGGCCGAACTGACGCTTGTGCACCAACGTCATATGATTTTATATGTCGGTATATAAAAACCGAATTATACCTGTACTGCAATTTCTAAGGTATGATCCGCATCCTGTCGACCATAGATATCCTCAAACCGCACAATATCATCCTCCCCCAGATAACTGCCATTCTGCACCTCAATGACCACCAGCTGAACGATACCGGCATTCTCCAGCCGGTGCTTGCTTGTTTGCGGCACGAACACGCTCTCGTTCTGATGTACCGTGTGTTTGCTTTTGCCGATCGTAACCTCTGCTGTACCGCTGACAACGATCCAGTGCTCACTGCGATGATAATGCATCTGAAGGCTAAGTATCTGACCTGGGTTGACGACGATCTTCTTTATCTTAAATCCCTGCCCGGAGTCTAGTACGGTATACGACCCCCAGGGACGATAGACCGTCATATGCTCGTCTGCTTCCAAGCGACTATTGGCTTTAAGTTCGTTTACCAGATCTTTTACTTTTTGTGACTCGCCCTTTTTAGCGACGACGATAACGTCGCCTGTTTCCACCACCAGGATGTCATCCAGGCCGATACCGGCGATGAGACGACTTTGTCCCAAAATTAATGTGTTCGAGCACGCTATTGGCAAGCAGTCCCCTTGGACGGCATTGCCGTCTGTATCTTTTTCCAGCATGTCATAAACAGCGTCCCATGAGCCGATGTCGGTCCAATCTGCTGTGAGCGGCAGCATCACTACCTGCCCCGATTTCTCCGCCACGGCATAGTCGAATGAGATAGTGGGCATCTTGGTGAAATTGGTTCGCATCTCCTCCAGGCCTGTGTCCGCTAGCTCATAAATATCACCCTGGTTTGCTCGTAATTCTTCTAGAAAACACGCTATGGTAAAAGCAAACATACCTGAGTTCCAATAGTAACCACCCGCAGCCAAATATGCCTCAGCCGTCGCTCTGTCAGGTTTCTCACGGAA
>DATMYR010000078.1:0-67462 GCA_035560815.1 Syntrophomonadaceae bacterium | reverse complement strand
AGGACGTCGCCAGGATTAAAATTTTTAAAGAGCTCTGCTTTGTTAAAGGCAGGGCTCTTTCTACGGTGAAAGCGTGGAAAGGGACGGTCCTTCTCCACGTCTCCTCATCACTTTCAGAAGGACGTGGAGAAGGACCGTCCCCCTCCACGTGTTGGATTATGGTTTGACCCTTTCTACAACACCCCGATCTACATTCAACAGGCTAGCAATACTACGAGCCGAAAGGGTAGAACGTATTTTTAATTGGGCGATAATCTCATTCCGCATAACTTTATTGCTACTTAGATCATAGATGCTGAAATGCGATTGCCTGCTTCTAAGGAAGTTTGCGATAAAAGCAATTGCCTCTTGTTCTGTAGTAATATCACGAATAGGTTGCTCTTCAACGTCCAGATAAACAGTATCGTCCTCTACAAGACTAAAGTTAATGAAGAGCTTCATGGCTTCTTCGCGAACATTAGAAAACATGTCTAAAATCAAATCACGGTCTACGATATATCTGAAATCGATGTTATCAATACCATAAACTCCGAAGCTACTCCACCGGTAGTCCCCAGGATGACCAACTATATTGATATTTACCGGATTGTTATGAATATATCGGGCGACGGCAAGTAGATAACGATCATCCTCAATTGGTTCGCTCCGATAGCGGTCCTGGAAAAGGTGACCTACTAGCTGGTATTTACGGTTGAAATAGACAGCATAGCTGGTGTTTACCTGGCGCATAAGCTTTGCGACATCGGAAGCGTCTAACAGAAGGTGTATATGATTACTCATCAAGCAAAAAGCATAAAGAAAACTATTGCTATCCACTTTCTTATCCTGAAGAATGTTAAGAAAACACCAACGGTCATTATCATCATGAAATAAATCCTGCCGCTGGTTGCCACGCAACATTATATGGTAGATATTAGTTCGGCTGAGTATTCTTGCTTGGCGGGACATTGAACACATCTCCCAGAATCCAAGTGTATACCTCTGATTGTACCTGAAATAGAAAAATATGGGAAGCGATCCTTTGCTTTTAACCCGTGGAGAAGGACCGTCCCTTTCCACGGATTCTGGTCCATGGTTGACAGGGGATCTTTCTTTTCTTATAGTAGTTGGAAACCCACCTGAAAGGAGTACGATTAAATGGAAAATGAAAGTAAGGTTTTATCGGTGTTTAAGAAAGAGGGGAAGCCCCTGAGTGCTAAAGAGGTCGCAGAACTTTCTGGAATCGATAAGAAGGAAGTTGACAAAATTATTAAGACTCTCAAAGATGGGGACAAAATCGATTCACCAAAAAGATGTTATTACCAGATTAAATAAGTAAATATAAATGCGAGCGAATGGCCGGGGTAAAAATACCCGGCCTTGTTTTATATTGGCTTAGTTTTGTGGCATAAGAAGTAACAGGCATCAGATTGCCTATAATAAACAAATTATCTATTGCCTATGAATGTACCACTAGCCTGCTAAAACCTTCATCGATTCCTATATTAATCGCTAAAACTCTCAAATTTTAAACCAATATTCACAATTTGATCTTTGCAGGAGTTCTTCATCATTTACTTATAGATTCAAAATCCAAACAATCCCTACTAATTGGTGTCCGGTTATGAATGAATATTAAAGCCAATGCCAACATTTTACGATATTACCATTAGTTATTATTTCTTTTTCAACAAAGTTACCACGCAATCTACAAAGCGCTAAACAAAAGTCGTGATCATGGGGGCTTCAGCTTCAACCCTGAGACCCTATAAGGGAGGTGCCGAGGAACATTATTCTAAATTGTAATGAATAATTACTGTTCCTGGAAAGTCGCTAATGTTGATTGTCCGATTTAGGCGCACAAAGAAGGAGGAATGATTGTGACAGATAGTAAGGAAACCATGAGTAAGAGCTTTGCTATGATAGAGACTTCTATGGAAAAGATGTGGGATATGTGGCTCGTGTCTTTGGGAAGCTTTTCCTGGACGCAAGAACAAATTGAAAACATGACCCGTAAATACCTGGACCAGAATAAAACTGCTCGGGGTGAAAACATCAAAATGGTCGAGGAGATGAGCAAACAGGTTCAGAGGAATCAGCAGCAGCTGCAAAAAATCGTAGAGGAAGCCGTAACACATGCTTATGGCAGTATGAATACCGCCAACCTGAATGTAATGCAGGATATCGCCAAGAGAGTTGATGAATTGGCCAAAAAGGTTGAGAATCTCTAAACATTTGTGGTGCCTGAAAACAAGGAGTAAAGTGCTTTATTATACACGAAAACGGAATGAGGTGTAGATGTGCCCGCTGATAACGAACATGGAAACAGGGAAAAAAACGAAGAGGAAAGGAAAATTCCAGATTTTGCTCAAGTTATGAAGGAACTCTATTTTCAAAGTGAAGAAGCCTGGACTCGGGCAGTCAAGGATTTTGTTGGAAGTCAGAGTTTTATTCCGCTCCTTGAACAGATCAGCGGGCAGTATCTGTCTTTGCACAAGGCCACCAGTCAAAATATGGACAAGTTGTTAGCCAACTATCCCATACCAACCAAAAAGGATATTGCACGGGTGGCGGAGTTGGTGGTGTCTGTGGAAGACAAAGTAGATCAGTTGGAAACCCAGATATCCAACAACATGAACAGTCTGGCCAGCAGCCTAATCAAACTAGTGGAGTATCAGTCAACACTGAAAGATGAGGTGCAGGCTATACATCAGGATGTCCGCTTACTTCTGGATAAGTCCGACCAGACAGTAGGGATTGCACTACTTACTTCAACACCGGCAGAGTCTGAACCCCCGAGTAGTGAAGTCCCGGAGCGCAAGCCCAGGGGTAGGAAAAAGAAAAATACGGGGGAAGAGACTATTTCAGAGGTTCACAGCGCAGATCATAAGGCGGCAAAAAAACCGGGAAATGGTAGGAGAAAAAAGCAAGTTTTGGAGGAAATGCCAGAGATATCAGCGATTCAAGAGATATCTGAGAATGATAAAGAAGAAGCCCCGACTGGCAGGCAGAGGCGCAGTAAGAATACCATAAAGGTTGAATAGACCCGGGGCTAAGGAGGAGGGTAATCATGATAGAGAAAATCTACCAGGAATTGAAGGTTGGAGAGAAGGCCTTTGTCGAGAAGACCCTGACCGAAACCGATGTCTATCTATATGCAGGGATAACCGGGGATTTCAGTTGGCTGCACGTAAATGAAATGAGAGCTCAGGAAGGGCATTTTAAGACAAGAATAGTCCATGGTATTCTACTGGTGGGTTTGATCTCTAACGTAGTAGGGAACCGCCTGCCCGGAGCGGGCACCATATACGAATGCCAGAACATAAGTTTCATTAGACCCTGCTATTTTAATGACACAATCAGGGCTCAAGTTGAAGTACTAGAGGTACTACCCAAGGGAAGAGCAAAACTCCGCACCAGCTGTTATAACCAGCATGGTGAGCTGGTTATCGATGGTGATGCCGTAGTAATTCCCCCGCGTCAGCATGTAATAGACGAGACCGGAGAAGAGGGAGACAGGAGTACCTATGAACAAATTCTTTACCGGGTCAGCTGAGCAGGTTGGCGAAGAATACCAGCAAAGCTATAACCATTTGCTGGAGAGCACCCGTAAATGGGCGGAAATACTAGCTTTTGAGCCATATCCCCAGACGGGAATGACAGCGAAAGAGACGGTTTGGCGCAAGAACAAAGCCAAATTACACCGCTATTACTCAGGACAAGATCCGATTCACAGGGTTCCGGTACTTTTCCTTTATGCACTGATTAATAAGGCCTACATACTGGACCTGTCTCCGGGTATGAGTCTGGTTGAGAAACTGGTGAACGATGGCTTTGATGTTTATATGTTGGAGTGGGGCGAGTTTGAATGGGAGGACCGCAACCTGAGTATGAGCGACCTGGTTTTTGACTATATTGCTCGAGCGGTTCAGAAAGTGTGTGCTATTTCGCAAAGTAGTGAAATAAGTATTGCCGGTTATTGCATGGGAGGAACCATGTCTACCATGTACGCCTCTTTGTTTCCTCAACCGGAAATAAAGAACATGATTACACTGGCTGCCCCCATCGACTTCAGTGATGCCGGTATGACTTCGGACTGGCTGAAAGCGACATGCGGGAGTGACGTAGACAAAATCGTAGATACCTTTCAACTGGTGCCAAAAGGCTATATTGATATGGGAGTGAAAATGCTCAATCCGGTCAATAATTTTATCGGCACCTATACCCGCCTGTGGAAAATGGTTGATGATGGCGTACCCATACATTCCTGGAAACTCCTTAATAAGTGGGTTGACGACAACATCAACTTCCCTGGGGCTACATACCGGCAATGGGTAAAGGAACTATATCTGGAAAACCGTCTGGTTAAAAATGAACTCCGGCTGCGGGGCCGACAGGTTGAGCTAAGCCGTATTACCGCTTCTTTACTGGTTTTGGGGGGAGGAAGAGACCACATCGTACTCCCCGGACAGGTGAAAGCAGCAATAGAGGCTTGTTCTTCACGGGATAAAGAATATCACGAGTTTCCCGTGGGACACGGTGGCCTGGTATTTGGTAAGGTGGCCCAGACTGAGGTCTACCCGCTGATCAGCAATTGGTTAGCGCCCAGGTCGAAATAATATAGGCAGGTCCTTCAACAGAAACCTGTTAGAAAGAACATTAAATAAAAAAGAGATGGTTGGATAACCATCTCTCTAATTCTTTCTGGGTCCAAGTATGGGGTGGGGATACTTAAGTCTCTAATAGAATGTTTTCTTAAATAGCCAGTTTCAAAACCTCGTTTACTGCCGTCCAGTCTTCACGCAAAGCCTCGGTACCCATCAGCGTTCCTATGTGACCGCCTTCAGTCAGAATTTCCACCACATCGTCCGGGGGGGTGCTGATAAGGTTTTTCAGTGCGAAGGCTTGAGCTGGTGGGGTAATATGATCTTTCTTCCCGGCCATAATAATCACCGGACAATTGATATTTCGGAGATCAACCGGGCGTCCATGGACTTCGAAACTTCCTGGTTTGGTAAGTCCGTTGTCTTTAAAGATTCTCTTGATAATCTGCAGATAGAAGGCTCCGGGAAGGCATTGCGTATATTCGTACCAGTTTTCAAAGCGAAGGAAACGTTTAATGCTATCCTGATCGTCTTCTTGTACCCATTTCCATAAGCGGGTGTATTTTCTTACATAATGCTCATCAGCTTGCATGTTTTTAAATCCGGAGAGCATATATTGGCCGTTCATTAAACCGCGCCCGGCCGCCACCAGCAGCTCAAAAAACTCCATGGGCAGCTGGGCGGAATCGATAATCTCAGAGGGGGCAGCCTGGACATCGATGGGTGCGGCAGCCGTCACCAGTGTGGCAATTTTCTCCTGATACAGGGAGGTATAGATGGTGGCCTGCCAACCACCCTGACACTGCCCGACAATGTGTATTTTAAATACCCCAGTACGGTTTCTTATCTCATCAACGGCTTCGTCAGTCAGGCGGAAGAAATCATCCATATCCAGATCTTTATATTCAGGAGTAGCGGACACCCATTCAGTGACATAGACATCATAACCATAGGCCTGGAAGACGCGAACCAGGCTTTGAGAAGGGGAGTAATCAGCGAGATAGGAGTGATGCGCCGCCTGGGGCGGCAGGATAAGCACTGGACGTTTGGCCTTATTCTGTCTCTTGCCCGGGAAATGACGGAGCCTCAGCACCTGGTGCTCATAGACAACGTAGTTGGGCGTGGACCACCCAGGTTCGGGATGTTCGGTCTGGAAAAGGATGTCACTGAAACTTTTAAAGTTGCGCATTTGCTGTGCCCAGGGAGATTTCTCCTCCATAAAGTTCCAGTAGTCCCACCAAAAATTTACCATTCCTTGTCCATCCTGCATGGGGTTTCCTCCTTTAAATATCTCTATTTTCTCAACCGGGTTAAATTTCTCAACCGGGTTAAATCTTGATATTGCGGTTCATTATAGCCCAGTACTTTTCAGCGGTGAGAGGTAGATAAGCACTAGCTTCCAAATCATAATAATACATTGGATCCGATATTTTGGACCGGTTGAATTCTTCATCTTCCAATTGCTTTTTAAGCTGCTGTAAATCTTGGCCGTTCTCCAGGGTTTTGATAATGCGCAGAAATACGGGGCGGGCATGAGGAGGCATACGACGGTTAATGTGGCCTGCCAGGCCTTTTAAGTCTATTTCTTCATCATCAATCTGTTTAAGCACAGCCATACCGCAGCGCCCTTCGTAAGCCGGAACTTCCACACCGAAGACTGCAACATCGTCAATGCCTGAGAAGAAGCGCAGGATTACGTCTTCTACAGCGCTGCTTGAAACCGTTTTACCTTTCCAGCGGTAACTATCCCCAAGGCGGTAAAGAAAGGAAAGATGCTCGTTATAATGCAGGCGCACCAAATCCCGGGTATCCAGGTACAGGTCACCTTCCTGAAAAGCGGAGTGAATTTCCACGCTTTCAGTCGCGTCTGGATCATTCACATAGCCTAAAAACGGATTAAAGTCGTTGATTTGCCCTAATAAAACACCGGTTTCACCCGGCTGGCATTTAATTAAATAACCATTCTGGTCCCGTAGGAAAACGCCTGCTTGCTCATCATAGCGGGCCACTTCTCCCTGGCGCACTGAATTGATGGTCAAACTGCCGAACATACTGGGAAATTCATCCTGGTTGATGAAACTGCCTACGTTTTCAGTAGTACCGTATACTTCGATAACATGCTGTAAGCCGAAACGCTGACGGAAAGGCTCGGCTAGGTCGGGCAGCATACCATTGGTGATTACGACTTTGAGGGGGTGTTCCCGGTCATCCGCCTGGGGTTCAAGATCATGAAGATAGCGGCACATTTCTCCGACCCCCATGAATACATCGGTACGATGACGGCGGACTTCACTCCAGAATTCGTGTACCGAAAAATCTGGCTTGAGCAGCATGGTGCATCCGGTGGCTAGCATCCCGGAGAAACAAACATTAAATCCGGCCTGCAAGTACAGGGGGAGGCACATGTATTGAACTGAATCTTCATTCATACCACCGTAAAGAGCATATTGCTGACCCATGGTCAGCCAACGCTGGTGCAGGACTGGAACGGCTTTTCGCCACCCACGGGTGCCAGAGGTAAACATGTATAGCAGGATGTCTTTACAGGATACCTCACCGGTACTGGTCGGGTTTTCACCAACTACCTGATTAAGCAGCATGTTGAGATGGTGCATGTTTGCTGGGAGATTTAGATCCGGACCAGGACCTTCAACGAAAATCCGGGCCGGGGATTTCAAACGCACTTCTTCCCGAATAGTCAGGAACAGGTCCAATAGTTCGTGTCCAATGATAAGGGCTCTCGCTTCACTCAAGTTGATGCCATGGGCCAGAACATCACCCCGTAGTTCGGGGTTGATCAATGAGATGATGACACCCAGCTTGCTTAAGCCCGCTGTGGCAATCAGGTACTCGGGGCGGTTGGTCATCATGAGCGCTACTACGTCTCCCTTGATCAGACCCACTTCGGCGAAATAGTTAGCATAACGATTGGCTAAGGCGTTGAACTCGCTATAAGATATTACCCGATTTTCATAAAGAATTGCCGGGTGTTGCGGTCTTTCCTGGGCAAATTTTTCTAGTTGCGAACCTAATGATACATTGCGGGGCTCTCTGAGGCTGAGAATAAAGTCAATGCGGCCTTGAGCCTGGGCCGTTTCGGTCATCCGGACACCTCCATATTCTGATTTCAGTATGCATCAACAGCGAAATAGCTGTAGAAAAGAGTTAATTACTAATAGTATCGTAAATTTTATCCAGTTAAGTGAGTTAAAGTGAGAGAAAGTAGAAGGGGAGGGATTACATCAGTCTGAAGGCCGCACTGAAGACTGTTGTACCGATGGATTTCTGCTTAAAGGCATCACTCCAAACGGATATTAGATCAACATGACAATTCCCAGCATAACAAGACAGGAGCCTATCACCCTGAACACTGTTATCTGTTCTCCCAGGAATATGCTGGCGCAGAGCATGGTCACCAGGGGAGAACTTGCCATAATCACCGAGACCAGGGAGACTTCACCATACTTTATTGCTGCATAGTAGGCCAGATCACCTATAAGAGTAGCCAGAATTGCTTCAATGCCGATCAGGACCCAGGAAGGGCCAGGTATTTCCTTAAGGGTTGCAAAACTGCCCGTCATACCAACCCAGCTGCCTACGAGTCCTGCTGCCAGGAGGGTACGTAAGGCTAATCCCGCCGCCGGGTTCACGTTTCTTAAACCCACCTTGGCAAATACTGGGGCGATCCCCCAGCAAACCATACCAAAGATAGCCAGCCAGAACACCATTCGGGATTTCCTCCTCGATTTTTTGTTCATTAAATCACGCAATTTGTGTAAATTCCTTTGCAGCTACGGATAATAGTAACATGCAGACTTTGGCACACACACTGAGAATCAGGGTTGACAGTGTACTAGGAACGGAGATGACGAAGCGGCGATGAAACGAAAAAGCGCTATGGTTATTACTACCATGGGAGTCCTCATTGTTATATTCATATTAGGGGTGGCAATAAAGCATTCCCCTGGTATCCGGAAAATTCAGAATAAGTCACCACTTCCTCCTATTTCCCAAAATACGACAGGAGAAGCTCAAGCTAAGGGTGGGGAAGGACAAAGCCAGAATCAAAGCGCCTCCGGTCCCATATCGCAGCTGCCCTGGAATAACGATAAGGTTTTCCTGGAAGCGCAAGAACGCAATCAAGCCAAGGTATGTCTGGGGGCTTATCAAACCGTCCTGCCCGATCCCTTGCCCGGAGAGGAAGAAAATGTACACTTGGGCGCACGTTTATTGTCCGGAACGGTTGTGCTTCCCGGACAGATATTTTCCCAGAATGCTGCAATTGGCCCTTACTCTGAAGAACGCGGTTTTCGTGCCGGACCTACTTATGTCGGATCTCAACTTAAGACTACCACCGGAGGCGGTGTGTGCAAGCTTGCATCAACCCTATATAATGTAGCAGTTCTGTCGAATCTTTCGATTATCGAACGGCATGCCCATAGTATGCCGGTTCCCTACGTGCCTTACGGCCAGGATGCAACAGTTTCTTATGGAAGCAAGGATTTCAAATTCCGGAATGATACCAACTTTCCAGTTTTGATTTGGGCCCAGGGAATCGACAATGTACTGTACATCGCTTTCTATGGACAAATACAACCACCCCGTATTGAATGGCAGCATGAATTTATCGAGCGTTATAAAAGCAGCACTCTGTATCGAACCAATAAGCTGATACATCAGGGAGATCAGAAGGTGGCCATGGAAGGTATGGATGGAGGAGTTGTACGATCCTCGATTAAAATTTTCAGTGACAGCAGCCATTGGACGATGAAAACGATGGGATTGAGCTATTATTCGCCACTACCCCGGGTTGTGGAAAAAGGTGGGATGACCCCGGCTATATCCGAAAGTGGTAAACAATAGCGTGGAAGGGGACGGTCCTTCTCCACGCTATTGGGTGATGCAAAAAGGGCGATCCCTTCCGGGATCGCCCTTCGTGTTAGTCGGACTATAGAACGGTTTTGTGCTTATCGTGATAATGGGTATGCAGAAGTTCGTGGGATTTGTGTCCCAGGGGCTCATGCAGGAAGTCTTCATAAAGCTTGGCAACTTCCTTGTTCTCGTGGGATTTACGAACGGGCAGCCCGGCATCCTCAGCGTAAAGGGCATCAATACGTTCAATGCGCTTCGCATTACGTTTGGTAATAGGCTGACCACCACCGCCGATACATCCACCAGGGCAGGCCATGACTTCAATGAAGTGGTAGGGGGATGTGCCAGCTCTTACCTGATCCATCAGCTTGCGGGCATTGGATAGGCTGTGGGCGATGGCCACTTTCACTACCAGTCCGTTCAAATCGACCTCAGCTTCTTTAATTCCTTCAAAACCGCGGGCGACGTTGAAGTTCACGTCTTCAAGGACATTGCCGGTGACCACTTCGTAAACCGTTCTCAGAGCAGCTTCCATAACACCGCCGGTAGCGCCGAATATAACGGCAGCGCCGGTGTAGGCTCCCATCCAGGAATCAAAGTTGGATCCAGGCAGCTTGGAGAAGTCCAGTCCGCTCATTCTGAAGAGACGTCCAATTTCGCGAGTGGTCAGAACCAGGTCTACATCCTGGTAGCCGCTGGCATTCATTTCGGGGCGGGCAGCCTCGAATTTCTTGGCTACGCAGGGCATGATGGAGACCGAGTAAATCTTTGAAGGGTCGACACCCATCTTCTCAGCCCAGTAGGTCTTAACCAGCGAACCGAACATCTGCTGGGGTGACTTACAGGTAGAAAGGTTGTCTAACAGGTCGGGATAGAAGGTTTCACAGAAGTTAATCCAGCCTGGGCTGCAAGAGGTAAACATGGGCAGGGTTCCGCCCTCTTTAACCCGCTTTAACAGCTCATTGCCTTCTTCCAAAATAGTCAAGTCAGCAGTGAAGTTGGTGTGCAGGACATAATCGAAGCCCACCTGACGTAATCCGGTGACAAAGGTGTCCATGCCCATCGAGCCGGTGGTCATGCCGATTTCCTCAGCAATGGCTACACGCACTGCGGGAGCGATCTGGGTGACCACGATCATCTCTGGATCCGCAACAGCGGCCAGGAAGTCGTTAATGCCTTCCACTTCACCGATGGCGCCTACCGGGCAGGCATGGATGCACTGTCCGCACATGACGCAAGGGCTCTCGGCCAGGGTTTTGCCCATGGTGGGAACCACCATAGAATGATAGCCGCGTTCTTGCAGTCCGAGAGCATTGACGCTCTGGATTACTGAACAGGCTTCAATACAACGACGGCAAAGAATACACTTGTCCTGATCTCTGAATAGAGAGGGAGTAGAGAAGTCTTTCTCAAAACCGCGTACTTTGTATTCAAAGGGATTCTCTCTAACGCAGTATTCTTCTGCCAGCTCTTGTAGTTCACAGTTTCCATTTCTAATGCAATTCAGGCAGTCCTGAGGATGGTTGGCCAGAATCAGTTCAATGATGGTCTTTCTGGCTTCAATAACCTTGGGGGTTCTAGTTTTAACTACCATTCCTTCGAAGACCGGCATGGCACAAGCTGCTACGAGCAGTCTGTTGCCTTCTACTTCACAAACGCATACACGGCAGTTGGCTTTAATCGACTGGTCGGGGTGATAACACAGGGTTGGTATTCTAACGCCGACTTCACTAGCTGCCTGCAGGATTGTAGAGCCTTCAGGAACAGATGCTTTAATCCCATCTATAGTTACATTTATCATTTTCTTACCTCCTTTCCCCTTTACTTGAATTTTGCTTCATAGTCGGCAGCGAAATGCTTGATGGTGGTCAGCACCGGGGAGGGTGCCGCCTGGCCCAAGCCGCACAGACATGAATAGGACATTACTGTTCCCAATTTGTCAAGCAAGGCAGTGTCTTTTACTGAGCCTTTACCTTCGTTAATTTTTTCCATAATTTCTGCGGTCCGCATCGTGCCTTCACGACAGGGAGCGCATTTGCCACAGGATTCATGCTCAAAGAAGCCGGCAATTCTAGTAACAATATCTACGATATCCCGGGTTTCGTCCATGACGAAGGTGGCCCCAGTGCCCAGGCTTAGTCCGGCAGCGCCCATGGTATCAAAGGCTACTTCGGTGTCCAGCAGGGATTCAGGGATAAAGCAGCCCGACGTTCCACCGATCTGGGCGGCTTTAAATTTCTTGCCTCCGACAATGCCGCCGCCGAAATCAAATATCAATTGGCGTACGGTAATATTGGTTGGAACTTCGAAAAAGGTTTTGTTGACAACGTCACCGGTCAAAGTGAACACCTTGGTTCCAGGATAGGCAGCGTTTCCGATACCGGCATACCAATCCGCACCTTTTTCCAGGATGGCGGGAATATTAGCGTAGGTTTCAATATTGTTAACAATGGTCGGTTTTCCCCATAAACCGATTACGGGAGGGAAGGGGGGTTTGAAGCGTGGCTCACCGCGTTTTCCTTCGATGGATTCGATCAAAGCCGTTTCTTCGCCGCATACATAAGCACCGGCTCCTCTTCTTACTTCCAGATCAAAATCTTTTAAGAAGCCTTTGTCTTTGGCCTGGGCGATGGCGGCATTCAGAGTGCTCACCAGTTCGGGATATTCGCCTCTCAGATAGATAAAGCCTTTGGTTGCTCCTATGGCATAGGCACAAACAGCCATTCCTTCTATGAGGGATTGGGGATCGTTTTCCATGATCAAACGGTCTTTATAGGTGCCGGGCTCGCCTTCGTCAGCATTGGCGATAACATACTTCTGGTCGGCTTGGGCCCCCGCAGCAAAAGTCCACTTCATGCCACAGTTGAATCCTGCACCCCCACGGCCTCTCAAATTGGATTTCTTTACTTCCGCCATGAGTGCCGCTTTGTCCATACTGCGTGCTTTGTCCAAAGACTGGTAACCGCCCTGAGCTACATAGGTGTCGATGTTCAGGGGATCTACCTTTCCGTAGTTACGCAGTACAATACGCATTTCTTCGGCCATTTGTATGCCCTCCTTTCTCTATTTATTTAATTTACGTTTATTTATTACTACTTGCATTCGGCTAAAATCGCCGGAATTTTGTCTGCGCTGATATCCAGATAGGGCTTTCCGTTCACGGTAATAACCGGAGTAGCCTGGCACTGGCCGACACACTCGGTGAATTCCAGAGTGAAACGTCCGTCGGCCGTTGTCTCTCCCATCTTGATGCCCAGCGTCTTTTCCATGGCAGCAACCACATCTGCTGCTCCAGCCACATGACAGGGCGCGCTTTCGCAAATCCGAATGACATTTTTACCCCGGGTGTTTACCGAAAACATAGAGTAAAAAGTAGCTACTCCATAAGCCTCGGCGGTTGACATCTTGAAGACCCGGGCAGCCTCAACCACCGCTTCTTCAGGCAGGTAGCTGAATTCATCCAGCAGCGCGTGGTAGGCTTGGATAATCCCTCCTGGCATGTCTGCAAACTTGGCAATGATCTCCTTGTAATCCATCGATTTCCCTCCTTTCACGTTAGTGGTTTTTATATTAAGAATTTTTTCTTCCAGCAATGATTTTCCTTCATAGTAAACACAGGGCAGAGTACCGAAAAAACCGGCACTCTGAATTTGGACATAATATTCTCTTGTCTATTCCACTCCAAGCTAAATTATTCATGATATCCGCAACGAAGTAAAGCCAAAAATAACAGGTAATTCAGGGATTCACTCCTATTCTGTACATTAGTTCTACAAACGATGGGTAAATCCTTCATAGAACTGGTAATATTTATTGCTGGAGTCGGTAAAATTTTCCTGATTTTCGTGAAGCTGCTCCCCCAAAAATTGCTTTTCCTGCACATCAATAAGATAAAAATGGCACCCAAAGGACGCGAAGACGCGGCAATTATTTCAGTGAAGTACATTGGTGCAGATGTAATGGTGGCATGCCTGGCGGATTTGTGTGAAAAATGGCGGTTACGGGGGAATGGCAAGTAGATAATAAGGAAGAGAATCCCTGGCACTGGCAAAAAAATAAAGACCAGAACCAAACGACTGATGAAAAGCAAAAGGAACAGAGTGGTTCTTGAGGAAGCCGGCTAAGTTACAGCCAGTATTATAATTGCTGGCTTAACTGCCGGAAGAGAATCTGGGATATCCCCAGTGAATTGGTCTTGCTCATGCTTTTGGCATACTCATCATAGAGCATGGATTGAAAGGTATCATTGGCAAATCCTTCATCCAGGAAGCCGCTCTTGGGAATGCTGCTGCGCATGACCTCCATGACTTTGCTTAAGAATACTGCCTCCATATCCTGACATGATTGATATAATTTCTTCCCATCCTTGGTTTTTAAGGCCGATTGTAGCTGGGATGCAAAATCAGTGTCTCCCTTAATGGTGGAGAGAGATGGGTTCCCAGGATCAAAGGGAACCCGGTTATTATCTACTGTTATCATAAGGGCAGCCCCCATTCATTTCAAAAACAATCTATTTACGTAAGTTGGTTGCGGTCTGCAGTAATTCATCGGAAGATTGAATGACCTTGGAATTGAATTCGTACGCCCGCTGTGCGGTTATCAGATTGACCATCTCTTGAACCACCTGCACATTAGAACCTTCCAAATAACCAGGTTGCAGCGTGGTGGCACTGTCTGAGGAGGAATCCCAGTCAACCGGATCCCCGGAACTGGGGGTGGCTTTATACAGGTTGCCTCCCAGCTTTTCCATACCTGCTGGGTTCATAAACTTTGCTAGTTCTATCTGTCCCGCTTCCTGGGCGGTGTCACTTCCGGGAATCTTATAAGTAACCATGCCGTCTTTTGCTATTTCGACATCATAGGCTCCTTCACCCAGAGCATCAACGCCAACCACCTTATTCCCGTCCGAGGTGACCAACTGGCCGGCCGCATCAATCTTGAAGGAACCGTCTCTGGTATAAATGGGATCATCATATCCGGGTGCCTCTATTTTAAAAAAGCCCGGACCGTCGATGGCTACATCAAGGGAATTATCAGTCTGGTTGAGGGGGCCTTGGGTAAATAGGGTGTTGGTTGCCGCCTGCTTGACACCCATACCTACAACCAGACCTAGCGGTTCATTGGTGGTATCGTTTACCGTGGGACGTTTAATAGTCTGGTAGAGAAGATCCTGGAATTCCAAACGCTGCTGTTTGAATCCAGGTGTATTGACGTTGGCCATATTATTGGCCAGGGTATCGATGGCCATTTGTTGACCGAGCATACCAGTACTCGCAGTGTAGAGTGCCCTGATCATTGCATTGCCTCCTCAATTGGATAAATGGGAGCAGGCGATGCTTCGGTCATTCAGCACCGCCACGGGCCTCTTCTGCAAGTCCAGCCCGTTGTATATAAAACTACTCTTTATTGTTATCGTATCTTGCCGCGAATACCTTAAAGAGTATTAACCCGATAATCGGCGTCCTGCCGTGTTAGTTTGCGCCTAACAGTAATTATCAGCAAAATGGACTGAATTCTGGTTCTTTTCGGATATTCTCCAGATATGTTGTTTGAATGTGGGCGCAAGGTTAGGGCAGCATGAATGGTATGATACCAGTTGTCCTTTACGTTTCCATCCGCGGTAGTAGTAGGGACATGGTAATTGTGCTGTTTTGGGAATGAACGAGCAGTTTTCCTTCATATTTTTCCGCTAGATTCTTTACGATGAAAAGACCCAGGCCATCATGCTCTTTATCTTTGGTGGTGAAACCTTTGCTCATCATCTTTTTGATCGTATCATCACTTAAATTCCCATAATTGCAGATTTCAATAATGAAATAAATAGCATTCTGATCCACCTTGATTTTCACCCAGCGGTTCGGAAGTTCCTGGCAGGCAACGGCATCAAAAGCGTTGTTAATCAGGTTTCCGACCATACGGTTCAGTTCATAGGGCGGGAGGTTCAGATGGTTTAACTTGATTCTGATATCCAGATCAAAATCAATATTCCAATCGATAGCCACACCTGCTTTTATGTAGAAAAGAGCGGAAAGAGGAACGCTGCCCGAGGCGGCATAACTCCTCAAAACCGGGGTGTTACCTAAGAGGGACTCTAAATAGCGAGTGGCTTCCTGGGTGTTCTGCAATTGAAGGAATCCGTAGAGGGTCTGAAAATGGTTGATCAGATCATGCTGCTGTGCCCGGATGGCGGTGTGCAGTTCCTCCAAGGTTTCTAAATAGGATTTCTGAATGATATACTCGCTTTCCTTTTCACTGAGTTCCAATAATTGTTTAAGCACGAACGATACGATTAAAATAGCGGCTACGACGGTGACGTTGCTTATCCAGTCCAATATATGGAGATCCACCGTATTTATGCCATTTTCCAGGAAATAACCGAAATCATTTAGATTGTATATCATCTCGAATACCACAAAAATCAAGATGCACACATACAGTCCGTAGACCAGCCTTTCTCTCTTTACCGATGTAAGACGGGCACCTTCCTGATTCTTTTCACTAAAATCAAAGAGATGAAAATCATAATGGATACACAGAAAAATGACCAGGCAGGCAATCGAGAGCTGAGGCAAAAACTGCAGCAGCATCGCCGCGAGATCAGGCGGCTGCTGGATATTGATATGGGCAAGCTTGACAATAATGGGGATGGTTAATCCGTCCAGGAGGTACTGTGCTGTGATCCCGATGAGGATGGCTATCATCGTACGGTAAAAGCGCAAATTCAGAAAAACCATTGAAATGGTGGAGATTATAATGAGAGTGGACACAGAGCGAAAGCCGAAAGGCAACGGCAAGCTTTCTACATAGACAGAAATAATGGCATAAAAAAGAGTGATTATGAGAACTTTTCTCCAATTGGGGCGCAAATTAACGATGATGCTGCCAAAAACAACGATTATGAAACCAGCGGAAATATTATGAATGCATTGCAGCCACAATGGAAAGTTATTCAAACGAGAGTCTCCTTCCCGGAAAACAGGAAATAATTGTTTCTACCTTAACACTATCGTGACAAATACGAATCTCATTTGATAATTTTCTCGCAGTCTTCATGAACTTGCCAGAAATATCGCATAGTTATCGTTTATCGAGTTTTCATTAGATTCTCACACCTACTGGTTATTATAAGGAAAAGGTTTCTTCAAATCTACCCAATGAATAGTCCTTCATTCTTGATGGGCATCCTATGGTAAACCTGAAATGAATGCAGATGTCCGGTTTTCCTGGGCTGCTCAAGTATAAAATATTTACATAGCCTACGGAAGGGAGGTGTTCAGATGTCAAAGGTCATGCAGTGCATGTGTGAAGAGTGCTACCATAATGACAGTTTCCAGTGCCGTGCGGAGGGGATTGAAGTTCGCTCCAGCAGCGAAGGGAGACAGGTGCAATCTTCGGAAGGGACCTGCTGCAACACTTTTAAACATGGTAAGAAGAAATAGGCCCAGAGATGAAAAATGAGGCACATATGAAGGAGACAGTCATGTCTCCTTCACCTTGCTAAGGTTATTCTCACCATCCCCTGATCATTATTCCATTTCTCCGCCAAATGATAAAAAATCCATGTACCGGTAATAAGGACCAATGGTGATCCATAGATCGACGGGTCATCATTAGATCGGCTTGCATTTTTCATGGTCTCGGAAACATATGGGGCAATGGCAAAATTCAAGGAATGCAGGAAAAAGTATGACGGTGGAAATATATGACTGGATGCGGTCAAAGACGGAAAGGTTGCGATACAGACGGGTTCTTCCAACATTTCTGGGTATTAAGGAACGATGTGGGATGAACATGTATCCGGGATGATCGATTCCTATCGGGGATAAATCACAAGCTCTTACCACCGGTGCGCAACATGCCCATTTCAGAGGGTTTTCAGGCTGTTTGACCAGGATTGTCCAAGGCGGGTACACTTGAAGCACCGGTTGCCGCTAGTGTTGTTGCAAGGAAATCAACCCGGTTGAGGGCTGATTATCTGAGGAGGTATTCTATGTTACGAAGTAGACACAAATTCCTTACTATTCTTCTTGTACTTATTCTAACCGTCGGTATTTTCTCCCCTTTAAAATCCGTAATGGCCGCTGACAGCCAGACCCTGTCCTGGGGCTCCACCGGATCTGCTGTAAGTCAAGTCCAACAGATTCTCAATAATAAGGGATACTGGTGTGGAAGTGTCGATGGGATTTTCGGTGCCAAAACATATAATGGTGTTGTTCGCTTCCAAAAGGATGTGGGGCTCCCAGCATATGGAATCGTCGGCCCGGCAACCCAAAAGTACCTGGGTATATCTACAAAGACGGTGTCCAGGGGAGGGTCAATCAACCCGGGAAGAACCATCACCATGATAGCAACTGGTTATGATGCAGGCTATAAAAGCAACTACCCCTGGTATGGCTACCCCTCTTTCATTGGCCTACCTCTAGCCCGGGGAATTGCGGCCACGGATCCCAACGTAATTCCGATGAAAACCAAGCTTTATGTCGAAGGATATGGAGAGGCTCTTGCCGCTGACCAGGGAAATGCCATCAAGGGTAATCGCATCGACCTCTTTTTTGATAGCCTTCAGGAAGCATTGAATTGGGGCATTCGGGCCGTGAAAGTCACTGTCTATTAATTTTACAGAGTTTTCGACCGATTCGCATCCATAATCCTGGCCCAGCCGATTATAGGAAAAATATAGAACACCCCGCCTGCCAGGCGGGGTGATTTTCTTGCCTGTTTCGGGAATCCATCCGGTAGGTGGGAATTCAGGTCTGGGACAATTTGGTTGACAAGATATTTTGCATGTGTTTACATTTTTATAAACCGTTGATGAGGAAGTAAAACCACAAAACCGACCAATTAGAGAGCCAGGGCAGCTGAAATCCTGGCAGGTGCGGAGTGGTAAATGGGCCTCAGAGGGCGGGGTGAAAAGGTCAGTGACCGGAGTAGCTTCCGACGCGTTGCCAGCGTTAACTGGCATGGGTGTGTTATCACTCCACAAGAGAGGATGCATGAAATCTTCATACATCAATTAAGGTGGCACCGCAGGTTGAGCCTGTCCTTAAAATAAGGGACAGGTGTTTTTATTTGCGTTTATCCCACCCATGTTCCAAAGCAACATACTCGGAATCAGTATATGAAACGGGAGGAATTTTACATGAAAAAGAGAATGATGGTAGTCGCTCTGGTATGTTTATCAATGTTATTGCTATCGTCGATAGCGGGTTGTGCCAAGAACAAGGACACATCCCAGGTTGATGCCAGCAAGAAAAAGGTCAAAATAGGCATCGTACAGATTGTGGAACACCCTTCACTGAATACCATCCGGGAATCATTTGTTAAACAATTGAAAGAAAAAGGGTTTGAAGACGGTGTCAATGCAACTATTGATTATCAAAACGCTCAGGGTGACCAGACCAATCTAAAAACAATTTGCCAGAAGTTCGTAAACAACAAGTACGATTTGATCGTGGCCATAGCCACCCCGTCAGCCCAGGCTGCGGTTGGTGAAACCAGTGAAATACCCATCGTTTTCTCGGCCTGCACTGATCCCCTGGGTTCTGGGTTGGTGACCAACCTGGAGAAACCGGGAAAGAATGTAACCGGAACCTCGGATGCTGTATCGGCTGAAAAAATTATGGAATTGGCCAAACGCATTACACCTAACATTACAACCGTTGGTGCCCTGTACAACTCCAGTGAGACCAATTCTATATCAGTAATCAATAATTTAAAAACATATGCCAAGGCGAACGGTATGCAGGTAGTGGAGGCAACCGTAACCAACTCTTCAGAGGTTCAGCAAGCCACGACAGCGCTAGTGGGCAAGGTGGATGCCATATTCTCTCCTATTGATAATACCGTTGCATCTGCCATGCCGACCGTAGTGCAGGTTACCAACAAGGCCAAAATACCGGTTTATGTTGGAGCGGACTCCATGGTAAAGGACGGCGGCCTGGCTACCTATGGCATTAACTACACAATTCTGGGCCAGGAAACTGCCAATATGGCCGCAGAGATCCTCAATGGTAAAAAGCCTGGGGACATTTCAGTCAAAACCATGAAAGATATGGATATCTATGTCAATAAGGACACTGCTCAGGCTATCGGGATAACCATACCCGACCAGGTTTTAAAAGAAGCGCTCAAGGTTTTTGGCAATTAATGTAACGGAGATATCGTTATGACTTTCATGGCCTTTCGGGGTTCGTTAGAGCTGGGAATCATCTATGCCATCATGGCTCTGGGCGTTTTCCTGTCCTTCCGTACCCTTAACATACCGGATTTAACCGTAGATGGCAGCTTCGTTCTGGGGGCTGCTGTCTCAGCCATGATGTGCACCAATGGGCAGCCCGTAGAGGGGATTGTGGTGGCCTTCTTGGCCGGGTGTCTGGCCGGATGCGTAACGGCATTACTGAATACCCGACTGAAAATCCAGCCCCTCCTGGCTGGAATTCTGGTAATGCTGGCCCTTTATTCAGTAAATTTACGGGTTATGGACAAACGGGCCAACATCGCCCTTATGAATAAACTCTCCTTGTTTAACGTACTTCCAGGGATATCCGGAGACAACGCCAAAACTATCATACCTTCCATATTGTTGATAGGCATTGTGCTGCTGTTATTCCTATTTTTAAAAACCAGATTCGGTTTCGTCCTGCGGGCCACCGGGGACAATGACCATATGGTTCGAGCTCTGGGGGTCAACACAGATTTTACGACCCTGATAGGTCTGGCTCTGGCCAATGGCCTGGTGGCCTTGTCGGGGTCCCTCATTGCACAGTATCAGTCCTTTGCTGACATCAGTATGGGCGTAGGTATGGTAATCATCGGGCTGGCTTCGGTAATCATCGGAGAAGTCGTTTTCGGTGCCAAATCACTTCTTCGTCGCCTGATTGCTGTGGCACTTGGTGCTATGCTGTACCGGTTTATCATCGCTTTTGCCTTTGAACTGGGGATGCCGGCCACTGATCTCAAATTCATTTCAGCCTTGATCGTTGCCCTGGCCCTTTCCGGGCCAGTGGTGAAAGACAAGGTGAATAAGCTGGGGCCGGTAATGAAAGAGAAGATAAATAAGTTGCAGAAAAAAATTTCTACCCTGCGTAATCATAGTGGAGGGCATTTATAATGCTAGTGATTGATGCTGTCAGCAAAACTTTCGGCCAGGGGAGCATAAACGAACGGCGGGCCTTGGAAAACCTGAGTCTCACCCTGGGAGAGGGCGAATTTGTCACCATCATTGGTGGTAATGGGGCAGGGAAATCCACCTTGCTCAACTGCATTGCCGGGGTATATGAAGTTGACCAGGGTAAAATCCTACTCGATTCAATGGATATAAGCTTGTGGCCAGAGTTCAAACGCTCGCGATTTCTAGGTCGGGTTTTTCAGGATCCTCTGCGTGGTACCGCCTTTGATATGACCATCGAAGAAAACCTGGCCATGGCCTATGCCAAAGGAAAGACTCGGGGATTGCAGCCCGGACTGCGAAAAACGGACAGCAAATTGTTTCAAGAGCATTTAGCCCTGCTGGAATTAGGATTGGAGGACCGACTAAAGCAAAAGGTGGGATTGCTTTCCGGCGGGCAGCGCCAGGCTCTGACCCTTCTTATGGCTACCATTGTTAAACCTAAACTACTCCTGCTGGACGAACATACTGCCGCCCTGGACCCTTCTATTGCGAAAAAGGTACTAGAGCTCACTCGGGAAATCGTAGCTCAGCATCAACTGTGCACCATCATGGTCACCCACAACATGAAGGCGGCCTTGGAACATGGCAGTAGAACCATCATGATGCATGAGGGACAGATTATTATGGACCTGGAGGGCACGGAAAGAGAAGACATGACAGTAGAAAGACTCATTGATTTGTTCGGTAAGAAAAGTGGAATGGAATTGGACAACGACCGATTATTGCTGAACTGATAGTAGAGAAGAAACCGGGGAGATTTAAGGAGATGAAATCAACTGCCCTCCGGGTTTTTAGGGATTGCTCCAGGTTCACTTTGATAGCGCAACCCAATCGTTCATTTTACATCACCTTCATCAGAAGTTTAGTCACCTTCGTGGTAAGGGTAAGCAAGGGATTTTTTTCCTGCAAGGAGTCTATGGTGACTGGATCGCTGTCCTCCAGGTCTTTTTGAAAAGCTGCCTCTAATTGACTGATAATCTTTCGATCAGAGATTATTACCCCTATTTCATAGTTTCTATAGAAGCTTAGTTCATCAAAGTTAGCCGAGCCTACCGAAGCAGTTTGCCCGTCAATAATGACCAGCTTGCTGTGTAGAAAACCGGGATTGTACAAGTGGATGCGGACGCCGCATTCTACTAACCTGTGCAAGTAATCCTGCCGGGCATACTGAGCCGACCAGTGATCTGTTTTTCTGGGTATTAATATATCTATGGTGACACCCCGGGAAGCTGCCTGAACCAAAGCGTTTACGATACGATCATTGGGAGTAAAGTAGGGGCTGGCGATATAGATGTTTGCTTTGGCCTGTGAAATCAACTGGCTGTAAGCCAGACTCAAATCTGTGGTCTCTGAATCTGGTCCCCCCAGGGCAATCTTCACTCCTTGAGCATTGGTGTCTGGTACTGCTGGAAATAATATTGCCGATTCAACCTTAGTCCCACTGGCCTTGAACCAATCATACAGAAATACTTCCTGAAGAGAGCGGGCGGCATTTCCCTGCACCATTATGTCGGTATCTCTCCAAAACCCGATTTTCTTGTTTTTCCCCAGACATTCATCTCCGATGTTTTCGCCGCCCAGGAAGGCAGTGGTTCCATCGATAACCACGATTTTCCGATGCAGGCGATTATTAATACGCCCCTGCACAATTGCTGCGGGCAGGGGGTTAAAAGCCGCCACTTGAACTCCGTTTTTCAGGAGTTCATCAAAATAGCTTTTAGAGGTTGAAAGAGAACCAAGTGCATCATAGAGAAGTCTGACTTGCAGGCCCTGCCTGGCTTTTAGGATCAGCATCCTGGCAAAAGCCTTGCTGGAGTCATCATTACGAATTGAAAATAGTTCTAGATGAATACTACTGGAAGCCCGATTCATTTTCTCCAGCATACAAGCATAGGTTGGCTCGCCGTTGTTTAATAAGGTGATTTCATTGCAGGTGCTGATAATTCCCAGGCCCCAAGGGTCGGATGACAATGGAGGGAGGTGGTAGGCGCTTCCTTTATCATCGAAAAAGGACTGTATCTGTGCCATTTGGCTCTGGTCAGTAGGCAGATTCAGAGGGGACAGATTGTAGATTAACAGAGCTAAGAAGACAAGCAATATACATATGATGATGTGGCGAGTGTTAGCCTTCAGAAAATCACCCCCCTTTTGCCAGATGCGGTATTTTTTCTTGCCTAATAGGCAACCGGTTGATCCTAGTACTCTGTAAAATCTAAAACTTTAATTCCCACCGGCCAAATTTTCGCAGGGCTTCGTTGCCGTCAATCGCAATACGTCCAGTATTACTCAGTCCTCCGCCTCCCCCTGCGAAAATTTTTCTCGGAGGATAAAATAATCTTTTAGACTTTACAGAGTACTAGTCTAACCCCTATTCTGGAAAACAATCCTGTTTATAAGTCCGGATTTTGGGATTCGATAAATTATGGCGTATATATCCCGTTTCCCTCCTTCATATTGTGAGCCAACCCCACATACCTATAGTAAGGAGGGGTGAGACCATGATAAAGATTTCTGACCTTCGCGCCCGTGATGTGGTGAACATCCTGGATGGCAAGAAACTCGGTAATATTATTGACATCGACTTGGATCTCAATAACGGCCGAGTATTGGCTCTAATCTTGCCCGGCAAACAAAAGGGTTTTAGTTTCTTTTTTAAGCGGGAAGAAATCACTGTTCCCTGGGATAAAATTGTTCGCATCGGTCGGGATGTGATCCTGGTGGAAGTCCCCAGTGTGACAGAAATGAATGATTACCGGCATAATTATCTTTTGGATGAAGAACATTTGTAGACATGGTTGAATTGTATCCGGCTTTTGTTCATAATAAGGGCAGAGTTGACACCGACAGGAACCGGGTGATGATTATGCGTTGTCCTTATTGTCAGGAATTTGAGAGCCGGGTGATTGACTCCAGATCCAGTGAAGATGGGTCAGCCATCCGTCGGCGCAGGGAATGCAACGCCTGCAAACGCCGATTTACTACCTATGAGCGAGTGGAAGAAAGACCATTGCTGGTCGTGAAAAAGGGCGGGCACCGGGAGCCTTTTCACCGCAATAAAATCTTTGCCGGGCTGACTCGAGCCTGTGAGAAACGCCCTATCAGCACCGAACAAATTGAAGAGCTGGTTGGCGGAATCGAAAAGGAACTGCGAGATAATTACGACCGGGAGGTAAGCAGCCTGGTTATCGGCGAGATGGTCATGGACCGCCTTCATTCGTTGGATGAGGTGGCTTATGTGCGCTTTGCCTCGGTTTATCGTCAGTTTGCTGATTTGAATAGTTTTATTCGCACGATTGAACAAATGAAAAATGATCGCTAGGGGGCCTCTCAGCCCCCTTAACCCCATCCATCTTTATCCTCATCTTCTGCCAGGTAATGCTGCAGACCTTCAATAATCATTTTCAAGGGATAGACCTGCTCTTCCACCCGGCTTACTGCCCGTCCATAAAGAAACATACGGTCACTGTAGTTACCAGTTTCCCTAATTCCCTGCGGGAGCAAGTGAATATCTTGCACCCAACGGGAGGCAGAGAGGGGAAGGTGAAAGCTGAAGCGATGCTGATCCAATTGGAGATCGAACTGGATCAGAGAGTAATACTCTTTCTCCAGATGCTGCACATAGCACTTGGAGCAGTGATATTCGCGGCGGGCGTATTCGGCATAGGGAATACCTGCCTTGCGGGCATGATCCTTACAGTCTTCACACAACCAGACTTTATTCCGGTCAGGACCTACGAGGTAGTTGATCTGGAAATCATCCCGGTATTCTCCTACCATTTTTTTCAAGACCATTTTCTTTAGACCATACAAACTGCCGCTTTCTTCAGGGTACGTTTTGGCATAGTGGTTAAGGTGAAAAAGGTAGAAACTATTTTCCAAAAGGCAGGCCTGGGGAAGCTCCTCAATATCCTCCAGGAAGCGTTGGTAGCGGCTTAGGGTTCTGGAGAGTTGTTTCCAATCATGCATTCGACCTGCCCTACGGGGCAGTTGTCTAGCCTGGGCGTCGGCTACCAGGGAATAGATGTCCAGTTGATCAAGCTCCTGTTCGGAAAACCAGTACCTGACCCCCTGATTCACCTTTGTCACTCGCGCAATATTTAGATATCCCAAACTGATCAAGTCATATACCTGGCGATTGCTCAGACCGTAGCGAAGAGCCACTTGACTGATGGTCAGCATTTATATTACCTCCTGAACACGGCTTGTCGAGTATGGTATAATGCAGGCAGTATAAATGCCTGCTTGACCAGTTCCTGTGCTTCCGGGCAGCAGGAATTTGAGACAACGAACAGGACTTCGGCCAGGCGGCACATTCTACTGCCTTGCATTTTCATTGTAGCGAAAAAGGGAATGGTGAACAAATGTCGGAATGGGTGCTAAGAGACCAAAAAGGGATTCGCTGCCTGGATCTTCCAGGATGGGAAAAGCGCGGTGTGAAAGCTTTTTATTCCACCCGTGAGGGAGGCGGCAGCCAGAGTCCCTACGGTGAACTGAACCTGGCTTTGCATATAGGAGATGAACCTGATCGCGTACTGGAAAATCGTTACCGGCTGTTGTCCAGCCGGGGAGTAGATTTACAGGATCTGATCTGCTGCGAGCAGGTCCACGGTGCCCGTGTGGCAACAGTGGGGAAAAGTGATGCCGGACGGGGAGCCTTAGATCATACGTTGGCGGTGCCTAGCTGCGATGCTTTGATTACCAGTACGATAGGAGTCTGTCTGGGGGCCTTTTTTGCCGACTGCTTTTCAATTTTTCTTTTTGATCCCCGGCGTCGCGCTATTGGCCTTGCCCATGCTGGGTGGAAAGGGACCATGAACCATATTGCCGGTCGAACCTTCCAGGCAATGAAGCAAAAATTTTCCTGCCACCCGCAGGATCTAGAGGTCTTCATCGGCCCCGGGATTTCTTCCTGTTGTTTTGAAATACAACCGGATTTGGTCCGTCAGGTGGAATCATCCTTTGGCCCGACAGCGGATCTCATTTATGAGAGCGGCGGTCGCTATACCTGGGACCTGGCCGCCACCAATGCTGCCATTCTTACCGGGATGGGGGTTGATCCGGATCATATAGAAATTTGTGGTCTGTGTACTTCCTGCCGGGATGACTTATTTTATTCCTATCGCCGTGACCAGGGAAAGTCTGGACGCATGGGAGCTTTTATTTCCTTGCAGTATTGAGGTGTACCAATGCAGAGGAAGAAAATACTGGTTGTGGACGATGAAACGCACATCGTGGAACTGGTAAAATTTAATCTGGAAAAAGATGGTTTCGAGGTATTGTCGGCCTATGATGGCCGCAGCGGAATCGATATGGTCAAAAACCAGTCCCCCGATTTAATTTTATTGGATATTATGCTGCCCGGCATGGACGGGCTCAAGGTCTGCCGCTCCCTGAAGCAGGATTCCCATTTTAGTGGCATCCCGATTATCATGCTTACTGCCAAAGCCGAGGAATTTGACACCGTTTTGGGCCTGGAAATGGGAGCCGATGACTATATTAAAAAGCCTTTCAGTCCCCGAGAATTGGTAGCCCGGGTCAAAGCCCGGTTGCGGGCTTCGAAGGTGCTGGAAGCCGAACAGGCAGCGGGGAATAAGGCTCTGGTATTTAAAGACCTGATTATTGTACCGGAAAAATATGAAGTATTTTTGGGTGAAGAAAGACTGGAACTTACCCCCAAGGAGTACGAACTGCTCAGCATTATGGCCTGCAGTCCGGGCAAGGTGTTTACCCGCGAAGCTCTTTTGGAGCAGGTCTGGGGATACGAATTCCTGGGGGACACACGCACCGTAGATGTACATATTCGCCACTTACGCCAGAAATTGAAAGATGATTCGAACTATCCCGAGTATGTGGAAACCGTACGCGGTATCGGCTATCGGTTCATGGAGAAAGGCAATAAATAGCGAGGAAAAAATCTATGTCATTACTGAGTAGATGCCCTGGAAGTGTTCTGGCTGTTTTAAGTAGTATGATTGACGGAGTAATGATCTGCGATCCCCAGGGGTGCATCACGCTTGCTAACAAGGCGGCGGAGAACCTGTTTATATCCCGGGAGGGAGGACTCCTCGAACAGCACCTGCGCACGGTCAGTGCCGAAGAGGAAATTAATGGCATGATCGAGGGGGTTCTTGCTACAGGTAAAGAAGTATTTACTGAAACCCGCTTTCAATCCAACAACCGTTTTTATCGGGTACATGCCCTGGCGTTGTCCGATGATGGAGGACGAATTCTGGGAGCGGTGGCCGTTTTTCATGATGTTACTGAAGCCCGCAACTTTGATCAAATGCGCTCCGAGTTCGTAGGCAATGTGTCCCATGAACTGCGCACCCCCTTAACATCTATCAAAGGATTTGTGGAAACTCTTCTGGATGGGGCGTTTGCGAATAGTGATACCTGCCGCCGGTTTCTCACCATCATTGACACCGAGACCGAACGGTTGAACCGCCTGATTGAAGACCTTCTAACCTTGTCCGCAATCGAATCCAAAGAACGTGTGGTCCAGCCCCGTCCAGTATCGCTGGTCAGTGTAATACGCAATGTTATGAATATTTTGGGTCCTCAGATTAGTGAAAAATGCCTTCATGTGGAATTTATCTACCCTCAGCCCCTGGATTTCGTTATGGGTGATGAGGATCTGGTGGGGCAGGTATTTATCAATCTGGTGGATAATGCCATTAAATATTCACCCCGGGGTGGACGGATTGTCATCCGCTGCCGGAAGCGTGAACACCGAATAATCACGACGATTACGGACACGGGTATGGGCATACCCAGGGAAAGCATCTCGCGAATTTTTGAACGCTTCTACCGGGTGGACAAAGCCCGTTCCCGCCGCCAGGGGGGAACCGGTTTGGGATTGGCCATCGTCAAACATATTGTTGAATCTCATGGAGGAGAAGTCTTTGTAGACAGCGAAATAGGAAAAGGATCCACTTTTGGGGTTAGCTTCCTGGTGGTGTAAATCCGGTTTTTATCCCGGGGGTGGCGCCGCCGCCCCCCGGAATGGGGTATATGCATGTCGCTGCGCAGAGAAAGGGCGGGCCGCCGTCAGAAACGCGAACTGATTCTTAGCTTGCTTGCCAGTTTTATTCTTCTCGGATTTATTGCACCTATATGCTACCGGCTCGGTCTTCAAATTATCGATCATATAAAAAAACAGCGGGTGACTATGGCTGTGGTGCAGGAGGGTGTGCTTCCTGAGTACCTGACGGCCCGTGCTCTGGTCCTTAATATGGAGTGGCCGGTGGCGGCTCCTGTTCAGGGGCGTTTTGAAAACCTGGTGAGGGAAGGGGAGAAGGTGCGCAAAGGCCAGGAACTCGGTTACCTGGTCCGCAGCGGACAGACTCCTCTGCCAGTAAGATCTCCCTGCACCGGCATCTTTACGACCCGGGTGGATGGATTGGAAAAGGTTCTGAAAAACCTATCTTTAACTGCCATGGGACCTGATGAGTTTTCTTACCAGCCCCGGAGCACAGCCCCAGAGATGGCTGCCGAAACGGGGCAGAATGTATGCAAGGTGATCGATAACCTCCATAATACTACGATTATAGCTAGAATTTCATCGGCCGATGAGACGGTAACAATTCAACCGGGAGATGCGGTGATTGTTTTCTCCCAGGGAGAAAAAATTGGACAGGCTGTAGTTGAGGATATCCGCCTGGACCCCCCGGTTCTGCTACAATTGAAAATGGATACCTTTTGTCAGTCACTTGCGGGGTGCCGCTACCTGGATGTTGAACTGGAAAGGGACAGCAGCCCCGGTCTTTTGGTTCCCGGCTCATCAGTGATTAGTGTTGGACAAGAAAAAAGAGTATACTGTTTACGTAAAGACAGGATATACGAAAAATCGATAAATGTAACCGCGGTCGGGGAAAAACAAGCCCTGGTTACGGGTCTGGATGCCGGTGATATTGTAGTCAGTAACCCGGATATACTGGACATGAAAGACGTGGTTCGATAATCAGAGAACCGGAGCGATGACATGCAGGAGAAGATTGAAACAATCAGAGCGCGCATTGCAGCTGCCGCGGCAGCCAGTGGGCGAGCAGCAGAACAAATCACTTTGGTGGCGGTGAGCAAGACCGTGGGCACGGAAGAAGTGCGAGTGGCGGCTTCTCTGGGAATCCATGATTTCGGTGAAAACCGGCCCCAGGAGTTGAAATACAAAGGTGAGATACTTCCACAACTCAACTGGCATATGATTGGCCGGCTGCAAACCAATAAAGTGAAGGATGTTGTGGGAAGGGCGGTTTTGATCCATTCGCTGGACCGCTGGAATCTGGCCGAGGAAATGAACCGCCGGGCACAAAATTCGGAAGTTCATCAGGACGTCCTGCTGCAGGTAAACATAGCCGGGGAAGAGCAGAAGACTGGAATAGAGCCTGGTGACGTGGAAGCGTTTCTGGATGCCATGGGGCAGCTTGAAAGCTTACATATCCGGGGATTAATGACCATTGCTCCACTGGTGACTGATCCGGAAGAAGCCCGGCCAATATTCCGCGAACTGTATCATATTCAAGAAAAGGTGCGTGCTCGAGGTTTTGCTCACGTAAATCTGCAATACCTGTCAATGGGAATGTCGCAGGATTTTCAGGTGGCTATTGAAGAAGGAGCCAATCTAGTTCGCATTGGCAGTGCCATTTTTCATTAAGGGTTTTACACTAATTCTCGATAAATATCATGTAGTCTAATCTTTTACCGAGGAGGTTCTTTTATGGGTTTGACAGATAAGGTGTGGTCCTGGTTGGGGGTTGCCGAGGAAGAAGTGCATGAAGAGTTGATTACACTTCCCCCGGGCCCGGAAGTTAATTCTCGCCAGATGAATAACGTTGTCCCTATTCATAGCAACAAAACCATGAAAGTGGTAATGTGTGAACCACAGACTTTCGATGAGGTTCAGGTTCTAGCTGATCATCTCAAGAACCGCAAGCAGTTGATTATCAGTTTTGAAAACACGACACCGGACATTGCCCGGCGGGTTATTGACTTTCTCAGTGGCAGCATATATTCCCTGGATGGCACCTGCCAGCAACTGGGCAGCAATATTTTCGTTTTTGCTCCCAGTAATATGGAGATCAGCCGGGATAAGGGATCGATTATGCGCCGCCATAACTTCTGGAATCCAAGCGGGGGTGAGCGGTAGTGCGTTCTTCCCTCGGAGTGATCGGATGCGGAAAAATGGCTTATGCCCTGCTAAAGGGTCTCACGGCCAGTTCCTGCCCGGACATCGCTAACATCTATGTCAATGATGTTAACCCGGCCCGCACCACTCTGTTCTCCACCGAATTCAACAGCGTAGCGTTGGAGCAATGGGAACTGATTCACAAATCAGGAATCATCCTGCTAGCCGTCAAGCCCCAACAAGTTCCTCAGGTGTTGAACTTGACGAAAACTGCCTGGAACGAAGAAAAACTACTTATTTCCGTGGCCGCAGGCATCACAACCGGCAGCCTGGAAAGCCTCTTGGGAATAGAGGTGCCAATCGTTCGAGTTATGCCCAATACACCCTGCCTGGTAGGTTCGGGGGTTGCTGCTTTGTGTCCCGGTAAGTATACTAGATCGGAAGATTTGGACATTGCGGCCAATCTTTTTGCCGCAAGTGGAATAGCTCTGCTCATGGAGGAAAAAAATATGGACGCGGTTACTGCCGTTTCGGGCAGTGGACCTGCCTATATGTTCCTGGTGGTAGAAGCCATGATCAATGCAGCCGTGCAGGTGGGGCTGGACTCCAGTGTCGCTCGCCAATTGGTATTGAAAACGGCAGCCGGTAGCATTAAAATGTTGGAGGACACCGGTGAACATCCTGCCATCCTGCGCGAGCAGGTCTGTTCCCCCGCAGGAACAACCATTGCCGGGGTCAGGCAATTAGAGGAACATGGACTGCGCGGAGCCTTTTTTCAAGCGATTGAGAAGGCCTTCCAGCGTTCTATCGAGCTGGGTAAAAAATAGGTATTTTTGGAGGACACCGGGTGGGACTATTTGGTCTGGGAAGATTCAGTGTGGGAGATTTGTTGATGACAGCACTGGAGGTGCTGAAATGGCTGGTAGTCGTTCGCTGCCTTTTGTCTTATATTCCCCACAACCCGTATCAACCCATCATAAAATTTGTCTACGATGTGACTGAGCCTTTTATGGCGCCGTTTCGAAGGATTATACCTTTAGCCGGAGCCGTTGACTTTTCCCCCATTCTTTTGTTTTTTGTCATCCAAATCGTACAATCCCTGGTGGGCAGGTATTTGTAAATCCATAGTAATAATGTTTAGGGGAGTTAGTTTATGATGCCCGAATCCTTTGTTGAGCTCTTGGCACCTGCAGGAAAGTGGGAGGTGCTGGAAGCTGTTGTTGCCGCCGGCGCGGATGCTGTATATCTGGGCGGCAAGGGTTTTAATATGCGCCTTCTAAAGCCGGAATATAATTTCTCCGACCAGGAATTGGAGCGTGCTGTACAATACATGCACCAACGCAGGAAAAAGCTTTATATTACGGTGAATAATCTTTATCTTCCGGAAGAACTGGTAGGGCTTAAAGAGTATCTTCTATTTCTTCAGGAAATCGGAGTCGATGCCCTCATTGTACAAGACCTGGGGCTGGTTAGACTTCATAAGGAGTTGAATCTACATGTGCCCCTGCATGCCAGTGTGCAGATGGGAGTGGCCAATTCAGCAGCAGCACGGTTTTTTGAAGAAATAGGTTTTTCACGCGTAATCCTATCCAAGAATCTTACTCTGGAGGAAATCCAGGCTATTCATTCCTCGACCACTCTGGGCATTGAGTTTTTTGCCCATGGGGATCTTTGCGTTTCGCATGCCGGGCAATGTTATATGAGCAGCTTTCTAAAGGGTGAGAGCGGGAACCGGGGCCGCTGCGTAAAGCCCTGCCGCTGGAGCTATCGCTTGCACGGGAGCGGAGATGAGCAGAAATTTCTCTATCATCTTGCTTATAAAGACCTGTGTGTTATTAACGACCTGCCCGCTATGATTCATGCCGGAGTAAGCTCCCTGAAAATTGAAGGACGGATGCGCCCGGCTGATTATCTATCTCATCTGGTTGGTGCCTATCGCCACGCCCTGGACAGCGCTCAGGACCGAAAATCTGCTCATCCAGGTCAAGAACAGGATATGGTTCAATTACGGGCCCGGAGAATTCGGGATTTTACCAACGGCAATCTCTCCGGCCCCCCGGGGGCTGACGCTACAGATCCCAGCGGTGTCCGAGAGCCCTTTTTCGTCAGCCAGGCTTTTCCTGCTTCGAGGCTGGCAAAGGGCGAGAATACAGGAATTAAGCCTGTAGAAGCCCAGCAATCACCAGTCCAGTTAAGTGTCAAGGTGGGCGACTTGGAGAGCCTGGCCGCTCTGGGAACAATGGGTGTCAAACAAATCATCTTACCGGGAGAAAATTTTCGTCAATCTCCTTTTCAATGGGGATCGGAAAACAGGGAGAAGGCAATAGCGCGTGCTCATGATATGGGCATGCGGGTGTTCATGGAGAGCCCGCGCATCATTGGCGAGACAGACCTGGCACGATTTCGCCAGGATTTGAATAGCTTACGGGGAAGATTGGATGGCATCGTCGCCAATGATTGGGGCAGTATGGTGGAAGCCCGAGAGACAGGGTATATTGTCCATGGAGGCTACGGTCTGAACTTGCTTAACCAGGAAGCAGCTTCCTTGCTTTTGGAACTGGGCGTAAGTCGGGTAAGTGCTTCCCTGGAACTAGGGCCTCAAGCCCTGCAGGAATTAGCCGAAACGGGATTGGATATCGAAGCTCTGGTGCACGGTCCTCTATGTGGAATGGTCAGCGATATATGCCCGGCCCGATCCGCCGAAGTTCTCGCTGAGGGGGATGCGGAAGTTGGCTGCCAGGCTAGTTGTGTTCATCAGGATTATTATTTAGAGGACGGATGTGGGCAGCATGACCGTCTCTTCAGTGACGATCGATGCCGGACCTACGTATATTTTCCCTATGACCTGTGTAATTTGTCCTTATTGCCATCCCTGATCAAGGCTGGTTTGCGATATGTGCGCATTGATGGTGAGTTGTATTCTCATGAAATACTTATCGAAATCGTTAAGATCTACCAAAAGGCCCTGGAAAATCTGGCCAATGGGCTTTGGGCAGAAGATGATTATCTAAATGAGCTTCTATGTCTTTGCCCAGCCGGGCTCACAGTCCTTCCTGATCAAGTAAAGTTGCAGCCCGGAGTATAAAAATTGGCAGCCAATTCAATGAGCAAGGGGGGAGCAGAATGATAACAGCGATTGAGATTCGCAGCCAGCAATTCGGTAAATCCTTGAGGGGATTTGACCAGGAGGAAGTGAGGGAGTTTATCAGCCGCCTGGCCCAGGATTATGAAACCCTTTACAGCGATAATGCTGGGTTAAAAGAAAAGGTTCAGAGGCTGGAAGACGATCTGCAAAAGTATCGACGTCTGGAAGGAACCATGAACAACACTTTAATTCTGGCCCAACAGGCTGCCGAAGACTTGAAGGGCAATGCCCGTAAAGAAGCGTCTCTCATGCTGGATGAAACCAAGAAGAGAATTTCGGATATTATGACTATGTACCATGAAGTTATTAAACGCCTCAACATATTCAATGCTGAATTGAAAGGCCAAATGACTGCTCACATGGAAATTCTGGAAACCAACCATCGCAAGGTTGAGGAAATGAGCGGGTTCTTTTACGGGGCTGACATCAAGGTAGTCATGGAACGCCTGGAAAAGATCGGACCGGAGGACCTGTAGTGGCCTTGCGGATCTCCGAGGGAAAAAACAGCCTGCGCATGGAAGTCAAGGTACAGCCCAAAGCCTCGCGCAATCAGATTCTGGGTGAATGGGAAGGTGCCCTGAAGGTCAGACTCACCGCTCCTCCGGTGGAGGGAGAAGCTAACCAGGCCTTGCTCACTTTCCTGGCCGCAGAACTTCACATTTCCCGCCGTAATATCTCCATTCTTCGAGGAGAAAGCTCCCGACAAAAGTTATTGCAGATTGAAGGTATACGTAAGGAAGAATTATTGGAACGTCTGGGTATGGAGTAGCTTGCAACCGGCTTCTCTGCACAATAAATCCAACCATACGCCCTGGCTCTATGCCCGGGTATTGTATTTTTCTGGCCTGCAAAGGGAGGATAATTGAGGGAGCCTTGGAGACCTTCTTATTGAGCAGCTTAACCTGGAATCTAAAGGCCTTTTTACTGGGAACGCGATGACTTGGCATCCATATGCTTTTTCATTGCCTGGATTAGGGTTATTTTCGGGTTAAGGGCCTTGCCGGTCATATAGGTGGGGCAGTTTTCCTGGCAGCGTCCGCAGCGAATGCAAGCATCCAGGTCGAGCAGATCCTTCCAGGTGAACCCTTCGATACTCTCCACCCCGAAACTCTCTGCTTCTTCAATATTTTCCACCATGCGGTTGGCACTGGGTCCCAGGTCTCGGACGTAATAATTGAACATGCCGGTAAATATGTGCCAGAGTTTCGTATAGGGAATCACTGCAATAAAAAGGAAAGCCAGGGCCATATGCGACCACCAGGCGATGCGGTGCCAGAGAAGAATGGTGCTGAGAGGGGGGCTGGCGAATAGGCCGGAAAAAGCCCACCCTACCGGTGAAGCGGCTTTTTCATAAGCAATTTGTGCCATGGTAGGGGTTAGCCTGATCTGAGCGGCCAGGCGAAGCCCTTCGATGATAAAACCGCCCAGAAGAACGAAAAAAATGAGCACTAACAGCCAGCCATCCAGAGGTCTGGAATCATTCAGCCGGTCCGGGCGCTGAATATAGCGGATCATGGCCAGCACCAACACCCCGGCCATGGCCAGAAGACCCGTCACATCAGCCACCCACGACATTCCTATATACAACTGGCCAGTAAGAGGGGGAAAACCGATTTTATCCCACATAGCGAAAGCCACTGTAGCAATGAAAAGAAAAACAAAACCCCAGAAAAGCAGGAAATGCATCCAACCAGGCAGAGGCTTCCTAATAATCTGACGCTGACCCAGGGTATTGATTAACAAGGAAAGGATGCGCGGCCCGCTCTGTTCGCCACGATTGATTTTGCCCTGCCCCTGTTTCCATACCTGAATATGTCGGTAGCAGCCATAAAAAAGGAAATATAGGGGAATCAACATCAGGATATAGATAATCCATTCATAAGGAATGTTAGCCCCCACATGACGCATGGGAACCGGGTAGCCGCCTTCCAGCGGATGGTAGGCAAATATCATAGGGGCGCCTCCTTAATCTTCACCAAAGTTGTTTTTCTACTCGCCAGGCAAGGGGGGCAGATTTCAGGCTGTCTCATCATGGTCTCAGCGTGGAATTTATGATAATTTTCCCGGATTACCTCTGGCCTATACGAAAGTGGACGGGTCATTAGACGAAGAAGATTGTGTCCGGAAGCAAAACATACAGGGGTGGTTTAAAGAGAGGGAAGAGCAGTGGATTCAGGGGCGCTAAGAATGAAGATGGAAAACGGATCTTTATACGTTGGCTTCGACCAGGTTCTTTTCCCGTCGAGTCAGGATGGAGATGAGCATGGAGAGAACGATTAAACCGCCACCGGCCATCCCCTGTCGGCTTAGCATTTCACCGCCCAGGAAATAGGCTGTCACAGCTGCAAAAACTGGTTCGGTGGTGAGGACAATGGCAAAGCGTGTGGGAGTGCTGAATTTCTGCAGATAATTTTGTGCCAAAAAAGCCAGAGCCGTAGCCAAAAGGGCTGTCACCGCGATGGCCAGCAGAGCTTGCCCGCTGAAATGGACCGGCCAGGGCTCTACCACCAATCCGATGCTTAAGCATAGCACTCCGGTGAAAAGAATCTGCACACCAGTTATGGCTACTGCATTATGTTGGTGAGAGTAGCGGTCAACAAAAACGATGTGAAACGCAAAACCAAAAGCGCAGATCAAGACCAAAAAATCCCCCAGGGCCAGGGACAAAGTCTTTCCTTGGAAGGAGAGCAGGAACAATCCGGCTGCGGCAGTAACTACGGTTACTACAGTTCTGAAGGATGGCCAGCAGCGGTTGATCAGACAATAAATAATGGGCACCAAAATAACGCTGAATCCGGTGATAAATCCGGCGTTGGAAGCTGTGGTATATTTCAGGCCTATGGTCTGATTCACATAACCGATAAAGAGGAAAAGACCCAGAAGAGCTCCCGATGCCCAGGTGCCAGGTCTCAGCTTTCTAATATTTTCAAAAGAGAGCACGGCCAGAGCCAAAAAAGCCAGAATAAAGCGCAGGCCCAGAAATAGAAAGGGACCGATATCTCTAAGAGCGTCTTTTACCACGACAAAGGTAGCGCCCCAAATAAATGCCACCATGAGCATGGAGAGTTCTGCTTGGGTGCGTTTGCTAAATCGATTCATTCTTCAACCGCCCCATCATCCTATCTTCGGTTGAGGATATTGAAATAAATTCCATATAAATCCCAACATATACTAATATATCTTTCCCGAAAAGATTCGTAAATACTTTGAAATATTTGCGTTGTCGATTCCTCTGTGGACAAAGTATAATGTACGAAGATGGGTACGGTTGTCGAAAATAGTTAAAGGAGTGGTTAATCAATGAAACGAACGGTAAGTTTGGTGCTGGCTGCAATCCTGATTCTGGGCATGGCCTTTGCTGTGACCGCCTGCAGCAAAAAAGAGCAAACCCCAACACCCCAGCAAACTGATACTACGAAGAAGGTTTTGAAAGTAGGTTCGGAGACTACATATCCTCCCTTTGAATCCAGTAGTGCAAATGGGCAGTATGATGGTTTCGATATGGACCTGATCCGGGCTATCGGCGCTGCGGAAGGCTACGAAGTTCAGATCCAGAGTCTCGGTTTTGATGCCCTGATTCCCGCTGTTAATGCTGGCAAAATTGACTGTGCTATATCGGCGATGACCATCAATGATGAACGGAAACAATCGGTCGATTTCAGTGATCCTTACTTCAACGCTGGTCTGATTATTGCCGTGGCTGAGAATGACACCACAATCAAGTCGCTGGATGACCTGAAGGGCAAGAGACTGGCTGCAGAAGTTGGAACCACAGGCAAAGCAGCATCTGATGCCGTCAAAGCGAAGGATCCCAAAACCACTGTGAAGACCTTTGACTCTGTGGGAGAAGCCTTCATGGAACTGGAAAAAGGCGGAGTCGATGCGGTAATTAATGACCGCCCGGTAACCGATTACTATGTAAAGAACGCCGAAAAAGGCAAAGTGAAAATGGTAGGAGAAGAATTCTCCATCGACGCTCAATATGGCATCCCTGTTAAAAAGGGTAATACAGCCATAATAAAGGTTATCAACGACGGCCTGGCCAAGATTAAGGCCAACGGAGAATACCAGAAGATTTATGACAAATGGTTCGGAGCAGCCAAATAGAACCAGATAAACGATAGGAAAAGCGCGAGATCCATCTCGCGCTTTTCCCTTAATCGGGAGGACGGACTGGTATATGCCTGTTGCATCATTTCATATCATATCCGGTAATATTATTGACTCAATGATGGGCATCAGAGGGTTGCAGGTAGTTAGTACGCACATGATGTATTTCCTGGGGGGGGCAGTACTGACCCTTGAAATCACTGTACTGAGCATTTTAATCGGTATGGCGCTGGGATTGGTGGCTGCTTTATCCAAAATCTCCGGTCTAAAACCTCTGGTCTGGCTGGCTACCGTTTATATTGATTTCTTCCGCGGCACGCCCCTGTTTGTTCAGATCCTTCTCATTTATTTTGGTGTTCTACCTATGATCCTGCCTGATTCAAGCAATTTTACGGCTGCCGTTATTGCCTGCTCGTTAAACAGTGGGGCTTATGTAGCTGAGATTGTCCGGGCTGGCATCCAAGCCGTAGACCGGGGGCAAATGGAGGCGGCTCGATCTCTAGGGATGAGCAACCGTCAGGCTATGTGGCACGTCATCCTGCCCCAGGCTTATAAGATTGTAATACCACCTTTAATCAATGAGTTTATTGCTGTATTGAAGGATACATCCCTGGTGGCCGTGATTGCAGCAGAAGAGCTGACCCTGCGCGGAAAACTGCTCTATTCCACTACCTTTGAGGCCGCCTGGATCTGGGGAACGGTCGCCATGATCTACTTCATTATGACCAAGACCCTGTCTGTTCTGGGAGATTGGGTGGAAAGGAGATTGGCCAACGAGTGATCGATATCAGAGACCTGCACAAGCATTTTGGAAAATTGGAAGTATTGAAGGGGATTAATTGCCATGTAAAGCCTAGTGAGGTAGTCTGCGTAATCGGACCCAGCGGGTCGGGGAAGAGCACTCTCTTGCGCTGTATTAACCATCTGGAGTCCCCCGATGCAGGACAGATCGTAATAGATGGCCAGGAACTGACCCACCATCAGACTGATATTAATACAGTCCGGCAGAAGGTGGGAATGGTCTTCCAGCTATTTAACCTTTTTCCTCATAAAACTACCCTGGAAAATATCACTATGGCCCCATTGATCATCAAGGGCATGGCCAGAGACCAGGCTGAAGAGCTGGCCCGGGAACTGCTGCGCAAGGTGGGCCTTATGGATAAAATCAATGTTTATCCAGCTCAGCTGTCTGGCGGGCAGAAGCAGCGGGTGGCTATTGCCCGGGCACTGGCTATGCAGCCCAAAATCATGCTCTTTGATGAACCCACCTCAGCTCTGGATCCGGAAATGGTGGGGGAGGTCTTGGCGGTTATGAAAGACCTGGCCATTGAAGGAATGACCATGGTGGTAGTAACCCATGAAATGGGTTTTGCCCGGGAAGTTGGAGACCGGGTAATCTTCATGGATGAAGGGGTTATTATGGAAGAGGGCTTGCCGGAAAACATATTCAGCAATCCCCGCAACCCCCGCACGCAGTCATTTCTCAGCAAAGTGCTGCAGGTGTAATAAGTAAAATATTGCGGCTTCCCTTCCGATTATTGGGTGGGGAAGCCATTTTTATGTCAAGTAGTGCTCTTATTACTTGGGGTTTTGCTTGATGATATAACTGGTACTTGATGTAGCAACCAGCTTTCCGTCCTGGTTGTAACCCTCTGCAATCATATGAATAGCGGTCTTGCCATGGGACTGAACCGTTGCCGTAATGACTAACTCATCGCCCTGGAAAAGGGGCCGGTGATAGGTAGTGGAAAGATTCAAAGCAGCTGTATGGGGCGTCCCGGTGGCCAGCAGACAAAGAGGTCCAAACACGTTGTCAAAAGCGGCCGAGATAAATCCGCCCTGCATGGTTCCCGCCGGGTTCAGGTAACTTTCCAAAACGGGCAGAGCAACCTGAACCTTTTTACAGTCGTACTCAAGCAAACGTGCTTCCATGGATGTGAAACAGGGAGGTGAAGGCAGCGGGGGTTTTTCAGTATTGGGTAAGCCACACTCGCTGTGCAGATGCTTACATCTTTCCGTCATGTTTATTGCCTCGCTTTCTTCTTCTAGAGATATAATAACTCCCAATCCGGCAGTCGTCTAGCTAGAAGGAAAGGGGACACACCCGCCGATTGACTGGCATGAGTTTTAACATTCTCAAGTTAACATTCTCAAGAGGGCATGACACAACAATAAGGTCTCCTTATGCACTTGTATGGAGCTGTTTGATACCCTATAGTGGAAGCAGGGGAAAACCGGGATGATGGACGGAGTGATGATGCTGACCAGGAAAAATGCCTTGCAGATTCTGAGACAACTTCAAGAGGAATACCCGGATGCCGGAACCCTTTTACAATACAACAGCACTTTTGAATTGCTGGTAGCTGTGGTTCTTTCTGCACAGAGCACTGACGAGCAGGTGAACCGGGTTACGACTCAACTGTTTCAAAAGTATTCCAGTCAATCGACACTTGCTGAGGCGGAGTTGAGCGAACTGGAAGATATAATCCGCCCTGTAGGTATTTACCGCAATAAAGCTAGCCACCTCAAGGAACTGGCCCGGGTCATACAGGAGCAGTATCAAGGACAGGTGCCGGATTCACTTGAGGAACTCATCAAGCTGCCGGGAGTGGGACGCAAAAGCGCCAATGTAATTATCGCAGTGGGCTTTGGCCAACCCGGTTTGGGAGTGGACACCCATGTACAGCGGGTATCCAATCGCCTGGGACTGGTGCGGACCAAAACCCCAGTTCAGACAGAAATGGGCCTGAAGGAATTGCTTCCCCGGGAAATGTGGGGAAAAGCCCATCACATCCTGATCTTTCACGGACGCCGGATATGCAAGGCCCGTAAACCTGACTGCCCCCATTGTGTGGTGGAGCGTTTTTGTGCAAAGACTTTTGATAAGTAAAGATCATCCCCGGGAAAGGGTTTTAAAGGGCAGAAGATAGGGAATAATCGGGACGGACAGTTGTTTTCGAACCGGGGATATGCTAAAATATACTGTAATTTTCATATGGAATATTCCAGGCAATGAACGGGACAGTAGACGAAAAGCCCACAGCCATAGCGAACCCGGGATGGTGGAAGCCGGTTGCTGTGTTTCGTTGAAGATCACCCGGGAGCCTTCAGGCCGAAAGTTAGTACACAGTGTACCGAGTAGGTTTGAACGCTGCCCGCGTTACAGGGTATTTGAGAGGCGCCGTCACCGGCGCTATGTGGGTGGTACCGCGGAAGCATGCCTTTCGTCCCAGTGGGATGAAAGGCTTTTTCTATCAATCAGGCTGGTCGATACTTATGGAACGACAGCCCGGGGAATAATATGAACGGATGGTGACAGTACGAATGGCTAAAGGTAAATATGACGGAACTTTGAATCTACCGCAGACGGATTTTCCCATGCGAGCCAACCTGCCGACCAAAGAGCCGGAAATTCTGGCTCAATGGGCCGAGATGGACCTGTATAACAAGGTGCAGGAACATAATCAAGGCAAACCCAAGTTCATCCTCCATGATGGGCCACCTTACGCCAATGGTGATATCCACATGGGTCATACGCTGAACAAGGTGCTCAAAGATATTATTGTGAAGTTTAAATCCATGTCCGGCTTCGATTCCCCCTATGTGCCGGGCTGGGATACCCACGGCCTACCCATCGAGCAGCAGGCCATCAAAGCGCTGGGCCTGGATCGCCATCGTACGAATGTGGTGGAATTTCGCCAACACTGTAAACAATATGCTCTGAAATATGTGGATACACAGCGAGAGCAATTCAAACGCCTGGGCGTTCGCGGGGATTGGGGGCACCCCTACCTAACATTGAATCCGGTTTTTGAATCGATTCAGATCAAGGTCTTTGGGGAAATGGCCAACAAGGGCTACATATATAAAGGCCTGAAACCGGTTTACTGGTGTGGGGATTGTGAAACAGCTCTGGCTGAAGCCGAGGTGGAATACGATAACAAAGTATCGCCCTCCATTTATGTGAAATTTCCTGTAAAAGACGGCCGGGGTGTGCTGCCCGAGGATGCCTTTATCATCATCTGGACCACCACACCCTGGACTTTGCCGGCAAATACCGGCATTTCCCTGCATCCGGAATTCGAATATGTCCTGGTCCAGGTGGGAGAGGAAAAATACCTTTTGGCCAAAGGTTTGCTGGAACAAGTAGCTGCCGAGTTAGGCTGGACTTCTTATCCGATCCTGGCTGAATATAAAGGCAAGAGCCTGGAAAGGGCAGTGGCTCGCCATCCTTTCATCGATAGGGATTCTCTGGTGATTCTGGGCGAACATGTTACCCTGGAAGCAGGAACTGGTGCTGTGCATACCGCTCCCGGACACGGCGAGGACGACTTTTATGTAGGGAAAATTTACGGACTTGAAGTAATTTCTCCAGTCGATGACAAGGGCTGCTTTACTGAAGAAGCCGGTCAATTTAAAGGTTTGTATGTTCACAAAGCCAACCAGGCTGTTATCGATGAATTGCAGAAGCGTTCCATGCTCCTAAAGGTAGCCTCAATCGAACATCAATATCCACACTGCTGGCGCTGCAAAAACCCCATCATTTACCGGGCCACGGAGCAGTGGTTCGCCAGTATTGACGGCTTTCGCCAGGAGGCCTTGAAAGCTATTGACGGAGTCAAATGGATTCCGGCCTGGGGTCGGGAGCGGATTTACAATATGGTACGCGACCGGGGTGATTGGTGTATTTCCCGGCAGCGAACCTGGGGTGTACCTATTCCCATTTTCTATTGTGATGCCTGTGGGGAGACGATCATCACTCCTCAGACGATTGAACGTGTAAGCCAGCTCTTTGCTGAAGGCGGCTCCGATATCTGGTTTAAGGAGGAGGCCCAAAAACTCTTGCCGCCCGAATACCAATGTCCTTCCTGCGGTCTTCAGCACTTCAGGAAAGAAACGGACATCATGGATGTCTGGTTCGATTCCGGTTCAAGCCATATGGCGGTTCTGGAGACCTATAAAGACCTGCGTTGGCCTTCTGACATGTATTTGGAAGGCAGCGACCAGCACCGGGGTTGGTTCAACTCATCCCTGTCCACGGCTGTGGCAGTGCGGGGCCAAGCGCCTTATCGCCAGGTGTTGACCCATGGATTCGTAGTTGATGAACAGGGTCGGAAAATGTCCAAGTCAATCGGCAATGTCGTGGATCCCCTGGCGATGATCCGGGAGATGGGGGCCGATATTCTGCGTCTTTGGGTTTCTTCGGCCGATTACCGTAATGATATTTCGGTATCGAAGAACATCATTCGCCAGTGCGCGGAAGCCTATAGGAAAATTCGCAACACCTGTCGTTTTATTCTCAGCAACCTTTATGATTTCGATCCCGATAAGGATCGGGTGCCCTACACTGAATTGAACGAACTGGATCGCTGGGCTTTGTTAAAGCTTGATAAACTGGTGCGGCGGGTAACCAGGGCTTTCCAGGAGTATGAATTCCATGTGGTTTTCCACTCCATTCATAACTTCTGTACTGTGGATTTGAGCAACATTTATTTCGATATCCTCAAAGATAAGCTTTATTGCTCATATCCGGACGACCCGGGAAGACGTGCAGCTCAGACAGTTTTGCACGATTTGATTCATACTCTGGTAGTCATGCTGACCCCGGTCCTGGCCTTCACCAGTGAAGAAATCTGGTCCCACTTACGTGGTGCGGGGCAGCCGGAAAGTGTTCAGATGTTGGATTGGCCGCAACCAGTTGATGCTTTTCAGGACGAGGAACTGGAAAAGCGCGTGGACCGTTTGCTCACTGCGCGGGAAGTCGTCACCAAGGCCCTGGAAGAAGCCCGCAGCCACAAGACGATCGGGCATTCATTAGGCGCCTGGATCACCCTATATGCTGATTCCGAGTGGCTGGAAACTCTGAAAAAGAGCGACGACCTGAGCAGTGTCTTTATCGTTTCTCAGGTGGATGTGAGTCCCGCTGGGGAGCGTCCCCAGGAAGCTTTAAGCATTGAGGACATACAGGGATTGTGGGTCCAGGTTCAGCCAGCCGCAGGCGGTAAGTGCGAGCGCTGCTGGGTGATTGAAACCAGCGTTGGAGAGGACGAGGGGAATCCTACTCTTTGCCAGCGCTGTGCTCAAGTAATAAAGGTATTGTAGTAGAGAAAAAATCTATAAACTGCGGAGGAGGAGAGCTCCCTTGGAAGAAGGAAAACGTCTTATTATCACGGTTTTGGGCTACGACCGGGTGGGCATTATTGCCGGTATAGCCAATATTCTAGCCGAAGCTGAAGTAAATATCCTGGATATCAGTCAAACCATTTTACAGGGCTTTTTTACCATGGTTATGGTTGTAGACAGCAGTCAGACCCGGGTGGATTTATCGGAGCTTACTCACCGTTTAAAAGAGAAAGGTTTAGACCTGGGCCTGGAAGTCAATGTTCAGCACGAAGATATTTTTAAATATATGCACAGGATCTAGGCAGGTGCTTACCAGGCGCATCAGGAGTGCTGCGGCTTCCATTCAGAGTAAAAGAGCTTATGACAAGCGAGGAGAAGGCCCGACCATTCGGCTGGGCTTTCCTGTTTTCCATACACAGCATCAGGGAAGTAAACAAGCGAGGGAAATAGGATGAGGGGGTGCCGTCGTGCATTTCAGTATTAGTAAGGATGAGGTTATAGAAACGGTTCGTATGGTACAATCGGAAAATCTGGATATCAGGACGATCACTATGGGCATAAACATTCAGGATTGCCGGGCTGATACAGGGGAGGAGACAGGCCGGCGTATCTGTGAGAAGATAAAACGCCAGGCACACAGGCTGGTTCAAGTTGGGGAGGACATCGAAAAGGAATATGGCATTCCGATTATCAATAAACGGATTTCGATAACGCCAGTGTCGATGGTTGCAGATGGATTGGACGCCGAGGCCATGATAACCATAGCCCGTCATCTGGATCAAGCCGCTGCGGAGGTGGGGGTTAATTTCCTGGGCGGATTTTCAGCCCTGGTGCACAAGGGATTTACCCGAGGGGATCAAGCCTTGCTGTCCGCTTTGCCCGAAGCCCTGGCCCTAACTGAGCGAGTTTGTGCCTCCATCAATGTGGGAACCACAAAAGCAGGAATTAATATGGATGCCGTAGCTCTGCTGGGCGATGTCATCCTGCGGACTGCTGCCCTTACAGCTGATAAGGACGGTATCGGTTGTGCCAAGCTGGTGGTTTTCTGCAATGCTGTAGAAGACAATCCTTTCATGGCCGGAGCCTTTCATGGACCGGGAGAGCCGGAATCCGCTATTCATATCGGAATATCCGGCCCCGGCGTGGTACTGAATGCCGTCCGCAAGCACCCGCAGGCTGATTTTGGCCACCTGGCCAATGTCATTAAAAACACTGCTTTTAAAATCACCCGTATGGGGGAATTGGTAGGCCGGGTAGCTTCGCAACGACTGGGTGTGCCCTTCGGCATCGTGGATCTTTCTCTAGCTCCCACACCGGCTGTAGGGGACAGCGTAGCTGAAATATTACAGTCCATGGGTTTGGAACAAGTGGGGGCTCATGGCAGCACTGCCGCCCTGGCCCTGCTCAATGACGCGGTCAAAAAGGGTGGAGCGATGGCTTCTTCGTTTGTAGGAGGACTCTCGGGTGCTTTTATTCCGGTTAGCGAAGATGCTGGAATGATTGCTGCTGTAGCAGCCGGCGTCCTGGGTATTGACAAGCTGGAAGCGATGACATGTGTTTGCTCCGTGGGGCTGGACATGATCGCTATACCAGGCAGCACTCCCTCATCAACGATATCTGCTATTATTGCTGATGAAGCAGCCATTGGTATGATCAATCGCAAAACCACAGCCGTGCGCATCATACCTGCCCCGGGAAAGAAAGAAGGGGATTGGGTGGAATTTGGCGGGCTTCTCGGTCGAGCTCCGGTCATGGCTGTCAGCCATCTTTCATCAGCGGACTTCATAGCCCGTCAGGGGCGCATCCCTGCTCCCATCCATTCTCTGAACAATTAGTATACTGCCGACCCTAATTCTTTGCCTTATCGCCGGTTAGATTCTGTATAAATGAGTATTACTCAATTCTTGGCTTGATTCTACTAATAATTACCATACGAGTAATACGTGGTTTAGAGTAGACACTATATTTGCAGGTATGGGAAATTTGCATACCGGTATAATAATAGTGGAGGGAATATGGTGGAGCAGACTATTCCCAAGGAAGACCCAGAGAAAACCCTGGCCCATATTAAGGGGCGCCTGGATGATATTGCCCGGGAAATGGAAAAAACGGGTATTGCTGAATATGTGGAAATGCTGCATCGACCCCGCCGCCTCCTGTTTCTTAATTTTTGGATAGGTTTGGCCCGGGGTTTTGGCATGGCCATTGGATTCACGTTTCTGGCGGCTCTGGTTGTCTACTTTCTTCAACACATCATTATGCTAAATATACCGGTTATCGGACATTTTATTGCTGAACTGGTGGATATTGTCCGGAGCGAAATGAGAATCGGTCCCTAGTTAAGATAAGCGAAAATGAATGAATGAGGTGGTTCGGGTGGAAGATCTAGCACGGCTGCAAGCTAGAAAAGCAGAAATTGAAGGCATGATTCGCCATAAACAGGAAAACCTCTTGTCCTATCAGACCATGGCGGCTGATGAACTGTCGCTCTACGACCAGCATCCGGCTGATACAGCTTCAGAGCTTTATGAGAGAGAGAAGGAGCACGGTCTTCTGGAAATGCTGGAGTATGAGTTGGAAAAGGTTAGTGACGCATTGAACAGGTATCAGCAGGGACAGTATGGCATATGCCAGGAGTGCGGGCAACCTATCGAAGCGGCTCGCCTGGAAGCCCTGGTTAACACGAGTTTATGTGCCGGGTGTGCAAATTCTCATCAGCTTTCCTATCATCGACCGGTGGAGGAAGAATCTCTATCTCAGGCCAACATAGCAGTGCCCGGGGAGGCTGTTGATATTGCCGGACATGAGTTCTACGACCATTAGAAAAGCAGATAGAAGGTCCTCCTGATTCCCACAGGGCTCATCAGGGCTTGTGGGTTAACTTGCCAAATCAGCGAAATATGCTTAATATTAGACATGAGTTTACTGGCCAAAGGAGGTGCTCCAGGTGAGAATTGGCGTATTCTCCGACAGTTATAAGCCCTATCAGAGCGGTGTAGTAACTTCAATTTTAACGTTTAAAGAAGAATTGAACCGCAAGGGACATGAAATATACATCTTTGCTCCTTCTTACCCCAATTATATTGAAGAGGAGGAGGGCGTTCACCGGTTTATGTCGGTGCCTTCCCCCACCAATCCTGATTTTGCACTGGCCATTCCTGTGCTTCCAGGCCTCAGCAGCTTGATCAAACATTTGAAGCTAGACCTCATTCATGTCCAATCACCTTTCACCATGGGGAGGGTGGGTCTACGCTATGCCAACAAATTCCAGCTGCCCCTGGTCTTCACCTATCATACCCTTTATGATCAATATGCTCATTACGTTCCGGTCGCCCAGGATCTGGCCCGGGAGATGACGGTAAAATACAGTATAAAATTCTGCAATCATTGTGATCACGTGGTGGTTCCCTGCGCTGAAATCCAAGAGGTATTACAGTCCAATTTAGTGAATAGGCCCATTTCCGTAATTCCCACTGGGGTATCCCTGGAGAAATTCGCCCGGGGTGACGACAAATGGCTGCACAATCAATACGGCATCGGTCTTGATAAAAAAATTCTCCTGTTTGTGGGCCGCCTGACCCGGGAAAAGAATCTGGAATTTCTCATAGAATCTTTTGCGGCTGTACACACTCACAGGCCGGATACGGTATTGGTCCTGGTTGCTCGCGGTCCCTTGGAACAACCCCTGAAGACCATGACTCGGGAGATGGGGTTGGAGGATGACGTAATATTCACCGGAGCATTGCCTTTTGAGACCCTGGTTCATGCCTATTACTCTGCCGATTTATTTGTTTTTTCTTCTATGACGGAGACGCAGGGACTGGTTCTGCTCGAGGCTATGGCCTGCGGTTTACCAGTGGTGGCGGTGCGGGCTTGCGGGGTTCAGGATATGGTAGAAAGCGGAGTTGATGGTATTCTCACAGAATGCCGGGTTGAAGATTTCAGCCAGGCTATATGCCAGGTCCTGGCCAAACCTGATGTTTATAATTACTACCAATCCAATGCTTTACGCAAAGCCAACACTCTTTCCGCTGTGAATATGGCTGCCAGCATGGAATCACTGTATATGGAATTGTGTCAAAGAGAGCAGCCGCGCCGCACCAGAACTGAGGCAAGTTCCTCCTGGATGGCTTTATAGCTTTCAGGAGCAGGGCCTGTAACCAGCAGGTCCTTTTTTATTGATAAAGACCAGGCATAACGATACGAGTCAAGTTTGTGATCGTTTATGATATAAGGGACAGGGGAGCAGGATGCAGAAATGAAGAAATTGCGCCTTATTCTGGCTATCATAGCTGGCAAGCTGGCTATGATTTTAAGCCGGCTGTTGGGCAACCAGGGGACGGATTTTCCGGGGCGGGTAGCCCGCTGGATATATCCGGGCATATTAAAAGACCTGGCTGTCCAGGTTCGTCAAAAGACGGTTCTGGTTACCGGCACCAATGGCAAGACTACCACCAGTAATCTTATCGCATGCATACTCCGTGCTCGGGGCAGTCGCCTGGTTCACAATCAGGCTGGGGCGAATATGATGTCCGGTATTACCACCGCTTTTATCAGGTCGGCCCGAATGTGGGGACGGCAGAATTTCGACTATGCATTGCTAGAGACCGATGAGGCCAATGTACCTTTATTGTTGGAAGAGGTTCCAGCTCACATCATGGTCGTCACGAATTTTTTCCGCGATCAGTTGGACCGCTATGGAGAACTTGATACTACCATTGGCCTGATTATAAAAGCTGTCAAGAAACATCCACTGGATATGGTTTTGAACGCCGATGATCCACTGAGCGCCCCCTTTCGAAATAGCGGACTTACCTGTCATTTTTATGGCTTTGCTCCCACCCGCTACGACGCCTTTGAAAACTTGGACAGCCGAGAGGGACGATACTGTCTGCTTTGCGGCAGCGAGTTGGTTTATCAGCGCTTTCATTATGCCCAGCTGGGACAATTTCACTGTCCGGGCTGCGGCCAGCAGAACCCCGCACCGGAATTTATGGCATCTGACTTACAGATGGAGCCTCTGGTGGAGTTCATGGTCGGCAAGACCTGTATCGAAAGCCAATACCAGGGATTTTATAATGGCTACAATCTTCTGGCCGCCTACTCCCTGGGCAGCATTTTGGGCGTCCCGGAGGGGACTATCCAGCGAGCTTTGGCTTCCTATAAGCCGCAGGCCGGCCGCATGGAGCAATTCTGCATTGGCGGTCGGGATTGCCTGCTGGTTTTGGTCAAAAATCCGGCCGGGCTCAACCAGAGTCTCGCAACCCTGCTTAACCGGCCTGGACGCAAAAACCTGTTTTTTGCCCTTAACGACAATGCCGCCGACGGGAGGGATATCTCCTGGATTTGGGATGCGGATGTGGAAATGCTGGGCAGGTCCAGTACCGACATCACCATGATGGTCTGTTCCGGACAGCGCAGTGGAGACATCGCCATCCGAGCCAAGTATGCCGGTTTGGATACTGGGAAGCTTCGCATCATTCCCAGCTTGGAGCGGGGGATAGAGGCAACCATTGCAGGCAGCGGTGATACCAGCTTCATTTTGTGCACCTATACTGCACTGTTCCCGGCTCGAAAGATAATAGCCGGATTGGAGCGAAAGCAGCCGTCTGCTGCGCCTCGAAGATCGAAGGCTTCACCATAGGGAATCAGGGAGGTGTTTTATGGCTCTCTTTACGATCATTCACATGTACCCCGATCTCATGAACCTTTACGGAGATCGGGGCAACCTTATTTGTCTGCAAAAACGCCTGGAATGGTACGGACATGCCGCCCGGATTAAGCCCATTGGTCTGGGTGAGAACCTGGATTACAATGAGGTTGATTTCCTGTTTATGGGGGGAGGATCAGACCGGGAGCAGGGATTGGTGTATCAGGATTTGCTCAACAAATCTGACCGCATCATGGCTGCAGTCAAAGACGGCCTGCCGGTTTTGGCTATTTGCGGAGCCTACCAGCTCTTGGGAGCCTATTACCGTTCTCCGGACGGACAAAAGTTTGACGGGCTGGGGCTGTTTCAATTTCATACCGAGAGCGAAAAAGGACGCCTGATCGGGAATATTGTCATCGAATCAACCCTGGGAGATAGCCAAACCAGTGTTGTGGGCTTTGAAAACCATGGAGGCCGCACCTATTTCGAGGATAAAAATTTGCAGCCCCTGGGACGGGTGTTGAAAGGCTTTGGGAACAATGGCAAGGATGGCGGTGAAGGTCTCAAATATCATAACCTGATCGGCAGCTACCTGCACGGCCCCTTATTGCCCAAAAACCCTGTCCTGGCTGATTATTTTATCGATGTCATGTGCTCCCGCCGGGGTGTCGACCGGGGGGATCGCCTGGATGACGAAATTGAAAACTATGCCCATCAGGAAGTAAAAAAGAAACTCCTGGGTGGGAAGGTATGATCTGTAAAGGGAAAGGGCAGACTACAGGGAAAACGAGCAGCAAGGGAGTGTTCTGCCATGTCCAACGATTCTGCCGTAAAGCTGCATTTTTTCCCCGAAGAAATGGTAGTCAACCGTCTCCAAGATATTCTCCATTCTGAGCACGAGGAAATTGACCGGGTTATTGGCTCATTGATGGAATCCCGGGGCAAACTGTTACGACCCCGTTTGGTTTACCTCTGCGCATCCTTACAAGATTCCGATCCATTAATGCTGAGAGATGCGGCTGTGGCGGTGGAGCTAATTCACCTGGCTTCGCTGGTTCATGATGATGTGATCGATCATTCCCCCCTTAGGCGGGGTAAAGAAAGTCTCAATGCCCGATGGGGAGAAAAGATCAGTGTATTGGCTGGCGATTATCTCTTTGCCAGTGCTTTCCACCTGATTAGCCGCCTGGAGTGCCGGGAGATTATGGAATGTCTCGCCGGGGCCATCAAAATTATGTGCAGTGGGGAGATAAAACAGCTCATTCAGGCACACAGCCTGGTGGTTAGCCAGGAAGAATATTTTGAAAAAACTTTTGCCAAAACCGCCTGTTTGTTTGCTTCCGCCTGCCGCGTCGGGTCGCTGACCAGTAATCTACCAGGCGAACAGGGAAAAATTTTAGAACAGTACGGCCTGTGCCTTGGTTATGCTTACCAGATCATTGATGATGTTCTGGACTTTGCCGCTGATAGCAAGGAACTAGGCAAACCGGTGGGCGGCGATTTACTGGAAGGGAACATTACCTTGCCAGTGCTATTGGCATTGGAAGACCCGGAGCATTCGCAACGGATGTGCAATCTGCTTCGGGATGGAACCCCACGGGTGGAGGACCTGCCTCGCATTCTTCAGGTCCTGGAGGATAGCTGTGCCCTGGAAAAAAGCCTGCGCTGGGCATCTGGTTTTCTGAACCAGAGCATGGAAGTGCTCAACCATCTCCCGGACAATTCAGCCCGGCGAGCGCTGAAAGAATTAGCCCTCTTTCTTGGGGATGGCTATTACCGCCAGATGGACAGCCAGCGGGCTTGCAACCTGGAGGCGTAAGATGATGGAACCGCTGACCGGATCGGGTGAGATAAAACTTTCCCACCCGCAAAGGAGCAGTCCTTTGCACAGCAAAGGTAGCCTTTTGCGGCATTACATATATTATGTTCTCCCCCGGGTCAAACGATTGCTACACTTCTGGGCAGAAAAGGCAGGGCATATCCCGGATCCGGAACTGCGCAGCCAGGCATTAACCAGCCTGCGGCTAAAGGCCTTTCACTGTCAGGGTGGGGCTGTTTATTGCGCCTATTCACCTCATTTGAACGAAAACCTACTACAACTTATCGTAGCATACCAAACCCTTTGCGATTATCTGGACAATCTGTGCGACCGAGCCGGAGAAATGAATGGTGAGGCATTTCTGCGCCTGCATCAATCTCTCCTGGCGGCCTTGGATCCGGAAAGGCCGCACCTAAACTACTATGAGTATTCTTCCTGTCAGACCGATGAGGGATACATTCTGGCACTGGTGGAGAAATGCCGCCAGTGCTTGAGCGAGCTTCCTTCCTATCCGTTGGTGAAAGACCAGATATTGCCTCTTGTTGATTGGTATAATCAGCTGCAGGTAAACAAGCACCTATCCTGGGATTTTAGAGAGCAATGCCTGCAAACCTGGGTGGCCAGACATTTGCCCGATTATCCCGGACTGCTGTGGAACGAATGGGCGGCGGCCAGCGGTTCGACGCTTGCTCTTTTCGCCCTCCTTAACCTGGCCAGCCAACCCTATTTGGAAGCTGAGCAGATACGCGACACCCGGGAAGCCTATTTCCCCTGGATCTGCGGTTTGCATATATTACTGGACTATTTTATCGACCAAGAGGAAGACCGCCAGGGGAAAGACCTGAACTTTGTTTTCTACTATCAGAACCAGGAAGAAACACTGGAACGCATAAAACTTTTCATTCGAGAAGCACAGGGGTGCGCAGGGAAATTACCTACTTCAACCCTTGATAATCTGGTGGTGGAAGGCCTCCTGGCTATGTATCTAAGCGATGCCAAGATAAAGCAGCAGGCCATGCAGAACCAGGCCCGCGACCTAATTCGCGAATGCGGAGGTGGAGCTTACCTGGTACATTCCCTTTGCCGTTTGGTGAGAACATTCCTATAACACGGATAACTGTCAAACTTGTCAAATGGAACGATTCATAGATCTGCAGTTGCGCTAGTACTTTGTTAAAACTAATTCTCTATCTTCTCGCCGGCCAAATTCCCGTATGACTGCGTTGTCGTCAATCGAAATACGTCCAGGCTGTCATGTGATATTGCTAATGAAAAAATATCTTTCTCAGCTAGAGCGCTATGTGAATTTAGCTAATGTTATTGACGATGATTACTCATTCCTCCGTCTTGTCATACATGAATTTTACTCGACGAATAATATAAAGAATTAGTCTTAACAGAGTACTAGACATTAGAATCGTTCCATTGTTATATCCTGTTCATGCCTGAATTGGGGGCTTAGCCCACAATGCTGCACTTCTTGACATGTATACAGTATAAAAACGTCAAAAAAAGAAGGGTTGCACTCCGGGGGAGGAGAAATAATTAATCTGCATCCAGTGTGGGAAGACGGAGTGAGAATCTACACTGGCACTGTATGTTGTTAGTGGTCTTATGAGATCAAACCAAGGGAGGTTGTCCTCATTGAGCGTAAATCGATTCTGGATACATCGAAAAAAAACTCTGGGGCCGGGTTTGAAACAAATGGATATAGAAGCCCCGGAAATAGCTGCAAAAGCCAAACCGGGGCAGTTTATCATACTACGTACTTATGAAAACGGCGAGCGGATCCCTTTGACCATTGCTGACCTGGACCTGGGGAAAGGGCTGGTCACCATCATCTTTCAAGAAGTGGGACGCAGTACTTTGGATCTAGGGATGATGGAAGAGGGAAATTATCTGACCGATTTTGTGGGTCCATTGGGGCGGCCTTCGGAGATTGAGCATTTTGGCACTGTGGTATGCGTTGGCGGGGGCGTGGGAATTGCTCCCGTATACCCCATAACCCGGGCCCTTTTTGAAGAGGGCAACCAGGTTATCAGCATCATTGGCGCTCGCAATGCGAATCAAGTGATTCTGAAGGACGAGATGGAAAGAGTCAGTCAAAGCCTTATCATGGTGACGGATGATGGCAGTGGCGGTGAAAAGGGACTGGTTACCGATCCACTGCGCCAAATTTTGAATAAAATAAAGGTGGACCGGGTGGTTGCTATTGGTCCTCTGGGAATGATGAAAGCGGTCAGTCAGCTTACCTTGGAATTCGGGGTGCCGACCATTGTGTCCTTGAATCCTATTATGGTGGATGGCACTGGAATGTGCGGGGCCTGCCGGGTGGAAGTCGGAGGAAAAACCAGATTTGCCTGTGTGGATGGCCCCGAATTTGACGGGCACCAGGTTGACTGGGAACTGGCCCAACAACGGTCGCGCATGTTTTTGGCTCAGGAAAAAGTTGCGACAGAATCCGGAGGGGGTGAGTGCGGATGCCGGAGATAAACTATGTTCGCGAGTTAATGCCCACCCAGGATCCTGCTGTCCGGGTGACCAATTTTACTGAGGTTGCATTGGGATTCAATCCTGAAACTGCTATAAAAGAGGCCCAGCGCTGTCTGGGTTGCAAGAAAGCACCGTGCAGCAAGGGCTGCCCGGTAGAGATTGATATTCCGGCATTTATTCAATTAATCCAGAAAAACGATTTTTCGGGAGCTATTGCCAAGATCAAGGAGAAGAACACACTACCGGCCGTCTGCGGGCGGGTATGTCCTCAGGAAAGCCAGTGTGAAAAACTGTGCATTCTGGGCAAGAAAGGCGAAGCCGTAGGCATAGGCCGTCTGGAGCGCTTCGCGGCAGATTTTGAAATGAAACAGGATCAGACTGTCGTAGTCAAATCCGCACCTTCTTCAGGACGCAAAGTAGCCGTAGTTGGCTCCGGGCCCTCGGGACTGACAGCGGCTGCCGATCTCTGTCTGATGGGCCATGAAGTAACAGTTTTTGAAGCACTGCACACTCCGGGGGGAGTTCTCGTGTACGGAATTCCTGAGTTCCGTCTGCCTAAAGATATCGTGGGGCGGGAAATTGCTGCCATTGAGAAGATGGGTGTAACGATTCGTACAAATATGGTCATCGGCAAAATATATACTCTTGATGAGCTTTTGAATTCTGGTTATGATGCAATATTTGTCGGGACTGGCGCGGGTTTACCGTATTTTATGAATATCCCCGGGGAAAACCTCAACGGGGTTTATTCAGCTAACGAATTTTTAACCCGGGCTAACCTGATGAAAGCCTATCTCTTCCCCGACCACCTTACCCCCATTGCCCTGGGTGAAAAGGTGGCGGTTATTGGCGGCGGCAATGTAGCTATGGATGCCGCCCGCACTGCCCTGCGCCTGGGAGCGAAAGAGTCGTACATCGTCTACCGCAGAACTGAAAAAGAGATGCCAGCCCGCCGGGAAGAGGTGGAACATGCTCATGAAGAAGGGGTTCAGTTCCGATTCCTCACCTCCCCAACCGAGATTGTTGGAGATGAAGCGGGCTGGATGAAGGGTATGACTTGCCTGCGCTTCGAATTGGGCGAACCGGATGCCAGCGGACGCCGCAGTCCTGTTCCCATAAAAGGATCCGAGTACTTTATGCCAATGGATACGGTAATTATGGCCATTGGTCAGGGCCCCAATCCTCTGGTGCCGGAAACCACGCCGGACATGGAAACAAATCGCTGGGGCAATATTATCGCTGATGAAAGCACCGGATGTACATCCAAGACCGCAGTATTTGCCGGAGGAGACGTGGTCACCGGGGCGGCTACGGTTATTCTGGCCATGGGGGCTGGGAAGAAGGCAGCGCGGGCCATTGACGTGTATTTAAAGACTTTGGGATAAATTATCAAATGCCGGCAGAATTCTTTGTTAACGGGAATCGAGAGTCTCCTTTGTGGAGACTCTTTTTGATAAGAAAGATTGAAAGGCCTAAGCCTCTCGGCCATAGAAGCGAGGGGCTTTTTACATGAAAGCATGTCAAGAGGGTGCCATCTTTGTTACAAGCAGGTAAATCGTGTTTATAAACAGGGATTTCGTTATTTTGCGCATGTGGTTGTTTAATCCTGGACAGGGTTCTATATAATGACATTCAGAGGAACCAGGACATAGCTCACGGCTAGTTGGGATAAAAGCTGGATGTGTACTGAATCATCATACCATGAATAAATTCCTAAAAATTTCAGTCCCTTTAGCCCCTGGTAAGGATTGTAATTTTAGGCAAGAATGTATTATATACGAATATTTTGCCTGGTTGATGTTGATATTGGAAAAGTGAAATAGCAGAGTGCAATGGGGGTACTTTGGTCGCCATGAGCGGTAAGTATACGCGTCTTAGCCAGCAAGAAATTGGGAAACTCATGGACAATCCGGATGGGGCGGAGCAGATTCTTTTGGACCATGATAGGGAGATATTAAAGATCCAAAAAGCATGGCAGGATCTGCAATTACTACTGACCGCTGACCTGTGGAATGCCAGCCAGGACTTGAGTTTTGCCGTGCTGGGCGGGCATCCGTTGGGAAACTTAAGGGTGGGATGGACAGATGGACCACCGCTATACCAGACACCCGAAGAGGTCAAGCTTCACTGCGAAATATTCCGAGGAATATCCCTGGATGACATCAGGCAGGAATGTCAAAGAATTAGGATTTGGGGCATTAAAATAGATCCCGGTACGTGGGACCATGGAGACCAGGAATTAGAACAGCTTCTAAAACAACTCAAGGCGATTATGGACTTTTTTCAAGAAGCGGCAAGCAACGGTGAGGGTATGATATTCTGGATTGATTAAACCGGGCTCCGAGGGGGCCGGTTTGTTAGTCTTTTAACCGGATCGCCAGTAGAGCAGGGAATGTGGCACAGACATTTCCCGCAGGCATCGACAAAACCCTTTTCTTTGTGGAATTCAGCATTATTCAGCAGATTATCGTAGCACTTGAAACGGTGAAAATCGATTTCCTGTAATGCATCAAAGCTGCAGTTCTTGATGCACCTGTAGCAGCTATTATTGAACTGATATAAGCAAGCGGGAATGGAGGGTCTGGAGGTGGGGACCAGCGGCATATCTGTTATCAGGCTGCCCAGACGACCGCAGCATCCTTTTTCAGTGATGAGCATGCGGTGCAGACCCAAAGTGCCCAAACCGGCTATCACAGCCACATGACGATGGGACCAGTCGCTGAGTAAGGTCTTTTCATTAAAATTATGCGTAGCTTGAGTGGAGGCGATTTGGTAACCAAGATTGTTAAACTCCTCCTGTAGAAAGCTGTTGAGATCATTGACAAGCTGGTTGGTTTCCAGATAAGCATAGGCCCAGGAATCGGAGCAAAAGGGACCCGGACCATTGCTCTGGCTAACATCCCTGGCAAAAGGGAGGAAATAACAGATCACACTGACTGCATGGGCCAATAGATTCTGGGGCAGCTGGTGGGAAGGGCTCACAGTTTTCTTTAAATCGTGAAACATTGGATCTCGAGCATCGGCAACTGCTACAAGCGGGTCCTCCCATATGGTTTGAGTATTCCTCATTTCCGGATAAGATTTCACATAGTCCCGGATATGATTCTCGATCAACGCATTCATCGCTTCTAGCCTTTCTTCCGGTAATATCCTCTTTAATACCTTTCTACATTATCGTTCTCAAGCCTGCTTATTTCCGTAAAAAGTAATTGCTTTTGTAAGTTTAATCACATCGACCGGGCAGAGTAATCCAACCGGTTAGTAAGAGAAAGCTTGTCTTGTCAATTTTACTTTAGGCCTATATAATTGGTATACAAACTAATATCCTTCAGGCCGGGTGGAAATGGATTTATTGGCAGCATAATTGAGTTGCTGTTTGTGGAAAATCGTGCTTGAGTAGTAATTAGCAATCAAAGACGGCCTTCTCAGGTTGGAATGGAGCATTAGAACAGGGAAGGGTGAGAAAAACATGTACGGTTATGCAGGGAAAATGCTTGAGGTGGACCTGAGTCAGGGAGAGATCTACAAACGGGATGTGAAGAGCGACTTGGCCCGGGATTACATCGGAGGAATCGGATTTAACTCCCGCATTCTCTATGATGAGATACCGGTTGGAGCCGATCCCCTGGGGCCGGATAATGTATTGGTTTTCGGGGTGGGAACTCTGGTGGGTACCCCCTTTCCTACCGCTTCGCGCACTGAGGCTTCGGCCAAATCTCCCCTAACCAACGGCTTTGGCACATCGAATTCCGGGGCTTTTTTTGGACTTCAGGTTAAAACTGCCGGGTATGACGCCATCATATGCAAAGGCCAGGCGCAAAAACCCGTTTATCTTCTTTTAGAAGATGATAAAGTTGAAATCAGGGATGCGGCTTTTATCTGGGGAAAAGATGCTTGGGAGAGCATTGATCTTCTCAAGAAATGCCATTATGGAGCCGAAGTTGTACTCATTGGGCAGGCCGGAGAAAATCTGGTCCGTTTTGCCAGTATTGAAAACGGCTATTACGATGGTTTTGGCCGTACCGGCCTGGGGGCGGTGATGGGTTCTAAGAAACTGAAAGCCATTGTGGTGCGGGGAAGTAAACCTGTCGTACCCGCAGATCCCGTGAAATTGTTGGAATTAACCGATCGGGGACAGAAGATGATAAAAGCAGCATCTTCTTATGGGCCTTTTGTAAGTCATGGAACCATGAACGCCACCATTCCCTACGGAGGCTATAATGCGATATCCACTCATAACTTTTCCCGCGGCACCCTGCCTGATTGGAAGGAGAAAGCCGGGCGACAGATTGTAGATATATACAGTGACCGGCATATCGCCTGCCAATCCTGCATTATTGCCTGCGGCCATATAGCCGAAATCAAGGAGGGTAAATATGCCGGCACCCGGGTCAAGGCTTTGGAGATAACACCTACGGTCTCCTTTTCATCCAACGTTGGACTGGACACCGAGGCCACAATCAAATCATACGAGCTCTGTCAGCGATACGGGGCGGACCTGTCTAGTTCCGGCAGTGTCATCGCCTTTGCTATGGAGCTGTACCAGAAGGGAATCATCAATAAAGACGATGTTGGTTATGAACTGAATTTTGGCGATGATGAGGCCGCTTTCGCCTTACTCCAGGATATTGTTTTACGCCGGGGAATTGGCGATATCCTGGCCGAAGGGGTCAAACGAGCAGCCGAGCACTGGGCCGGAGCCCAGGAATATGCAATGCATGTTAAGGGCCTGGAGTTGCCTATGATTGATCCCCGAGGGCGCTGGTCCACCTGGACCATGGGTATGTTGACCAATATCCGGGGCGGCGACCACCTGCGCTGCCGCAACCCGGTGGAAAACCTGCGCTACAATGAAAATAAGCACGAATATCAGAAAGAGAGATTCGGGTTCAAAAAACCCATGTATGACCGTCTGGATATGCCCGATGATCTTAAGGCGCAAACCATCGATCTGGAGAATGACACGGTTGATATCGCGAATATGTCAAAATGGGCGGAGGATCTTATTAATCTGTTTAATGCCATCGGTGTTTGCATTCGTCCTCCGGTGATGGAGGCTATCGGCCCCAGTATTCTGGCCGAGGCTTATCAGGCCACGACTGGAATGCCTATGAGCGCGGCTCAACTGATGGAAGGTGCTGAGCGGGCATGGAACCTGGCCCGGCTGTTTAACCTGCGGGAGGGGGAGACCATGAAAGATTCCAAGTTCCCCCGCCGGTTTTACCAGGAAGCCCAATCGGGTAATGTGGTGGATGAAGACAAAGTTCAAAGGGTCTTGGAGAAGTATTACCAGGCCCGGGGTTGGAATCAAACCGGGGGGCAGCCCCTACCGGAGACCCTGGAAAGATTGAAGCTTATTTAACGACGGTGGTTTTGGGGGGAGGAAGGGCTATGAGCCAAAAACGTCTCCTGATAGACTCAAGGCGCTGCAACGGCTGCGGACTCTGCCAATTAGCCTGCGCCGCTTTGCGCCAGGGTCAATGGAATCCGGTCCTGGGGCGGATAAAAATGATCATGGATCCTTTGGCCAGAGAATTTAGGGCCTATACGTGCGCGCAATGCCAGGACCCTCCCTGTATGCTGAGCTGCCTGATGAATGTAATATATAAGGAAAGAAGCACTGGGGTAACTCTGCGTCATATCAATGGATGCATTGGATGCCGGGTATGCGAACTAAGCTGCCCGTTCAGTGCTGCGGTTTATGATCCTGTCGGCGATAAAGTCTTTTCCTGTGACCTGTGCGGAGGCAGCCCAATGTGCATCGAATACTGCCCACAAGGAGCACTGCTTTTCGTCGATTCTCAGGAGGAAGCGGAGCGCCGCCGGGAAGAAGCGATTTTGGGACGGGAACTGCCGGATCTCATCGAACCCTGCCCTTCCTCCCGAGAGGAGGAGCGGTCATGCGGGTAGTCATTGTGGGCAGCGGAGCGGCTGGCAACCAAGCTGCCGAAACCCTGCGTCAACTGGATTCAGAAGTGGATATTACCATCGTAGGGGCCGATCAGGAGCCGTTTTATTCAGCCTGTGCCCTGCCTGATTACCTCGCCGGTTGGGTGCCCCGTAAAACGCTCTTCCTGAGATGTGCTGGTTTTTATCGGCAGCAGAATATCAATATACTTCTGGACCTGCCGGTTGAAGCAATTCTTCCTCATGAGCAGCTTGTATTAGCTGGAAAAGAAAGGCTGAGTTACGACCGCCTCATCTTGGCCACAGGCAGCCGCCCCATAATACCCTCGATCCCAGGGACGAGTTTGCCAGGTAATTTTGTGGTCAAAACGGTAGCTGATATTGACCGAATTTTGAGACACAACCCTCGGCAAGCGGTTGTGGTAGGGTCTGGCAACATTGGGGTGGAGATTGCAGAGGCCTTACAGATCAAGGGATGTGAGGTCAGTATCGTAGAACTGCAGGAGCAGATCATGCCGCGGAGCTTCGATCTGTATCCGGCTTGTCTTATCCAGTCTATTTTAGAATCTCACCACATTCGGGTCTATACCCAGGAGAGAGCCCGGGAGGTGTTTGGGCATGGAAGAGTGGAAGGACTTATAAGCGATCACTACACATTCGCTTGCGATACGGTTATTTGGGCTGCCGGAGTCAAGCAAAACACTGAGCTGGCCGCTGCAGCCGGTTTGGGAATTGGAGCTCTAGGCGGAATTAAAGTGGATAAATACTTACAGACCAGTAATGAGAAGATATATGCCTGCGGAGATTGTGTTGAGACCTTTGATATGATCAGCGGTCAGCCGGCTTTGAGCCTCCTGTGGACCAGTGCTCGAAGCCAGGCCCGGGTGGCGGCTTACAACTGCCTGGGTAGGGATGTTCTATACCCTGGGGCATTAAATATAATCAGTGAAGAAATATTCGGCACCAACTGTGCAGCCGCAGGTTTGCGGGGGGAGCAAAGCAGCCCGGAGACAGGCAGGATTATCGAGAGAGAAGAGCATAATGGTTATACTCGGATTGTCATTTCCGATAATGCGCTGATTGGTGTTCAGACTGTCGGCACCCTTGATGCGCTGGGGCCCATCATCACGTTTATGAAGAGCCGCACCTCTTTGGAGGAAATCATGCGGATCTTATCCACCGGGTTTCTTCTGGAGAAGATGCCATGGGTTGCGCCGTTACAGACATGGCTTTCCGGTCAGGCAAACGAGCAGGGGAGGGTTTAAAAATGGAAAACCGGGTTTTTTATATCGATTATCACAAATGTGTGGGCTGCGGTACCTGTGAAATGGTCTGTTCGCTGGTTCATGAGCAAGCCTGCTCTCCAGCGTTGTCCCGCATCCGGGTAGTACGTTATCGAAAGGAAGCCTACAACGTACCTGTCACCTGCGCCTCTTGTGAAAGACCGCCCTGTCTGGATATCTGTCCGGTAGGTGCTATTCATAAAGACCGGGATAGCGGTGAAGTGAGCGTTTGGGATGAAATCTGCATCGGATGCCGTCAGTGTTCTCAGGCCTGCCCTTTCGGGCATATGAACTATAATGTTCAAAAGGGGATAGCATTTAAATGCGACCACTGCGGGGGCGATCCCCAGTGCGTAAAATTTTGCTGGACGGGAGCCATAGAATTTCTCCCCCAGGAGACAGCGGTAGAAATGAAACGCAACTACTTCGCTGATCAAGTGCTGCAGGAAGGCACGGAGCATAAAAGCCTTTAATTGTTTTCAAGTCAGGCAGGATTTTAAAATCCTGCCTTTTTTTATTGCTATACTGGACCTGAAAAGCGTGAATCCAGAAGGATCGAGGACCCTTCAGTAGGGGAAGGACAAAAACAGGGCAAACTGGAAGTAGTGTAGAATAAAGGTGAGGAAAGTTCAAACCTACGCATATGGGGCTTTGTTACCAACTTTCCGGTTAAGCTATTTACTAAGGAGGCAGAACCATGGAGCACCGTAGACCAGTGTACTGGGCTGGGATGAAAAAGGGTTATGATGCGCATGGGACTTTGCCAGGCAGCCTAGAAGCAGCCGGGGGGCATCCCTGCCGTATCCGTCTGATCCAATATCATCAGGAACTGGTTCGGGAACAAGAGGTGGCTACGGTGGACGAACTGGCCGGGCTTCAGCGGGAGGAACTGGTCACCTGGATTGACCTGGCGGGAACCCCGGACCAGGAATGTCTCGAAGCGCTGGGACGGCAGTTCAACCTGCACCCCCTGGCTCTGGAGGATGTCGTGAATCCCGGGCAGCACTCTAAAATAGAGAATTACGGGAAATACCTGTTTATTGTTCTATATCTCCTTGACCCTTTGAAGGCAATAAGGCCAGTTCAAGTCAATATTTTCCTGGGGGCTGATTTTGTTATCAGCATCTGTGAAGAAGGGGAGCAGGCTTTTCACCTTCTGCGTAAGAGGATAAAGGAGGGTCAGGGTCTGATCCGCCAGCAGGGCAGCGATTTTTTGGCGTACTGTGTGTGCGATGCGGTAGTAGACCACTATTTTCCCATCCTGGAACAACTGGGCGATCAGCTCACTTTTTTGGAGAAGCGCACCTTTGCCGGGGCTTCTCAGGAAATCGTGGAGGAGATCCACTCCTTGAAAATGGACTTGTTGGTCATAGGGCGCTTGACGATGGAAGCGCAGGAGGTGCTGAGTGAGATGATGCAGGGGGAAAATAGCAGCCTTTTCGGGTCCTCAGTGGCCTACTACCTGCGGGATGTTTTGGATCACACCCACCAGTTGTCCCGCAGTGTGGACAGTTATCGGCAGATTTCCGACAGCACATTAAATTCCCATCTTTCGCTGAAAAACCACCAGATGAACGAAGTCATTAAAGTCCTGACTATCATCACCTCCATATTTATTCCGCTGACCTTTATTGTCGGTGTGTACGGGATGAACTTTCAACCGGAAGCAGGACCGCTCAATATGCCGGAAATAACATGGCAGTACGGCTATCCCTTCGTTTGGGGTGTTATGCTCCTTGTCGTATTCGTTATGCTCATTATTTTCCGACGCAAAGGCTGGCTGTAAATTCGGGGCGACGGTAAGTGAAGAAAAACCGTGTCCTTGTCTATTGCCAGAAGGGAGATGAGTAGTACATGGGATTAAATATAGAAAAAGGACCGGCTGCCTTCTACACGCACAGCCATCCATCAGTACGGAATATTAACGAAGAATTTGATAAAGCCTTAACCCTGGGGCAGCGGGTGGCAGACACGGTTGCTACAGTATTAGGAAGTTGGCCATTTATTATCATTCAAAGCCTTTTAATTTGTATTTGGATAGGAATCAATGTTTACCTGGTTTATATGATCCACACCCATCCAAATTATCTCAAAGCATGGGATCCCTATCCCTTCATCCTGCTAAACCTGGTTCTGAGTCTACAGGCCGCCTATACCGGACCAGTGGTGATGATGAGCCAGAACCGCCAGAATTATAAAGATCGACTGGCAGCCCAGCATGACTATGAAATCAACGTCAAAGCGGAAGAGGAAATCAAGGTGCTCATGACCCACCTGTGCCATCAGGATGAAATGACCGGGGAGTTGCTCCGGAGATTGGATAGGATAGAGTCTATTGAAAAGGGATTCACCAGTTCTCAGGAGAAATAAGGATACTGGGATATTCTCGTGAAGACACGCATAGACCTGAGGAACGGTCCCTTTAGTCTATAACTAGATAAACAGCAAGAGGCGCTCGGATTGACCGGCGCCTCTTATACTAGATGTATTGATTCATGTCTCACCTAAAGAACAGACCAATGGCTTCCCCGCCATATGAATTGTCGGTTTGACAACGCAGGAGACTCATTGCTCAGTGAGGGCACCATAAGCATTGACCATGCCACCACTGACCGTTTTTCCTTCCAGGCTGGGAAGCGGTTTAACGTGGTTCAAGATTCTGTTTTTTACTTCTGAGGCACTCATTTGAGGAAATTGGCTAAAGACCAGTGCAGCTGTGCCAGTCACCTGGGGGGCAGCCTGGGAAGTCCCGCTAATATACCCGTAGAGAAAAGTACATCTCGGAATCAGCTCCAATATACTCATGATCCCCACCCCAGGAGCCCCCAGATCTACTGAGTTGGCTCCGTAATTTGACCATGAAGCCAGCTGACCCTGGTTGTTGATGGCAGCTACAGAAATGATATTAGGGCAAGTAAAGGCCGCAGGGTATTCGGGTGCACTATCGGCATCGGCACCACTATTACCACTGGCAGCGATAAAAAGAATACCGGATTGTTCAATCGCATCATAGAGAGCCTGGGAGTATTCCGTACCAGACCAAGAGGCATTGCATAGTTTCACTTCCTTTGAGCGGGCGTAATCGATAGCTTCGATGGCATCGGATATATTACCTCCATCGGGCCCCATAAACTTAAGTGCCATAATCTTAACTTGAGGGGCAATGCCGGATATTCCCTGATGATTGTTGGCTTCTGCGGCGATGACACCTGCCACATGGGTTCCGTGAATATCCTGGTCTCCGGCATCGAATACCGTGTTGTCATGATGATAAAAATCATACCCGTTTACATCGTCTACGTAGCCATTCTGATCATCATCAATACCGTTACCTGGTATTTCTCCTGTATTTATCCAGGCTCGATTGCGCAGTTCGGGATGCTGGAGATCTATACCGGTATCTGTTACTGCCACTAATAAGTTGGAGTCTCCACGGGTGATGGTCCAGGCAGGGATAACGTTAATATCGATACCTGGTTGGCCAGGCACCAGTTGAATGAACTGGCCTGTATTTTTCAGTGCCCATTGTTTAAAGAACAAAAGATCGTTGCAGGGAGCGCTTGCGGTATAGACTTTATAGTCATACTCTACATACTCAAATAATCCTGTTTGCTCAAGCTGTTGTTTGTAAGACATTAACTCGCTTTTACTGGAACCGGGTAGACGAATAAGCTCGGCACCGGAGCGAAATTTCCTGATACTTGTGCTCTGATGCTGCCCAATTAAAGACTGTGCATCGATCCGCTTAACATCATTTTTATATTTGACGATAAGGTTCTCGCTTTGATAGGTAAGAAGGCTTTGTGGTCTCTGGATGTCTAGTTCTTTATCCAGATTGTTCATCATACTCATGGACTTAGCGGCCATCAGAGTACCAGGGAAAAAAAGCTGCCCAGCTAATAACAGCGTTGAACAGACCAAGGAGGCAGCTGTACGCCAAAGCGAATTCTTCACATTATCAGCTCCTTTCACAATGTAAAACGGAATTGCCACCTCCTTTGTCAAAAGAATACTAATAATGATTATAAACGATAATAATGGCAAAATATAGATAATATAGCATAATTATGGGTTGCGCTTGGAGGCGCCGGTGTAGATTTAGCAAGCGTGCCCCATACGTATGAGGAGTCCCAATCGGGAGGGCAAGATAGGCTGATATTAATGATGAAATTATGTATACAATCCCGTTGTTGTGCTGAGATATTGTACTAATGAGCCAGAAAAATTATAATACATATAGGTTTCGACATCCTGGGCCAAGATTGTCGAGGGGATTTTAGAAAAGAAAAGCATAATGGGCGAAGGCGCTCACTCTGATTGGCTGTGACAGCTGGTCAGGGAATTTTTGTTTTATTAGTAATGGAAAAATTATAAATATAGGGTTCAGACCAAAGAGCGAAGGCGCTTACAACTGACTAGCTACGGCAGCTGGTCAGGGTTAAGCGTTTTTTATTTTTGGGAGGTTCCCGATCGGGCGAAGGCGCTCACGCTGATTGGCTATGGCAGTCAATCAAGCAGGTAGCGTCTTTATTTATTTTATTAACTCAAGGGAGAGGAGAAGTAATTGTGAATTCAATAAGTCCTACGGATATGGTTGCTGGCATTAATACATCATGGGTAATCCTGTGCGCTGCTTTGGTGTTTTTAATGGAGGGAGGATTTGCCTTTCTGGAAGCCGGTTTCATCAGTGCCAAGAACTCCATCAACATAGTCATGAAGGTTTTCACCGATTGCACAGCCGGGATGCTAAGCTATTGGGCTCTGGGTTTTGCGGTAATGTACGGTTTGGATAAATCCGGAGTCATTGGGGCATCAGGCATCTTTACCAACGGTGCATTTGCCCATTTGAATCTGGGCATCCCTGTTTATGCCTTCTGGCTCTTTCAGGCTGCCTTTGCTATCGCCATGGCATCGATCGTCTCCGGGGCGGTATCCGAAAGGATGAAATTCGGACCTTATATCATTTATACGATCCTGGCGGCTGGCATCATCTACCCGGTGGCTGGACACTGGGTCTGGGGCGTGGGCGGCTGGCTGAACAATATGGGAATGAAGGATTTTGCCGGTTCAGCGGTAGTCCATGCGGTTGGTGGATGGAGCGCCCTGGCTGCTGTTATCGTCTTGGGACCTCGATCGCATAAGTATAATGAGGACGGAACTTCCAACCTCATTCCCCCCCACAGTCTGCACCTCGCCTTTCTGGGGACCTTTATTCTCTGGTTCGGATGGTTCGGATTTAATGCCGGCAGCACCCTCAGCGGTATGGATATGAACATCGCCCGGGTGGCAATGAACACCAATTTAGCTGCGGCAGCAGGCGGGCTGACCGCTACAATGTATACCATGTTCAAGTTCGGAAAAGCCGACCCCAGTATGGCTATGAACGGAGCTTTAGCTGGTCTGGCTGCAGTTACAGGCGGATGCGCTTTTATCAGTCCTCCTTGTGCGGTGTTAGTCGGCCTGGTGGCGGGCATTTTGGTGGTCCTGGCGGTATACTTCTTTGACCGGCATAAGTTTGACGATCCGGTCGGAGCCATCGCTGTTCATGGCGTGAATGGATTCTGGGGAATCCTGGCCGTGGGGCTTTTTGCCGAGAAGGGTGGTTTGTTTTACGGTGGCGGGTTCAATTTATTAGGAGTGCAAGCCCTCGGTGTGATCTCTGTCTCGATATGGGCCTTTACCATGACGTACATCATTTTTACCATTCTCAAGAAAACCACCGGGATTCGGGCTACCCTGGAAGAGGAATCAGAAGGTTTGGATATTAGTGAACATGATATCTCCGCCTATTCGGGCATCAGTCCCCAATAGATTTTCCAGGCTCATTCATACGCGAATCTTATTGGAAGCCATAAGCAAATAAACCTGCTTATGGCTTCTTTTTATCGTTCTGAGGAAGGGACATTTATAAATCAAGCCTCACTGGTATAATCAGATTTATCCACTAACGCCAGAAGTCGAGTATGTTCTTAAAGAAGTCAGAAAAGAATAGGTCCAATACAAGCGAAGACTACGAAGATCAAGAACCTGGCAGTTCGTCACGGACATCCTAATCTGCGCAATCCTATTACTGGCTGCTGGAGTAGAAACAGAAAGATTTCAGGATCTCTTGGACAACGAAAATATCGCCACCACCTTGAGCGTATACGGCCATGTTCTGACCCAATACAGCGAGAGACTATGGATGAACTGAGCAGTTTTATGAATGGGTAATTATAAACAAAATATTTCGGGTGATTTGGGCAGGTAGTTTTACACTTGTTTGGGGCAGTCCCTCATTAACGAGGCACCTTTAAAACAGCACCCACATTTGCTAAAAGAGCTTTACAAATGATACTCCTGGAGTAGTCCTCGGGAAAGATCACCTAACATAAACTGCGCCTTTGATATATCCTAAAGGATATATCAAAGGCATAAACATACATTTATTTGATTAGCGTTCAATTACTTGTTGAAAAGTCTATTGCAGAATCCTTAACTCATGTTATTTATAATATCGAGTTATCCAAATAAAAGCTCTGGTTGCTGGAGGTTTGGCCGAGAGAGGATAGTGACTTAATCTACCTTGTACAGTCGTTGAATGTTGGCAAATATAGTGTTCTGTTATCCATCCCTCGCTGTCATAATCAAGAGCGTCAATTACCATAGTATGACTACCCACATTTTGCACAATGTCTCCCGCATTTATATATACAGATGAAGATAAAAAAGCATAGACTCCATAATTTGAGCTCGAAGACGAATTGTTATTCAATAAATAGTTATATAATTCTGGTACTCCTGTCCAACTGGGACTTCTATTTGAATCAGAATACCAATACCACGTATATGTTCCTTTACTATCAAAAGGAACTCCACCATCTTTTATGCATTGGGAAGCAAAATTTGTACAATCTCCGCCTATAGGTTCATAGTTTCCCCAGGGTGGAGAATGCATCTCATCTCCATATTGATACGCATACAATGCTGCGGCACTGTGATTATAAGAATATGAAGTATATCCTGCTTTATTCACGTCCATTTCAGCGATATTTTCTTCCATATCTTTAGGGGGTACTTTTTTCTCCAATTTCGCTTTTTCTCTCAGTTTCTTATTTTCATTTAATTGATCTAACGAACGCTTCAGAATTATGTTCTTTATTTCTTTTAACCTTTCGGTTTTGGTTGTTGATTTTAAACTTTGTTT
>DATMYR010000077.1:0-45829 GCA_035560815.1 Syntrophomonadaceae bacterium | reverse complement strand
CCCACGATCCTCTCATCGGCAACAGGATGCATCCGTATATGAATTCTGGGGAAGTAGAAGTAATTGATCATTGTGAGCTTGAAGCGGGGGTGAGGAGTAACGTTAGACCATTACCTTCTTGCGAGGGACCGAAATATATTTTCGTAGGGGTGTATCCCGAACTTTGTGTAAAGTCCAAATTGATGTAAAATAAGGCGATATTTTTGGGGGATAATTGGCTATGACGGTCAGTTGTCCCCTTTGGACAGCATTATATGTCAATGCACCTGGATGTCAATCCTATTTGATCCTATCATAACTATCCATTTGAGGCCGGGAAGTTCAACCGCCAAAAACAACTAAAAGGATATCCAGTGCAGTTCACCAGTTTGAATTTCTGCTGGCTATGCATCCATATGGAAACGGTCTGCATCTAAGTGACATGTGCATATAGCACCATCCTCAATCATACGCTGAAGAGCGGCAGTGTGGGCCTCCAATCTCTCTGAGCCAGTGGTATCCATCACTCCTAAGATGTCGAAGCCCACCCGCAAGCCATGCAAGGAAGTATGGCACATACACATACTTGTCCAAAGACCTGACAAGACCAACCGCTTTTTGCCGGTTTGCTTTAAGGCCTCCATAAGCTCACGATCCTCAAGAATATCAAATGAAGGCAGTTTTCGGTCAATGAGTAAGGCATGAGGGAAGATCTCAACAATTTCGGGTAAAAAGGGTCCGTTTGTTTTGGCTCGGATGGTAGTTAAAACGGCGGAAATTCCTAGTGCCTCAGCGCCCTGTGCCAGGGCAATGACGTTGTTTTTAATATCCGTACAGCTGTTTGACTCAATGTTATCAAACAATTTATCTTGATAATCCACCAGCAACAGAATACTGTTGTTAGCATCCAAGGTTTTCAAAAAATTAGCTTCCATATAATGTTGCCTCCTGATGTAGGAAAGAACCTCAGAAATTCCGCTTACGTTCGCATCTCTACACGTCTTTTGCGCAAATTAAAAGTGCAAAATAGTGAGATTCATTCAGTTTACATGACAAAATGGAAATTATTCCATACCCGATTCAAAATCATTGGTAGATTTTCTTCGGCTGGTCGGCAAGTAGGTATCGATCACATGCCCTCAAGTACAGGCACTGCATTCAGGACATGTGATCACGTTCCAATTAAATGGATGTTCATTCCACCATGCCGTGAGTTACGTCCTTGACTACATTCCAGACTTCATCACCCGACAGTTCTTGCATTTTTGCGAGTAGCACTGACTGCTTAGCCTCTAAGGCTTCAAGTTCTCCACGAACCTGCTTGATTTCTGTTGCTGCTTTGCGATCCGCTCCCTCAACAACACCCCAGAACTCATTCCAGATTTCATTCCATAATTCCTTAAATACTTCATCACCCGACATTGTTGATCCATGAAGTTGTACTTGCAGCGCCGCCTGTTTTGCCTTTAGAGCGGGTTCCAGCTCCTTATACTCCTGCTTGATCTCTATTGCCGCTTTATGATTGAACTCCTTAAGTGCATCCCAGACGTTATCCCAAATTAATTGCCAAACTTCATCCCCTGACATTAATGATTCACCAAGTCTTGCTTGGGTCCATGACTGCTTTGCCTGTAAGGCGGTTTCCATCTCATCATAACCCTGCTTGATCTCTACTCCCACTTTGTCAGCCCTGACTATCAATTTTTCAATCTCGCTACCCAATTCGCTGAGTTCAGTCTTCAACTTTAGTATATGATCCGCTTTTCTCTCCATGTCTCTTCCTCCTTTTATTGGATCTTTTGTTTATCTAACAACTCTGATGAAGTTTGCTTGGTAGGGTTTTCTTGGGCTGCTGCAATTTGCCCCTTCCCTATTCGACACATAGCCTTGCTATTCCAAATAGCAAAGCGTTTTCGCGCTGCTTACAAAACCGCATAATCCATCGGGGTTGATTCACGGGAATACTTTACCTAACATCGAACAAGCCCGAAGCCCATTCATCCAACCTTAGAGTATTGGCACTTTCAATGTAGTGCTTGCTAGCCCGCTTTTTTACCACATAATTTATTTGACTTCTTAAATTGAGAAAGTAACGATAGAAACTTGTGCGGAATGGCTCTGCATGATCTGTGGGCCTACCGTTATGTTCTATATGGGATTAAGCTAAAGGGTAGAAGGAGAGTAAAAGAAGAACCAGAAGGGATTGTAAGAATTTGTTAATGTTTCTATTATGATTAATTATAAACATTATCAAGTACAATGTCTATCTCACTTGAGAGTCTTGTTCAACTCAAAAAATGCTTTGTACGAGTCCTGAATACGCAGCATTTTATCAACATCCAAGCCAAGTATTCTAACACCACTTTTTACAGTTTTTGAAACGGGCAAGGTGTATCAATAAAAAAATCCCGGCACGGCTTTCCGTACCGGAATTTTTATCTCTAATCTATTGGATCAAACATGTCTTTGGGAGCACCGCATACCGGGCACTCATCCGGGGGTTCAGTTCCTTCGTGGACATAACCGCAGACTCTGCACTTCCAGTGTTTGGTTCGTTTCTTTCCCCCGCTATCGCGGCCCAGATTCTGCATGGACTGGCTGGTATTCACCCGGGGAGCAATAATGATTTCACCTACCAGTACGCCATCTTTGAAGTAGCTGCGTTTGAAGTAATTTTCCGGGGGATCGTTGATCTCCACCACCCGGCACTGCCCCGGAGGCAGATTCACCTCGCCAATCGAGAATATTTCCATGTCAAAGGCCGCCAGCATGGTTGATAATAAGGGCGCCTTATATTCCACCCAATCACCGGCCGCAGCAGCACCAGCCACCCGGCCCATCTCCAGCGATACCGGCCACAGGCCTATCAGCCTCTCCCCGAACTGGGCGCCATCCCCAGCCGCATATATATTGGGGAGACTTGTGCGCATACTGGCATCCACGACCACACCCTGGGCGATTTCCAAACCGGCGTCTCGAGCCAATTCTACATTGGGTTTGACCCCGGTTGATAATAACACCAGGTCAGCCTCGAGCACCTGCCCATCTTGAAGCCGCACACCCCGCACCTGGCCTTCGCCTATGATTTCCTCGGTATCCAGACCCAAATAAAGTTTCACGCCCTTGGCGGCCATCAACTCTTGCAGACGTCTAGAAGCCGGTTCATCCAACTGGCGGGGCATGATGCGCTGGTTATGCTCTACAACCGCTACTTCCACGCCACTGGAAATCATTTCCCATACTGCTTCCAACCCTAGAACTCCGCCGCCAATCACCACCGCCTTTTTCGCGGTCTGGATGGCTTCTTTTAAACGCAGGGCGTCTTGCAGGCTGCGCAGGCTGTACACGCCGGAGTTTTCAACTCCTTTAAAGGGAGGTATATTGCTGCGGGCCCCGGTGGCCACAATCAGTTTGGTATAAGGAATGCTTTCCCCCGCCTCACTCGTAATGGTTCTCTTTTCCGGGTCGATCCCGACCACCCGGGTCCCGGTCCTCATCTCCACCCGGTTATCAGCATACCAGGCCTGATCAAAGACATAAAGGCGCTGATCGGGGAGATCCTCACTCAGGAGGTCGGACAGCGCCGGACGGTAATAAGGACGGTATTCCTCTTCACTAACTATCAGGATGACGGCACTGCGGTTGCGCTTGCGAATCGACTGGGCGGCAGAGAGGCCGGCAATACCCCCGCCGATGATCACGAATTTGTCCTGCGTGTCATTGATGAACTCATCTTCCTGGGATTCACGCACAAAATTCTCCTGGCCCACCCCACAGGCCGGACAGATAGCGGGTGGTTCGGGTCCCACATGAATATGCCCGCATACCAGGCAGCGCCAGCGAATCATAGATTTGTCCCGCTTCTTGTCCAAGATCGCCCGGGCAAAATCCATACCCAGTTTGAAGGCATCTTCCAGATTTCCCTCGCCCGGTTTAAAATTAACCCGCAGCCCGGGGATGACCTGCATGCGCAAAGCCCGCAGCCGGTTCTCGATGCTGGGCACCGCTTCGCCGCTCCACCCATAGGCACCGAAAGCCATGGCCACTTTGTCTCCATGACTGATAGGCGACAAGCGGCTCAACAGCTTCCATACCGGCGGTAAAGCGTCCCCATTCACGGTATTGGAGCCGATCAGAAAAGCGCTGGCATCCAACAGATCCTCGGCAACCTGGTCAAGAAGTTCTGGATCATCAAGCTTGTCTACAATCAAGGGATAGCTCTTAATCTCGAAATCGCCTATGCTGTTAATGCCTTCCACGATGCTGTCAGCCAGCATTTTGGTAAAACCATAAATGCTCAGGTAGGCCAGAACGATTTTGGGCTTGCTGCTGGCCGAAGCAATTCCCCGCGTGGACCACTGCCGGTAAAGATCAATATAACGGTCAATATCCCGGCGCAGTACCGGGCCGTGTCCGGGGGCCACCACTTCCAGAGGAAGATCCTTTATCTTGTCCAAAGCCTCCAGTACATAAGGCTTGAAAGGCCCGATGATAGCATCAAAGTACTCTTTATAAGGGGTTATGAAGTTGCTTTCCATGAGATCATTGAATAGGCGTTCATCCGGGTAATGGGATCCGAAAGAATCGCAGGTAAAAAGGATCTTATCCTCTTCCAGATAGGTATAAATGGTATCCGGCCAGTGAAGAAACGGCGCGTTGATAAAGCGCATCGTCCGGCCTCCCAGCAGCAGCCGGTCTCCATCATTGACTTCCCGTGATGTAAATTTTTTATTGGTGATTTCCCGGAGAAAGGACAGGGCCGTGGGACTGCCCAGTACCGTCAGATTGGGCAGGAGGTCGATCAACTTGGCCACCGCCTCGGAATGATCCGGTTCGGTATGATTCATAATCAAATAATCAATATCAGCCAGATCGACCACACTCTTAACGTTGTCCAGGTATTGGTTAAAAAACTTGTTTTCACACACCTCAATCAAAGCAGTTTTATCACTGCCCTTGATCAAGTAGGCATTGTAGCTGGTGCCGATATCTGTTGTCATAACCGCATCGAAAATCCTAAGCTCCGGATCACGCACACCTACCCAGTACACATCATTTTTAATTACAATCGCTATCATAAGCCTCGACCTCTCTTTCCTTAACGCAGCCCTGAGCCGAACTGTAACTATATGGTAATCGATTTTTTCTGTCCTGCATATACGGACAACCAATATCTTCAGCCAGAGCCTTTAGATCTATAGGCCGTCTATGAGGGCCAGGCCAGCATGGCCAAGGCCAGGAGCACCATGATGCTTATCATAAAATAGTCCCCCGGGGTCAAGACCATCTCGCGCAGGTAAGTTCGGTATCCCGGCTGGTATCCCCGGGCCTCCATGGCTTCCACCAACTCATCACAGCGCCGGAAAACACTTGAAGATAACGGGGTGGCCAGGGTGGTAATGGCTCTGATTTTACTGCCGACGCTGCGGGTATTGAGGTTGAGACCCCGAGCAAGCTGCGCTTCGCGAATGCTGGTCATTTCCTCCTGCAAGGTAGGCACAAACCGCAATGCCAGCGATACCATCATCGCGACATCATGGGAAGATATTCCCACGATTGTTAATGGCCGCAGCAGGCGTTCCAACCCGCCGGTGATCTCAGACGGGGTGGTGGTCATGGTTAGTATGGATGCAGCCATCACCAACAGAACAAATTTCCAGATCTGTAGTACTCCGAGTTGCAGGCCCTGGTAGCTTATTTGTACCGGACCAATCGGGAAGGGTGGCAGAGGCGTCCCCGGAGTAAAAAGAATATACACCAGGAATAGGCCCAGAAAGAAGGGAAACACCGGGCGCAAGGTCTTGAGCAAAGCTCCTGGAGCGATTCGGGCCAATTGTGAAGCAGCCACGATCATAGCAGTGGCCCCCAACAAACCGGGAATATGAGCCTGCAGGATGACAATGCTGAAAGCTGTCACGGCGATGATTTTAACCCGGGGATCCCGCTTATGGACAGATGATTCCCGGTAAAGGTATTGGCCCAGGTTAATCATATCCACCCACCTTCCGGGGCATATCAACCCTGGCCGATGCTCGCAGCCGGGCGAGCAGACTGGTTATTTCCTGAACAGCATCGTCAAGAGCAAAAATATCGGTGGCCACGTCCTCTCCCCCCAAATGCAGTTCCCACAACAGCTCAGTAAGCTTGGGGGGTGCCAGACCAAGAGATTTCAACCAATCCACTCTGCTCAAGATCTCCCCCGGGGTTCCATCAGCCACCAATTCCCCCCGGTCCATCACCAAGACGCGATCCGCTATAGCAGCCTCATCCATGCTGTGAGTAACGTGTATGATGCCAATCCCCTGGCTTTTTAACTTTTTCAATAAGGCCAATACCTTTTGTTTCCCGGCCGGGTCCAGTGAAGAGGTGGGTTCGTCGAGTACGATCATGGCGGGATCCATGGCCAGCAAACCGGCCAGGGCCAGAAGCTGCTTCTCCCCTCCGGAAAGGGTATGGGGATGACGGAATTGCAGACCAGTCAAGCCCACAGTTTCAAGAGCCTGGTCCACCCGTCTGCGCACCTCCACAGCAGGCAAGCCCAGATTTCCCGGGCCAAAGGCCACATCCTCTTCCACACTCATACCAACGATTTGATTATCGGAATTCTGAAAAACCATTCCTACCCGCCGCCGAATTTCTAAGAGGCTCTTCGCATCCCGGGTGCTGAGATTGTCCACCTGCACTTCACCGGAAGTGGGAAGGAGAAGAGCATTGAAATGCCGGACCAGGGTAGTTTTACCACAACCGTTGGGACCGATAATGGCAATATACTCGCCCTTATCGATCAACAGATTGACACCTTTCAAGGCCGGTGGCCGGTCAGTTTCATATGTAAAAGTCAGATTTTGTACATCGATCATGGTCGTCACACAATCCTCTTTAACGCTGAAAATTCTTGCGTAGTTTAAGGGCCAGCAGGGATGCTGCAGCGAGCTTTACCAGGTCGCCCGGCAAAAAGGGGAGAACCCCTACCAGGAGAGCTTTGCCCAGAGATATCTGAGCTACCATCATCAGTTGCATGGTGCCCAAAGTGTAAATAATTACATCGCCAATCACCAGGGCAAAAACGATCCATGGCCAACCAGGCTTTCGCCGTCCTTGAACAAGGGTACCGATCACCCAGGCCGCCACGACAAAACCGGTCAAGTACCCGCCAGTGGGACCCAGCAAGGTACCAATACCGGCCTTGCCACCGGCAAAGACCGGCAGCCCGATGATGCCTAATAGAATATAGACAATCTGGCTCCATGCACCCCCATACCCTCCAAGCAAGACACTGGCCAGACCCGTGAAAAGGGTCTGAAGAGTAATGGGCACGGGCTGTACTGGAATAACGATAAAAGCCCCAATTGCTGTCAGTGCTCCGAACATCGATGCATAAACCATTCGCTGCAGTGGACGGTTTCCATTGTCAGCCATCTACTGATACCTCCCTGTAGACAGACGACCATGCTGATCCCCCGTCCTTTTTATGCCGCCTTATGCAACTTTCTATGTTGAAACCGTGAATATTCAAGGCTGTTTGGGAATGCCACCATCAAAAACAACCTGCCGGCAGCACCCTTTAATTTTATTATGGTATGCTGTCATCCTATTGTAAACCTTTTTTGTAATATTTCGTTGACAATAGGAGTGCTTACCCGGGCGGCAAGGAAGGCACAATATTTATCTCACCCGACATGACCCTATGTACGGCACCCTGCCGGTCACGCACCTGGAGAAAACCGTTGTCATCGATATCCACCGCCTGTCCTTCGAGAAAACCGTTAACCGTATCCAGCCTTACTTCCTGTCCGATTACCATAGACAGACTTCTTCCTTTTGCCAGAATAGGGCCAAATCCATCCTTGAGGAACTGAAAATAGAGCAGCTCCAGGCGGGCTAATAGACCTTGCAGCACCTTGATCCTGGAAACCGGGACATTCTTTTCGGCCAGGACCGAGGTAGCAGGGGTGCGAAATTGGTCTGGGAAATCCGAGCCTTGATTATTAATGTTAATACCGATGCCGGTCACAATATACTCAACACCGTCCATGTCCGTAACAGCCTCGGTCAATATGCCTACTATTTTCTTGCCGTTTACTAATATGTCATTCGGCCACTTTATGCGGGCTGGCATGTTCAGCTCTGCTTCCAGAGTCTCTGCCACTGCCACCGCTATCACCAGCGAAATCCGTGAGATTTCATTCAATGGCAGCACCGGCCGCATTATCATGGATAGGTATATCCCCTGACTGGCGGGCGAATACCAGTTCCTCCCCCGGCGGCCCCGGCCGGCACTCTGCTTCTCCGCCACCACTACGGTTCCCTCGGGATATCCTGCCGCGGCCAAATCCCGGGCGCGGTTATTCGTGGAATCAGTTTCCAGGTAGTATATGTAATGCTCCCTGCCAAATACTCTGGTTGTCAATCCAGGACCCACTTCAAGGGCTGACAGGAGGTCAGGAGGAGCGCTAAGCCGGTATCCTTTTTTGGGTGAGGAATCCACTTCATAGCCTTCGGCCTGGAGTGTCTTGATCTGTTTCCACACTGTGGTCCGGGAAACATTCAGTTTTTCGCTTAACGCTTCGCCTGATATCCACTCACCGTTGTTCTCCTTTAATGCCGCCAGGACCACTTCGCGAAGAGTCATTCATGCCACTCCCTCAAATGTTAATCTATATCTTATATTATAGCTAACAAAGCGAGAAAATTTAAAATAGGCCAAATAATCGCAATTGGGCAGGCGAAATAGAGGATGATACCGTTCAAAATGCTGCCTCTGGCACCGCAGCCTTTATGATCACAAAGCTTAGTCCCCAGGTGTTCACCAGAAAAGTAAAACCCGCTGTTTCCAGCGGGTTTTTTCACGATTGCTAAGATCCTCGGTTAGTCCTTCCACAAATTGTTGGCAGCATACTTTAACACTACGTTGCAGCAGTGATCGCAATAGCCATTTTCTTTCATGGCATTGACCATCGCGTTATATTTTTCATGCTGCTCCTTATCCCGCACCCGGGCCTGGGTGATGATTCGGGAGAGATCCCGCACCGATGCCGTGAGCTTCTTTTCGATGGCTTCACGCAAAGGTTCATAGCATCCATAGTCAATCTTTTTCTGACTGCGCAGCAAGGAGAACATGTAGGCAGTCACATCCTGCCTGAAGCCCCGGGCCGCAGTGCCGGTGAGCCCCAGTTGGCTTTCGATCGATTCCAGGAATGCCAAATCCGGCTCCAACTCCTCACCGGTGCTGCGATCTTTGAGTTTGACCTTATTGGCAAACGCTTCGGCGTGATCCAGGTAATTATTGAAAAGGGTTTCCGCCTGCTCCCGATAGCCGTGGATAAAGGCTTTGGTCACTTCTTTTTCCAGAATGCGGTGATACTCTTTTTTGATTACATCCTGGAGGTATCCAAGCAGTCGTTTCTTCTCTTCCTCTCCACTGTCGCTGATGCGCACTGACTTGATCAAGGATTCCAGCAACACGATGGGATTGATGCAATCAACTTCTGCTTCTGACAGTGCGTTGTCGATGGCCTTCATGATAAAACGGGTGGAAATACCTTTGAAACCTTCCCGACCGGCTTCTTCCTTCAATTCTTTGATATCCACCTTTTGGGTCGCGTCCTTCTGAATGATCTCCTCTCCGTTATAGATCTTCATTTTACTGATGATATCCACTTTGGATGATTCATTTAAGCGGCTGATGATGGCAAACATGGAAGCCATCTCAATGGTATGTGGTGCAATATGAGCCCGGAAATTACTCTTCTTCAGGATTTTGTTATAGATCCGTACTTCCTGGTCCAATTCCAAACAATAGGGCACCTCGATTTTAACAATACGGTCCAAAATCGCTTCATTGGTATGATCGGATTTGAATTTGTTCCATTCCGCTTCATTGGAATGAGCAAGGATGACCCCATCAAAATAGATCATGGCCCCTTTACCCGGGGAAGGAATAGATTTTTCCTGGGTGGCAGTGAGAATGGCATGCAGGTATTCCACATCATTCTTAAAGATCTCGATGAATTCCACAATCCCGCGGTTACCGGCATTAAATGCTCCATTGAGAGACAAGACCCTGGGATCATCCTCAGGGTAGAGGTCCATCTTGGAAATATCCACCGAACCGACCAGTACTGAGGCATCCTGGTTATTGGGGTCCACCGGCGGCACAACGGCGACGCCTCTACGAGAACGAACCGAATAATCGAAGCTCACAACCGGGAAACGTTCAAATTCCCCCTGGTAATCATGCAACAAACGATAGCGGCATATGGGGCACAGGTCGCCTTCAATATTCACCCCCAGGATTTCCTCGAAGCGCGCGCGCAGGTGTTTGGGAATCAAGTGAAGCGGTTCCTCCCGCATGGGGCAGCCCTGAAGCGCGTAGACTGGCGGGCTCTGTTCCAGAGTCTTTTTTAAGCTCTCCATGATAGAGGATTTGCCTGAACCCACCGGACCGACCAGGTAGAGAACCTGGCGGGATTCCTCCCCGCGCATGGCAGCGGAATGCAGGTAGCGAACAATTTCCATAATGGTTGTATCAATACCAAAGAAATCGTCCTGAAAAAAATGATATTTTTTTATCGTCTCATTTCCATAGATCCTCTTCAAACGGGGGTCTTCCTCGCTCTTAATGATCTTTACCCCGGGCTCGGTAATCAGTCTGTATAACCGTTCATGAGCCAGCATTACCTCCTGGGCATTGGACTGAAGGACATTCAGATAATCAAGAAGGGTCCCTTCAAAGGCCCGATATTTCTTTTCTTCACGGTCTTTTCGAATCAGGTCGGCAAAATCCTTATTCAACACGCCAACTCCTCCTTCCAGGCGATTGCAGCACCTGGTCATATTCATTGGATTCCATGATCTATATATATGCGAAGTCAGCCATAACTTGATAGCATCCTGGAACCAGCAGGGGAGCGGTTCTATTGGCCCCATACCTGAACCGCAAAAAAATAAGGGTGGCTGCCTGACCGGGAAATGATTCTCCCTCTCAGAAGCCACCCTAAATTATTTCTTGTTAACCGAAGCGGAATTGCACCCCATTCCCGCCTGGAGGATATGACCAATCCAGAACTTCCGTGCCACAAGCCAGACGGCAGGTTCCACACTCCAGACAGCCGTCAATAGTAAATTCCACTTCACCGGCGGAGTTCTCGTTATAAAGGCCGGCCGGACATACCAGAACCGCCCTCTTCAAGCGCGGATCTCTTTCCATGCCGGGTTTGATGCGGATATGGGGCTGGGCCGCAGGCTTAAAAACATCCACACCCAGTTTGGCTTTTAACCCAGGGATTTCGCTCATATCTTCATCACCTTCCTCAAATCGTTAAACATTGCCCAAAGCTCGCCGAAACTTAGATACCTTTTTATGGACGTATAGAGCTTCTCTTTCGGACCAGCGGGAACCGCGTACAAATCCCGCATCATGCTGCCGGCCAGTTCCGGGTAGTACTGAAAGAAGCGGGGGTTTTCCAAAACCCCGGGCGCTTCCTGAAAGGATCGAAAATCCTGGAGCACAAAACTAGCTTCCAGCAAATCCTGGTAAACTTTCAGACTGCTGGCCGTAAAATCGCCACTTTCCCGGGCCTTTAATACTGCCCGAGCAGCAAAGTAACCGGATGCCAGAGCATATTCCATACCCCGCACCGTCACTCCAATATTCATAGCCAGCCCAGCGGCGTCCCCCGCCAACAGAATGCCATCGCCGTATAAGCTGCCCAGCGCTTTCATCCCGCCCTCGGGGATCACATGAGCCGAATATTCAACAGTTTGACCATCCCGAATCAACCGTGCAACCTCAGGACGCTGTTTAAATTCGTCCAGGAGCACGGGAGCCTGAAGGGCAGGTTTTATCTCCATCAAATCCTTAATCCCAACCACAATGCCCAGGCTCAAGCTCTCTTTGTTCGTATAAAGAAAACCGCCGCCAAACTTTCCCCGGGTTACCTCGCCCATAAACAAGCGGGCCGCTCCCTGGTCGCCTTCCAGGTTAAAACGGTCTTCAATAACAGCACGATCCAGCTCTATTACTTCTTTAAATCCCACCGCAAAATGGTGAAGGTCTCCCGGCTGCCGCAGCCCGGCCTGTTCAGCCACCAGAGAAAGCACTCCGTCAGCAGCAATGACAACATCAGCTCCCAATTCATCTCCGCCGGTCCGGACCCCGATGACTTTACCATGATCGATGATAAGTTCATCCACTTTGCTCTTGGTTACCAGCATAGCACCCTGTTTCTCGGCCTGTTGACCCAGCCAGCGGTCGAACCGGGCTCGCAAGATACTGTGGCTTTGATAGGGGGGGTGGGTCAACTCATCACCGGTATAGCTCAGGGTCAGCGAACGCTCCCGAGCAACAACAGCCACCTGTTCGTGAACGATATGGCGCTCAAAAGGGGCATTATCCCACAGTCCGGGAAATAAATCCCGCACTGGATTTACGTACAAGCGGCCGCCGGTAACATTCTTGGCTCCCGGATAGTCGCCCTTTTCCAGGACCAAGACCTCCACCCCCGACTGAGCCAGGGTGTAGGCAGCTGCCAGACCGGCTAGCCCAGCCCCAACTACAATGACGTCAAACTTCTCCATTTCCAAACACCTCCCTCGTAGGCATCGGGTCGCTTAATATTCTTCCTCTATTTTAAGCCTTATGGCCCGTGCTTGCCGATCGGTTACCAAATGGTCAAGAAATGAGATATTCTCCAGGGCGGATTTGCGATCTGGATCAAAAACAACTGCCCCCTTTGACTCAGATGATCCAGGGAAGAAAACCTCTTAATCTGATTTATTCAAAAGCCTTGTTTAACTGACGGTCGAAGAGATCGAGGGTGCCTTGAAAGACATCTGACGCTTCCGGCTCCACCATACCCCTCAAATAGCAATTGAATTGTATGGCCACTGGAACCAGATGTTGTTCTGCCAGGGTCTGGCCTTTCTTTGTCAAGTAAATCTTCAGGCTCCTACGGTCAGCGGGGTCTTCCTTCCTCGCAATCAAGTCTTCTTTTACCAGACGGTCGATCAATCCTGTGACCGCCGGACTGTCCAGCTGGATGCGTGTGGCAATATCTTTAACGCTGGTGCCCTGATGATCCATTACATCGAAAATGACAAAGGATTGAGCTGCGGTAACGCCATGGTCCAGGCAACGGGTGTTGTATAGGCGGCTGACTTTCCTTGACAGGGCATTAAATCGGAAACACCAAAATGTAGTAAAATTAAGCATTGACTATACTCCTTAATTTTCGAAAATACTCTCTTTAGAATCGGATCTTTTTCCATTAAAGGTTATTCCACGATTAGTGTCAAGGATTTATGCCAGCTCCTCAAGAGCGGTTATGCCGACACTTACGGTCAAACCATGTTTGCGTTGAATGGGGTCAGCTATATCCCCTTAAACTCAGGCTTTTTCTTATTTCCGGTAAAAACAGCGATGCCTTCTTTATAATCATCACTACCCGAAGTATTTATAACCCCAATCCGCTCAGCCTCTAATTGAACTTCCAGTAAAGGCAGCATGCTTTTATTGAGCAGGGCTTTGGAAGATGCAAATGCTTTGGTTGCGCCGTTGGCCAGTTTGGTGGCCATAGTCATAGTTTCAACTGCCAATTCTTCTGGAGCGACTACCTTGTTGACAAATCCCCATTCCAGCGCCTTGGCGGCGGTTATGACTTCATCCAGGAAAACCATCTCGCTGGCTCTTCCCAGGCCAATAATTAGAGGCACCAACTGGCTAAATCCACCATCCTGGCTGATCCCCACACCGGTATAGGCTTGTTTAAAAACAACCTCTTCATGACATATACGAAGATCACATGCGGCAGCAAAGCTCATACCCACTCCCGCACAAATACCGTTGATACTTGCTATAATCGGTTTGGGGAGCTGCCGCATGTCGCTGATGAGACGGGCCAGGGGAATTGTAAAATCTCGAAAGAAAGCCTGGAGATCTCCGTCATCGTATTTACTGGCGAAGGCAATATCTCCCCCGAGGCAGAAAGCTTTCCCTGCCCCAGTTAGAACAACCGCTCGCACGTTTTCATCAAAGCAGGCTTGAAAAGCACGCACCATTCCTTGAATCATATCGCCATTGAGTGCGTTCATTGTTTGCGGGAGATTAAGCGTAATCGTACAAATACCATCCTGCTTACACCACAACACTGCATCGTTACTCATACTTGTCGCCCTCCCTAATTCAATATTTTCCCTTAGGATATCAAATAAATTTGGCTAATCGCAGGCCTTATTGGCTCAAGTACTTCTCTAATTCAGGCAGCACTTCCAGGAGGTCACCTACCAGGACGTAATCGGCCATCTTATTCATGAAAGCATTTTCATCCTTATTGATAGACACGATTACCCGGGCTTCGCGGATGCCCACGGTAAACTGCACCTGTCCAGACACCCCCAGAATAACGGCCAAGTCGGGTTTGCAGAGCTTACCTGAAAGACCTACAATCCTATCTTCAGGCAGCCATTTTTTATCACTGGCTACAGGTTTGGAGCAAGCTACTTCGGCCTTCAAGAGCACGGCCAGTTTCTGGCCCCGGGTCAGTTCTTCCTGGTTCTCGACTCCCTGGCCAACCACTATCAGCCGTGCTGCCGCTTGAATATCCACTGTGTCTCCCGCTAAAGAACGGGTTTCCACCAGTTTAATCGTGGACGCTTCGATCTTCACCTCCATGGGTTGAACACTGCCCTTTTCAACACCCTCCACAGGTATAAAAGCCCGGGGGGAAATCGCTATCACCCGCCGGGGAGAGTTTATAATCTGGATCGCTTCGGTCGCTCCTCCCAAAGCGCTTCGAGCACAGGCCGTCCGCCCTTCAAGAAAGACCCATTCCTTAACACCGGTCAAACATCCAGCTCCCCAGGCCTCTGCCAAGCGGCCCGCCAACTCTTTTCCCCGGCGGTCGGAAGAGAGCAGAATGGTATCCACATCCAGCTGTTCGGCGGTCTGGCACAAAGCTGAAGCCATGGCCGCCGTATCGGCAGCTGCCAGTTCACTTCTTTGAATGCTGAAAACCTCCAGGCCCCGGGCCGCCAGTTCTAAGCTTTGCTCATCATGGTTGATTGATACGGCTTTATATGCCCGGTCTTCAGCAAGACCCAATTGCCGAGCAGCTTCCGCCAGTTCCAGGGCCAGCCTGGTCTTATCACTATATATCAGTATCCCGGCCATATATTATCCCCTTCCCCCAAAACCTTCGCTCTCCAGCGCCCGCACCAGTTCCGCGGCACTTGTAGTTACGATCTGCCGGCGCTGCATCTCCGGGGCCAGATTGCTGATGGTTTCGATGCTCAGCTCTCCTATATCAATCCCCAGCTCCTGGGCCTCAATCGAGACCACGGGCTTCTTACCGGCCCTTAGAATCTGGCTCACCGAAGGTATACGGGCGGTATTGATATCGGACATCACAGTGATCAACACCGGCAGCTGAGCCTCGATGATTTCTTCACAGTCTTCCAGGGAGCGGGTAATTCGAACGACGCTCCCCTTGACTTCTATGCAGCTTGCAAATCCCACCTGAGGTATTCCCAGGATTTGCGCAACCCGAGAGCCCACCTGGGAAGAGTAATTATCCCCGCTGCCTTCTCCCATGATTATCAAATCTACCTGCTCCATCTGCCGGAGGGCAGCCGCAATGAGCCGGGCGCTCTGGGCGCTGTCCATCTCCTCCTCGACAATCAACAGACGGGCCTCATCAGCCCCGGCTGCCAGGGCTTCCTTTACTGTATCCGCCAACTCTCGGGGCCCTGCGCACACTACTGTAACCTTACCCTGGTTGGCTTCCTTTATCTGCATACCGGCTTCCAAAGCATTTTTATCAATATTTCCGAAAGTCAATGGCACATCATCCAAAAGTGGCTGCCGGTTGCGAATCCTTATTTGCTGCAGGTCTGGTATCTGTTTCATCGCAACAACTATGTTCATCGGTTTGTCCCTCCATGAAAACTCAAGTTCTACTTGTTCTTCTTCCTCGCCTGTACAGAATCAGCCTTTCAGGATATCCCCGGCCACAATAATCTTTTGCATATCAATAACTCCTTCTACCTGGGGTCCCATGATTGCATCACGGTAAATACGGGAAATATTGTAATCCACCATTAATCCATAGGAACCATGAATATCCATAGCAATGCGGGCTGCCTGCACTGCGTTTTCTGCTACGACAACTTTGGCCAAAGCTGCTTCATGGGCAAAATCCTTAAAACTCTTGGGTTTGTTAGCCAGCCAACCCAGCCGGTAGGCGATCCACCGTGAGCTTTCATAAAGCATGGCAATGTTTGCAACGCGGAGTTGAATAGCCTGAAATTTAGCGATGGGATCTCCCCGATGGGTTTTTTGCCTGGCATACTTGACCGCTTCTTCGTAAGCAGCCAGGGTGGTGCCCAGGGCCACAGAATTCATGCCAATTTTACCGTAGGCGATACCGTACTGCAGAATAGGATAACCATCACCCGCTTGACCGAGAACATTCTCAGCCGGAATACGGACATCTTTAAAATAGACATCGACCAGATCGCCGCCGTGCCAGCCCAGCTTTTCCCATGGTTCAGAAACGGAGTAGCCTGGGCATTGTTTATCCATGATATAGGCAGTAGGCTTACCGCTTTCACTGTCCATGGCAAAGAACACCAGAGGACCGGGATAGGAAGCGTTGGAAATAAAACGTTTGGTTCCATTAATAATGTAGCTGTTGCCATCTTTGACTGCTGTCGTGGTTAGCTGCCTGGGATCTGAACCAGTGCCCGGCTCGGTAAAAGCAAATGATGCAATACCTTCCCCTCGGCACGCCCCGGGCATGTATCTGTCCTTTTGCTCCCGGCTGCCAAAGTTGTTGATAGCGCCCAATCCCAGGCTGTGAGCAGATAGAATCATAGCCGGTCCGCAGGATACCCTGGCTATCTGTTCCATCGCCAGAACGTAGCTTTCATATCCGGCGTCGGCCCCACCATATTCCTCGGGCATGGCCAGGCCAAAGAGATCCAGTTCAGCCAGGCCAGTCAAGATCGAGGCTGGGACCTGGTTCTCCTTTTCGATCGTGGATAGGGCCGGTTGAATAGCCTGTTCGGCATAATCCCTGGCCATCTTTTGGATTAATAGCTGCTCCTTGGTCAATGAAAAATCCATACATGTCACTCCTTTCCCCTCAATAAAACGGTCTTCTCAAGCGCCTTCCGAACGTCTTGGGTGATTCCCTGTCTGCGGCTGGCCCCTGTTAATTTGTTCCAGGTCGAAGCTTGATGATATCAAGCTCCATTATTCTCTCTAGCACAGGTGATGAAAATTTGCCTGGCCACTCCTTTTATTTAATCGTTAATATGTTACTATTCTATAGACAAAATATCATGGCCGATATCCCCTGTCAATGATTTATGCTTCCTGGATGGGTTTGATTTCACCAGGTCCAAAAGGAGGAACTACAAAGTCTCCCGGACGAGATGCCAGGAGACTTTGTAGTTCGGCCGGTTGTGGTGATCCCGTTTGGTTTATACCGGGGATGGTTGGGCATGGCGGCTGCGCAGTTGATTGATAGCTCTTTCCAGGCCTTCAACCGTCAATTCTTCCATGGGAAAGACCTGGGCAATACGCTGGATAGTATAGAATCCTTCCGTCCAATTCCAATAATTCTTGGGGATGGGGTTCATCCACACCGAATATTCGAAATGACTGCGCAGGCGCTGCAGCCACTCAATGCCTGGTCTATTATTATGAAGCTCCCAATCAATGATGCCCCCTGCCCTGGTCAACTCCGATGGTGCCATACTGGCATCTCCGACAATCATTAACCGATAATCGGGGCTGAAGGTGCGCAAGATATACTCGGTATCAGTGTAATCCTGCAGGCTGCAATGCGGGTCATGATAAAGCCAATCGTAAATGCAGTTATGGAAGTAAAAAATCTGCAGATCCTTGAAATGACTGGAGTGATTCACTGCGGTGAACAACTGGTTGCACAAGCGGCTGTAAGTATACATAGATCCACCGGCATCCATGAGTAAAATCACCTTAATCCCATTCTCCCTGGGTCTATCCCAGACGAGCTCCAGGCGGCCGGCATTATCGCAGGTTTTGCTAACGGTGGCGTCCAGGTCCAACTCGCTGCGCACTCCATCCAGCCTGGTGGTAAACATACGTAGTTTACGCAATGCCATCTGGAATTGCCGAATACCCAGGGTTTCATCAGTGCGAAATTCCTGGAAGCGCCTTTGACCGGCTACTTTTACCGCCGAGAGATTACGCGACTGCCCACCGATGCGAATGCCCCCCGGATGATATCCGGAATGGCCGAAGGGTGAAGTGCCTCCGGTTCCCACCCAGCGGTTGCCCCCGTGATGCTCTTCGGTCTGTTCGGCCAGGCGCTCGGCCAGCATTCTTTTCATCTCCTCAAGATCAAGATGCTGGTGTTTACGCCTCATCTCCTCCGTGATATTCTGCTCCGGCAGCTCCTTATCCAACCACTGCCAGATCTTATCCGGCAGTCCTTCCGGGGTTTCGATATCTTCGAAAAAGCTGGCAAATGCCAGATCAAATCGGTCATAATGGGCTTCCGTCTTAACCAGGATAGCCCGGCATAAAAAATAGAACCCGATCAGGCTTGAACCGGACAATCCCTCCTCCAAAGCATCCAGAAGGCTGTTCCATTCATTGAGCGAAACCGGCACGCCGTAATTCTTGAGGGTGTAATAAAACCTGGTAAACATCTTGTTTCTCCTTATCTAGAGGGCCTGGAGTGCCCGCAGAAACCAATGGGGCCATCCTTACAGACTCCTGACAATATTTGAGGAATGTTGTTATACATCTTTGGTAAAAAAGCTGTCATGCCTTGCCGCCTGCTTGGGCGGCAACATGGGGACATTCCTTACCGCTACTAGATGATATTTCGCGTATATCATTATATTCAAGACATTATAAATACATTTTAATCAGAGAAAGCCCGAGGTAAGGTGTGTCCCCACACCTTAATCACCGATAGCGGTTGCCGTAATTCTGGCTGCCCCGGCTCTGCGCCTGTCCTTTGCCTTGCAGTTGGTTAAGCAACGTATCCAGATCTTCGTTCTTTTTCAATAGAACCCCTAAAAAGGGAAGCTCCTGTTTGATCTTTGCCGGGCTCACTCCCCCCACCACCAGAGCTTGAAGCCAATCGATCAATTCGCTGGTGCTGGGCCTTTTTTGCACATTGGGAATATTGCGGATCATATAGAAAGATTCCATGGCCTGGTTGAGCAGTTTGCGCTCCAGGTTGGGATGGTGAACTGCGATGATTTTTTCCATAGCCTCAGGATCCGGAAAAGCGATGTAGTGGAAGATACAGCGGCGCAAAAAGGCATCGGGCAATTCCTTCTCGGCATTGCTGGTGATAATTACGATTGGCCGGGTTTGAGCCTTAATCGTCTCTTTTGTCTCGGGAATATAATAGCTCATCTGGTCAAGCTCCCATAAAAGGTCATTTGGAAACTCCAGATCCGCTTTATCGATCTCGTCAATAAGCAGGATGACCTGCTCCTGGGCAACAAAGGACTCCCCTAGTTTGCCCAGCTTGATATATTGTCGGATGTCAGATACATCGTGGTCGCCAAACTGGCTGTCATACAATCTTTGAACCGTGTCATAAACATAAAGACCCTCCTGGGCTTTGGTGGTTGATTTAATGTTCCAGATAATCAGTTTGATCCCCAGCGCATCTCCGATGCTTTGAGCCAGCATGGTTTTGCCGGTGCCCGGCTCCCCCTTAATAAGCAAAGGTTTCTGTAAGGCAATCGCAATATTCACACTATTCATCAGTTCATCGGAGACAATATAATTGCTGGAACCTTGATATCTTGCACTCTGAGCCATTTGCTATTCCTCCACGCATCTGTTCCTTATTTTTCTTCCCTAATATAGCAGACTGATCGGAACCCGTCAACGAAGGTGAAAAATCCCGGCTACGCCTTGTATTGGGATAAGGTAAATTCGTCCAATCGAGATAAATTTATTTAAGTAAAATCTATAGATCGGTATTCACCTATTTTCAAATATGTTACAATTTGATTCATAAGTCATGAATGGAGGTATATCTACTTTGTCTGAGACTAACCATGCAGAAAATGGACATGCTACGAAAAAATTTGCCAATCCAAATTATAAAGTTCCAAAAATTATCCCCATCTTGATTATTCTGGTTCTGGCCGCGATGTATTATTATCCCGTGTATCAGGATTATCGAGATTTCAAGAGTCCAGAAACGATTGTTCAGAAATTTTTTAGTCAGTTGTTTATCGACAAGGACTACCAGCGGGCTGCCGACAAGATGAGCGTTTTCATGGCATCTCCTATGCTGCCTGAATACAGCACCGATACACCCGCTCAGCTGCTAAAGGCCCGGCGTGAGATCATTGCCAAAGCAGGCCCAGCCCTTGAACAGAACTTCAAGAACGGTGAGCAAGAAGCTTTTCAGGTGACGCCTCTGCCCGAGTATACGAAGGTCGGTGAACAAACCGCCATTGTAGTGGGAAAAGTTGTGGCCGGCGGCAAAGATCAGGGCTTCGGACTAACCTTTTTAATCAAAGAGGACGGAAAATTCCGTATTATCCAGTATGTGCCGCTCCCTTCTGCAGCTGCTCTGGAAGAAGTAAAAAAGATCGACATGAAAACCATGGATGATCAGGCCAAAACCTTGCTCAACCAGTCATAAATACTGATTCGTTAAAAATCAAAAGAGCCGCCCTTAGGACGGCTCTTTTTTATATCCTTATATGAGTTTTCCCCCGGTTCTTTTCTGCCCCGGGGAGCAGCGGTTCTTTCATCTGCAATTTATTCAGGCTTGTTCTGTTTCCACGCCTCCACCGGGTAATGGGTGTATTTTGGCTCCCGGGGAAATATCACTGCCCGGTTCCAACCGGCATCCGCTGGCCAGAGTGGCTCCCGTCCGAATCAGAGAATCGGTCCCTACCTGGCAGGCAGCGCCGATGACAGCACCGTTTATGACGCTTCCCTGGCCAACTGTACAATCCTCCCATATCACTGAATTGCTGATAATACTATTCCCTTCAATCCGGCAGCGGTCACCAAGCACCACACAGCCGCTCAGCCGCACATGGGAGCCTATCTCTACACCGTCACCGATAAGAACCCGCCCTCCGTCCTGAGTGGCTTCTAGGCGCCCGCGCGTGGCCGCCCGGACTTGGCCGGTCAGGATGTCGGCATTGGCCTGACGGTAGGTATTCAAGTTGCCCACATCGCACCAATAGTCGCGAATTCCGATTCCATAAAAGGGCGCCCCCATCTGGACCAGCTGTGGAAAAACTTGCTGACCGAAATCATAGAACTTTCGTGCTGGTATGTATTGAAAGATTTCCGGCTCAAATAAATAAATTCCGGTATTGGCCTGGTGGCTCAATGCTTCGGTTCTTCGTGGTTTCTCCTGAAAACGCAGGATGCGACCATTTTCATCGGTCACCACCACGCCAAAGCTCTCAACCTCTTCCACATCTTTCAGAGCGATGGTGGCCAAAGCTCCCCTGGCCTTGTGTTCTTGCAGTAAGAATCCGAGATCAATATCGGTCAGGGCATCCCCGCTAATCACAACAAAGGTTTCATCCAGAAAGTATTGACAGTTTTTTACTCCTCCGGCGGTACCCAGGAGCTTTTCCTCTTGCGAATATTGCATTTCAACCCCAAACGCGCCGCCATCTCCGAAATACTGGCTGATAATATCAGCGTGATGATGCACATTGCATATTAATTGACTGTACTCATGGATTTTTAGAAGGTTTATAGTATTCTCCATAAGAGGAAGGTTGGCTACCGGAATCATTGGTTTGGGTGTATCCATGGTGAGCGGCATAAGCCGTGAACCAACCCCGGCTGCCATAATCATTGCTTTCAAAAGAATCCCTCCGAAAAACAGACTACGATGAGGACTACTTATTAAAGAATATAACATGAAGTTCAAATCGATGCAGTAATCATCATTATATAAATTATGAGTAAGAAGTGTGTAATGGGAGTCAGGATGGCGATGAAAGCTCTGATTAGGCCGCCTCAATCAGGTGGCAATTCCCTTTGAAGGGCCAGGAGGATTTAATGGTCTTCCCGGCCGAACTCGATTAGCAGATATTGAAGATGGGTTTTAATCTCGGTTAGGATTAACCGAGTTGCAGTCAGGTTACCTTCCGTTTCCTTCCATGAACAGCCTTCTATCTCATTCAGGGTCAATCTGACCTGTTCAATTCCTTTCAGCACCCGTTGCCCGTCATTTTCCATCATATAAAAAGCTAATTCAGTCAGGTCTTGGTATATTTCCTTCAAATGAACATTCTTTGTGTAGACGCTATCCAGGTAATTCACCTGGGCGAGAATGGCCCGGTAGCAGTTGCTCGCCGGGTTGACCTCCTTGACAGACATCCCCCTACCTCCGGTGTCTAAATTAGAATATATAGCCCGAAATATCGGGAATTTAAGACTATAGCATTTTGGTTTTTTCGCACTTTTACAATTTTAATTTACCCACCATCATACGTCAAGAAATATTTACCAATCAGTCATATCCTTGCCGGGAAATACCCTTTTTGGCTTCTGAACGATCGCTTTTATCCAAAACAGTATTGCCAGACGAGCCGCGAGGCTGGCCTGGCAATATAGACATCTTTGTATAAATTAGGGATTTTCACCCCGTTTCATTAGCATGTAATTCAAGCTATCCACCAGTGCCTGCCAGGAGGCTTCGATGATGTTCTCTGACACGCCCACAGTACTCCAGGTGCTGCTCTGATCCGCCGATTCAATGAGTACTCGAACTTTAGCTGCTGTGCCGACATTACCGTTGAGCACTCGCACTTTGTAGTCACTTAAATGCATTTCACTAATGCTCGGATATACTTCAGCGAGGGCTTTACGCAGGGAATTGTCCAGAGCATTTACCGGCCCATCACCTTCGGCGGCAGTATGAAAAGTTTGGTCTCCTATTTCCACTTTTACCATGGCTTCCGCTGTGATCGACTCATCCTCACTTTTTTCCATGATGATTTTCAGGTTCCTTAGCTGAAAATAATCCTGAAATTGTCCAAAAGCCTTCCGTAAGAACAGTTCCAGGGAAGCATCGGCTCCTTCAAACTGGAAGCCCTCATTCTCCAACTCTTTAATTTGTTTGATAACCCGGCGGGTTTCTGCATCATATTCATTGACATCAATATTTAACTCCCGGGCCTTGTAGAGCAGATTCGAGAGCCCGGCCAGCTCTGACATCAGAACCCGCCGGTGGTTCCCAACCACTTCCGGGTTGATGTGTTCATAAGTCAGGGAATCCTTGAGCAGGGCACTCACATGGATGCCCCCTTTATGGGCAAAAGCACCATAACCCACAAACGGCTGTTCATTATGGTGTGGCATATTGCCAATTTCACTGATGTAATGAGACACCTCGCTCAACCTTTTTAAATTCCCGGAAGGCAGTGTCTTTTTATCCATTTTTAGTTCCAAATTAGGGATAATTGTACAGAGATCGGCATTCCCACAACGCTCACCATATCCGTTAATCGTGCCTTGAACCTGCTGGCAGCCACATCGCACCGCTAACAGAGAATTGCCTACCGCACACCCCATATCATTATGCACATGGATACCCAGAGGAATGGTGATCGATTTTTTCACTTCCTGAATAATTTCCGCCACTTCCCAGGGTAATGAGCCTCCATTGGTGTCACATAGTACCACCCAATCAACTCCGGCCTCTGCAGCGCTTCCCAGAACCTGCATGGCATAATCACGGTTATGCTTGAAGCCATCAAAGAAATGCTCCGCATCAAACATTACTTCCAAACCGTGGTCTTTGAGAAAGGCAATGCTTTCTCGCACCATATTCAGGTTCTCTTCCAATGTGGTCTCCAATGCCCGCAGGACATGGAAATCCCATGCTTTGCCCACCAGGGTGGCAACCGAAACACCCGATTCAAGAATCGCGGTTATATTGTTATCGCTCTGGACCGTGCTCCCCGGCTTGCGGGTGGAACTGAAAGCAGCGATTCGGGCTTTTAGATCCAGGTGTTGCACCTGGCGAAAGAATTCCAGATCTTTGGGATTACTTCCCGGCCATCCCCCTTCGATGTAGGGAATCCCTAAATAGTCAAGCTTTTGAGCTATTTTAAGCTTATCGCCAACCGTTAATGACATACCCTCTCCCTGTGAACCATCGCGCAGGGTGGTGTCATAGATGGTTACCTTCGTTTTCTTATCCCCAATTGCATCTCCTCCTAATAATGGATCAAACACGAAAATTGATTAGCGCCAGGGTACTAAATAGAGGCAATGCGTTTGGCTACCTCGTCGCCCATCTCTTCAGTGTTAACCGATTTCTTGCCTGCTTCACTGAGATCAGGGGTACGATACCCGTCTTCAAGTACGGCAAGCACTGCTTGCTCTATGACCCGAGCCTCTGCTTCCAGGTTGAAAGAGAAACGCATCATCAAAGCGGCAGAGAGGATCGTGGCCAGGGGGTTGGCCTTTTTCTGACCGGCTATATCCGGAGCGCTGCCGTGAGATGGTTCGTAGAGTCCCACCGCACCACCGATGGAGGCGCTGGGCAGCATGCCAATGGATCCGGTAAGCATCGAAGCTTCGTCGGTGAGAATATCACCAAACATGTTTTCGGTCACAATAACATCAAACTGCCGGGGATTACGAATCAGCTGCATGGAGCAATTATCCACGTACATATGAACGGTTTCAACATCGGGATATTCTTCTGCCAGCTGCATCACGGTCTCTCGCCACAAGCGGGAAGACTCCAAAACATTGGCCTTATCTACAGAGCATAATTGCTTCCGGCGTTTGCGCGCTGCCTGGTAGGCAAAGCGGACAATTCTCTCAATCTCGAAGGTGGAATAGGTCAAAATATCTGTGGCTATTTGTCCTCCGTCGGGAGTTTTTTCCCGTTTCTTCTCCCCAAAATATAGGCCTCCGGTCAGCTCCCGTATAACCAGAATATCAACATCTTTGATGACCTCTTCTTTGAGGGTGGATGCTTGCAGGAGGCCGGGGAATAGCATACAGGGGCGAAGATTTGCGAAGAGAGCCAGTTCCTTGCGCAAGGGCAGCAAAGCTCCCACTTCGGGGCGCAAATGGACGGGCAGATTATCCCACTTGGGTCCCCCGATGGCTCCCAACAAAACGGCGTCCGATTGACGGCAGATGTCTAATGTCTCCTTTGGCAAGGGGTTCCCGGTGGCATCATATGCGGCTCCTCCCACCAGGGCTTCAGTAAATTGAAAGCGGTGTCCGAAACGCTCACCTACCGCTTTAAGTGCTTTAATCGCTTCGGGCACAATTTCCACACCGATCCCATCTCCTGGCAGAACAGCGATCTTGAACATTGACTCCATCCTTTCGTCATCATATGTTTTTAAAAGGCAAGTTATTCAGCAGGGGTCAGTTTGCTCTGCACGTAGTTAATTAACCCCCCCTGGTCCATAATGGCCTGCATGAAATCCGGGAAAGGAACCGCTTGAAAGGACTCATTGGTGCGCAGATTCTTGATAAACCCGGTCTCCAGGTCCACTTCTACTTTATCTCCATTAATAATGGCGTCCACCGCCTCACTACTCTCCAGGATTGGCAGGCCAATATTAATAGCATTACGATAAAAAATGCGGGCAAAGGATTTGGCTATGACAACCGAAATCCCAGCTCCCTTTATAGCAATGGGGGCATGCTCTCGCGAACTTCCGCAACCGAAGTTTTTATCCGCTACAATGATGTCTCCGGTTTGCACTTTTTGTGGAAAGTCCGGATCAGCATCTTCCATACAATGTTTGGCCAGTTCCTGGGGATCAAAAGTATTTAAATAACGTGCCGGTATGATGGCATCTGTGTCTACATCGGCACCAAACTTGTATACTTTACCCTCAAATTTCATTTTCCAACCATCCTTTCCCGTTTACTAGGCTATTTCCCAGGGTGCTGCTATTCGGCCTTTAATAGCGCTGGCGGCTGCTACCGCCGGGCTGGCCAGATAAACTTCACTCTCCGGATGTCCCATACGGCCTACAAAGTTACGGTTGGTAGTGGCCAGAGCCCTCTCACCCCGAGCCAGGATGCCCATGTGCCCGCCCAGGCAAGGACCACAGGTGGGCGTACTTACGGCTGCTCCTGCTTCGACAAACGTCTCAATCAATCCCTGACGAAGAGCCTCCAGATAAATCTGCTGGGTGCCGGGAAACACTACCAGACGCAGCCCGGGGTGCACCTGGCGGCCTTTGAGCAGAGAAGCCGCTATCTGCAGGTCTTCTATGCGTCCATTGGTGCAGGAGCCTATCACCACCTGGTCCAGACTAATATCGGTGGCTTCCGAGACCGGACGAGTGTTCTCGGGAAGATGGGGGAAAGCCACTATCGGCTCCAGTTTTGAAACATCATATTCCCTGACCTCGGCATAAACTGCATCGAGATCCGACTGATAGATTTTGTGGGGCCGCTTGGCCCTTTCCTTAATATATTCAAGGGTTTTGGCATCCACTTCGAAAATGCCGTTCTTTCCCCCGGCTTCTATTGCCATATTAGCCATGGTAAAACGTCCATCCATAGACAATGCCTGAATCGCTTCACCGGTAAACTCCATGGACATGTAGCGCGCACCATCAACCCCAATGTCTCCAATCGTGTGTAGAATTAAATCCTTGCCGCTTACCCATTCCGGTAGTTTTCCATAAAATACAAATTTGATGGTCTCCGGGACCTTAAACCAGCACTCTCCGGTGGCCATGGCCGCTGCCATGTCGGTCGACCCCACTCCTGTAGAAAAAGCCCCCAGAGCACCATAGGTGCAGGTATGGGAGTCGGCTCCAATAATCAAATCACCGGGCAGGACCAGTCCCTGCTCAGGCAGCAGACAGTGTTCAATGCCCATCTGCCCAACCTCAAAGTAATTCGTAATTTGATAGGTGCGGGCAAAATCCCGCATAATCTTGCATTGTTCAGCGGCCTTGATGTCCTTGTTGGGAGCAAAGTGGTCGGGAACCAGGACCACCCGGTCACGGTCAAACACCTTGTTTAAGGCAAAACGCTTAAACTCGCTAATCGCCGGTGGAGCGGTAATATCATTTCCCAGTACCACATCCAGTTTACAATTGATCAGTTCGCCGGGTTCCAGATAATCACGCCCGGCGTGCGCAGCCAGGATCTTCTGGCTGATGGTCATGGCCATGGAATACTCCTCCCTCTGTCTCGTAGATAAGCTTTATCTTTCACCGCGGTCCAACTGCTGCTGATATACATAACGGTTGATCGCATTGATATATGATTTGACACTGGCTTCAATAATGTCGGTGCTCAGGCCCCGCCCAGTATACACCTTGCCGGCAATTTCAATACGGGAGATGACTTCCCCCAGGGCGTCCTTGCCGCTTCCAACAGCACTCAGTTTGTAGTCCAGCATCTTTCCATAAATATCTGTTATTCGGTCTACAGCCCGGCAGGCTGCTTCCACTGGACCGCCGCCGGTGGCTGCTGATTCGAAAACCACTTTCTCAATGGCCAGTTTGATGGTTGCCGTCGGAACCACGGTGGTGCCGGAAGAAATATGCAGGTAGGACAGGCTGAATTTCTCCGGAACAGTCAAGACCTGTTCCTTAACCAGTGCCTCCAAATCTTCATTGGTGACTTCCTTCTTTTTATCCGCCAGTTCCTTAAAATTTAAAAAGGCACGGTCCAACTCTTCATCCTTGAGCACATAACCCAATTCGCTCATCCGGTCTTTGAAAGCATGGCGCCCGGAATGCTTTCCCAGCACGATATTATCATGGCTCGCCCCTACCAGGTCGGCACTCATGATTTCATATGTAGACCGGTCTTTTAATACTCCATCCTGGTGTATCCCCGATTCATGGAGAAAGGCGTTTTTCCCCACGATAGCCTTATTGGGCTGAATAACCATTCCAGACAGGTGACTGACCAAACGGCTGGTGCGAAAAATCTCTTGATACTTTACTTGAATCTCCTTATCGAAAAAAGCCTTTCGTGTGTAAAGGGCCATGATAATTTCCTCCAGGGAAGCGTTGCCAGCCCTTTCTCCAATACCGTTAACAGCACACTCCACCTGGCGAGCGCCGTTCAAGACCCCGGCCAGGGAATTGGCTACCGCCAACCCCAGGTCGTCGTGACAGTGGACACTGACCACTGCCCGGTCAATATTGGGAACGCGATTCATTATGTCTTTGATAAAGTGGCCGAATTCTTCGGGCACTGCGTATCCTACTGTATCAGGAAGATTCACAGTGGTGGCTCCCGCGTTGATGACCCGCTCCACGACCTGGGCTAAAAAATCCGGATCGCTGCGCGAAGCATCCTCGGCGGAAAACTCCACATTGCTGCAGAATTGTTTGGCATACTTAACCGCTTCCTCGGCTTGAACCAGAACCTCAGCCCTGGATTTCTTCAGCTTGTGCTGCAAATGAATATCGGAAGTGGCCAGGAAGGTATGGATGCGTGGGCTTTCCGCTCCCTTAACCGCCTCCCAGGTACGGTCGATATCCCCACGGGTGGCCCGGCATAGCCCGGCAATAACCGGCCCCCGTACAGTTTCGGCAATTTTCTTCACCGCCGCAAAATCCCCGGGAGAAGCGATTGGAAAACCGGCTTCAATGATATCCACTCCCAGGTGGGCCAACTGCTGAGCAATTTCCAGTTTTTCGTCACTGTTTAGACTGACTCCAGGAGACTGTTCTCCATCTCGCAGCGTTGTGTCAAAAAGATAGACACGATTGTGATCGCTCATCCAATTCCTCCTGAATACTGGTCCGGGTAAATTCCCTCGCATTTCTCATAATCATCCAGCTTATCTTACTTGCTCTCCTTCAACCAGGGCATCATTGCTCGCAGGTCGGTTCCTACTTCTTCAATGAGATGCTCGCGGTTCTGTCTTCTCATAGCATTAAAGAAAGGCCGGCCTACCTGATTTTCCAAAAGCCAGTTCTTGGCAAAAGTGCCGTCCTGAATTTGGGTCAATGCTTCATACATGGCGATTCGGCTTTCTTCGCCGATAATTTCGGGTCCCTTGACGTAATCACCATACTCAGCAGTATCACTGATCGAATAACGCATGTAGCTCATGCCGCCCTCATACATCAAGTCAACGATCAATTTCAGCTCATGCATGCATTCGAAATAGGCAATCTCAGGCTGGTATCCTGCTTCCACCAGAGTTTCAAATCCGGCTTTGACCAGCTCAGTCACCCCACCGCAGAGCACACACTGTTCGCCAAAGAGGTCGGTCTCGGTTTCCTCTTGGAAGGAGGTGTCGATAACTCCGGCTCTTGTGCAACCGATTCCACAAGCATAGGCCAAAGCCATATCTCGAGCTTGACCGCTGGCATCCTGCTGTACTGCAATCAGACCAGGAACACCGGCACCTTTGGTATACATGCGACGCACCAGATGGCCGGGGCTTTTCGGTGCTACCATGAACACATCGACAAAAGAGGGTGCAACAATCTGACCGAAGTGAATATTAAACCCATGGGAAAAGCCCAGAGCATTCCCTTCCTTTAAATAAGGCGCAATTTCTTCCTTATATACCCGAGCCTGGGTCTCATCAGGAAGTAGAATCTGAATGACATCCCCAGCTTGTGCTGCTTCCGCCACTGTCATCGGTGTAATTCCTGCTGCAATAACAGCATTCCACTCCTTCTCGGTGGCTTCGTCAAAAGGTTTACGCAGGCCAACAACCACCTTTAAACCACTTTCATGAAGGTTCTGAGCCTGAGCATGACCCTGGGAACCAAAACCCATAACCGCGATGGTCTTGTCTTTGAGAAGATTGATGTTCGCATCAGCATCATAATACATTTTTGCCATTTTGAATTTCCTCCTTTTTTTACTCGGATTTATTATTGCTTACAGCCCCGGACCATAGCTACCTTTCCAGTTCTTACCAGTTCCAGTATGCCAAAAGGCCGGAGGGAGTCTTCAATCGCATCAATCTTGCCTGAATCCCCTGTTGCTTCAATAATCAGCGTATTGGGACCGATATCCACGATGCGACCCCGGAAGATATCTACGATCTGTACAATCTCAGCCCGAACATTATTGTCGGCTTTGACCTTGATTAAAACTAATTCTCGATCCACGAAGCGCTCTTCAGTGATATCAACGATTTTGATCACATCCACCAGCTTGTAAAGCTGTTTGGTCACCTGCTCCATGACCTTGTCATCACCGGAAACTACAATAGTGATTCTCGATACACTGGAATCTTCCGTGGCACCAACTGTCAAGCTATCAATATTGTAGGCCCTGCGGCGGAAAAGGGTGACCACACGTGTCAAAACACCGGGACGGTTCTCTACAGTAACCGATAAGGTATGTTTTTTCATTGATCAATCCCCCTCCAGCATATTAATGATCGACCCCCCGGGCGGGACCATGGGATATACGTTCGCTTCCCGCTCCACCCAAAAGTCAAGGATGACAGGCCGGTCCGTTATGGTTAAAGCTTCTCTGAGGGCTTCGTCCACCTCGTTGATATCCTTGATCCGCCTTCCGTAGGCTCCATAGGCTTCGGCCAATTTCACAAAGTCCGGTTGATGGCTTATATCAGTGAAGGAATAGCGCCCCTCATAGAAAAGGCTTTGCCATTGCCGAACCATGCCCAGGAAGTGATTGTTGAGAATACAAATAATGATAGGTAGTTTATATTGCACTGCCGTGCCCAACTCCTGGATATTCATCTGGATGCTTCCATCCCCGGCAATGTCGATTACAGGACGATCGGGAAAAGCCATCTTGGCTCCGATGGCAGCTGGGAATCCGAAGCCCATGGTGCCTAATCCTCCAGAACTAATAAAGGTGCGCGGGTGCTTAAACTGGTAGAACTGCGCAGTCCACATTTGATTCTGTCCTACCTCAGTAGTGATGATTGCTTCTCCTCTGGTTAAATCGCTTACTTTTTCAATAATATGCTGGGGAGGAATTCGTCCCGAGCAAGTTGCCCCATAGCGCATCGGGAACTCTTCTTTCCAGCGATCGATGGTGGTATGCCATTCACTCATAGCTTCTACAGGCTCCAGGCGTTTATTGATAGCTTCCAGAATTTCGCGAACCTGTCCGACAATGGGTACATTGACAGCTACATTCTTCCCTATCTCGGCAGCATCGATGTCGATATGGATAACCCTGGCATGGGGCGCAAAAGTATCAATTTTACCCGTTACCCGATCATCAAAACGCACCCCCACAGCGATCAGTAAATCACATTCCCCGATGGCATAATTGGCATAACGGGTTCCATGCATGCCCAACATGCCTAGAGATAAGTAATTATCCGAGGGGAAACCACCCATCCCCATCAGAGTAGTGGTAACCGGAATTTTTCTTGTTTCGGCCAATTCCCGCAAAGCCAGACTGGCTTCTGACGAGATTACTCCACCCCCGGCATAGATCACAGGGCGCTCTGCCTTATTGATGAGATCGACTGCTGAGATCACCTGCCCGGCGTTAAAGCCGTTCATAACCCGGTATCCGCGAATGTTGATGTCCTCTGATGGTGCTTGATATTCGATCGCTTTTTCCATTACATCCTTAGGAAGATCAATAACTACTGGCCCAGGCCGGTTGGTCCGAGCGATATAAAAAGCTTCCCGAACAATGCGAGCTACATCTTCGGTTCTTTCGATCAAATAGTTGTGTTTTGTAATCGGCAAAGTAATTCCAGTAATGTCTGCTTCCTGGAACGCATCCCGACCGATTAACGAAGTCCCCACCTGCCCGGTAAGAGCTACGATGGGTATGGAATCCATATAGGCATCGGCAATACCGGTTACCAGATTGGTAGCGCCGGGACCAGAGGTGGATATGCATACACCCACCCTGCCGGAAGCCCGGGCATAGCCCTCTGCAGCATGAACCGCCCCCTGCTCATGACGGGTAAGTATGTGTTTGATTTTCGTCTGTTGATATAGAGCGTCATAAACCGGTAGTATTTGCCCCCCCGGATACCCGAACACGGTATCCACACCTTCTTCTTCCAGGCATTTTAACAAAATCTCCGCTCCCTTTAAAATCAAGCAGTATCACCTCCGTAATATTCTCTCTCTATATAATTGAATGCTTATTTCAAAATTCTTGCGGCCACAGACCGCACCACAGCACTTGTAATATCGCTCGCCTGCTTGGCAGGTTAAATGGGGACATTCCTTAATAAAGAAAAGATATCCCCAAACTTTTAGCTTTCGTCCCAATCACATTCTTACATCCACCGCCCGTTGGGCGCACCACAGGCACTTGCTATCTCGGAATTCGCCTCAGCTCATCTCGAGCTGGCGGGCGCTTATGGGGACATTCCTTACCGCTATTACGGGAAAATCACTGAATGCAAGAAATAAATACCGTTTGGATTAGTTAAGCCCGGGGAAAGGTGTGTCCGAAAACTTAATTCTTTAGTCGTCTAATTCTGCTTACATCCACCGCCCGTTGGGCGCACCACAGGCACTTGCCATCTCGGAATTCGCCTCAGCTCATCTCGATCTGGCTGACGGCCATGGGGACATCGCTACGTAACCCAAGCTCAATTACATCCAGCGGCCGCAGGCCGCTCAGGGGGACATTCCTCACCGCTATTAGCTGACTTATGCCTATATTAAATACTCTAGAAATAGTAGACTCCACCTTAATAAGTCAAAGTACCGAGGAGAGGTGTGTCACCCTACCTTTGTCGGTGTGTCCCCAAACCATATAAGCGGGCTTGTTGATGGCCCGCTTATTCCTACCAGTGCTGTTAATGACTTATTTTTTAAACACAGCCCCGGTACTGGCTGACTGTACCATCTCGGCATATCGTTTCATATATCCAGTTGTAATCTTTGGTTCGGGTACTTTCCAGCGAGCGCCTCTTTCCTCAAGTGTCTTCTCATCTACTAACAGTTCGAGACGTAGTGCCGGTATGTCGATTTTAATCAGGTCTCCCTCCTGCACAAGCCCGATGATCCCTCCGGCTGCGGCTTCCGGGGAAATATGACCAATTGAGGCCCCCCGGGTTGCCCCTGAAAAGCGTCCATCGGTAATCAGAGCAACCTCCTTATCCAGACCCATACCGGCCACCGCCGAAGTGGGGGTAAGCATTTCCCGCATGCCCGGTCCTCCCCGTGGCCCTTCGTAACGAATAACGACCACGTCACCAGAATGAATCTGGCTGCCAAGTATGGCCTGAACCGCTTCTTCCTCGGAATCGAAGACCCGGGCCGGGCCCTGGTGCTCGATCATACTCGGATCAACCGCACTCTTCTTCACAACCGCTCCCTGGGGAGCCAGATTGCCAAATAGTATGGCTAAGCCACCGCTGGGGCTGTAAGGATCATTGAGAGGCCGGATTACTGAATAATCGCTCACCGGAGTAGACGAACAATTTTCCCCTACTGTCTTTCCGGTCACAGTCAGACAACCAGGATGAATCAGTCCGCCTTTGTTCAATTCATGATACAAAGCCTGTATTCCGCCAGCCTGGTTAAGATCCTCCATATGATGGGCCCCGGCCGGACTTAATTTGCACAATAGAGGTGTGTCGTTGCTGATTTCATTGAAAAGCTGTAAATCAAGATCTACTCCTGCCTCGTCAGCAATAGCCATGAGGTGCAAAACGGAATTGGTGGAACAACCTATGGCATTGTCCAGCCGGATGCCGTTGAGGAAGGCTTCTCTGGTTAAGATGTCCAGGGGCTTGATATCCTGATTGATCAACTCCAGGATCTTGATACCAGCCTTTTTAGCCAATCGTATCCTTTCTGAATATACCGCTGGTATGGATCCATTCCCCGGTAATCCCATTCCCAACGCTTCGGTCAGACAGTTCATGGAGTTGGCGGTAAACATGCCCGAACAAGATCCGCAGGTCGGACAAGCGCATTCTTCCAGCAGGGCCAATTCCTCTTCATCCATACGTCCGGCCGCCACTGCCCCTACTGCTTCGAAAACCTGGGTTAGGCTTACCTTTCGATTCCCTATAATTCCAGCCAGCATAGGGCCTCCGCTGATAAAAATGGATGGCAGGTTGAGCCGTGCGGCCGCCATGAGCATCCCGGGAATAATCTTGTCGCAATTGGGTATAAACACCAGGCCGTCTAAAGCGTGCGCGATGGCCATAATTTCCACCGAATCAGCGATCAGTTCCCGGCTGCCCAGGGAATACTTCATTCCAATATGGTTCATAGCTATTCCATCGCAGACGCCAATGGTGCTAAATTCAACCGGTGTTCCTCCAGCCAGCCTGACTCCTGCTTTGACCGCTTCGGCAATTTTATCCAGATTCATATGCCCCGGTATCAGATCATTCTTGGAATTAACTATGCCGACCAGCGGCCGGTCCATTTCTTCTTCGATCAAACCCAGAGCTTTGAAAAGAGAACGATGGGGAGCCTTTTCCAAGCCCTTCTTAACCAAATCACTGTGCATAGTATACCCCTTCCCGGCATGTGTTGACCGCTCTGTAAGAACCAACAGCGGCTGATCATGTATTTATATCAATATATAATGTGATGAAAGCGAAAGGAAAAAAGAATAAAAATACCCCTCGCCCCCATCAGGGACGAGAGGAATTTCCCGCGGTACCACCCTGGTTGTTGCAGTCTCCTGCAACCCCTTACAGCCTACACGAAGCGCAATAGGCCAGCTTGGTAACGAACATAACCGTCCGGCAACACCTACTTGGCAGTTTTACCTTTCAGATCGCAACTCCGGGATGAGCACCCTGTGAGATATTAATGCCGGCTTTCACCTGTTCCGGCTCTCTGCTATTAAGGGATTCACAGGTCAATTCCCATCATCGTCATTTTTGTGGAGTTATTATCTATATAGTATATTGAAAGGCTCAAGCTCTGTCAATAAACTGGCTCAATGTTGCCCTTCATTATTTTGCTGCAGCTTACTGATATATTCATTGAGATGAACATATCGCTTCTTCCCCTGATTGTAGCGTTTTTTTCCCTTTTGCTTCATATTTTTCAACAGGGTCCAAATTAAACGATTGCCTTCCTCCGTCTCACTGGCTTCCGAAGGGGTCATGCCACTTAAGGTGGATAGACGCGACTGTGACCATTTATTAAGATAGACTTCTTTAAGGAGTCCTTCAAGATCAGGATTATCCCTTTTAATATCAGCCGTTAGGATATCGAAAATTCCTTCTTCTCTGATTTCCAGCCCGTCCATTTCCAGATAATCATACATCTGATCCTCCAAATTTTGACGAGCCCGGCTCATCTCCAATTCCCCAAAGGTCGATAAAGTCAGCCAGTTGGAGCCTATCATATATTCAGCAAAAAATGAGTTTTTACAGCCAATATCCAGGTGATAAGCGAATTCATAATCGGCCTGCATTTTTACCTGATAATTCTGGATCTCTCCAATGCGCTTCATCACACTTTCGCGATCTTTCATGATATAGCGGGTGCTGATAAAACGCAAACCGTCATCTAAATCTTCAGCTGCCTCTGCTTCTTCCATAGCGTCGGCAAAGCACAAAAAGCGGCCACGCAGGAAATTATAGGCTGCCAGGAGGCCTATTTTGTATTCACCTTTTAAATGCACTGGACGATCCGGGGAATGGCCTAACAGCATATCGAAATCCTTCAACGTACCCTGTACGTGAGAGAGAATTACGAACTCCTCACCGTTAATGACCAGATCGGCCACAACTCCGGTAAGAAACGAAACCCCCTGGTTTAGATTATCTTCTAGACAGCTCACCCGCATATGCATACCGCAAGGCATCTCTTCAACTTCATAAATATTGTCAATTCGGTCCAGAATATCGAACAACCTGTCAAGATCCAGAATATCATAAACGCGGCAGAACACATTCGGCAAACGATGGTCATCTCCTGTGATTGAACTCAAAGCCTCGCTGCTCATATGTCTGATATCAGCCAGCCGCCAATCATTGTTTTGATCAGCCTGTAAAAAGAAATTGTAAAGATGCCGGTAAAAATCCGATTCGGCCACGGTTGTGGTAAAAGCCTGCACCCAAACCGAACTACGCGAACCGTAGACATTTTCAATCTGGCCTTCCAGAAGCGTTGTTCCGGGTTGCAATGATTCGGAGAAGTTTTTTTCTAATAAGGTCCGCCCCCATGAAAGCGTATCGCTAAGGGAATAGATATAGTCAAGATCCTGGTATTTCAAAGCATGGAAAAAGCAATTGACTAATTGAGCAGGACTCAATTCTGGTGAAAGACGTTTAATCAAATCCTGACCATTCTGCTCCTGAATCGTTTCAGCATAATCCAGATATCTCTGGTAGAGAAAACGCCCCAGAGCCGGGCGAGTCATGTTGCGGATATTGAAATTATAGGCCTGGAATATCAGAATACAACTTTCGGCCAGAGTTACCTCCGCCATATCGGGAAGACTTTTTCGATCATTTTCATACTGGCTTACAGCCATATTTTCAAGGAGGAAGAAGCTATGAATCCCATCCGGTGTAAAGGTAAGATAGAAACATTCAACATGCAATCCTTTAGAGCCAGTTTGCCAGGCTACATCCAAAGTAATCCGCCCGGTATGTCGACTGCAACTGGCATATGCTTTATAAAAGGTGCCATTAAAGGGAGGCGAAGGCTCGATATCCATTCCAGCTAGTCTGTATTTTTCTAGAGCCCTGCTGGATAGACTTTCCATCTCTTTCCCGTATTCCTTTTTCAAAAGATGAAAAAACTCTACCATTTGAGGAGTATAAAACGCGGAAAGGCCTTCGAGAACCTGCATTCGGCTTTCGAAGGGAATTTCTTCAACTGTCTCCAGGACCAAAAGTCTTCCTTCGCAACTGCTGACCTGGCGGTTAATGTCCTCCACCAGAGTTCTCAATGCAGCCCTTGGAACCAGATTTTTTTTCTTTTTCATGAATGGCTCCTTAATCGTCAACTCATTTAATTGTAGAATATTTTGCTCATCAGAGCAAACCAAGCTAGCGAAACGCACCAAGTAATAACCATATATTATATATAATGCCATTTTCGCTAAAGTTGTCGTTAATGTGAATTTTTTTATTTTTATAGGCAGGAAGTAGTAGAAAAATACAGAATATTACGAGATGTGGGCAATTTCCCATATCTTGCCCATTACATCAACTTTCAGGTGAGTGTGTGAGAAGAATTCTGATTACAGATCTAAAGGCGGAAATGGTAGTAGCCCGGGCTATCTATAACAGCGATGGGCGCACTTTGTTGCACGCAAATATCATCCTCTCCGATGCCTATATTAAGCGTCTGTCGGAAATGAACATTGCTTCTATATATGTGAAGGATACCATCCAGGAAGAAACCGATCTTCAGGATGTAATTTCGGAAGAAGTTAGGGTCGCGACCATAGTAGCGGTCAGGGACAGCTTTCAGAAACTGGAACAAGAGCGCCGTTTAAACATCCAAAGCGTTCAGGTTATGGTATTTAAAATTTTGGATGAACTGTTGTCAAATCCCAATGTCCTTGTAAACCTTAGCGACATCAGGATTTTTGATGATCATACTTTCTCTCATTCGGTCAATGTATGTGTTTTGGCTTTATTATCGGGTATTGTACTCGGCTACGATGAATACAAACTTAGAGAACTGGGAATCGGTTCTTTGCTTCATGACATTGGGAAAACCCGAATCCCCAAGGACCTTCTGAATAAGCCTGATGATTTAACCCGCGAAGAATTTATTGAGATAAAAAGGCATACTGAGTATGGCTTTGAGATTCTACGCCAATATCCGGAAGTAGCTCTTCTATCAGCCCACATCGCATTGCAGCATCACGAACGGTGGGACGGTCACGGGTATCCGCGCAATCTGGCAGGTGAAAAAATTCACGAATACGCCCGGATCACTGCCGTTGCCGATGTATACGACGCTTTACTGGCCGACCGCCCCTATCGTCCGGCTTATACGATTAATCAAGCCATCACCATTCTTAAACGCATGTCAGCCATTTATTTGGACGAGCGTTGTGTGAAGGCTCTGGTAGCCAACATTGCCCTCTTCCCGGTCGGCAGCATGGTTCAACTCAACACCGGCGATTATGGTGTTGTTATTGATGTCAATCGAGATTCTCCCTCACGCCCCGTTATCAAAGTCTTCAGCGATAAAAACGGAAGACGTTTGCCCCAGATACACGAAATTGATCTCTCCAAATTATCCACGATTATGGTTTTCAAAGTTCTCTGTCAGGAGGAAATTGAAGAACTGGGACTCTATTAGTATTCATAAGGGAATAGTTCATTTCACCCGGGTTTATACTAGCAAGGGGTGATTTTTTGTTGAGCAAATTCGTAAGTTTCTTACTTATCCTCCTGATCGGGGGTACGTCTCTCTATGTACTTGTTAAAATTGTCTTTCCTTCCATTTTAAATAAGAGATGATATATATATCCTGCAATATTTCTGCCTCTTATGGACCAAAATACAATCAAAGGAGGGATAAAATAATGAGTAGATACAGAACTAGTGATGGACGCGAAGATATGAAGCAAAAATTCCATGTTTTTGGCGCTATGGCTGTTCCCCTGGCATTCATTAATGGTTTGTTCTTTGGTGGATATGCTTTACGAAAGATCAGACAGTACTGGGAAGGGGGACCCATGGACTAATAATTCTCTCCTTTTCGTTCCTTTCCATGGTTCACTGTTATAGTGAACCATTTTTTCTCTCCTCACGCCCTACAGAGTCTTTCTTTTCTTTATTATCAGCAAAGCTTTCCTAATAGGGCAACTCCTTAGGACCTTAGGCCGTACGTCAGTAGTTCTTCACCCCCTATTTTTATGCTGTCGTATAGTCACATATTTTCGTGCTATTTAGGTAAATTTGTGTCCTAGGTAATAGGTGTATTTGATTTGTTTTTCTGATATAATTTTGTTACCTTGTTTTTACAATGAGGGTTTTCATTACCTCGGGAGGGTCTTATATGCAGTTAGGTGTTCCCGTAAACACCGATACTTTGAATAGCATGAACGCCCCCAGCCATATTGCCTTCTTTTATGACGGCATGGAAGAATGGCTGCAGGTGGTACTTTATGCAGTAGGTGCTTGCCTATTACGCGGCGAACGCTGTGTCTGCATCGTAGGTCCCGAAGACCAAACCCGTCTGAGGTCCTTCATTGACTATAAATACCGGGAAACTGAATGGAAGAGCTTGAACAATCAACTCACGATCCTTTCCTCGGAACAGTTCCTGGAACGAGGCGGCAAGACGGACGTTGAGGGCCTGGTTGACGCCATAATCGCGGAAGTACAAGAAAGCCTATCCATAGGTTTTAACGGGCTTTTTCTACTCATGAACATGGATGCCATTCTTCCGGGGGAAGACCGGGAGCAAGCGATCATGTCTTTTGATCGGGTCTTCAATCGGCAGATCGCTATTTACCCTTGTATTACACTTGGCGCCTACGATTATCGCCAGTATTCTATTACCCTACTGGAAAAAATCCTGGGACTACGCGAACAATTCATTCAGAATCTTCGTCTTTATTCAAATCCCCACTATAACAACAACGACCCGGGACCAGCCAGGACTGAAGAATGGCTTAATGGCGTCGTACAGGCGCTTGAAGAGGAACATGACAGCGAGCTCTGGCAAAAGGTTATCAATCACAGTTTCCATTCCCTGGCCTTATACACTTTTGATGGACGCCTGGTTCAATGCAACCCCGCCTTTTGCTCCTTGTTGGGCTTCACTATGGAAAGACTGCGAGGCCTGAGTCTTGAACATGTTCTATCTGTGAGCGACAACCCATTTCAGGGTAAACTTAGGGCCGGTGAGTGCAGCCATTTTTGCATGGAGAACTTCTCTGCCTCTGATGGTAGAAGCCTAACTTTGGAGATCCTGATCCACGTCCTGGCCGATTGCAGCGGACAGCTGTATTACGCACTGTCACTGGCCAATATCAGTGAGAAACAGCGACTGGCCGAGGGCTTGCAGGAGCGGGAAGAAGAGTTTCAAGCCCTCTTGGAGTCAATTAACGATACCGTCTTTATTTTGGATCGCAATGAACGGTATACCGGCATATATGGACACGGCATATTTGATGAGGATCTAAATCCTAATGTTTTTTTAGGCAAGACCGCTCATGAGATTTTTGTTGAACCCAAAGCTGAAACGTTTACCGAGGCCAATCGTCGGGCATTGTCCGGAGATAAAGTTACCTATGAGTATACGCTGGGAAGTCATGGATCGGAGCGTTCCTACCAGACAGCTCTGGCCCCCATCCGCAATAAGGATGATGAAATTACCGGCCTGGTAGGTATAAGCCGGAATATTACAGAACTCAAAAATGCTCAGGAAGAACTCCTCAAAAATTATGAAGAAATCAAGGCTATGAACCAGGATCTTGAGTTTTATCAGAATCGCCTGATCAAGAAGAATGACCAATTGCGTGAGAGCCAACAACGACTGGAATTGGCGCTTTGGGGTGCCGGGGAAGCATTTTGGGATTGGGATTTGCAAGCCGAAACCATTGCCGTGGACAACCGCTGGGTCGACAATCTCAATCTTCATCAACTACCGGAAAAGGAAGGTGTTTTCCAAAATCGCGAATGGATTCAGCTTACCCATCCGGACGACCTGGCTTGCCTGCGCCAAAAATCCATCGATTGCCTGAAAGGATTAACCAGCAATTTTGAGGTGGAATTCCGAATACAGTCTGAAGAAAGCTGGATCTGGGTGCTGGTGAGAGGAAGTGTCGTCAACCGTGATCATAATGGACGGGCCTTGCGTTTGGTTGGCACTTATCAGGACATAACAGAAAAGAAACTGGCAATCACAGCTCTGGCAGAAAGCGAACAACGCTATCAAAGGCTTTTTGAGCAGAGCCCCATTGGGCTGGTTCGCTTTGATACCCAAGGGGTCATCAGTGACGCCAATACCAGGTTCTTAGAATTAATGCAATTTCATGATAGGGAAGACCTAAAGACTTTCAACCTTTTTACTTCACCGGAAGCCATTGAGGCTGGTCTGGAGAAACTGGTCCGAGATAGCCTGACCAATCAGAATACCGGCCAGGGCGAACTTCTCTTTCAAATTCCGGGAAACAAGAAAATCTGGCTTCATTATAATATTGATCCGGTTGTTGATAAAAATGGGTTACTTATGGAAACCATTATGGCTTGTGAAGACTATACGGAAAGAAAAAACAATGAGATGAAGATCATGTATCTCAGTTTTCATGATCGTCTTACAGGTCTGTATAACCGTGCCTTTTTCGAAGAAGAGCTGAAACGTATCGATGTTGAGCGTCAACTTCCACTGAGTATCGCAATGGGAGACATTAATGGCTTGAAATTGGTCAATGATGCCTTTGGCCACCAGGAGGGAGACCGCCTTTTAAAACGGATTGCCGAATTGCTTAAAGTATCGTGCCGGGAAGAGGATATTATTGCCCGCTGGGGAGGGGACGAATTTATCGTTCTGCTGCCCCAAACCGATAACAAAACTGCGGCTGGAATCTGCGAACGCATCAAGAAAAATGCGTCTGCCTCTGAACCGGACCCCATAGCTTTGAGCATAGCACTCGGTTTTGCAACCAAAGATCACTTGGATCAAGATATCATGGGAACCCTGAAAAAGGCCGAGAATGACATGTATCTTAACAAATTATTGGAAAGTAAGAATACACGCAATTCAATCATTGCTTCTCTGGAAAATACCCTCTGGGAAAGAACCATAGAAACCCGCGAACATATTGAACGCATGCAGCGCATAGCGCTGCGCATGGCAGCAAGTATGGGTTTGCGTAAAAACGATGCCGACAAACTAATGCTCCTGGCCAAGCTGCACGACATTGGTAAAATTGGTATTCCCAACGAGGTACTGGAAAAACCGGGCCGTTTGTTGGCCGATGAATGGGATACGGTTAAGAAGCATTCCGAGATTGGCTACCGAATTGTCAATGCCTCACCGGAGTTGGCTGTCATCGCTGAAGAAATTCTCTCCCATCACGAAAACTGGAATGGCAGAGGATACCCGCGCGGCTTGAAGGGCGACGAGATCCCTCAATTGGCCAGAATCATCGCCATCATCGATGCTTATGACGTCATGACTCACCTTACCCCTTACAAGAATCCCGTCTCCCACGAACAAGCTCTACAAGAGATTCAGGAGAAATCCGGCGCCCAATTTGACCCCAGACTCGTCGAACTATTTCTCTATAATTTTTCCTGATAAATTTACTCCTCTTCAATCTGCATCTTTCTACGCTCGTTTCGATTATCATCTTTTTAAATATTCTATTTGAAAGCCAGGAATAGAAGCTGTATAATTGTCTAAATAAACCAAACTAACGTACTTTATCATAGTCCTTAGGTCCTAAATTATTTTTAAACAGCAATGTTTTTGGAGGTAGTTTCCTCATGGATCCAAATCATCTGCCCGGTCGCCCGCAATATGTTTTGCAGGAGTTATGGCAAATCGGCTCCGATCATTTTCCTCGCTTGAATGACAGCAGGTGGGAAGACCTCTTCACCACGCTTTTTACCAATTCCCCTATCGGGATATATCTCGCCCAAAAGGGGAAGTTTGTGGCGGTTAATCCGCAATTTGAAAAACAAACTGGATTTAGCTGTTCTGAGCTGCTTAATACGCCGCCCCTGAACCTGGTGGTGGAAGAAGATCGCGTCCGGGTACGTGATAATGCTTACCTCATGTTGAAAGGATTTGATTCTTGTCCTTATGAATTCCGCATTATCGACAAACGGGGAAAAACCCGCTGGGTAATGGAAAGCGTTACCAGTGTTCAATATGAAGGTTCTCCAGCTATTCTGGGTAATTTTATGGATGTTACCCAACGGCAGCAAACCGAATCCGCCTTACGGGAAAGCCAGGCCCTCTATCTGGACTTGTTTGAGAATGCCAATGATATTATATACGTCCATGATCTCCAGGGGCGTTTGATATCCTTAAATAAGGCCGGGGAGCGGGTTATTGGCTGCCCACGCGAGGCAGTCACAGGCCTGAACATCTTAAAATTCGTGGTTCCCCATCAACAGGACTCTATCAGAAAGATCGTCCGGGATGGTATTCGCCGTGGCCAAGTTTCCAGCTTTGAAGTTGATGTGATTACCGATGCGGGGGGCACTGTTTCCCTGGACGTACGAATGCGCCTTATCCACAAGAATAACATGCCGGTCGCTGTTCAAGGTATTGCCCGGGATATCAGCGATCGTAAGCTGATCGAAAGCCAGTTCCTGGCCACCAACCAAAAGCTTCTGGACATCATCGAGTTCTTACCTGACGCTACATTTGTCATTGATCGAGATCACCGAGTTATAGCCTGGAACCGTGCTATAGAAGAACTGACCGGCGTTAAAAAGGATGCAATTATCGGTACTCGCTCCTATGCTGCGCCTTTTTATGGCTATTCTCATGTTATGCTGGTAGACCTCTTGGACCAGGATGATCCTCAATCAACACCGGACAACCCGGTAGTCAGGGAGGGTCAAAGCCTCTATACAGAAGTTTATGTGCCCAATGTCTTCCAGGGAACGGGTGCCTATATATGGGCCAAGGCCTCTCCCCTGATGGATGCCCAGGGATGTCGGGCCGGAGCCATCGAGTCTATACGCGATATCAGTGAAAAGAAGGGGACGGAGGATAGACTGCGCTACTTAAGCTTGCACGATTCCCTTACCGGAATCTATAATCGCACCTATTTTGAAGAAGAGATGCGTCGTTTGGAGGCTACTCGCTCCACGTCTGTCGGCCTTATTCTCTGTGATGTAGACGGTTTAAAAGTGATCAACGATACCCGGGGGCATGGGGCCGGGGACAGCCTATTGATCGGCGCGGCCAGGGTTCTAAAAGATTGTTTTCGGCAAAGTGATGTGGTAGCCCGGGTTGGTGGGGACGAATTCGCTATCCTGACTACCAATTCCGAGGAGAGCACCGTCGAACAAAGCTGTTCACGAATTCGCCTAGCTGTATGCCAGTATAATACTTTGCATTCCAATATTCCCCTGAGCATTTCCATCGGTTATGCTTTTCGCAATGACCTAAAACGCCATCTATCCGATATCTACCGGGAGGCAGACAATAATATGTATCGGGACAAGATGCAGCATTGCGGTTGCGGACGGTAGACCGCCACCAATGTCGGTTTCCCGCACGGTCTTCTTCCCATTTCCTTATCCTTGCCGGCTCCGACCGACTATAACCTTTTCATTGCTTAATGTCTTCTGTGATTCCCTGATATTGATTACGCCGTACGGTTTACTCAAATCCGTTTTCTAAGCGATAAGCCCCAAACAACCTTTCCATCACCAGGATAAAGGTGGTGGATTTTGCTTTTCTGCCAGGCTGCAAGACGCTGTTATTCATTTCAAGTCATTTCCCTTGCACCTCCCTATCTCGTTACAATCGATGTGGGAGCTGGCCATAACCACTCTCACTCAATAACAAGGGAGGTGTAATCATGTCTGTCACTTCAACCCCCGTGTCCACCGATCTGGTTCTGGTCATGGATAACGGAATCAGTGCCACCGGCAAAGCCCAGACGAAAGACCAGGTATTTAAATCGGTCAATACCCTGGCCAGCAATGACGAAATGTATTCTGCTGCCCAGGTCTTGCTGGCTTTGCAGGAAAAAACTAACTTGTCTGTCCAGCGAAGAGACACTGTAGAACTAATCCAATCCTAAACCACCAGTATGTGAACGCTTCAATCCCTTTCGGAAAGGAGGAGCACTTGTGTCTATCACCAGAACTTTAAGTTTAACTTTCACTACCGTTTCTAATAAGAATCAAAGTATCAGCATTTCCAATGCCCGGCCCGACCTGGACAACAGCCAGGTAAATCAAGCGATGACCAGTCTCATGGCTTCCAATGTTTTTGCCAGCTCGGGCGGAAATTTGACCGGTAAAAAGGCCGCTCAGCTTGTGATCCGGGAAGTCCAACCCTTCGTAGTAGCATAGGTCCCTGGGGAGCGGGCTGCCCCGCTCCCTTCCTTATATCTGAGGATGTGAGCAAGGTGGAGGAATTTCTGAGGATTATCACCAACGTCGGCTTTCCCATTGCGGTCTCAGTATATTTGCTCATTCGTATTGAAAATAAATTGTCCGATCTCAGCCGGGCAATTTGTGATTTGAGGGAAGCCATCATTACCCTGCCTCTGCGCCGCGACACTTCGCCCCGCAATTCATCCTCCCGATTTTAGGGCGGAATAGGGCAACCGGGCGCGCACGTACCTCTTAGTCCTACTACTGTCCAACCGTTAATAACATTGCTCTTAAATTACGAGACATTACTGGTGCTGGAACTTGGCTTCTCCTCCATATTATTTTGGAGAAGAACCTGGATGCCGGCACCTTTTTTGTTTGAACTTCATCCATGCGCACAAAGATGCCGCAGACTGGCCTCTGCCTGAAAAGCTGGAGAATCAAAAGAGCACCATATGGATATGCTAAGACTTGACAAAGGAACATAAATCCCCCGAGCAGGGATGATCAATAAAGCTAAATTATTTCCGAGGTGGTTAATTTGAGTAGAAAAGTTGGGACATGGACCATAATTATTTTCCTTATGGTGTCGTTTACAATAGTGCCTGGCTGTTCCAAGAAGAATACCCAGGCTCAAAAACCCCAATCCTCCTCAGGAGATACAAACCAAACTCCTCCTATGGCTACCGAAGTGCTGAAGGATATCAATAAAATTATAGATGATTTGGATACAAAAATAAGAGCTAAAAAGGTGCCAATGGCAGCCCAGGCAGGCGGAAGCCAGAGTCAGGGCCAAGGCCAGAGCCAGGGTCAGGGTCAAGGCCAGGGTCAGGGCCAGAGCCAGGGTCAAGGCCAGGGTCAGGGCCAGAGCCAGGGTCAAGGCCAGGGTCAGGGCCAGAGCCAGGGTCAAGGCCAGGGTCAGGGCCAGAGCCAGGGTCAAGGCC
>DATMYR010000076.1:0-4585 GCA_035560815.1 Syntrophomonadaceae bacterium | reverse complement strand
AAGAGATTTATTTAGTGAGAATTTCTTAAAAGATTTACTCAAAGTCGATGATACTAATAATTTGACCTCTTCGCTTACTATTTCAGGAATATCAAAATCATCAAGACCATCTTTTATGTATATCGACCCTACACCAAGCTTTATCAACCTGGAAATGTACAAATCTGTAAGTTTTGTATTCCGGGCAAATAAGGTCTTTCCTTCAAATCCGATCACAGTCCGGGCAATAATCATTCCGGATTTTAATTTGTCGGTAGCGATCCTGATCATCGATTGATTCTCCTTGTATTGTGGGGTGATGGTGGTGGTGATGTATTATGACCTAATACATCAAATAGTTTGTAATATCGCCCATAATCAATAATATACTACAATATACAATTATTTACTAATGAGAAACTGTAAAAATCTATCCGCTGAAATCCCCATCTACCCACATTCAATTATTCATAATTCAAGAAGGGGCTTCTTCTAAAGACTTAGAAGGAGTCGCTTCGGTTTTTCCCTATATTAGCACCGTCAGCATTGATATTTTTTCTTGAATATACCTGTCTCATCTTACGTTGAGTTAAATGATATGCAGCCTGAACCTTCAATTCCTCATGGATATTGTGTAACGGTTTCAACCTAACCGGAATATTGTAAGGTATTAAATGGGATAAAAGGTATATTAATGGGCTCGAGAGTACTTTATGTCAATTGTCGAGCATACCGAAATTCGAATGGTGCTCGATGACCAAAAAACAGGGTCTGTGAACCATAGTTCATTAAAGGGAGGATCATCAAATGACGGTAATGAATGAGAAACGGCCCATGGGCAATGTTTATGCCATGACCAATGAAGCTCCAAATAATGAAGTTGTCGCTTTTCGTCGGGGCATTCACGGCAAACTTACTCGCATGAAATCCTTCGAGACAGGCGGCAGCGGTACTGGCGAGGCGAAGGTAGACCCGCTCTCGTCCCAGGGATCTCTGATCTTGACCCGCAATGGCCAGTTCCTCTTCGTCGTGAATGCGGGCAGCGACAGTATCAGCAGTTTCCGTGTGGATGACTGTGGTGCACTTATCCTAGAGGATGTAGAGCCTTCCGGTGGGGTCCGGCCCAACAGCCTAGCTGTGCATGGAAATCTTCTCTACGTCACCAATGTGGGCAATCCGGCCAACAAAATCGCTTCTAATGTAACCGGTTTTCACGTGGATAAGGAAGGCCGTCTCACCCGGATTATTGGTTCCACCCATTCGCTAAGTACCCCCAACGCGCAGCCTGCATGTGTTGTTTTCAGTCCCGACGGTCGTCAGATCGTTGTCTCAGAACTGAACAACAATATCCTCAGTGTCTTTCGCGTCAATAGGGACGGCACCCTGATCAGGCCAACTGTCAACAACTCCAGTGGTGCAGGGCCCTTCGGTTCCGATTTCCTCTCCTCAGGCCTTTTGCTTGTTTCGGAGTCAGGCGCTAATGCCCTTTCATCATATAGCGTAGATGCGGATGGAGATCTTCGTGTCATAAGCGGTTCGGTTCGCAACGGCCAATTGGCAACCTGCTGGGTTACAACCTCACGGTGTGAGGAGTTTGCCTACACGTCCAACGCCGGCAGCGGTACAATCACAACCTACCGCATAAGAGACAACGGAACACTAGGTCTTTTGCGGGTCGGATACAGCACCGTGAGAACATTAGCCGCCCCGATAGATATCGGAGTAAGTAAGGACGGATGCAATTTTTACGTTCTGAATGGCAACCAGGGCTCGATCACTGTATTTAGTATCAGGCAGAAAGGCCTGATTCTGCGCATACAGGTACTCCAAGATACAGGGCTTCCGACTCTGGGCGCGCAGGGTTTGGCTGTGCTCTAATCTCATTTCGAAGTGTATTTATGACGTTCCCCCAAAGTATAGGATGGGAATCACAGTGCCGAAAAGTTAGTGGCTCACCCCATTTGACGGCGACAAAACACCGTTAAAAGGGTGAGCCACTTCCCATAATAAACTTGCGCGTTATGAATCAAAACATAGATGCTCCATACTCTTTTCAGTTTTCGCGGCAAAGATAACAGCGGTATCCGTTGTCAATGGTATGAGCCCGGTTCTATACAGCTTTCGAAGGACAAGCTGATCTCCCACCCATTTTTCTGAATAGACCATCCCATTATAAGTATTCATGAACATATTCAAATCAAAAAGGACGGCCTTTTCCCGGAAATGTTCTAGAAAAAAGTCATGGATCATTAACAATCCTTCGGGCTTGAGGCATTCTGAAGCCTTATCCAGAATATCAGGGATCTCCTCATTCGAATACGCGTGAATGATATTTGAGAGGATGATTAGACTATATCGCTCTTTATCTACCGGCCAGGATTCCAAAATATTGGCCTGACAATAGCTTATCCTTTCTGCCAATCCCTGCTCTTCCATCAGCTCTCGGGCAAAGTCCAGTACATCAGGAAGATCCATGAGGGTCGCTGTCATAGCAGGGAATTGCTTCAGAAAACCTGCAGTAATGGCCCCAGAGCCGGCCCCCACATCAAGTATTTCCCCCTGCATGGCATAATCCTTAAAAAAAGGAAGGATCTCTTGAACTTTCGTTTTCGCCACACAATCCATTGCCCTAATATATTTTCGGGTGCGCGCGGCTAACTTTTTGGGTTCCTCATGAATGGGAGCAAAATTCACTCTTCCGCCAGCCTTGAGGCATTCCGAAAGACCTTGCCAGTTGGAGCAAAGGTGTTTGCGCCAAAGGATAGACTCTCCCTGATAACTATCTGAAGTCTCCACAAGGTATTTAGTGGCAAGTTCTGTATTGAAGAAATGAGTTCCATCACGATTTAATAGACTCATGGTACATAGGGAATTTAAGAAACGCTCAAGCCCCTGGGGGTTAAGTTTTAGCATCCCCGCAAGTTCGTCAATAGCCTTGCCCTTTGATTCAAGAAAGGTAAAGATTTTCATCTCTACTGCAGCAAATAGCACCTCCGAATACCAATATCCCGTGGCCAGGTCCTCCAGGTACTGCGGTCCGGCTTCTTGGGAATCACAACGAAATAAGGATGGTTTCAATCCCATCGAACTCGCCTCCTCCATTGACATAATTCTCAACCCATCGTTATTGACAGAGTGTGACTGTTTTTACCGATGCCCTATCGAATAGACATCATCAATAACCGAATTTTGATCTTTGAAATCTTGCCCTTCCCTATTTCGTAATATGGACAGTTTAAACTTTATGGCAGACAAATAGATCAAAACACTAATTGTAGTGCTGATAAAATAGCTGATATCCGTCCCATCAAGCCATTGCTTCGCGAGCAGTCCCGTATACAGTGTGGTGCTCATGAAAGGGATGGAGAGGATCACTCCACTGACCATGGATACTATCCCAGGCCAGGCCGGCCATTTGATTCCCTGCCTTCTGACTGGGTTTAAAAAGAAATCAGTCAAGACCACCGCCAGCCAGGGGGCGATCCAATACGATAAAAGCAACAGAAAGTTCTGGTAGGTGCTGGCCAGGCGTCCATTTCCAAAAGAGATGGCCAAGACCCCTAGCCCTGCCGTAACGATGGCCGATAGCCACCGTTTCATCGGCAGACCGAGCGCCAGTAAGGCCAGGCCTCCGCTATAGACGGCCATGATGTTAATCGGCATAAGGCTCAAAATAACAACCAACATGGCTGGGATCATGAAAATTCCCATTAAAGATGCGAAGTTGCTCATGGGATCGGCATTCATACTTACCATAGCGGACAGTGCCCCCAATGATTCTAACCAGATAGCAACAAACACCACTCCGAGGTAGGTGGCAATCCAAATCTTGAGCTTCGATGTATTCTCCGGAAGGTATCGGGAGTAGTCCGACCCGATCGGGCAGTAGCTGATTTGATAGGAAAAAGATACGACCATGGCCAGGATGAATATTCCCCAGTTGAAACCACCATTAACGACATCAACCGTGTGCATAATGCCTGGTATGTTATGGATAGAGATGTATGTCATGATTATAAAGAGGATCCCTATCATGATAGTCATCCAATAGGAAAAGGCATGGATAAAGTTATAGCCATAGACAGCTATAAATAGGGTAGCTGCTGCTAAGATTAGCAGGGCTGAGTGGTATCCCATGGCAGGAATAATCTTCTGAAATGCCAATACCGATAGAACCAGATTGACCGCCAGCCAGCCAATGTTATTGAGCAGATTCAGGAAAGAAACGCCCCTCATACCGCTAAGGCCAAACGCATGTTCACTGGATGGTACCAGAGGCCGACCCAGTTCTGGCCCTACCATCGAAGACAGCGCCAGGCATATCCCTCCCAGCAAGTTGCCTATGATGATTGCCAGCACCGCATACCCAATGGAAAGACCCAGCTCAACACCCAGAAAACCCGTGAACCAGGTAACGATGTTGAGGTTTGAGGCGAACCAAAGGGTAAAAATTTGCCTGACTCGACCATGGCGCTCATCCTGGGGAATCTTATCAATCCCGAACGGTTCTACCTCTAAAACGTGTTCCCGATAGTTCCCATCTGTCATAGTATTCCCTCCCAAATAATTCTATTTATAAATAAAAAAATCCACGCTCTAAAAAGCG
>DATMYR010000075.1:0-3915 GCA_035560815.1 Syntrophomonadaceae bacterium | reverse complement strand
GTTTATCGATTTGAATACGTATAAGGGATTGACCTGGCACGAAGATTTCATTGTTCATCTGGCTAGTATTATCCGCCCCCGTGTATATGTAGAATTAGGAATATATCATTGTGCCTTATTCAACCGGATTATCCCCTATGCAGAACAACTTATCGGGGTAGACATCAACCCCGAAGCCGGGATGTATATGCAGCAATCTGCGAAAACCCGTTTTGTACATGCTATGACCCAGGAGTATGTAAAGCAATTAGAGGCTGAATCGTTGCAAATCGACATGTTATTTATTGATGCAGACCATGGATGCGACGCGGTTTTGCAAGACTTTCGGGCCTTTTTACCCTATGTCGCCCCCCATGGGCTCATCCTCATGCATGATGTACACCCGGGTAATGAAGAGCTAATCCACCCCACGTGGTGTGGAACCGCTTTTTTAGCGGCTGAAGAACTGTCTCGAAACACCGACGAATATGAGATGATGACGATTCCGGTTTCCCCAGGACTGGCAATATGCAGAAAACGCAAGGTGCAGTTGTCCTGGCAGGAAAAGAACCAGGCAGGAAGCAAGCATTTCTCTATTGTTGGCGTTTGCCAGGTATATAACGAAATGATTAAAGGAAACCTGGAACGTTTTGCAAAATACATGAAACCGCTGGTTGATTCACTGGTGGTCTATGATGACGGCAGCACAGACGGCAGCTATGAGTATATGTTGACCCAGACGCCTTATGTCATACGGGGTGTTAAGAACGAATTTGTCAATGAAATCAGCCACAAGCAAATCCTCTTAGAGGAAGCTTTAAGGCTCTCCCCCGATTTTATCCTCTGGTTGGATGCCGATGAAGTATTGACAGCTAATGCTGCCAACGGCCTACAAGCGTTGTGCGCCATGTGCATGGAGAACCAGGTTGACGGCGTGGTTTTCCACGAAATCAATTTGTGGCGCAGTCATACCTGGAGAAGGTTGGACAGTCTATATGATGTTGGCTGGTTTGTGCGTTTATGGCGGGTTACTCCCGGTATGCACTATGAGGAACCAAGACCAGGACTGCACCAAAGGCCTTATCCTTCTACCATTAATAAGCTGCAATGGGCCGATTCAGTTCAGGTTCTGCACTATGGCTTTTCATCACCACAACGCCTGGCCTATAAATACTTGGTCTATCAATCCCACGGGCAGAGTGGCTATGACATGCTAGACCGCTTGATCAGTGAAGAACACCTGGTCCTGGAGAAGGTGCCCGCCGCCTTATTCCCGGAGGGCTTATGGGCTGAGGAAGAGAAACCAGTGCCTCTCACCTGGGAAGAATCTCTGGCCTATGTCGAGTTATTCCGGTCCGAAGTGTTTAAACCGCAATTCTCTATCATATGTCTGATCTACAGGAGTGTAGCCTGGTTGAAGTTTGTTTATGAACAAGTTTTAAAATATACAGACATGAATGGCAAAGAGTTCTTTTTTGTTGCCAATGATGCCACTGATGAAGTGTTATCCTACCTAAAAGACAACGGCATTCCTCATTATGTATTCAATAATACACCTGAACAGCAGGCAGAATGGTATGTCAACAATGTGTACCGGGCTTATAATTATGCGGCAAGTAAGGCTCAGGGCGATTTTCTGGTCTTTATTAATTCTGACATGGCCTTTAGTCCGGGGTGGTTTGATAATCTGTGGAAATCGTTTAACGGAGAAAACTGCGTCACTTCCCGCCTGGTGGAGTCAGGAAAGCTGCCCAGTGGTCTTTATGGAATTGAAAGAAATTTCGGAAACAACCCTGAGTCATATCTCGAAGAGGAGTTCTTACAATATGCCACATCTATCGCCGAGCCCCGCCTGGAAAACGCCGGCCTTTTTATGCCGCTATTAATTCGCAAACAACACTTTGACATGGTGGGCGGCTATCCAGAAGGGCAGGTAATGATCGGCAGCGACATTTACAATCCGGTTATAGCCCGGTGGGGAGAAGCATGTGTTTCCGGCGATACTGTTCTAATGCAGAAGTTAAGACATCGTGGGATCGCCCACCAAACCGCTTTTGACAGCATTGTTTACCATTTCCAATGGGGAGAAAAGGACAGTTAACTGCCATCCCCTGCAAATCCCGGAAAGGATGAGTAGAGATGCCCTGTAGCACCTCCATCATTATTACCACTTTTCAAAGACCCCATCTACTGAAATGGGGCCTCTATTCTCTGGCCAAGCAGGCCATGCCGGCCGATTTTGAAACCATTGTTCTAAATGACGGACTTCATGATGAAACAGAAAATATTTGTAACGAATACAAGCATAAATTGAACCTGAAATATGTATTTACCGGGCAGAGGAATATGGATGGTCAGATCAAATGGAGGGTGCCCGGGTATGCAATCAACATAGGCGCGAAACTGTCCAAGGGCGAAATCCTAATCATTTCCTGCGCAGAGATGTTTCATTTAAATGACTGTATCGTCCAGTTGACCATTCCCCTGCGAAACAACCCCAAGCTGATGGGCATTCCCATCGCCCGGGATGATCAGGACAGTTCATTTCTAAATCAACTGGTATCATCAGGCGGACAATATGACTACAACGCCTTTTATAACAATTATCCAGTGCTTAATACAGCCCTACCTTTTCTCACCTCCATAAGTCGTCAGGAGTTTTTTGCCATAGGCGGTTATGACGAAGATTTTACCGGGATAGGCTATGATGATGATGACTTGATGTCCCGGCTTATTAACAATGGATGCCAGTACTTCCAAACCGGTGCAGAAACCGTACACTTATACCATGAACGAATCTGGTATGCCAGATACGATTGCCCCGAGATAATCTTTAACCGTGATTTATTCTATCAGAGGCAGAACCAGATCATCCGCAATCAAAACCGGGAATGGGGCAGGCTTTGAGACATGCGCAAGAGCAGTATATTTCCCCTTGTTAATGTAGAAAACGAGGTTAGACTATTTATGGATTTCGAAATTGTAATACCCTCTCATCGACCTCAATTAAGCAATGATGCCCAAATATGCTTAAGCGACTTTAATAGAAGGGTTTTTGATGGCACCGGTTATCCTTCATTTTCTAAACTTATTAATGATTGTATTCGAACCAGTAATTACGAAAAAATTATTATCTGCAATGATAAGGCCCGCCCTGATCATTCAGCTGTAACAAAAATTGTAACGATGCTGGATGAAGGATGGGGACTTGTAGCCCCATACCGCTTTGGCTTTTTCGGTTTTCAAAAGGATCTGATAAGAAAAATCGGCTTTTTCGATGAACGTTATATCGGTGGAGGATACGAGGATAACGATATGATCATCCGCTTAAAAGAGGCAGATATCAGCTATTATGAGAGTGAAGAAATTCAATATATTTACTTGCCAACGTCCTGGAGTTACGAAATATCCGGCATTTCCGCACACTACTATGCAACCAAATGGAAAATAGAAGGGAATTGTTATACCCGCCGATTACCGGAAGAAAATTACGGATATGATATAGGCCCATTTAAAAATACAAATTTTCTTCCTTTTGAAAAATCAATATTATTACCCGTTCGGCGTAATCTCATGGATCAAATCGTACAGACTGATCTTCTTTGAAAGCAAAAGCATTCTCCAGGTAATCCTGCCCAAAAATCTACACCTTCCAACTTTCTTTAAAAACAGATCCATTCTCCATCATCGGGAACGTACACTTGTTTACCCATCGAGTTCTGTTCCATGAATTCCTTCATTTCTTGCCTTGATAAATAACAATGATTCCATGCTTCCAGGTGGGTAACAACGACCTTTGCCAAGGGAGCGTTATTACATACTTCAAAGACGTCCTCTTTGGTCATCGTTATGGGGCCGCCCTGGCTGAACTGTGCCGCTCCGGCAAAGCAGACAATGATTTGGGGGCAGCACCTTTCTAAAACCTCTTGGACCTCG
>DATMYR010000074.1:0-54293 GCA_035560815.1 Syntrophomonadaceae bacterium | reverse complement strand
CTAATCATTCGGTGAGTCATTGTCGATAATGTCAGTATAATAAACCTTACTGTAGCGCACTTCACTACAGTAGATAATACCCATATGCCGGACTATGGAGAGGAGTACACCATTGCGATATTTTATCCTTAATGGACCCACTGCTTCTGGAAAAAGCGTTTTAATGAACTATTTACTTCATGAAAACAACGATTGCCTGGAGCCCATCGTTTCTTTTACCACCCGTCCACCTAAAGCTGGAGAACGCCCGGGCAAGGATTATTATTTTATATCATCCGAGGAATATCTGGAGCTGCGGAGAGAGAATCGCATTGTTGAACAGGTAAAACACCTGGATTGGGAATACGGTGTTACTACTGATGAACTGCAGCGGGTTGAAAACACCAGAAAAAACGGAATAGCCATTATGAACCTCTATGGCATAAGAAAAATGAAACGGAATGTTGGTTACCAAAAAGTGATCAGCATATTTGTCTATCGAGACCTGTCAGCCATTCTCGAATCAATTAAAGAACTCGACCTTAATTCATCCAAATACAATCGGCGTATTGAGATGGTCAAAGACGAAATGCGTCAGATCACTGCCTGCGATCATGTGGTATACAACACGAATAGCCTGTCTGATGCCAACCAGCAGTTGCTGAGTATTATTCAAAAGGAAATCAATGCTCGTCCCCTGGAGCGAAAGATCACTCTGGGTCAGAAATACAAGCATTTCAGCGGGGAATGCTGTGAAATTATTAGTGATCTGGCTGAGCACACGGAAACCGTGAGTCCAATGGTTATCTACCGAAGCCTGAAGACCGGGCTGCTCTATGCTCGGCCTTACGAAGTGTTCTGTAGTAAAAAAGAATGGCCGCCCAAGAGCGGCACCATGGTCAACCGTTTTGAACTATTGGAACCGTAAGAATGCGACGATAGGAGATTCCCCGCGCTGTAATTGATTGCATCCTCTTTGAACAATACTTCCCATCTCTGAAATCAGCTCTGCCTTGACTTTCCAAATCTGGCTAATTAATAATATAAGGGAAGTCAATTTATTAAGGAGGGTTCCTATGAAATCCCGTTGCCTGTCAATAACGCTGGCCCTATTGATCCTTGTGCTCAGCCTGACTGCCTGTTCCTCAACTACGAGCAAGGACGCCGGCCAAACTCCCGCCTCCAAGTCGGAATCAAAAGCCGGACTGATTGATCCGACGAAGCTAATAACTCAGGAAGAGGCTACTCAAGCTTTAGGGGAAGCTTCCAAGGCTGCCGAATTGAAGGATACCAAGAATCCCCTGGGACAGAAACTGGTCTTATTCAATGCTGCATCCGAAAAATCCTTTAAGCTGCTGCAGCTGAGTTTCATCCAGAATGAAGGGTTGGCTACTGAAAAATTAGCCTCAGGTTACACTGTCAAACAATTATACACCGACACCCGGAAAAACTTACAGGATGCCACCGATCTGCCCGGTCTGGGTGACCAGGCCTTCTGGGTTCCTTCCGGCCTCCATGTACTGAAGGGCAACGTTTATTTTTCTATTACCCTGACGAATCTTTCCAAACCCGATAATCTGGAAAAGGCTAAGATAGTAGCCCAGAAGGTCCTGAGCCGCTTATAAATTAAGCAATTCTTATTGAGGATAGTCCTCAATAAGAATCGTTGGTTGTTCCCCTGCAGAAAACCTGGTCTTCAGTGTGAAAGACCAGGTTTTTGATTTATCGAACAAATTCATTAAATAGCAACCGGACCTGCAAGGAACAGGTAGGCCCATGCCATCTTATTTTACCTCCTGAATTTTACTCCAGTCTTCTTTTACAATAGCATATTGCATAACATCCCAGAGCTTACCCTTGGCAAACAATTTCTGTCGTATCAGACCCTCAAAAGCCATACCTGCTTTCTGCATGACTTTCCCAGAATCCCGGTTCTCAGGGATATGAACAGCCTCGATTCTGTTTAACCCCATTTCCTCAAAGGCAAAGCGAATCATTCTTTGAACCGCTTCTGTCATAATCCCCTGCCCCCAATAATCTCAGGATAAAGCATAACCGATTGAACCACAGCTGTTCTGCGGGTCTAAGTGGACAAAGCCTATGGATCCAACGATCCTATCAGGCTCCTTTAGCTCAATTCCCCATTCACCAGCCTGGTCCTTCTCATAGCGTTGACAGGTCAAATCAATAAAGGTCCTGGCATCTTCGATAGACTCGTGTGCCTCCCAGGTTGTATATCTTGCTACTTCTTCGTTTCTGGCATAATTATACATTTCCTCAGCATCAGAAAGAGCAAGTCTCCTCAGATTCAATCTTTGGGTTTCCAGCGCGGGGTTTCCCAGACATTTTAATTTATCATTTTTCATAGCAGCACTTCCCTTTATTGCAGCATCTCGCCAGGCTCTATGCTCCTTCTCTGAACGAGTTTTTCAAGTCATCGATTATTATTGCCCACCCGTATTTCCACCTGTTTGAGCAGTTTTATAACAAGGAAAACATGATTCTGGTTTGCAATTCATTCTCTGGAGTCTCTGCAGGATCATTTAAATAGAACTCATAAGCGATGCCGGAAGGGGTATGACCGCTTTCGTTCATCCACTGGGTAAGCGCCTGGTAGGCGGGTTCCACCTGGCTATAGGGACCGACATGGATACAGCTGGCATGCTGCCCGGCTGGAATCTCACCGGGTTTAATCTCGGAGTTGCCTTCCAGTGTTTTGGCTACCGGGAAACCGATTTCCACGTCAAGATCCTGCATATCCATATTATAATAGGCGGCAAACGGCACACCTGAGGGATATTCCGCGATTTCCGAAAGATATTGCATAATAGAATGATAGGCAATCCCCATTACCTGGGGCAGATTGTAGACAGGAGTTCTGGTCCGGATAGAAACAACCTTCTGAGCCGGTTGTTCAATTAATTCACATCTATAGAGCATATCATAGCCTCCTCTTTCTTAAACACATCCAGTTAATGCTAAAAATTCAGGCACCACCCTAACGCTTCCTATTTACCTTGATTCAGGCGTGCCACCCTTTCCTTGACTCCGAGGGCATGCTCCTCATCACTTAAACGAGGATCCTTATGGTCTAAAAACATTGAACAGGGTAGTGAGGAGCAATGACCGCAGTGAGAATAACCCTTTTGTTCTACACAGCACTGGTACAAGGCGCAATTTTCAACCATCATCTCCGCAACCCAGAAAGGTTTGCCTTCCACTTTGGAACAGCCATCGCAGCTCTTACCAAAAAACTCGCATGCATCGCATAAAATTCCACAAGCACTTAACATTGATAACATCCCTCCATTATTGTTGATCTACTGCTCTTGCGCCTATTCGCTTCCCAAACATATGTTCTATCTTGATTATACACCAATTATTACCATAGAGTGCAAGTAAAATTTTTTTCAAGACATGATAGCGGGCCTGCTAAGAATAATTGAAAAACAAAAATCCCCTGCTGCTAAGGCGCATAGCCGGGGATCGTATACTTGAATTAAGAGTCCATAAAGATTTATAAATCTGATTCGCTGACTATCCGGATCTCTTGCCGCACATTTCTTCAATGTCTATTCGGATAAGGCAGGTTTTCTCAAGGATTGAGGAGAGATATTCAAATGTTGAGAGTCCTGAATACTTGCTCATAATAATATCCAGAGCTTGTTTCTTCGTTTCCAACTCTGTAACGAAATGAGCACGGCCGCTTCCCATTAGACTCAAGTAATGGACTGACCAGTTGCAGGGGCGATCACTCTCGATCATTCCCATTTCTATATCGGTCTGGAATGCCACCCGGTTGTTTTTCTTTAAAACCTCAATCTTGCGGCCATCCAAGGCGGAATGAAGGTAAATGCAGTTTTCCTCATAAGCAAAGTTCATGGCTACCACATAGGGTTGACCTTCATCGCATAGCGCAATCCGGATGACCGGAGCCTCTTTTAGAATTCTCATGATGGTTTCTCGGTCTTGAATCTCCTTCTCTTTTTTTCTCATCATCATGCCCCTATTCTATGAGGAAAAGAATTGGCTCCAGCGTTCGTCAACCCTTTTCACGATGTCTTCCCGCGGCGTAAGAGCTGCAGGGTATTCAGGCTTCATCCGCGCATCGATAACCAGTGGCAGTTGGTACTGAATAGCGTTGCGCTGCATGGTTTGCCCGGCATAGATGTCCAGGACCGGATCAAAACGGGTGAATACCGTCCATAAGAAATCGGTCTGATTGACGATCGCATCCACATCGTCCACCAGGATCACCAGAGGCCATTTTTCCAATGACGGAGAGCCATATTCGATGATCTCAGCACCCAGATTCGCCTGCCCGGTATAGGATCCGCCGGAAACCAATAAACATCCACCACAATAGGGTTTGATTTTATCAATACCTGGCAGTGGCCCTCCCGAATAGTCTCTGGGCAGTTCCCTGATAGCTGGGCCTAATCCCAGCAGAATCGCTTTGCTTCCTTGGTTGTATTTCCTTCCTGTGTAATCCAGGGTATCCATAGCTGTATCGTGAACGACGATCAAATCCCGGGTCGGGTTCATACGCGACAAGATGCTTTCCAGAAGGCAGGGAAAATCCTTTAGGTTCAGATCCACATCGGTCACCAGAAGCACTTTGGTCAGGCTCAACTGCCCCTCACCCAGAATTCTAAAACAATGTGCCAGGGCTTCCCGGAAATAACTTTCCCGGACGATAGCTGCACAAAGGGTGTGGAACCCGGCTTCCGCATAGGTCCACAGGGTTTTGACTCCGGGCATGATCAAAGGAAAGACCGGGGACAGCAAATCCTGCATCCATTCACCGATATAATAGTCTTCCTGGCGCGGTATTCCTACCACTGTGGCTGGATAGATGGCATCTTTACGATGGTAAACCCGTTGAATGTTGAAAACCGGGAAATCGTGGATCAAAGAATAATAGCCATAATGGTCGCCAAAAGGGCCTTCGGGTTTACGCACACCGGGTGGCACTTCTCCGCATAGTGCAAATTCAGCTTCGGCCACCAGGGGATGGGCGCAACCAGGCACGTCAACCAGATTAATTTTATCACCTAATAGAAATGAAGCATAAAGCAGCTCCGGCAGCGGTTCGGGCAGAGCCGTAATCGCTGCAATGGTCATGGCTGGAGGCCCGCCCAGGAAAACCGTTACTGGCATGGCTTGATTGGCCTTTTCCGCTTCATAGTGATGGAATCCCCCGCCTTTGTGGATCTGCCAGTGCATACCGGTCTGGTTCTCCGAATGGACCTGCATGCGATACATACCCAGGTTGTGCTCATTGGTTCCTGGTTTCTCCGTATATACCAGAGGCAGCGTAAAAAATGCACCACCGTCATCCTGCCAACTGGTCAGGATGGGCAGTTCATTCAGGTTGACCCTGGGCATAGAATCACCTAAAACCGGAGCTTTATTGGCAGGTACATGGCGCAGGCCGACTCGAGTAAAATCGAAGAGCCACCTGCGTTCTTCCCACAGGGTTTTTATCCGGGGAGGCATGAGTTTGTCCAGGGCCTGAACAACATTCTGTATAAGTGCTTCTGGTTTGGGACCCATAGCCATTTCCATGCGCCGAACAGTTCCAAACAGATTGCTGACTACCGGAAATTTTGATCCTTTCACTTTGGTAAACAGCAAAGCCGGTCCACCTTCCTCGACTACCCGGCGATGGATTTCGGCCAGCTCCAGGTAAGGGTCCACCTCTGCTGATATTTCAACAATTTCCTTTTCCCGCCACAACTGTTCAATAAAAGTTCTCAGATTTTTGTGCATAATAATTACCTGGCAATCTCCTTTACTCTTTTTGTGAGGAGTCGGGCAGCTTCCCGACTGTTATCGATAAGCAGGTTAATATCTTCCTTATTGGCACTATCGATATGTATTCCTGCAATTACGGCTGTTGCATATCCCGTATCCATACATATCCTATGGGAAACCAGGGCCGCTATTTCCGAGTCTCTATGACCAGGCCGCGGGGTGATCCAGGTGTCGCAATGAATCTTATCTCCCAAATTGCCGGGCCGTGGCACACTCAAAGCCGAACCTCCTATGTGCGGTTTCTCTCCCCCGGTTATGGTTGCCGAGATCCCGTCGCCGGTAATAATGGCCGTCAGGTATATACGATAGCGGCCCTCTCCATAGCTGAGTTTCACTTCTTCCTGAAACATATACTCACCTGCCTGTATAACCCTTTCTACGTAAACAGTCTTAACTCCTACCTATGTAGAAGGTAGATCAATTTATAGAAACCCTGATCAGAGATGGCTCGATAAAGCATCTGGCCTACCCTGCACTTTGGCCCCTCTGAATTAAGTGCTCTTGCTGATAACCTTATGACCCTTGCGCTTTTTCATTGATTTATTTTTGAAATCATCTGATAGCACGCTAATGTTGCCATCAACCTCCAGGATTGCCAGGTTAACTTGTTTAATAGTTTCAACTCCGTGTTCTCGGATTGCAGCTTCCAGTTCTTCCAAAGATATCTGGGACTGGTCAAGGTGTTTCTGTATAACTTCCCCTTTATAAACCAGCATGAGAGGATCTCCTTGGATCAATCGGTTGAGTCCGGGCGACTGCAATAGTAGCGCTTTTAAAACGTAATTTATAATAAACAAGGTGGAAGCCGCCACCAATCCACCGGCAAGAGTGGAATTACTCCCTACCATGGCGTTCTGGACTGCATTGCTAATCAGAAGAATAAAAACCAAATCGATGACGGATAACTGGGCCAGTTCTTTTTTGCCGAACAAGCGTATCGCCAAAACAATGAACAGATATACGGTTGCCGAACTGATAATGATGGGCAGATATGATTGAATTAACACTCCACTACCTTGATGAAAACCATTCAAAATAGCAGAACACCTCCTTTGCTCTCATCCTAATTCCACCACCAAAGCTTCAACAACAATTTCCTCTCATCTCTGAAACGCTTATTCATGTGCTTTGTATCTGAACATCCCTTCAGAAGATTTGATAATATCAAACAGCATCTTGTTCACAGGAGTCGGCACATCATATTCTTGACCCATTTCTACGACTGTACCGGCGAAAATGTCCACTTCGGTCTGACGGGCGGCTTCCATATCCTGAAGCATTGAAGTCTTCCCCGTAGGAGAAAGCTTGTCAATTACAATGAGCCAATCGTCCACATCCGCCTGGGTGAGATTGATTCCGGCCACTCTGGAGATATTGATGACTTCTTTCATGGAAGCGGTCATGAGTTCTCGAGCCTCTTTGACGTTTTGAAACACACCATAGGATGCTCTGAGCACTGCAGAGACCTGATTTACACCCACATTAACCATGAATTTCCACCACAGCATCCTCATCATATCTTCGGGGATGGAGTAGTTGATTTGGGTCCTTTCAAAAAACTCTTTTAATTTAAGCACTTTAGGAGAGAACTGACCGGGCAAATTTGTTTTTTCCCCAAACGAAATCATACCCAGGTTTTTAAATGTGGTGGAATTCCCTTCCCGTACCGCATCAATGCCGACTGATATGGAATAGAGTACTTTCTCTATTCCGTAAACAGCTCCGATGATCTCCTCACTGCTTATACCATTGAGTATGGAAATGATTATCGTATCTGGCCCGATATGGTTTCTGACCTGTTCAACAGCGTCAGCCAGTTGATTGAATTTCACAGCAAATATGAGCAGGTCAGTTAGTTCACATTTTTCAGATGGTGCAACTAGATTAAGTCTGTAATCCCGGCCATTTACTGTAACGCCATTCGTCCGATATTTTTCCGCGCGATCTCCTCCGGCAATCACGCTGACATTTTTCTCAGGTAAGAATTTCAAGATCTGGCTTAGATAAGTACTTCCCATTGCACCAAGTCCGATAATCGATACTTTTTCTATATTCCCCATCATACAACCATTCCTCATTTTCTTCTTCTCCGGGTTTACTCAAACCTATATGAGATGAACGATAAGGTACTGCAGAATCCCTACCAGAGCGCCAATCACAGTACCGTTGATTCTGATCCATTGCAGATCATCTCCCACTTTGTCTTCCAGTGACATCACCAGTCCACTGTCATCCAGGCTCTCTAGCTTTTCCCTAACTATCTGGCCGATAACCCCATGATAGTGTTCCAGGAGGTTGGATAACTCCGTCTTTATCCGGGATTCCAGGTTGGATTTGCGGTCCTCATCCCGGCGGATCATGGTAATCTGTTCAATGACCATATTGGTCAGATAGCGACTCATAGGCATGTCCTGGTTATTGCCGGATAAAAACTGAGCCTTGAAAACGGAAAAAACCTCCGTAGCAGCTTTAAATCCGGCCTCACTTTCAACCATGTTTTTGAGCATATCGCTTAACATTTCCGCTGCTGCATCCGAATCCGCTATTTCAACCTTCTGCATTTCCTTTTTGACCTTGATGTGGTACTGATTGCCCGGATCTTGCATCTCGATCAGGAAGCGATTGATGCGATGAGACAGTGCCTTAGCAGCTTCCTCATAATTTACTATATCCAGGCTCTCACTCAGACCTTTCCCCAACCGACGGAAGAAATTACCCTGATTGGAGTAATCGGCCGCTGCTCTTGTCAATGTTCTTTTTATAACCCGATCGAATTCATCCCCCCGAGTTGCACCAACTGCCCAGTTTAATAAAATTCGAATCAAATCGTCAGCATACAGGGTTTTGACCGATGCCTCCAGCTGTTCTATAAGGTGGGAAGAAATCCTGATCTCTTCTAAATTATCTTTCAGCAGCAGTTGAAGGAAGTGCGCTGCATCCTCTGGATCAAGTTCCTGAAGGGTGTTGGTTACCAGAGACTCAACCAGTCGCTCCAGTCCCCGGCGGCCATCCTCGGTTTCCAGCACAGAATCCAATCCATCGATAAGTGGATAGTCAAAGACTTTAGCCCTAATGAAATCCAAGCTCAACCAATCCTTTTCAACGATTGCGACAATGCCTTCAATTATCCGGCTCCGGTTGTTAGGGATGATCGCTGTATGAGGGATGAATTTTAAACCCAGCGGGTGGCGGAAAAGAGCCACCACAGCAAACCAATCAGCCAGTGCACCTACCAGAGCAGCCTCAAAAGCAGCAAAAAGCAGCCCGCCTGTAAAACTCTCCCGGTAGGGCCACGCGATTAAGGCGCCAACCAATGCCAGCGCAAACATAAATGTTGCTACTGCTTTCATCCTTCTCATTTAGAAGATTCCTTTCCTGGCCTAGATCCTTAAGAACAATAAATACTCACCATTATTTAATAATATAGTATTAACCCCGGAGTTGCTTAACTTGGCTTACCGCCCACTCTTTATATTCATTATTAATGAAAATGGGCAAACGGAAATTAATGTTTAATAAAATATTCCCCCATCCTGCCTATTAAGTCCACGTAAAAATCGCACCATATCGATAAAAGCCCTGATTTCTCAAGGCTTTTAGGTATATTTTCCTTTCATTTATCCTCTAGTTACCGGCAGTATGTCACTTTAGTTCTACGACGTTGTTTTACTCCTCTTAATAATTTTTCTGCACATATCAAAAAGGATGGGGATGGCTTCCGTGTCGTTATATTTAATCTTAGCACAGCCTTTTCCGAATTTTGCCTTGGGTAATAGCACTTTCAATTCCTCAATCATTTCAAAATCCAGAGTATGAAAAGAAAAGTGCTCCTTCGCTAACGAAAAGGCGATATACTGACGGTTAAAATTATAGGTAGGCATTTGATAAGATATTTTTTCCTGCACATTGGGGAAAGTTTCACGCATGAATGCAACCATGATGGTTAACCACTCTTTTTTCACGCCCTCAAAGCTGTTAATATAATCATTTACCGTATCCATAATTTAGTCCTCGCTGGCCCTTGTCTCTAATAGTTTGCCCTCATTTACATATATCCATATCAATGATTGATTTTGGTTTTTCTGTTATATAATCCTATCATTTTATTTGCAGTAGTCGTGTATTATCTTATATATTAAAATGAAAACAAGCGGATATTCAGTATCCGCTTGCTCGATTTAGTCTCTTAATAATTCTTTGAAAGTATTACTTCCCTTGCTGATATGAATAGATCATCTTCTTGACCATCTGTCCACCAATGCTACCTGCCTGCTTAGAAGTGAGATCACCATTATAGCCCTGCTTAAGTGGAACTCCGACTTCAGATGCCGCTTCCATTTTGAACTGCTCCATAGCAGCCTTAGCTTGAGGAACTAAAAGCTTGCCTCTTGCCATTCTGTTCACCTCCTTCGCGTGATATAGTGATATTTTTCTCATATGCGAAATGAATATGCTAGAAGTATTTTCATGGTTCTCCGATTCGACATTCCGAATTATTTTGGAATAGTGGATGAATGGAATAACTATGTTGAAATGGATGTCCTGTTTTAAACCCCCTAGTTAATCCATAATTTCACTTATGTATCGTGTTAAGAAAAAGTCTCATTTTGTCGTCCTACCTCATATAGTGTAAAGCACTTATTTTCTAGGGAGGTGGGGACTTGACGTTTCTAGGTTGGTTGTTGGCAGCTGCCGCAGTAGTTAAAGGTTCATTATTCCTATTAGGCTACCTTAACCATGAGGTTTTTCCGCAACCGTTGGACGAGAAGTCAGAGAGATTATGGCTTGACCGGTTGGCCCAAGGGAGCGAAGAAGCCCGTAATATACTCATCGAGCATAACTTGCGCCTGGTAGCTCATGTTGTGAGAAAATATGAAGGCAGCAGGGTGGATATGGATGACCTTATATCCATCGGCACTATCGGACTGATCAAGGCAATCAAAAGTTTTAAGAATGAACGGGGAGTGCGGCTGGCAACCTATTCTGCCCGCTGCATCGAAAACGAAGTCCTCATGCATCTTCGAAATGTCAAGAAAGTGCGCCAGGATATTTACCTTTACGATCCTATCGGCCATGATAAGGAAGGCAACGAAATCTCTCTGATCGATGTTTTGGCAACAGATAATGATATTATTGATATCTTAGAAATGAAAATGCAGGAAGAAAAGATCCGCAGCAAAATGAATCTTCTCAGCCTAAAAGAGCAGCAGGTCATCGAAATGCGCTTCGGTTTGTTTAGCGGACTCAAGGAAACCCAAAGGGATATCGCACGCAAACTAGGCATCTCCCGTTCTTATGTTTCACGTATAGAAACGCGGGCCTTGAAAAAGTTGATAAAAGAAATCGGGGTACAGACGTAAATTGCTTTCAGTTCTTTTTCATTATCATGGGCAAGCTGTGATATACCATTTACCTTTAATATTCGTTAATTCTACACCGCATATAGCATGACTTTTTTCATCGTAGACAACAATCTTTGCTTTGTTATCAGTTTGTTTAGTAGTTTTGTAGGAAACTGGTTTGTGACGAATCTTGTAGTCAGAAGATAGATCACATAGATGTAAAACAGCGTGGCCAACAATGGAGTAAGCCTCGTTCTTGTTGTAGCAAAAATTAGTTGCCGCCTGTTGATCACCCCGAACGATTGTCTCCATAAAAGCTTTAGTAACACCTTCTGGCGTATTACTGGTTCCCAATGTCACCCCGAAACAACCTTTTAAAAACAGTAATACTAGCAGCAATCCACCTATTACTAATGCTACGATCAAAATTGGATTAATTCTTTTCGCTTTGGTAGCGACCGTAAGTGGTAAACCTGATTCCGCTGTTAACTCCGGCGTTCCTTCACCAGCAATGCTATAACCACACTTATTACAAAACCTTTGATTTTCTATTATCTCACTTCCGCATTTTGAGCAATACATCTTTTCCTATATACTCCTTTCCTCTACCACTACTGTGTATGATAATAAATTAGTTTTCTTTCGAGTTCCATGATAGCAACTGATAATTAGATATAAATTATTAGTTGTTGTACTTGTAACGAAATCATGAAAAGAATATTTCCCTTAACAATTTTTGTGCTTGCTAGCATGTTTAAAATGTAAAAAATGCCGGTCAAGATCATTTTCAGACCTCAAGCGGCATTATTTTTACTAATAATCACTCAATTTATCTCTCGCACACACGAGGACAGGATTCATACTTATAGAAAGATACCATTAAATCCGTTTAACAATAACTATCTTATTTCCCTTTTATCAAAGAATAAGATCACGATAAATTCATTTTAACTTCCCGTTTGAGTCGCCACGATATCAACTGCGCCGTATTTTTCCCTTAAACGCGGTTTCTCAATCTTGCCGGTGGGATTTCTTGGGACTTTATCAAAAATAATTGTTCGCGGACGTTTGTAGCGCGGCATTGAAGCACAGAATGCCATTATTTCTTCTCCTGTACATTTGCAGCCTGGCTTTAATTCTATGACAGCAGCCGCTATTTCTCCAACACGCTTATCCGGCAATCCAATGACCGCTACATCCTTAATTGCATTATGTCCACGCAGAAAATCTTCAATTTGTACTGGATATATATTCTCTCCACCGCTGATAATCACATCTTTTTTCCGATCAACTAAATAAATAAAACCGTCTTCATCCATCCGTGCCATATCTCCAGTTAATAACCAGTCATCCTTGATTACTGCCGCAGTCGCTTCCGGGTCGTTAAAGTAGCATTTCATTACACCCGGTCCCTTGACAGCCAATTCGCCAACCTGCCCCTGGGTTACAGAGCATCCATTTTCATCGGTTATCTTGACTTCCCAATTGTAGCCCGGTATTCCGATAGCACCAACTTTATGAATGTTCTCAGTACCTAAATGGACACATCCGGGGCCGATAGATTCGCTCAGGCCATAGTTCGTATCATAAAAATGATGGGGGAAATACTTTCTCCAGCGATGAATTAAACTGGGTGGAACTGGCTGCGCACCGATATGCATTAGCGTCCACTGAGAAAGTTCATAATCTTCCAGCTTTACATCTCCGCGTTCAATGGCATCAAGAATATCCTGTGCCCAGGGAACCAAAAGCCATACAATGGTAATTTTTTCTTCAGAGACTGTTTTGAGTATCCATTCAGGCCTAACTCCGCGAAGTAGTACCGCTTTGCTTCCCGAAAGCAGACTGCCGAACCAATGCATCTTAGCTCCGGTATGGTAAAGCGGTGGAATACATAAAAAATTATCTTCGCGCGTCTGACCATGGTGATTATATTCCGTATAACATGCTGACATCAGGCTTTGATGCGAGTGCAAGATTGCTTTGGGAAATCCCGTAGTCCCCGAGGAGAAATATATAGCTGCATCATCTTCGTCCGTAAGTTTAATTTGCGGATCTTGAGAGGAACAATTGGCAGTAAGGCGATCATAGTTCTCAGCAAAAGAAGGACGGTTTTCTCCTGCAAAAAAAAGCGTATTCACTTGAGGTATCTCACTATAAATTGTTTCCACCCGGCCAATAAATTCCGGCCCGAAAATCAAGACAATGGCTTCAGATAATTCCAAACAATATTTTATTTCCTCAGCTGTATAGCGAAAGTTTAATGGTACTGCTATAGCTCCAGTCTTTAATATTCCAAAATAAATAGGCAGCCACTCCAGGCAATTCATGAGAAGGATAGCCACCTTATCCCCTTTTTTAATCCCCCTCTTAAGTAGTAGATTGGCCATTCTGTTGGCTTTTTCGTCAAAAACACACCAGGTCATTTCCCGCCGGTATTCCCCTGCCGGGTTGTTTTCAATCAAATCATACTCAAGCCAGGTGACATTATGACTTTCCTGGAGGTCCATATTGATCTCAGTCAGGCATGTTTCCTGTCCGTACATCCTGGCATTGCGCGATAATAATTCCGTGATGGGCATTCTCTTTTTCCTCCCGTTCTACAATACTACAACCAATATTTGTTAAAGGCCGTACTTCATAAGGCAAAACACTAAACAAATTATAAAGCCATACTAAAGGGTTAATCAACATCTTCTTAGATTCTGTTGCGATAGAAACCCAAATGATACCAGCAGTTAGCCCTTACAATAGATGAATTATTATTGAAAAAGCTTTATTTACAAGCGCGGGTCATCAGTACTACCGGTTCGATGTGCCTTGTGGTTTCCATCTCTTCAAAATGCAACATGCTCAATAAGCGCTTGGTATCCCAGTCCTAGCTGGATACATGCCGCAACCTAATCCAGCAATCCATTGAGCGGACGAAAAGCCCTCTTTGACAGAACAAGTTTTTTCCAGGCCCCACTTATGTAGTGCAAACTTTGCGGTAGTTCTGATGTCTTTTATAAATCCGCTAAACATTCTGGCAATATACCCTCTCCAACTGGGTTACAGAGTCAATGATATTGTAATTCTCACGAACCATTTTGCAGCTCTCGTTGGATACTTGATCCCAGTATTGCTTGTCACTGGCTAGAGCAATTATTTGTTTTACTATTTTTTTATTTGACAGGTTGCTATGAGTTCCACACCGCCTGTAAACAATGTCATCAAAGTTGTTTTTGTTAACAATCCCGTAAAATCCTTTTGGAAATGCGGCAAGAATCGGTCTTCTGCAGGCCATAGCCTCCGTAGCAGCCATGTCGCAAGATGCCACCAGGTCAGCCATGGCCAGAAAAGGCCGCACATCCATTTGCATACCAACAGCAGCTATTTTTATTCTGGGATTTCTTGCACACAGCAACTGACATTCTTTATTTATATCATTCATATGAGGACCATCCCCGACCAAGATAATGTTTAGGCCGCCCAACCTACCTGCTATTGCGGGAGCTATTTCCAGAAGGTTAAAAACAGGAAGTTCTTTCCCACCCGCAAAACGGCTGACCAGCGCAATTGTGAACCAATCTTGCTTTAGGCCTAAAATTCCAAGTGCAGAAGTTGTCTTGGCCAGGGGGTAGAAGTAACTTAAATCCAAACCATTGCGAATTACCGATACTTTTTCAGGTTCAGCTGCATGTTGTGTTAAGAATTCGGAAACACCCTGATCAACAGCAATGATCCGGCTTATACTCCGGCTGGTCTCACGCCCCTTTGGCGATTTATCAATACCGTTATCATATAGGCCATGCATAGTCAGGATTAACGGCTTGTGCAGCTCCCAGGCTATTCGGCAGCCTCTGTATATCGAGTTAAAGGGATGTATATGAATGATATCGGGATTAAAAACTGCTGTTTTTTGTAGCAAACCCTCTTCACCTATGAAGTATTGAAAAGACTTGTTTTGGCTCTTTATTTTGGTTAAATAATAAGGAGAAACGGTCATAGCATGAAGGAAGACCTGATGGGACCTTTTAAGCAGCTCATTCGTGAATAAAGCAATATGATTCTCCAGCCCTCCAAAATGTAGTTCATCAACGCAGTGCATAATCTTCATTTACTAAGATCACCGCCTAGTTAGTTTAGACACAGTATTATATGAATTGGAGATGGCTGTTGCCTAAATGGATGCACTTTTGCAAAGGGAATCTGGCTTTGGAAGAATTGGCGTTGCAGTGAATCATTGCTGAGCAGATGGAATTAGAATCCCCTGTCGTTCCTTTTTTGCTTTTCAAACCAGGCAAGGGTCATACTCAGTCCGGTATCTATATCAAAGGCAGGTTCGAAACCCAATACGCTTCTAGCTTTGTCAATGTTGGCTCTCCTGTGGGATATGTTATCCCAGGGCCTTTGCTCGCCAAATGATAGCGTTGATTTCGAACCTGTAAGGGCTACTATTTTCCGGGCGATATCTATTATTTTAGTTGCTTGACCGGTTCCAATATTAAAAACCTGACCATAAGCTGTTTCCGTTGCTGCAGCTAAAAGCAATCCTTCAACCGTATCTTTTACAAAAGTGAAATCCCTGGTTTCATCTCCCCTTCCGGTAACAACCAGAGGTCTTTCATTCACGGCTGCCCAGAAAAAGTTAGTGATGACGTTTCTTAAAGGGCCGGGATATTCCCCGGGTCCATAGGAATTAAATATGCGGGTTATGACTGCAGGCACCTTCCAATATCGATAAAAGAAGTTTACATACATTTCTCCGCTTAATTTAGAAATTGCATAGGGAGTTTCCGGATCATATTCCATGGTGCTCTCATCTCTTAACCAGGCTTCTTTTCCGTAAACACAGGAAGAAGAAGTATATATGAAACATTTGATACCGGAATCTTGAGAGTATTGCAGCAGCTTAAGGGTTCCCAGGCTGTTTACTTCCAGGTCTCTACGGGGATAGAGCACTGAATTTTGATTGGCAAAGTTGGCCGCCAAATGGAAAATATAGTCAATGGAATATCTGGTGAATATTAGGCGCAAGGCGTCGTCATCTAGAATAGAGGCGTTTATGAAGTCGACATTCTCCAGAGGGGGAATATTAACAATATGCCCTGAAGCCAGGTTATCCAGAACAATGATTTGATTATATTGAGCCAATTCATTTACCAGGTTGGCGCCGATGGCACCGGCTCCCCCAGTAACCAGTATGGTGCTGTTCATTAACATGGCCAAGACAGTCCTTTCATTAGCCAACTTTTACTACATGCAGCAGTCTCAACATATCTTGTGCCCGGTGAATATAGGTGTGTTTGCTGTACACCTCGGCTTGACCCTGTCGGGCAATGCTTTCTCTGGCTGCCTGGTGAGACAGATAGTAATCGGCAAGATGCAGGGTTTCCTCCGGACTTTTTGACCATACCAGGTGTTTGTGATTTTCAAAAAGGTTTTCAATAGCGGGGGTCCACTGCGTTAAAAAAAACGCTCCGCAACCCAGTACTTCAAAGGTTCGCATACTCATCATGGTGGGAGAGTTCTCAACCGAGTGTATTCCCAACACTATTTTGCTTGAAGCATAGGCGGTTCGAGTCCGTTCATAGTCAAGCCATTCGCCATAGAAATTGGAATTGATGGAAAACTGCCGGGTTGCATCCAGCCACCAATCATTGCCATATATTTTTACGTTGAAGTTCTTTTCAACCAGTGGCTTTAGAATAATATTTATACCCCTTTCGCGAGGCTCAAAGCGACCGAAATTAGTCCCTACAAACATCAGGTCGCTGCTTAAACTGAAATCAGGTTCCACATGATGATGAAATGATGGAAGGCATGCAAACATTAATAAATGCGCCTCAATACCATGGGCCGCGTAAAGATCAAGACATTCCTGGGCGGTGGTAAACACCATCGTGCAGTAGCGACCATAAGGAAGACACAAAGTATCAAAGAAAGGGGGATCTTCTCGAGCCCAGTAAATATGAGGAATATTCAGATTGGCCAGAGTATATACCAGGCTGTCCCAGAATTTGTACCATCCGCCTTCAGTGACCACGAAGTCAGGATTTACACTTGTTATTAGAGCCTTTAGACACCCCGGGTCCCTTTCATAGCATGATGCCATGTCCAGTATTTCCACCTCGTGTCCGCATTCTTGAAGAGCCTTTGCCAAACCATGCGTTACCAGGGGAAAATTGGTGGAGAAAAGAAATTTCATTAATGTAATCCTCCCCTCTCAAGCTTAATCACTCCATAGCCCTGCCTATAAAAGCATTCCAAATGGTTCACTAACAAAACCTTCTAGCTATTATTATGGTAAATCTATGAATATTGACATTACGTGCGAATCATCATTACTATCTTTCGCGTAGTCTAGGGAGCAGGAAACCTGGCCATGGGGCCTAGAGCACAAGTCAGAAACAACCCGCTCATGAACCTTTAGTGATTGTTGTCAATAGAATAGTATAGCTACTGCTGCATCGGATTCCCGGGTAATATTTTGGGGGGGCTGTCTAAACAATGGGGTCTATATGCGTCATTGGACTTGGCTATATCGGATTGCCCACGGCTGTAGTCCTGTCTTTGCACGGGTACTCTGTGATAGGGATTGATAGAAACGACCAAGTATTACATGAGTTATCCCTGGGGAAAACCCATATCAAGGAACCTTCGCTGGAACGGGCAATCAAAAAGGCAATCACACATGGAAACCTGCATTTAGCATCGATGCCAAAACCTGCAGATGCATTCGTTATTAGCGTTCCTACACCAAATAAAATTGATAAGTCATGCGATTTGAGCTTTGTACTGCAGGCGGTAACCGGCATCCTTCCTTTCCTTTCAGAAAACAATTTAATCGTGATTGAATCTACCGTTCCTCCAATGACATGTGAGGAAGTCATCAAACCGCTTATAGAAAAGACAGGTTTACAGGTGGGGAAAGACGTCTTTTTGGCTCATTGCCCGGAACGGGTTATGCCGGGGCAGATTATGAGAGAAATCTCTGAGAACGATCGGATTATCGGAGGATATTCTAAAGAATGTGCCAGGCGGGCCGCTGCCATTTATAGCACCTTTACCACCGGGCAAATCATCTTGACTAATTTGCGAAGCGCTGAAATGACAAAGTTGATGGAAAATACATTTCGTGATGTCAATATAGCCCTGGCCAATGAGATGGCTCAAATATGTAATCGCCTGGGAATAAATGTTCTTAAGGCTATCGAAATGGCCAATAAACATCCCCGAGTTGACTTCCTTTGGCCTGGTCCAGGAGTTGGGGGACACTGTCTGGCGGTTGATCCCTATTTTATTATCGAAAAAACTCCTGATCTGGCGGTATTGATTGCTCAGGCTCGAAAGATCAACTGCGGGATGCCCGAATATATTGTGAAAAAGGCCAGGTGCCTTTTGGCTGGTATTGAGTCCCCTAAAATATGTGTATTTGGTGTCAGCTACAAGGGGAATGTGGAAGATACCAGGGAGAGTCCGGCTTTAGCAATTATCCAATTGCTAAAGTCAGAGGGTTTCCTGCTTTCGATATATGATCCCTGTGTAACAATGGATGAGCTAGAAAAAGAACTTGATCAAGCAGTTAAAGGGGCGGATATGATTCTCATTCTGACCGATCATTCCGTATTTAAAACACTTGATTATTCAAGGATGGCAAAAGAAATGAGAACACCAATAGTATTTGATACGAGGAGTATTGTAGAAGGTGATAATGCCTGGAGCAACTTTTTTTCACTATACAATTTGGGCAATATTTTTGATTAAAACAAACATTCCCGGACCGGATGTTTGAAAATCATCTCTGCTTATTAATCTATCTCCCGTATCAGAGAACGTATAAATGTACCGCAAGGACAGCTTTGGGATAATGACCCATGATAGTGGTCAAACTTAATAATTTTAAAGCAATATAAAAAGGGATGATTAAAATGGCAGCGATCACCTTGAGACCAAGCCAGAGCACCTATATTAGTTCATGGTACCCCGACCAGAATTTTTCTTCCAGCACTGCTTTATTTGCAGGTCGTTTTAAGGAGAAGGGGGACGTTTATCGATCCCTGCTGCAATTCAATTTAGATAGAATTCCGCTCATTTCTACTATTGATAATGCCCAATTAAACCTGTATATGAGTAGAAACCAGGTTGGCGCCGGCGGAGCCTATATCAGGGTGCAGCGCCTCTTTACCAGTTGGGCTCAAGATAAGGTAAACTGGAAAAACCAGCCTGATACCACTCCAACCGGCTTCAATTGGGCCTGGGACGCCTCAGTATACATCTCCCCTTCCACTTCCAACGGCCTGGTTAGCATAGATATCAGCGATTTGGTAAGGAAATGGGTTCATGGCTCAATTCCCAACCATGGCTTGCAGTTGGCCGGTAATGAACTGAAAAATAGTTTGGTCGGGTTTTTGAGCCCCAATTCCCCTTACACCTATACCGGCCCTGGTCTGACAGTTAACTTGGAGCTGGGATTATTGGGTATCTACGATCGGCAAGACCTGCTTATACCTGGCCCCCCGGCCGACCCGGTTGTGGCATGTAATCCCATTAATTTGGGTCCCGGGCAAATGGCCACCTTTATGGTGGAAAACACCTCGTCTTCTACCAGCGTTGAAGCCCGGCTTGAAGTGGGCTCCGGTTCGGAGTATTCTGCAGCAGGGCCATGGCATTCAATTGAAGCCTGTGGAAACATGGGTGCTACTATAGCTCTCTCGACTGGTTATCACGCCCAGCAAGCTCGGGTTCTGTTGCGGGGAGCCGGAGGCGAGATAATAGTTGTTACTCCCCGCAGCCGTGAATAGTCTTATGTAAGTATTTAGAGGGAGCCTAAATCCGATAGTTTGGTTTAGTCTCGGGAATGATTGAAGTAGTGCAAGACTACATTAATAAATGTAGTCTGGTCATGTTTCTTTTTTTCAGTCTTACTATGTGTCTTTATTGTTTTATTACTTTGTAGTGTGCTTCCTCTCCAGCCGATTCACGGTCTCGATGTGCCTCGGTGGCTCTGTTTGTCTTGTTAGAAAACACATGGTATCAACAAGTTTGACAACTACAAACATTAACGTATAATCCAAATTTAAAGAGGACAGCCTGAATTATTTCAGCCATCTGCTCCCAAAACATGTCCCCTTATTTTACATCAATTTGGACTTTATATAACAAAGCTGACACCGTACAGACACAGTGCCAGCCTTGGTAAATTGCTAGATTTAGCGTGAGCTAACTATCTATTATAATTGTGCTATCATGGGACCTTTCATGAACTAGATCAATTATTTGACCAGATACGTTCATACCCGAATATCCAAGCGAGAACCATTTCAATGGCGTTACCTTTTTCAAGAAACCCCCGCTCTCTACTTTTTCGGACAGGTGTTCTGAAATACCTTCAATGTAACTGTCCAGAAAGATATTAACAATAAGGTCATGGATTCGATTATAATCAAAATTGGGATTTTGTAGATATGCTATAAATGTTTGATTGATTTTGTTAAAATCCTGACGTGCCCTAATCTTCATTGCTAATTCGCTTATCCCAATACTCTCTGTTTTGGCTTCTGGAACTTCGTCTACAATCTGTAATCCCAGAGTAGCAACATTAATAGCAACAACCGTAGCGCTCGTATTCGGATTCTTTGTAATCCGGATACTGCCCCCGGCGGGAACAAAAATGGACTCGATTGGGGTTTTGGTCGTGGACGGACTAGCATCACCGCGAACATCAAGACCGCCATATTCGTCAGTCAACATATTCATCGTATCTTCTATGTCCTTTTTGGCTGCTACTACCGCATTGGTCGGGGTTCGATTGCCATTTATCAAGCGGAAATTTCCCATCTTAATCTCACCGTTCGGTTCAAGTACTTCCAAAACACCGTCTGCATAGCCCTGATTGAACACATTCATACTGACTAACCATCCACCAGCTTGGGGTTTCGCCACCAAGCTATCAATAATAAATTCATCATTATATGCATAGATCAAAGGATGCCTATCTTTGTCATAGAGAACTTTGTCCATTTTTAACAGGGACGACTTTTTCAGCTCTAGGTTAGAATTGGCATTCGGTTCAGCTTGTGTGACAATCCGACAAGAGTTCGACCACGTTCCTTCCTGTTTCATGTCGTTGACTGCAGCTACCGCATAGTAATAACCTGTTTGCGGGGTAAGCTGATACTCATCAATTATGGAGGTTTCCCTAGTTATTCTCATATAGGTCCATTTTTCTGAAGGAGGTTTGTTTTCATCTCCCTGTCGGCAGCGATATAAATGGTACTCTAACGCACCCGGCACCGCTTTCCATCTCACATCAATCTTCAGCGGGCCCAAGGCATTTAATTCCGGATCTGATGGTGCTGAAAGGGAAGGAGTCTGCTTTAAAGTTATAGACGGTGTGTATGTAATTGAAGCCGTCTGGGTTGCACCGTCCCAGGATACCGTGGCCCCTAACCCAGTACTTATGAATCCCAATGGCACAAGGGTACGCTCACCAATAATCTGGGCTGGAACATCAAGTTGCTTAGGTTGATCGTTTATATAAGCCGTAGTATCGCCAATGATTAAACGAACACTGGTATTCCCCAGAGTAAGATTTACTGTTTGGGTGCTCGGATCCCAGTCAACTTTTGCGCCCATGGCAGTTGCTATAGGACTTATTGGAACCAGGAGTCGATCATCCTTTATCATTGGTGGAGTATCAAAACTTAGAGGTTGGCCGTTATAGATCACCTTCGGTACTGCCGCTTGTGCAACCATATCTAGTTGCCTGGATAATTCATTATATTGTTCTTCATCAAGGTAATACAGCTCTAGACTATGACCTGTATTGTTTTTAAAAAATGGATCATTGCTAATCGGAACCGCGTCTCTATCAAGACAGTTGCCATGATATCCATAGTCAAAATTAGCACTTGGAGAAGACCTCACATCATGATACACAATAAATTCTTTGCCACTGGCGTCCCAATAGTTTGGGCCAGTAAAATCTGCTGTTTTATCATTGTGGGCTGCGTACTTCATCGTCTGACTTCTCTTCCCATCTGCAGAATGAATTTCAAATACTGCTTGTCCATTGGAAAAATGACTTACTTTCCAAGCTTCAATTCCATCATTGGCACTTATAGAATCTACATTCACGAGATAGGTGGCACGTTTGTAAACCGAATCCAAATGCCCAGAGTTTCCACTATTGGTTTCTACAAAATAGTAAAGCACATATGTCGGAATGCCGGCCCGTGAATGACCTACCGCACCACTGGCTACTGTTGACACTCCGGTTAGAGTATTCACAAACAATATGGCGATAACTACTATTACCATGGTTGCCTTGATAGATAATTGTCTCTTCACAATAAAGTCCACCCTTCCATCCATGTTTATAAATAACCATTCCTTCCGCGTACCGTTTAGTCACAAAACGGAATCACATGCGGTAGTGGCGGTTTGTTCACCTTTTGAACAAACCAGTTATTGAAAAAATCAATCCCATAAACACAGCAAAAGCGCCCCCATATTCATATAAAAAGCCATACAACGTTAGATCTCTCTGTTTACCTAAATCCCACAAAGTTTTACTGTGATTCCATAAATATTGTGCTTCTTCGTATACACTAAATGAGTGATTATAACAAACTATCCCAATAATAATAAGGGCTATGCCCACTATTATGCGATTTAACGCGATCTTTTTTATTGGAAGAGGATTAATAGATTCACTACTCACCTCTGTTCCGCAGACATCGCAAAATCGGCTGCTTACACTCAATTCATTACCACATGTTCTACAATAAGCCATAATCCTTCTACTCCCTTTTTTCTTTAGACATATTCATATTTGATGGGGGCTAAAGGAAAATGGTGTTTCGATTGGCATGGACACGATGTACCACCACACGTTCAGTTGAGTTATATCTTCGTCTTTAATCACATTGGCATCTATGACAAATCAATAAGAAATTTCAGGATATTATCCAAACAGTGTTACCAGATGAAAAACTTTAATATGTTTCATGCTGGATATCAGCCGGATAGTCTTTCCGGCTTTAGCATATGCCAAAGGTATAGCCTAATCGAACTGCTCCAACCCGCTGCCGTCGGTCTTGCTCCGATATCTATTGATGCCAAGATGCTTATCATAATATATCCAATCCCCCAATACGTGGATAGACGATGAATCCATGTCATTGAGCTTTGTCTTATTACTTCCGTCGGTTTTAATGCGGTAAAGCTTTCCACTATCGCTTTCGTTTGAGTAATATATCCAATCCCCCGCAACATTGATATTTGAAGATTCATTGTCATTTAGCTTTTGCCGTCCGCTACCGTCGGTCTTAACGCGGTAAATCTTGTATCCATCACTTATGTTCAAGTAATATACCCAGTCACCCACAACATTAATATATGTGGACCCATCGTCATTAAGCTTCCCCCGATTACTACCGTCGGTCTTAATGCGGTAAATCTTGAAGCTATCACTTATATTCGAGTAATATATCCAGTCACCTACCACACTGATACTCCCCGATTTATCGTCATTCAACTTCTCCCTATGACTCCCATCAATCTTTATACGATAGAGGTTATCCGTTTGATTGTAATTACTGAAATATATCCAGTCACCGGCCACTGTCATACAATGTGCGCCGTCATTCTTGTTGCCCAACCTCTGCCGACCGCTACCATCTGTCTTAATGCGAACCAGCTCGCCCATGGACTCCTGATAATACACCCAATCACCGACCACATTGAGATCGCTGCCATAATATACGGTTAACCCCGTCCTCCCGCTGCCATCGGTCTTAACGCGGAGTATACCGGCATTCGCGTTTGAGTAATACAACCAGTCTCCTTGTTGAGCGAAATATCCACCATTAACTATGTTTCCGGATGTATTCCCATATATGATTGCTTTCGTTGAGTCCAATTGGTTAGTACTATCCTGTACGTTTTTGCTTTTCGCGTTTTGAGCTATCGAAGATTTCTGGTATTCGCTGGTCGCAATATTGTTTCCCTGCCCATATTTCTGCCATCCCCAGACGCCTGCAGCCAGCAGGATGATGGCCAGGATGATGACCGGGATGATTTTTGGACTCTTGCCCGTGCTGAAACCTTTGATGGTCTCTGTTGGTAGATTACCGATTTGATTTGTTTTTATATTTTTTTCATTATCAATCCCTGCAACTGCTGTTCCACAGCCGATGCAGAAACGTGCTTCATCTGGCAATTGCTCTCCGCATTCACGACAGTATCTCATTTTCCATCTTCCTCTATTAAATTATTCGGGTCTTTACCAATCAATTTTTACATTTCTATATATACTCACTTCTAACAGCCCCGTGTTATCATGAGCAGTATGTGACATACCATTTACCTTTAATTTTTGTTAATTCCACACCGCATATAGCGTAATTTTTTCCATCGTAGACAACAATCTTCGCTTTGCTATCGGTTTGTTTAGTCGTTTTGTAGGAAACTGGTTTGTAACGAATCTTGTAGTCAGAAGAAAAATTACATAGCTGAAGGATAGCTGCGCCAACAATTAAGGAGGCATTATCCTTTTCATAACATAAATTAATTGCCGTCTGCTTATCACCCCGAACGATTGCCTCCATAAAAGCTTTCGTAACACCTTCTGGCGTATTACTAGTTCCCAATGTCACACCGAAAGAACCTTTTAAAAATAGTAATACTAGCAACAATCCACCTATGCCTAATGCAGCGATCAAAATCGGATTAGTTTTTTTAGTCTTTGTAGCTATAGTAAGTGGTAAACCTGATTCTGCTGTTAACTCCGGTGTTCCTTCACCATCAATGCTATTCCCACACTGATTACAAAACTTTTGATTTTGAATTATCTCACTTCCGCATTTTGAGCAATACATCTTTTCCTTTATACCCCTTTCAGATACCAAGTGCTTTTGGTATGAAATAAATTAATTTCCTCTCGAGTTCTATGATAGTAAACGATACAGTTTGCCTTTATCTCAATTCTCCTCATATGAAGGTTTTTGAATAAATCCTGCCTGTAGAGAGCGTTGTAATTAATGTGACATATACATCCGGCTCACGTGGCCGTTTTTAATGTCAATAACAAAGCCATAACTTCCACATTGGAAAGGCTCATTATCCGTATAATAGAAACTCCCTGTATAATTTTCAGGATAGGGGCCATTATCTTTTTTGCTGTCATCCTCTGGCAGGCCATAAGTATCAATGACCTTATTAAAAGAATCACCAAGTCTAATACCAGCGGGTGTCGTATATATGTCCTCATTTCCACCATCCACCATGTCCGATAGACCCTGCATTTCCTCGCGACTTAAATAGGCGTAATATGATATGAAATATACATTGTCTCTACTATATGTAGCATCTATTGAATATCCTGCCGTTTCTGCGACAAAACGCAGCGGTATCATCGTCCGACCATTGACAATACGCGGCGGGACGTCCAGTTCAACCATTAAACCATCTTTGTTAGCACGAGGATTATCCACTTGCATCCACACCGTGTGCGAATCATTTGTCATGGAAATACTGTAATCCTCATTATTCCAGGTTACGTCATAACCCAGAGCTTCAGCAAATTGCCTTAACGGAACCAGTAAGCGGCCGTTTTCATCTATTGGATTCTGGCTGTAGTTCTGACCTTTACCAATGACACAACCCATACTCGAATAAAGCCCATATATGCTGTCACCGTCCTGACGATGTATGGTAATGTAGGGCGGCGGATCCAGAACATCCCAGGCCAGAGCCGGAGATGACTCAAGAAAAACGATAACCATAATACAACTCATGAAAACTAGCATTTTCTTGTTGAATGATAAATTTGTAATCATAATCACTCCGTTCAATCTCTTTAACGTAGAATTTTCGCTTTGGTCAAAACACCATTTGAAAAAGTAAAAAAAGACCTGTAACCTCGCACTGGTACCCTATGCTACTAGAGTAATCGGTGCCCACCGCTTATACTGGCGCATATTTTTGGTAGAATCACTATCATCAGTAATATCTCCTCCACATTTCGGGTACTTGGCCATGCTCATCCACTCCTATCTATGCATGGTAAACAAATTTATCAAGTCCAGGTATATCCTACTACTACTTACAACAGATTCTACGTGGGTAGCAGAATTCCTGTCCAACCTTTTCGTGAATAAGTACATCATATTCCTGATATGCTTCATATTAAATGCCTATAACCTGATAAATCCATGACGGAATGCTGATAAAGGAGTGCGGGATAGAAACCAAATCACACACAGAGACGCCATCCTGTATGAGCGCCCGGTTTCTTTTGTTTGATTGGCATGGGTTCTCCTCTAATATGACAAAACCAATCCAAGCATTGTTTAAACCTTATCCACAAATCCATAATGTCATTGAAAACCGTAAAGTTCGTCTTGTTTTCGCCCAATTGTATGTCTCTCCGTAAAAAGGCGCCCTTAATAAAAAACAATCCCCTCAAACCATAAGTCTGGGGGGACATATAATAAACTAATTTAGCTAGCCTAAAATATCAAACGCCATTGATTTCAAGTTATTGCCGCTCAAAAAAGACACACTCTATGTGCCATTGATACTTACAAAGACGACTAATTGTGTTTCCTCTCCAGGCGAACTACGGTCTCGATGTGCCGGGTCTGGGGAAACATATCGATAGGTTGCACCTGGACAGCGTGGTAGCCTGCCTCTTTGAAATGAGATAAATCGCGGGCGAGCGTTGAAGGCTCACAGGATACATAAACTAATTTTGAAGGGTTCATGCGAGCTACGGCATGGATGACTTCCGGCCGGCAGCCGCTGCGCGGTGGATCCAGGATTACAGCATCAAATTTTTCCTCAAGACCAGGCAGGATCTCTTCACACAAACCACATAAAAAGCGGCAATTGTCGAGGCCATTTATTGCAGCATTATTACGAGCATCTTCCACAGCTCCCGGGAAAGCCTCAATCCCGACTACCCGGCGTGCTTTTTTGGCAAACCCCAGGGCTAGACTGCCAATCCCACAATAGGCGTCCAGGATGGATTCACCGCCCTGCAGGTCGAGGAAATCATGCACGATCTTGATTAATTTTGAGGCTTGCTGGTGATTCACCTGAAAGAAAGCCCGGGGAGAAATACGGAATGCCTGGTTATCAAGACGTTCTTCCAACACCAGATTTCCAGCCAGGAGAACCTCCTTTTCATGATCCACCCAATACACTGAATCGGCTTGATCTTGCAAATCGTCCTTTACATATTGAGCTTCTCGGCGACTGACCCCGGAAAGTAAAAGCATTAGACGCTTATCGAAAGAAGACTCCCGAACGGTTAGTTCCAGCTTTTCTTTCCTCTTTAAAAGACGCAGTTGAGCGAAAGCGAACAAGCTCACAGCCTGCATTGACTCGGAAATGAGCAGGCAATCCTCAACTGGCAGCAGGGTGTGGGAAGACTGTTGGAAATATCCCATCTGCAGCTCTCCTCTTCGTTGGCTGCCATGCCAGGTGGCCTTGTTGCGATAGCGCCAGGGGGTGTCCATTCCCATCACGTCATGGACCTCTGTATCTACTCTGCCAATTCGGCGCAATGTCTCGCTTACTACCTGCTTTTTTAAAGTCAGCTGCAATGCATAGTTCGCATGCTGATAGGAACAACCACCGCACCGTGTGTAATAAGGGCAGGGAGGGGCGACCCTTGATGGAGAAGGATCAAGCAGCTTCACCAAGCGAGCACGAGCCCAATTTCTCTTTTTCTCCACCATCTGGATTTCTACTTCTTCCCCTGGTAAGGCCCCGGGGACAAAAACAGCCAGGCCCTGAATTCGGGCCACCCCCTGGCCATCATGGCCAATCCCATCAATCCTGCAGTGCAATATGCTCACCTGCCTTTGTTATCTACCCTATAGTAAAGCAAGAGATGCGAAAAGGAAAAACCAGTATCCTAGTGCAGTTAGGGACTATCTGGGCATTTGCTGGGTAATCACAAAACTGTCCTATAAAGCTGAGATATCCCATCATCAGTTATTCTATCGTTTCCTTTCAGAATACCATGTTGCCTAACGTTCTTTGGGAGGTAATGTCATAGAAAGGGTTTTAATCGTTAGCCAGAGTGCTTCAAAGATTAAAGCCCCTGCCAGAATATCCACAGCATAGCTCAACCCCTTTTGCGTTCCCAGGGCGGTATTGATGGTCCCATCCTGCAAGGCTACAATCAAAGCAACAGTGGTAAAATTAATGAGAATCATAGCACAGGCGGTCAAATGTCTGATTGCTTCCAACCCGTCGGGCCCTAACTTTTCTTTTTGCTTCTTGGTAAGATTAATGTATTTGCCCGGATCCTCTGGCTTGATGATTAAAAAATAGTTGGTCAGTGCTAGTGAAAGCCAGACCCCCGCACCTATAACCAGGCTTAGGTATACAGACCAGAATCCCTTGGTGCTCCAAGAATCGGGGTTGCCAGAGGGGCCAAAATGTGTTGGTATTCGGGATGGAAGCTGTGTATAGTGCGAAGTGGTGTAATAAACGGCAATAAGGAGGAGAAGGATTGGAATTAATTCCAGCCAGGGAGGATAATGTTGTTTAATCTTCTCGAACATAGCTTATCAATCATCCCACCAGGTTTTTCACACATTATATCACCAATGTTTATGAGGTGGGCACTTTGCCGATAAAACTTTTCATCCCCCGGTTTCACTCCCGAGTGTTGACGTGACTCAAATCCCCCACTGCGGATTCCAGCCTGCGCAGCGCTTCCTCCAGGATGGCACGCGGGCAGGCGATATTCATCCTCTGAAATCCACTTCCAGCGCTGCCAAATATGTGACCGGGTGACAGCACCAGACGGGCCTGGTCTCGGATAAAACGATCCAGTTGCTGGTTGTTCATTCCCAGACTACGACAATCCAACCATACCAAATAGGTGGCTTCCGGTTCGATGATCTTTATCCGGGGAATGTTTTCTGCCATGAACTTCTGCAAATATTTAAAATTATCCCTCACATAAATCATCATCTCGTCCAGCCAGGCTTCGCCCTGGGTATAGGCTGCCTCGGCTGCCGCAATCGCGAAAACATTAGGCAGACCCAGTTCACCGGTATTCAACACCTGCCGATAGGCAGAGCGTATTTCCGGATTGGGAATCGTTATATTTGAAGCCTGAATCCCAGCAATGTTGAAGGTCTTGCTGGGAGCTGTACATATGGCACAATTCTGTTCCAATTCAGATGAAAGAGAGGCGAATACCGTATGCCTCTGCCCTGGAAACACGAGATCAGCATGAATCTCGTCACTAATCACTCGGATGCCATGCTCCAAGCAAATATCACCCAGAGCCGCCAGTTCACGGGGTTCCCACATTCTCCCTACAGGATTATGCGGGCTGCATAAGATCAGTAATTTGACCCCGGGGTTCAACTGCCTCTCTAAATTATCAAGGTCCATACGGTATTTGCAGCCATCGTAAATCAGCGGATTCTCCAGCAATTTTCTACCGTTGTTCCTCACTACGGCAAAAAAGGGGCAATAAACGGGCGGTTGAATAACCACCCCATCCCCCGGTTCGGTCAGGGCTCGGATCAACATGTCCAAAGCCGGCACCACGCCCGGGCTGGTGGTAATCCACTCACGATCAACCTGCCATCCAAAGCGCCTTTTCATCCATTGAATGAAGGCAGTGTCCCAGCCCTCATATCCCCCGCTATAACCAAAGATGCCGTGCCGCACTCTTTCCTCAAGTGCGGCAATTACTTCCGGTGGTGATTGAAAATCCATGTCAGCCACCCACATGGGCAAGAGGTCTTCCCCAACTTCATCCCACTTGGCGCAGTTTGTATGCCGGCGGCTTACTATTTTATCAAAATTGTACATAGATTCTCCCCCTCCAACACGCTGAATCATAGGAAACGATAAGGCGGGACTCAGACATAACTGCCATCCCGCCAGTCTCTATAAGCATGTTTGGAGCATAGTCCTTGTTGGCTGCATTTGTTTGTTAGAACTTCAAACCTTCCTGAAAAGCTTTCAGATTAACCTCCAGTGCCTTGGGCGGCACCATACTCCGGATGGCTTCTTCTACTTCCCCTTCCGGGAGCTCTGTAGCTCGGGCTAGAATTCCCACCAGCACAACATTGGCCGCCCGTGCATTGCCGCAGGCGACTGCGATATCGGTTGCATTTACCACTGTGGTGTCGGGCACCAATCCGGCGATGCGCTGGTCAATGTCCTGGGGATATTTGGCCTTGCCGGTCATAACCGGCAGGGGGTCAACGCGATCGTTATTAATAATGACTTTGCCGCCCGGCTTGAGATAATCCAACCAGCGAGCTGCTTCCAGTTTCTCAAAAGCCAGGATCACATCAGCATCACCCTTTTTGATGATGGGAGAGTATACCTTTTCTCCATAACGCACCTGGGACACCACACTGCCCCCGCGCTGGGCCATACCATGGATCTCCGAAACTTTTACATCATAACCCATCTGTACTGCAACCTGAGCAATAATCCGGCTGGTCAAAAGGGTTCCCTGGCCACCTACGCCAACGATGAGAATGTTCTTGGTCTGCCCTTGCATAACTATCCCTCCACAACTTTGATGGCATCAAAGGTACACACCTGGGGACACATCCCGCAGGCTACGCAGGTATTGGGGTTCATCACCGCCAGTTTTTCGTTGTCCAGCCAGTAGACTCCGGTGCAGCCGATCCGAATGCAGATCTTGCATCCTTTGCACATCTCCGGGTCCACATAGTATTGTACCCGGGGAGGCTCCTTGATGATCAAAGCACAGGGCCGTTTGGCGATAATAACAGAGGGCTCCTTCCGGTTTAACTCTTCTTCCAAGGCCTGGCGCAGTTCATCCAGTTTTAGAGGATCCACTACCCGCACGTTCTTAACCCCTATAGCCCGAACCACGGCTTCAATGTTTAGTTTGTTGGTGGGCTCTTCTTTTATGGTAAGCCCAGTGGCCGGGTGATCCTGATGCCCTGTCATAGCTGTCGTATCATTGTCAAGGATCAATACCGTGGATGTCCCCTGGTTATAGACCACATCGATAAGTCCTGTTATGCCCGAGTGGACAAACGTTGAGTCGCCAATAACCGCCACCGATTTGCGGGCAAAATCCTCACCCCGGGCTTTTTCCATCCCCAACAGCGTGCCAATACTGGCGCCCATACAAATACAGGAATCCATCCCATCCAGGGGTGGCAGCGCTCCCAGCGTATAACAGCCGATATCACCGGTAACCGTTAGCCGCATGCGGTGCAGCGTGTAAAATACCCCACGGTGGGGACAACCCGGGCATAGGAGCGGGGGCCGCCCAGGAATCTCTTTATCAAGGGCAAATTCTGCTAGAGGCTCCTTATTTAGTAAACGCTCCTCTATCATTTCCGGGCTGTACTCACCCAGCAATGAAAATATTTCTTTGCCTTCCACCTTAATTCCCCAGGCTTTCACCTGTTCTTCGATAACCGGTTCCAGTTCTTCCACTACCACCAGTCGCTCCACCTGGGCGGCAAAAGAACGGATCAATTTTTCTGGCAATGGATTGGTCAGCCCCAATTTAAGAACCGATACTTCCGGCAGGGCCTCCTTTACATACTGATAGACAACACCGCTGGTGATAATCCCCAGCTTGCGATCATCCCATTCAATGCGGTTCAGGGAGCTCTCTTCAGCGTATTCATTGAGCTGCAGCATGCGTTTCTCCACTTCTATATGGCGCAGGCGAGCGTGCCCAGGAAGCATCACATACTTAACTGCATCCTTTTTATAAGGCTTGATTTCCCGTTCTTCCTTTTCCCCTTCTTGCAGAAGGGTTTGGGAGTGCGATAAGCGGGTGGTAACCCGCAGCATGACCGGTGTGTCAAATCGTTCACTGAGTTCAAAGGCCAGGCGGGTATAATCTTTGGCTTCCTGGCTGTCCGATGGTTCGACTACCGGCAGTTTGGCAAAGCGCCCATAGCCCCGGTTGTCCTGTTCATTCTGGGATGAATGCATACCTGGATCGTCGGCTGAAATGATCACCAGGCCTCCAGTTACACCGGTATAGGCAAAGGTATACAAAGGATCGGCAGCCACATTAACGCCTACATGCTTCATGGCTACCAGGGTTCGGGCTCCGCCTATCGAGGCACCGATCCCCACCTCCATGGCCACTTTTTCATTGGGGGCCCATTCTGCATAGACACCGGGGTAGTTGGCCATGCTGGTAACGATTTCGGTACTGGGTGTGCCGGGATACGCGGTAGCTACTGTAGCTCCCGCTTCATAAGCTCCTCTGGCAATCGCTTCATTTCCGCTCATTAAGCGTTTCAATGGGATTCCTCCTAACGCCAATTATTTCCAGGAGAACAAGTCTCTATCTATATTAATCCATCGTCATTCAAATACATTTCCGGTCTCTTGGGCCCTTGATTATACCAGAGCACTACTGCCTGGCTGATTAGGCTGGCTATATGGTAGACTGCGTTGAGACTGCCATTGTGGGTGCTTTTCAAGCGGGTTTCAGCCCTGCTGCTGACCACGCCGGTCAGGCAATAATCTCCAATGGGAGGCAGCCCCTTCAATAAAGCCTTACCCGGCCGCAACGGTTCATCCCTTAGTCTGATCATACCCAGTTCCTCTTCATGTCCTAGTGATGCATCTACTGCAATGATGCTGCCCGGCTTGTGTTGTCCCCGAATCCTATTCCATTTCTCGAGAAGATTGCCGGCATGCAGGGGACTCTCTAATGTTCCATAGACCCGCAGTCCATGCGCCTTCTCCCTGATCATCGTGCCGATTAAAGGCCCCAAACAGTCAAGAATATGCCGGTCAGAGCCGATGCATAGGAAGGCTGCTTCCCCCGACGTTAAGGTCTCGATCTCATCCAGAGCTTGGGTTAACAAGGAAGCAGCGCTCTCATCTTGGTAGTGACAATTCAACAGCAACATAATCTGTTTACCTCACCAGAACGTCTTTTAGTGCTTTGATAAAACGTGCATTCTGATCGGGTAAACCCACGGTCACTCGGATATGAGTAGGATAGCCAAAGACATTGCCGCTGCGAACAATAATACCCTGCCTAAGCAGTTGCTCATATACCTTCTGGCAATCCTGGGCAGTATCTACCAGGACAAAGTTGGCTTCTGTCGGCACCCATTTCAGGCCCATCCTGCCCAGCTCCCGGTAAAGATAATCCTTGCCTTGCTGGTTGCATTCCAGGCTCCGGGACAGGTGCTCCTGGTCCTCCAGAGCAGCAGTGGCTCCCACTTGAGCCAGCATGTTAACATTAAACGGCTCCCTCACTCTTTCCAGCGCAGCTGCAATATCGGTTCGGGTTACTCCGTATCCCACCCGTAAGGCGGCCAGTCCGTAGATCTTGGAGAAGGTGCGCAGGACTATCACCGGGCGGTCCTCCCGGACATAGCGCAATCCGTCCGGGTACTCAGGATTTGTAGCATATTCGCCATAAGCTTCATCGATGACCAAGAGCACAGTCTCAGGGAGAAGGGCTATAAATCGATCCAATTGCGCCTGGGTGACCACTGTGCCGGTTGGGTTATTGGGATTACATAGATAAATAATCCGGGTCTTCTCATTCACGACAGCCAGAATGCCTTCCAAATCATGCCCGAAATTGTTCAAGGGGATGGTGCGCGTGCAGGCCCCCATTAGCAAAGCAGTAAATTCATATTCGGCAAAGGTAGGATCTGCGTAAATTACTTCATCCCCGGAATGGATAAAGGCTTCGGCAATCATTTTAAGAAGCTCATCGGAACCATTGCCGATAACGATTGATCTTTCCCGGACATCCAATTTTGCAGCCATCTTATCGCGCAGCTGAAAACAATTGGCGTCCGGGTACATGTAAATGCGATCCAGCGCTTCTCCCAAGGCCTTGACGGCCAGGGGCGAAGGACCCAGAGGGTTTTCGTTGGAAGCCATTTTGACAATATCAGTGAGGCCCAGCTCTCGCTGCACTTCCTCAACAGGTTTTCCAGGAATATAGGGTTTTAAGTTAAATATTTCACCACGGGCCATAGCCCTGGTCCAATCCGACATACCCGCCATCCTCCATTACATTACCGTTTGTCGATAAGGGATTCTCTTTATTGCACCAGTGTTATAACAAAAGAAATAACCGGTATTCGTTCCGGTCTTCACTGCCTGGTAGTATGTCGGTGAATTCGTCCACTACCGTTTTACACAGAGCACCGCAATCACCTCGGGGCTCATTAAAAACTCCGAAATATATTAATTTATTTTAACTCAAATGCCGAAAGAATGTCATTACTTAATCGACATCTTAATCAGATAATACCTCAGGTAATCCTTGGGTAAATAGTAGGGGGAGTGGATACAGGCAGGCACAATCTACTTGCACAGATCTCGAATCAGTTGAGCCAGATCCGCTATGTCCTCCTGGTCCTGAAAGTCCAGTGCCAGGAGAGTTGCCTTAATAATCTCGTTGAGCTCCGGGTCCAGGGTTTCCGGTTGCCATAGCCCCAAAGCTTCTAACAGCCGAGGATTACGCCCCTTTACCACCACCTGGTCCAGGAGATTAAGTAGGAAATGCATTTCTTGGACAGTGACCTGCCCGCGCAGGGACAAATCCACAAAAAGGCTGGCGGTTTCGTCATAGATTTTGCGCAGTTTCTGATCCTGACCGTCCATGATCAGCCTATCCTTTCGGCATCCATCATGGTCTGTTTTTGCAGATCAAAGACGATGGGGATGCGCACCCCACTGCGCCCATCCCTGTTTTTTTCAATATAAATGTAGTAATTAGGGTTCCTGTATTTTTTTAATTCCAGATCTTCTTCCAGGTCTTCCCGGGGAATGGGGCTCAGTTTCAGCATCAGGTCACACTCGTTTTTCATACGCTTGGCCCCCTGTAAGGTGCCGTCCGGATTTAGCTGTACCAAGCAGATAACGGCGATCTTAAGATTCTGCGCCAGCATTTTTTGGGTCTTAACAATTTGTTCCAGTACCTGCCATTCCTGCATGCGGGGATCTACTTTATCCATACGCCCTACATAATCGATGATCATCATTTCAATATTCTTCTGCGCCTTGAACTTGCGGGCCAGGGAGATGGTCTTCTCCGGAGTCAGATTGGGGCAGGGATAGGAATAAAACCCGCTTTCCCGCAGTCGGGAATAGGCGTTCAATATCACAGAAAGCCTGGTTTCATCGATATCTCCCATACGGATTCGGTCATGCTCAATGCCGGTCAAAATGGATGCCCAGCGCAGGGCAATCTGCTCCCGGCTCATTTCGGTATTGAGGTAAAGGATGTTGGTGCCATTGTCCACAGAAATGGCCTTGGCGGTATGGAGGGCAAAAGCGGTTTTTCCATGGCCGGTCTGGGCCCCCAGGATAATGAGATCCCCAGGTTTGTAACCCAGGGTGATATGGTTCAGGTTGTCAAAACCGGTGGGCAACCCGTCCAGGGGGATAACCCCCTTATGCTCTTCCTGAATTTCTTTAAATCGCAGGAAGCGGCGCTCCACTTCTTCATAACCCAAACGGGCCAGTTCGTCCGGTGTATCAATTCTGTCATCGATTTCCAGGGCCGTTAGGTTCGTCAATTCCTCTTCCGCCAGAAGCAGAATTTCCTCCACTTCCCGGTCAGGTTGCTCGTTTAGTGTTTGGTGATTCCGGCGTAGGAAACCCTCGAAGGTTCGCAGTTTCCACTTGTCCCGTACTCGTTTAACCCAGTACCTTATATTTTCATCATCAATGTAGTGCTCACTGATGTGTTTTAGTTCTTCAATATCGCGAGGATTATTGAATAGCCCCAGGGTATGGGCTTCTTTTAAGATCTCCACATAAGTAGGCCGGACTTCCCGCTCGAACAAGCTGCATATCAATTCAAAGAGAGAGCCATGACGGGGAGCGTAAAAATCGGCAGCCGCCAAGCTGTTATAGGCTTCGATGCAGGCGTCTTCGGAATGGAGCATCGACGACAAAACCCGCCGTTCGCTTTCCAGGTCAAAAAGGAAGTCATCCTTGGCGTTGGGTCTGGTATGTAAACTCACCGGTATAACCCCCTTAAAAAGTAAAACCGGGATGCCCTCATCCCGATTTAATTATAAACGATTTGCTCGATTAAACGCTTTTTATTTCCTTCGATGCCGGGGGCAGGAAAAGTTCATACTCAACCGGCGCCTGCTTGTCCTTTTTGACTCCTGCCGAAGCCTTTTCTCCTTTACTCCGAGACTTAAACTCGCGCAGCTCTTTCTCCACCTGTTCAATCTGACGGATCTCTTTAGCCATCCAATTGTGCAGAACACTATCGATGTACTCCAATCCGCCGTTGCGCGTGCGCTGGCACATGATTTCCCCAGCTTTCATAATCATTGTATGGGCAAATCCCCAGTCATAGCGCCATTTATAGTAAACCTTTTTACGCGCTTCAGCGGTCATTTCAATACCGGTAAAGGAACCAAAGGCTGCAATATCCGGATCAAATTGACTGGTAATGCGGGAGCCGTTTTTCTCGATATCGACATACTTGGTGAAATAGCTTTCCAGTCCATCAAGGGTGGAAATGGAATATTCTTTGAGGTCTTTCGCAATGCGAGTAATCTCTCCGGGAGCGAATATGCTCCGTTCAAAACAGAGTTCCAGCATGCAGAGCAGGAATTCCGGTGTTAATTGCAGCTCATCCATCCACTTTTTCAACTCACTGCTCATCTTTAGGCTAAGCAGATTCCCGGTTTTGCTGGCAATGAAGTCGGCTACTTTCTTAAAATTGCCGTTTCCCGGTTGACTGGTCATTTCTGCCAGTAGCTTGCGACTACGCTCTTCCTCCAGCTTTAATTCTAGTTGTTCAATCTGGGTCCGGTAATCCTGGAGTTCCGTTTCTTTCTCAGGCTGTAGAATCTGCAAGTTGCTCAGAGACGGCTTCTGGTGAAGTGCAGCATGATCGCGAATCAAGAATCTCTCCAATTTTTCCATGAGAGGTTCCAGGGTAATGACCTTATCGCTGAACCCACTACTGCCGGTCAGACCGATGATTTCCAAGCGGGTCAAATGAGCCAGACGTCGAGATAGTTTATTCTTGCTTAAAGCTGGGCAGGCTTGAATGACTTGTCCGACCTCAACGCCCAGTTGAAAAAGAGGTTTGGATCGCTCAAAAGTATAAAAAATAGCCGTAAGAATTCCTATGTCTTCAACTTCGATATCCAATTCTTTTGAATAGTGTAAGATGATGCCGGGGACGTTGGCATAACCCCAGCGACATAGCTCAAGGAATGCAGAATGTTGGTTCATTTAGCGTGGCCTCCCCACTTGTGTAAAGGAATTATAGCACCGTTATTTACTTGTGAACAAGTGAAGTACCTTTTAGAATGAATGTAAAAAATGAGGTTCTGCTATGAAATATATATGTACAAGCACAGAAATGAGCTGGCAAGATAAATCCAGCGGGATAACAGAGCTTGACTGATCAACTTTACCTCTTAATGTCCCAGTAAGCATAGGACGGTCTTCCTGCTCCCTTGGTCACGTCCTGGTGAAATAAGCAGTAAGACCGTCTCCCGGCTAGTCCTATTCAGTCCCTAAATATTTGGCTATTTTAACTCGCTCGACACTTTCTGCAGTGTCTGAAGCAACTCCTGGTATTTCCCTTCCTGACTTTGTTCTTCAAAGAGTTCATTCAGTTTGCGACGCAGCTCCAGATATGCCTGTTCGGCCTGCAATGCCTGGCTTACCTGGGGAGGTGCTTCTTCCCGATGGGCCAGGGTGGCTAAATGATTCAGATCATATTCATCCAGCCAATCGGGGATGACCGTGGGCACTTTCAGCTCCCGGGTAATGAAATCGGCCAGAGCAACCTGCCCTTCTTCTTCACCATGGACAACAAACACGGTGCGCGGTAGGTGAACAAAGCTCTTCAGCCAGTTGATGAGGCCGTTACGATCCGCGTGGGCGGAATAGGAGTCCACGCTCTTGATGGCTGCCTTTACAGAGACCTGCTCTCCGTGAATGGTCACCATTTTTTCTCCGTCCATGATGCGTCGGCCCAGTGTCCCTTGCGCCTGGTATCCCACAAAGAGCACCGTAGATTCAGGCCGCCACAAATTGTGCTTGAGGTGATGTTTAATGCGCCCGGCATCGCACATACCACTGGCAGAAATAATAATGGTATGGCTCTTAATTAAGTTCAAATGCATAGATTCTTCGGTAGTGCGCGAGTATTTCAAGTTTATAAGCTTGAGGGGATTTTCATTCTTTTCCATGAAATTCCGGGTTTCATCATCATACAGCTCATCATGGCGCAAAAATATTTCTGTGGCGGCGATGGCCAGGGGGCTGTCGATGTAGATGGCTATGCTTGGATCCAGTTCTCCCCTGTGGTATATCTTGAAAAGATCATAGAGCAAATCCTGGGTCCGCTCTACGGCAAAGGCAGGTATGATCAAATTCCCCCCTCGGGCCATCGCCTCTTCGATGATCTCTTTCAATTCTTGGCTGCGGTCGGAGGCGGACTTGTGTAATCGATTCCCATAGGTGGACTCGATGATTAGATAGTCGGCGCTTTCAATGATCGTAGGGTCTTTAATGATGGGCTGGTCGGTATTGCCCAAATCCCCCGAAAAAACAAGTTTGGTTTTCGTGCCTTCTTCCTCCACCCAGATTTCCACGATGCAGGAACCCAGGATATGACCGGCATCCCGCAAACGGACTTCAACCCCCGGGGCCAGGGGTATGATTTCATCGGTGTTCACAGATCGCAGCTGAGCCAGACTGTTGATTGCATCCTGGGCAGAATAGATGGGCGCCAGAACCTTTTTCCCAGTCCGGGTCAGTTTGCGGTTCTTGCGTTCAACTTCGCTTTCCTGAATATGACCGGCGTCAGGCAAAAGAATACCGGCCAGTTCCCGGGTAGCATGGCTGCAGTAGATGGGGCCTTTAAATCCCTTCTTGCAGAGCTTGGGGATCAAACCGGTATGATCGATATGAGCATGGGTAACGATTAGGAAATCCAGGGATTTAGGGTCAATGACAAAGTCGGCATAATTCCGTTCCTTAAGTTCTTTGGGTCCCTGGAATAGTCCACAATCGACAGCGAAGGTAACTTTGTCGGTCTTTACCAAGGCAAACGAACCAGTAACCGTTTTTGCAGCTCCTAGAAATTTCAGCTTCATTTACTGTCCCCCGTTTGGCTTTTCTATTAATTATACTGCAACGATTTGCCTGGCGTCTCTCCTTTGTGCATGTTTATTAAAATCCTGGAAGAAGTCAATGATCTCAAGGCGAATGATCGTAAGATTGCCTTTATGTAAAGCCGCTTCCAGGTTGTTAAAGCCATTTCGGGCGAATTCCCGGACCAGTTCACTGCTGTCCAGATCGCTGATCAACTCACTATAACGGGTGTGAACTTGTTCGAATATCCCGTAATAAAGGTCCTTAATCTGAAATACCCGTTTAGTCACCTGGTTAATATCAAAGTCCTCCTTTTCTACAATATGAAGAAGACTGTGGAAAAGGTTGTGCAGTAACTTATTATTGAATACTGCCGCTTTCACTTCCTTCTGGTATTGCTTGCTCAAGAGGTAGCGGGTGTAATCTTTCAGGTCTCTCTGACCACCAGGTCCCAGGGCGGTAAAAATATTAAGCATTTCCACTTCATTGGCGGTGATGTCGCCCAGCATATAAAACCTCCTTTACAGACCTTACATCGTATCGTCTATGAAGGAGGTTTCCATCTAAATACCCATATTCCTCTAGTAATAAATCGTATTATTCCTGGCTATTCCTCGGGCTTTCGAGCCCATTCATGCAACTTAAGCCTCCAAATTCAGACTTTCTTCGTAAGTATGACGGTTGAGGAAACGTCCCATGCGCTCGATGGCCTGCTCAATGTTGGCTATACTAGCCGCATAGCAGCATCTGATGAAACCATCTCCATTGCTTCCAAAAGCATTCCCCGGAACTACCGCCACATTCTCTTCCAACAGCAATTTCTCGCAAAATTCTTCCGAATTCATCCCAGATATGGCGATGCTGGGGAAGCAATAAAAGGCTCCCCGGGGCTCGAAGCATTCCAGGCCAATGCTGGTTAAACCTGAAAGTATAATCTTGCGCCGATAATTATAACTATCCACCATGCGATGCATTTCTTCCTCACCGTGGCGCAAAGCTTCAATGGCGGCTTTTTGCCCCATAATGGGCGCACACATAATGGTGTACTGATGAATTTTATTCATAGCAGCGATCAAGTCGGGGTGACCGCAGGCGTAACCCACCCGCCAACCGGTCATAGCGAAGGATTTGGAAAATCCATTCATGACAATGGTTCTGTCGCGCATCCCCGGTAGAGAGGCGATGGATACATGCTGCCCATAATATGTCAGTTCGGAATAGATCTCATCCGACAAAACGATCAGGTCGTTCTTAATAATCAAATCAACCAGAGCTTGTAGGTCCTCACGGTCCATGATCCCCCCGGTGGGGTTGCAGGGATAGGGCAGAACCAGTATTTTACTCCTTGGGCTAATGCACTTTTCCAGCACATCCGGGCGCAGGCGGTACTGATCGGCATCATATGTGGGAACCGGTACCGGGTTGGCATAGGCCAGGGTGGCTTCGGGACTATAGGAGACATAAGAAGGCTCAGGCACCAGAACCTCGTCACCCGGTTCGACCAAAGCGCGGATAGCCAGATCCACAGCTTCGCTAACCCCTATGGTAACCAGGATCTGATTCGCTGGAGAATACTCCACCCCAATGTGACGCTTCTGATAGAGGGCAATCTCTTCCCGAAGCTCCGGCAATCCCTGGTTTGAAGTGTACATCGTCTCCCCTTGCTCCAGGGAATAGCAGGCTTGTTCGGTGACATGCCAGGGAGTGGCAAAATCGGGTTCCCCCACTCCCAGAGAAATAACGCCTTCGTTCTGAGCCACCAGGTCAAAGAACTTGCGGATACCCGATGGTGGTATGGATTGCACTACTTTAGAGAGATAACGGTTCATATCCATGGGTTGGCCACTTATCCTTCCTCTAATAACACTCATGGGCTCACCACCAGCCTTTTGTCTTCATGGGGCTCCTCGAAACTAAAGCCAACCTGCTTGTAACGTTTCAGGATGAAATGAGTAGTAGTGCTCTGCACCCGATCTAAGGTTGAGAGTTTGTGTGATATAAAACCGGAAATGTCCTGCATGGATTTTCCGGAAACTACCACCGATAAATCATATGTGCCACTCATTAAAGAGACACTTTGCACTTCCGGATAACGCCCGATGCGTTCAGCAATGCTGCTAAAACCCACTTCTCTTTCCGGTGTAACTTTTACATCGATCATGGCCGTGATTCCGTTTTCCCCAAGAGCCTCCCAGTTAATGATGGTGCTGTAGCCCAAGATTACCCTTTGCGCTTCCAGGCGGGCAATTGCTGCCACTATGGTTGCCTCGTCTTCGTCCAGCATGACGGCAATGGATTTGGGACTCAACTTGGCATCATGTTCCATAAGATGCAGGATCTTCTTGGTAAGTTCCATTTCGTTACCTCCTTCGATAAACCTCATTGTCACGAAAAAACAAAGAACTCTCATCCCCGAATAGGGACGAAAGTTCATTACTTCCGCGGTACCACCCTTGTTGGCCTATGCCCACTCAAGATCCTTTAACGGGGAAAACCGTCCGGCTTCATGTCTAACCATTGCACCGGAGACTCCCAGATGGCTCTTCTGTAATCCTGCTGCCGGCTTTCACCGAATCCGGCTCTCTGCAAACAGGCGATCCAGAATTGATCTGTTCTCAGTCCTGCATATTTAAATTTGATAAATATGCTACCACGATGACTCCTTTGAGTCAAGGTGTAAAGCCTGGTTCTGCCAATATAGTTTTATTGAATTATTTATCGCTTTTTCGCATATGATTCTTTAATCTTATGCCCGGAGGTGTTTATTCTTGTCTTCTCTGCCCCAATTCGACCAGGAGGAAGTCCGGATCCTGAATCGGATCAACCACTATTTCGGCACTGTGCAGATGAGTATGAAAGAAAAAGCGATGATCGCCCATATCATCGCTCAACATGAACTGGATTCAGAGCAGTATGGCAGCGAAACGGAGTATCAAGCCGTTCTGGGCTTTCAACGAATCCTGGAAGCGTTGATCAAGAAGCTTTAACATAGGCCAATTCCTATCTGTTCACCCGCCACGGAGGGACATCCCACTGTTACCGCCCTTGCTTCCCCTAACGGAAAAGCAGGAACTTGCGTTTGAGCAGTCGGAATTCAACCAGGTAACCCAGAAGCAATACCAGGACTATTCCGGAGAATATCAAGCGCTCATTGCGAACCTGATTGATAAGGCCGGTGACAATTTTCTCTCGTTCTCCAGCAAAGTCATATATATTTTGCCTTTCCTCTTTGATAGCCGTCATCTGATGTATGGTACGGTTTAGTTTATCTTCCAAACCAAAATACTTTTTCCAGGCATCAAGCCGTTCATTCTTAAGGTCCTTCACCCACTGTCTGAGCATATAATACTCTTCCGAACCCTGCAGGTTGAGACCGTCATATACCGGTTCTCCCCGGGCGGCAAAAGGCTGGCCCAAACCGATTAGGCGGGAGATGGTAGGGGCTACATCAATACACATGGTGCCTGAGACCCGGGTAGCTGTTTTACAGCCCGGCCCGCTGATTATGAGAGGGCAGAAGTTGCTGGAAGAAGAGCTGCGAGGAGCAGTTAAAACGATCAATGATTTATCCAAAAGCTGCTGGTTGCGCAAATTGTCTAGAAATACCCCCAGGCTTCGATCCAGGGCCACCATAGCTTGATAATGGTCCTTCTTATTGGCGCTCATGAGGGCTTCCGAACAATCATTACAATAGATGCAGGTGAGAAAAGGTTTGCTGTTGTTAAACTGCTGGATGGCTTTTTCAAAAACCTGGCTATCAGTGCTTTTCGCATCCAGTTTAACATAATCCTTATCCTGACGGGCGAAAGGCCTTAATTTTCCTCCTGAACCGTCCACCACCAGGCTGGATTTTCCGTGTTTCTGGAGTACATCAAGGATCGACTCCACCTCCACCCGGTCATCGCTGGTGTAGTGTTGGTGTTCATCGGGAAAGGTTCCGGTTAGCAGAGTTGCCATACCGGCTTCCATGGTATCCGCTTGCAGCGCGGTCGAACTATCATCCATGGCCCCTTCATTAGCCAGGTATCGGAGGTTTGATGTCGGGTTGTTGTTATAGCCTTCGCTGTTTAAACCGTCAACGGCGATCAGAAATACGTATTGAAGATCCTTGGTCTCTGCGGCCTGCGCTAAAGCGACCGGTGCTACCAGTCCCCAGCTCAATACGACCATCACGAGAATACGCAGAAAATGCCTGCATTTCACTTTCTTCCCCCCCAACTCCATGTACTACATGTATACTGCCCGGGCGGGACGAATATGACAGGCCTAGTAACGGCCGCTTTTTAAAATTGAATAAGTGAGAAATAAGCCCAGAACAATTCCGCTGGCAAAGCCCACCTGGACAACGGGAATATGCCCCAAAAAGGCGTTGCCATCCCGGCCGGCTATGAGAGAAGTGCCTATGATGAAACTGGCTACAATAATAGCCAGAGAAAGACGGTTGGACATAACATCAGCCTTGTTGATCATGCTATTCAGGTTGACATGCTCCATCCTGACCTTCAGTTCGCCTTCTTCGATGGTTTTTACTAGATTGCCTACATCACGAGGCAGGTGGCGAGCTACATCAAGATAGTCCCAGAGTACATTCTCCATACTCTGACGCAGCCGGGCCGGAGCCAGACGCTGCAGGATAATTCGGCGTCCGTATGGTTCAGCGATATCCATAATGCTCAGTTCAGGGTCCAGTTGGGAAATCAGACTTTCCACGGTAAGCAGCATCTTTATCAACAAGGATAATTCTACCGGAAGGCGCATCTGGTGCTTGATAGACAGGTCCACCAGTTCGCGTAAGGCCTCCCCCAGATTGATCTGGGCCAGAGGAAGTCCATAATATTTCTGCTGCAAACGCGCTACATCGCGGCGAAATTCTTCGCGGTTTACGTGCTGGCTGCCTATGGCAATTTGCATAAGAGCACGGGTCACACCTTCCGTATCAGAACGCATCATACTGATAATGAGATTCATGCTCTGGCTTTTGATATGTTCATCCATTCGACCAACCTGTCCGAAATCATAAAAAATGATCTTCTCTCCCGGAGCAATGGCAATATTCCCGGGGTGAGGATCAGCATGGAAGAAGCCCTGTTCAAAAACCTGGTGGAATAGGGCATCTACCAGGCGGCGGGAAATTCGCTCCCTGTTAAAGCCTTCCCTCCGCTGTTTGATAATCTCCTGCAGTTTCTCCCCATGAATGCATTCCAAGGCTAGTATGCGGGAGGAGGAAAACTCCCACTTTACCCTTGGTATAATGACATGAGTGTTATCTTGAAAATTACGATAAAAAATATCTGCGTTGCGGCCTTCCTGTCGGAAATCCAACTCACCCCGGAGTGCCTCCCCCAACTCAGCTGCGACATCACGAATCCGGTACAGCCTGCCCCAGGTGGTGCGTTTTTCCAAAAGACGACTCAACTCCATGATAATGCGTAGATCGATATCAACAACCCGTTCAATTCCGGGCCGCTGGACCTTCAAGACAATTTGCTCCCCGTTTTTCAATGTAGCTTCATGCACCTGGGCAATGGAAGCGGCCGCCAGAGCTTGTGGGTTAAAGAAAGAAAAATCCCGCTCCAAGTCCAACCCTTCCTGATCCAGACATTTCATCAACTCCTGGTGAGAGAAAGGGGCTACTTCATCCTGAAGCTTTTCTAGTTCCCTGATGTATTCAACTCCCAGAATATCAGGACGGGTACTGAGCAATTGACCGAGTTTTACATAAGTAGGGCCCAGTTCTTCTAAGACGTGACGTAAGCGCTGGGGTAGGTTCATAAGTTGATCAGGGGGCGGGACTGCCGCTCCACGCCCCAGTAAGCGACGAAGGGTAAACCGATCGAATAGAAAGCCAAAGCCATGCTTAATTAAGACATTGGCAACTTCCCGATAGCGCGGCCAGTTGTATATGCTCTGTAGTGATCTGTTCAGCCCCATTCTGGCCCTCCCAGGTTAAAAAATTAAATGCCGGGTTTATACCCGGCATTTACATTGTAATCAACTGTTATTGGAGCTTATCTTCAATGGCTTTCAACCGGGCTTGCAGGGCCTCCAGGTCCGACTTGGTAATGAAGGGCAGCTCCTTCTTGACATCTTCCAGCTCCTGACGCATCATCTGGCGAAACTCACGGCGTTCCTCCTCGCCCTTCTTGATAACATCATCTACAAACTGTTGGGCTTCATCCTTGGTAATTTCGCCCTTCTCTTCCATTTCAGCAAAGAATTTCTCCGCTTTTTCCCGGGTCAGGCACAATGCCCCTATTCCAAAATAGACTGCCTTTTTCATCATACTCATGGCTTCCCCTCCTTGTACTAAAATCATATCCTGGTTTATGGGTAGCATACCATAATATTGAGCTGTTTACTATCTTACCCTGGGGCAACAGCCGGCATACACCCATGCAAAAAAAACGTACAAAACCCCTCCTTTCCACATACTATAAACAGGTGCCGGGGATGCAGCCAAAAGTAAGGCAACGGACTTTGATCCCGACATGCGTTGGTTCAAGCCCAACCGTTTCCATCCATTTATCGTCATACTTCCCTCTTATTCCTATTGCTTATTCCGCTTAAAAGATTTAATGTCGATTCTTGGGAAACAGTAGTTGTTGAAGTCTTTTAAACTGATATAATACTTTATGAGTAATAATTCTTGCATACGAGGGAGTGGTTTCTATGTGGGCCAAAAAGTACGACCAGATCATTCAACATGCTATCAGCAGCGAAACAGAATCATATGAATTCTACTTCGCAGTATATAGGCGCCTGGAAAACCTTGAAATGAAAAGGCTTTTCAAGAACCTGGCGGAAGAGGAACTTGAGCACCGCAATATCCTGCAGGGTTTTATGGATAACCGAACCTTCCCGGAGTTGGCTACCCCCCTGGAATGGCCTTCGCTTGATGCTCCTCCCGCTCCCCTGTTGTCCACCCTGATGAAGCCCATGGATGCTATTGCCCTCGCCATTCAAAAGGAAGCAGACGCACAGCGTGATTATATGCATATGGGCGCCCTGAGTCAGGACCTTCGGCAAAAGAGGATCTTTGATCGGCTGGCCCTAATGGAACAAGGCCACAAAACACGCTTACAGGAGATTTTTGACAACGGTCTCCTCCCCGAGGCCTGGTAAGAACTGCCTGATTGACTATCTTCCTATTCAGCGAGAAAATTTTGAACCCACAATCAGTTGATTTCTCCGGGGAGTGATTGTATAATATCAATTGCGACCATTTACGGGCCATTAGCTCAATTGGCAGAGCAGGTGACTCTTAATCACAAGGTTGAAGGTTCAAGTCCTTCATGGCCCACCATTCAAAACAAAGAAGCCTCCGAGGTTCGGAGGCTTTTAGTTTTTCTGAAGCTGTCTTCAATTTTTAGGTTTTGACACATTTACGACACATTGTAGAGAAACGGCGGTCATTATACTATTATTTATCATCTCATTTTATGACAAATAAAGTAATCAGAAGAGATAGACTTGGAAGAAGGCTATGCTTTGGCGGATAAACTTTCTTTTTCAATAATTTATAAATACCAATTGCTAATAAAACATAAATAAAAACCATACCTTCATGCCTACTCCCTGGTTAATAAGATTGTAGCATGGGTATGTCTAAGGTCATGGAATCTAACGCCGTCAGGTATATAACGTACTGTTTCTTCTTTTTAGCCCTTCCCATCCAGATTGACTCTAGGGGTGTCAGCGGCTTTAACTGGAGCTCAATAGAGCTTGTTTCTCGTTGGTTATCACGTTATAGCGGTTTTCAATTCATTAAAATGGCGAATCCCTGAGACACAACAAAATGAACTATTCAACGCAAAAAGATCCCCAGATATTAGATAGTAACTTTAAATGGTCAGACCCGTCAGCTTTTATGGCATAAAGCGTTTTCTGGATGGGGAAATTACTATAAAATATATAACCATTACAAACTGCTAAATTTAGGGCAGCTGAATCACAAATCTTTGTTTTACTCTTTCCATTAGTTTCAATACTCCATAGGGAACCGTTAGCAATTCCATTTTCCTTTTTATTGACGGAATAGTAAATTCTAGTATCGGAAACGATTAGTTTGATTGAACGTTCGTCAGATAGGTTACCAATGTTAGAAACAATAGATATCTGATCTTTTCCGTCCAAACTAATAGCGTTTATTCCATTTCTGTAGGAACTATAATAAACCTTATCTCCTGACACATCATAACTTTCAACGTGTTCTAGCCCTTTTATAATTTGAGTTGCTTCGCTATCGTCTGTTCTCACACGATATAAAGAAGCATCACTGCCATTCCATTCCCAGAAATAAAGGTAGCCATTTACAAGTTTAAATTCCAAGCCACTACTGCGGTCAATCATCCCACTCGAGTAAATAATTGATTGCTGGCCAGTTTTAAAATTATATTTAATAATTTTATTTTGATCATAATCCATACCATATGCATCGTCACCGCTTACATCTGTAAACCAAAACAAATCTCCCTTTAATGCAAAATATTCAGGAGTTCCACCACTTTTTAAAATCCTGACCAGATAGGCTTGCCGGTCACCATATTTTGCGCCTTTAAAATAAATGTAATTGCCATCTAATAATATATCGTTGTTTGTGATAATGGGAAAGGGAAAAAGATTTGTTTCAGCCATGCTGTCTGGAGACAGTCTGTAAATCCCGGCATTACTATTTCCAGGATTATAGTAATAGAGTTGGGCCGCCGAATTCATATGTATATTAGTATCAGAACTGGTTGATAAAATATTTACAATGTTGGTTGAGGCATCAAAGTCAACCCTGCAATTTGCTGCTTCAGCAATGAATCGTAAGGGAACCATAACCCTTCCATCAATAATATTGGGAGGCACCTGTAAAATGATCCTATTTCCGTTGGCCCAAGCTTCAGTACTTCCCACGGTACAACATATGTTTCCCGACCAAGCGGTTTGCGAATTTTCATCCCATTGCAAAGCTAGATGTAATGCTTCAAATATTCCTCGCATCGGAACTAGAACTCGTTCGGATATTAGGATTGGGGTTACATCAAAATTTAACTCCTGACCGTCTACAAAGACCCTTGGCGTCTCATCAGCACTAGCCGGAAAAGGAATTGCAAAGGCTGCTAGTAGTAGTGTTAGAGTGAGGATTATTCGTCTCAAAGCGGATCCCTCCAATAAACAAATATTCATGACATTTAGCCTGTTATAACCTTTACGTTATCTTGTCATCCCAAACTTATTTCCTTTCAAAGCTACTTCACTGGCAGATTAGCGTCCAGGTTAAAATAACAGCTAGAATCAAGGACTTTCGTGACATAATCATAAAGTGCACCATCGGTACTGCCGATTTGATCAAACCGATAAGAGGGATCAAAGTCATCAAATAGCCCGTCTATTTTTTTCGATGTTCCATCTGCATCTATAAAATCCCCTTCAAATCCATACAACAATAAATATTTTCCCTGAGATAATAACTTAAGTGATCCTAATCGAGCTAACTCAGTCCAAGCAGACTCGTCTTTGAAAATTATTCCCGAGCTATACCTTCCAACAAAGGATGTTCCATATTATCAACATACACACTGTCCCATCCTATGCCTAGAACAAGGGTTTGTTGTCCTATACGGGCAGTAGCAATATCCGGTTGATAGGCATTCCAGATAACCGGACAATTAAGAGCTTCAAATATGCTTCTTAAAGGAACCATTATTCTTCCGTCAATATTTGCGGGCGCAACATCAAAAGTTAGCTCCTGGCCATCGACAAACACCCTTGGGGTTTCATCGGCCTGAGCTGTAAAAGGTATTAGGAAAATAGTCAGAACCAAAAGTGCCAAAAATAATACTCTTTTCATTACTACACGTCCTCCAACATCATATATCGTATCTATGCCCAACAACCATGAATTCAATAGAAAAATAACATAATCCTGCCAATTTATACCCTGCTCTTTTTGAATAATACATAGGAGATTAAAAAGAGAACATGATGGGAAGCTGATATTTGCCTGATAAACCTTCTTCGAGGAAAAAATAGTCTTTTTAAGCAATTAGGGAATTATCTAAAATAGGCTCAATGCGATGCCAAAATTCCAAAAAAGGTAGCAAAATTGATGAACAACGGGTCCCCTGCCGAAGACATAAGATCCCTATAAATCTGCAATTCCTGGTGTTTTAGCAGTCCAGAAGAACACCTCATGGCAAAACTCTTAATCAGAAGGTTGAGGTTCGATTCCTTCATGGCCCACCATCTAAAACAAAAAGCCTCCGAGGTTCGGAGGCTTTAGCTTATTTATGCGCCCCCCCCCGGCTAGGCGGGGGGGTTCTCGCATAAATAAAAAGCCCGGTGTTACCCGGGCAGTAAGAATATGAAAATTGCTTGGGAGGGCTTTAACAAGAAGCTCTTCCATAATATAATTGGCCTTCTAATGACAGCACTAGAGTAACCTTTCTACTCATTCCTATCAATAGAAAAGGTTTTTTCAATTGCCGGAATATCATTTTGCATTTCGGAATATTCTTTTGTCGCCTGCTTGTCTTGATAATCAAACTGCACATCGGTAGGCCCAGCAAAGTAATAAACAGCCTGTTTACTACTAATTGAACCGAAGTCGTCAGTCATATCGCTAATCCCTTTACCCTCCGCTTTCCATTTTTCCGGAGTGTATACTAAAACACTAAAGATCCTTCCCCCTTCGCCATTTGTTGCATCATATTGGCTTTTTTGATAAATGACCACATAATTCTCCGAATCCTTAACTACATACTTATTCTGCCAGCTTTCTGGAAAAGTTATTGAAAACCCGTTCTTTTGGCTGTGATAAGTGATCGGAGTGCCTGTAAATTCATTCCAGAGCTCTACACTCTGCGTTTGCTCATTCCATTCAACCAGGAGTCCGTAGTTATCAGCCACATAGCGGGCGGGAAGATATGTGCGGCCATCCCTAATTACAGGCGGGACATCGATAGTTTCATGGTTTTCCACCTTATTACTGCCTTTAATGGTTCCCCAATCGTAGTAGGTCTGGCCAATATATAATATCATGAAGCGCTCCGCCATCATTTGGTTATAGGAAAATTCCCGATCAAGATAAACACTCTGGGTGAAAGGGTCCCACTTAACATTTACATGGATGCTGTCAGCGAGGAAGTTTACTGGAACATAGACCCGCCCGTTCTCAACAAACGGAGCAGCATCCATAGAGTGAACTTCGCCGTTCTGCTCATAAATATAACTTCTCACGGTAAATTTAGCGGCTGGAATGCCGTCTTGTGCTGCGCCCGCAGGTAGCACAATGCACAGCATGGCAAGCATTGATAGGCAGACGACCAGCATCATTCTGGTTCCTTTCATAACACCAACTCCTTTGCTATTCTCATACTATTATCAGGAAGAATTACTTAATGAAGTAATACTCTGTCTTTCAAAAAATTCCTTTTATTCAATAATGGTGAATAAGATTTTAAGAATACCCATATTAGGTTCCTATTGAACGTCAAAAAACGATAATAGCAGTAATATAGGGATTTGGTAAATCTCAAAATCGTACAATCCCAACCCCAAGTATTAACGCCTTAATGGGCGCGAGCATCACCTATGAACTTTACCAACCCTATTGATGGACTACTGATTCCCGGAGTCTATGGAAATGTCATTATAATAGTTATGGTTGTATTTAATCTTAAAATCATAAACATTATTTTCGTGAAGCTTTCTCTCTATGATTTCCTTTTTCTGATTGTTATCCATGATATTAATAGTTTCCATAAGCCCTTCAGTAATCTTATTGAAGCGATTAAAAGGAAATGCAACTGCCAACTCGTTATCCTGCCAGCCAGCTCGATATCTTGTACCAATACACAACATTGAAACATTTATATCATTATTCAGGTAGGGGTATGCGGTTGATTCAGAGCAAATGGCCTGGTTGCCGGTCATTTTGTAATTTACCTGGATACCATAATAGTAGGAATAAGCTTGCACAATCCTCATGGTATTATAGGGATTGGTAACAATTATAACGACATCTGGCTCCCGGTTGAATTCATTCAGGGGCTTCACCATTATTCCATATGCATTATGATCACAATAGCTCATACCATCTCTAACGCTTTTGGCAGTGGCCATATCATGATAAAGCCCGAGTCTTTTTCCATTTTGCCCGCTTTTGTGATAATCATCGATTTCCTTAAGTCCTGTTGCTCGTGCTCCGGCAATACACGCCAAGTCATCTCCGGTTGCTTTAACTGCTCTTCCTGACATCGCCGATTTTACCATTACGCAATAATTTATTTTATTTTTTACCGTACTGGCATCTGCATTCTCATAATCTTCCTTGTTAAAGAGAAATTTTACACCAACAATCTTTCTTTCCAGATCAAGAGCGCAATTCATTTTTGTAACCAACTGTCCGAGGTTTTCTTTTTCCATACGTCATACCTCATTTCTTGAATCTTAAATTTTTTTATACACCCAATTTCCAATCCCCTGTATCAACTGAACCAAAATACAGAGTATAAGCACAGATGAATATAAAACCGTGTTATTAAAGCTTTGGTAGCCATAATTTAAAGCTACTGCTCCCAGACCGCCTGCGCCAACCGCACCGGCCATGGTAGTAGCCGAAAGATATGAAATGGTGGCAAGAGTCATTCCAGCTACGAATGATGGAACGGATTCTTTAAGCATTACTTTGAAAATAATCTGCATATCGGATGCTCCAAAGGAACGAGCTGCTTCAATAACTTGCTTATCCACTTGGGCGAAAGCATTTTCGAAAATCCTGGCCAAAAAAGGTGTGGCTGCCATCGTGAGAGGTAAAATCGCAGCCTTTTCACCAATAGTTGTTCCTACCACTGACCTTGTAATCGGCGAAATAGCTACAATAAGTATGATTATAGGAAAGGACCTAATGGTATTTACGATGAAGTCCAGAACATTGTAGATTCTCATATTTGGCTTCAAACCATCCGGACGGGTTACAATTAATGCAATAGCCAGGGCAAATCCAAAAATACATGCAAGAATCATGGTAGCGCCTAGCATGCGTAGTGTAGAAAATATCGAAGGGCCGATAATGCCATCAAAATACCTCCACCATTTTGTCCAAAACATCTCATTAAACATCATTGTTCCTCCTGCTCACTTGCACAACAATATTCAGAAATATCCAAATGTTTCCACGTAACATTATGATCATCCAAATACCTCGCGATATTAGGAAATGCATCTTCTGATACATTGATGATCACTGACCCCAAAATGGTATTTCGATACCTTTCCGTTTCCCCACCTAGAATCATGAAATCAGTTTGTAAATCCCTGGACATTCGTGTAATTAATGGTTCATTGTACATTTCTTTAGACATCATAATTTTTAGATTGATACCTTCTCCCGGCAGTATCAGATCTTTATCTCCAATAATATTGATTAAGGCCTTGGGTTGTTTTAAAAATATCTCCTCAACCAGGCCGCTTTCGGCAATTTTTCCATTTTCAAGTATTGATATCTCTTCACATGAACTCCTCAAAACTGGCATTTGATGAGTGACTATGAGAATTGTAATACCAAGCTGCTGGTTGATTTGTCTGAGCAATGCAATAATGGATTTTGCCGTTTTAGGATCCAGGGCCGAAGTTGCCTCATCACATAGTAGTATTTTAGGGTTCATGGAAAGTGCACGAGCAATGGCCACCCGTTGCTTCTGCCCCCCTGACAACTGATCGGGCCGCGAATACAATTTATCAGGAATCCCAACCATATCCACCAGTTCTTTGACTGTCTTATCGATATGAGATTTTTTATAATTCCAGCATTTCATAGGCAAAGCAATATTCTCATAAACTGTCAGTCTGCTTAATAATGAAAATTGCTGAAAAATCATACCGATCTCTCGCCTATATTCTCTGGCTTTTATATTGGATAGCGATTTTACCTCGATTCCATCAACTAATAGTGAACCATCATTATATGTCTCAAGCCCATTAATACATCGCAACAAGGTTGATTTTCCGGCACCGCTTCGGCCTATCAGTCCATATATTTTCCCGGCCCCAATGATAAGGTTAATATCACTGAGCACCTGAAAAGATCCAAAATTCTTTTTCAAGTTGTTTATTTTTATCATTTTAATGCCTTCACTTCTTTACAAAAATATACGAAAAGCAACCATATCATGGCTGCTTTCGCATATTGATAGCCCAAGAACTATAGATTACTGTTTCGGATAAAGTATATTAGCTCCACCATATATCTGGTCAAACTTGGCTCTCATCGCATCTGATGTCAAAATTTCCATAGCGTCTTTCACCCATTGTTCATTCAGGGATTTTTCATTAACGGTAAGGCCGGTGGGGAAATCCACGCTGGCTGGATCTTCTGCTAAAAAAGAATTGGGGTCAATTCCTGCTTGTTTTATTCTTGAAGCTGGGCATATAACTGCATCTGCATCATTTATACTCCTCGCCGTTACTGAGATTTCAGTTCCCACTAGTTTAATGTTTTTGGGATTCTCCTTAATATCTAATTCTGTATAAAAATTTTCCGTTTTAGGTTTTAGGGTAAGTAGCCCCAGGTCTTGCAGCATTAGCAAGCTTTTATCCAGATTGGTAGGATCGTTAGGAATTGCTATACTTGCACCATTCGGAATTTCGGCCAGGCTTTTATGTTTTGAAGAGTATAGTCCGGTTCTACCATGAAACAAATAGGGCTTTACCATGATGAGTTTTGAGTTGTTTTCTTTGTTAAATGTTTCAATCCAGGGAAGGTGGTTATGTATGAAGCCATCGATGTCGCCATCCTTTGTTGCAATGGCCGGCATATTATTGGCATCAAACATGATTATCTCTGCTTTATATCCTTTAGCAATAAGCGCATCTTTCAGAGCTGTCACAAAAACCTCATTTACCGATAAGGTCCCGAGCTTAATAACTTTACTTTCTTTTTGAGTGCTGGTTTGGGTGCTGGTTTTCTTGGAGCATCCTATTAACGAAATGCTTAGAACAATTGCTAATAACAAACAAACAAACCTGCTAAGTTTTGATTTCATTCCAATATCCCTCCATATTTGATAT
>DATMYR010000073.1:0-24215 GCA_035560815.1 Syntrophomonadaceae bacterium | reverse complement strand
TGCGCTGGGCGGCATAACCGTGATGGAACTCACAGCGCCGCAAGAGCCCGCACAGCCGGCGATCGTAAAAACAGGCGATCCGGCCAAATTGACCTACCTTGCGGGCGAGGTTTTCGACCTGACGGGCTTTAGCGCCAAGGTAGTAGCCGCCGACGGAACCGAAACGCCCGTTCCCGCCGACAAGATTTCGGTGGACAAAACCGGCGCTTTGATGACGAGTGATACGACGGTTACGGTTACGGTCGCACCAGACGGTTTGACGCCGGTGACGTATCCTTACACCATCACCGTAACGACCCCAGCGACGACTATTGCCACGGGTACATCGACCGTGTTTAGTGTCAGCGCACCTGCCCCCAAACTTACGGTAGGGGATACCTTTACGATGACGGCTACGGTTACAGTCACCGGCGGAGGTGCGTACGGCTTTACGGGAGGGTTTGCAGTCGTGGACGACAGCTACAACCCGGTTACCTATCTTCAGGTAGACGCCGGAAAATTCGCGGCAGACAACCCGGGAATTACACTCGACACCACTACTGTCCCCGGCTACCTAATGGTATACGTTGAGAGCGACGGGAAAACCCTGAAAATTCCGGAAGGCGATACAAAGATTAAGTTCACGTTCACGGTCGTCAACACCGCGCCTTCGGCGACGATGATTCTGGGATTAAACAGCGGTGGCAGTTGGGTCGACAGATGGGCGCTTTTAACAGACCCGTCAGTACGTATAGCACAAACAGGAACCGGCTTAAAAACAATTAACTTTAATTCGACTAAACTTATCGACATGATGCATGCCGGACTTATCTTATGTTCTGAGGATGCCAAGTCCGCTCCAAGTCTATTTGGCCTTACGATAGCGTACACCGCCAACGTGGGCTTTACTCTGGACAAAGCCTCAGCCGCGGTCGGCGATACGGTGACCGCTACGGCGACGATTAACTCGGCCGTGGACGCGTACGGTTTTACGGGCGCACTTCAATATCCCGGCGCCAACCTCCAATTAGACATTGCCGCGACCAAGGACGCCAACCCCGCGCTGAAGGATTATCTGACCATAACTAATACTAACGGAGCGAACGGGATAACCTGCTCGGGTACCGGCGGCAAAATCATAACCGCCGGTACTCCGCTGGCGCTCGTGTTGAAGTTTAAGGTTACTAACACGACCACGGGCAATCTCACGGTAAATTTCGGCGGATACCCAAACCGCTTGCTGCTGTTTAAGAACAATTCGGTTCAGGCTTCAGATGTGGACACCGCCGCAAAAATTGCCACGCAGGAAGCCGGCGGAACCATTGCCATCGCTCCGTCTACGGCGTCGCCGGCGCTCACGACGCTAAAGGCCGCAACCGTTACGTTATCAGCGGTCGGCCCGGACTCCGGTAAAGTCGGTGAAACAATCACGGTTAAGGCCACGATTACTTCAACCGTTGACGCATACGGCTTCACGGGAGCATTCTCATACCCTTATAACGAATGGAGTACCCCCCCAAGCCTTCTGGTGCCGGATGTCGATGCTACTGTCGCCGCAAACCCCGGTTTAAGCGGGCTGACAGTTGAAACCTCCTCCGATTACTCCGCTGGCTACGTGCGTTTTACCTACAATCCCGCCCCCGCCGAAACGCCAACGAAAGTTATTACCTCCAGCACGCCCCTTGAGCTTATACTGAAGTTCAAGGTTGTCGCCACAGCGGCTGCTACGACAACGAACATTCCGATAAATGTCGGCACGAGCAGCAACCAGCTGGTGCTGTTCACGGATTCAACCTTAAAATACGCGGATTTGTACAACATCGACGCAACCACGTTCAATAACAATATCAACGCCGCGGAAACAGCGTGCAAAGCCGCAATCGCCCCGCTTTCCGGTTCCGCTTTGAATCTGCATACCGCGTTCTTCGCAAGCGTCGCGTTTGACACGGCGGCCGGCAAAGTCGGCGGCGGCGAGGTCCCCGTCACGATTACGGCAACGATTACCGCGCCGACCGATAAGGACGTGTACGGGTTTGAAACCGGGATTATGTATCCCCATTCAAAAGATAATGCTATACAGTTAAACCGTGCCGCGACCATAGCGGCCAACACCGGAGTCTTAGAGGGAAAGGTGCAGGTTGGCAATTTCCCGACATACAACAGCAGTAGTTATACTGTGCCAATATGGGTTGAGTCAGACGGAACAAACCCGATTATTAAAAAAGGCGAAACGCTTGCGCTGAAACTGGTGTTTTCTATTCCAGCCGGCAGCAGCGTGGCTACGTGTACGGTTAATACCGGAACCAATTTTAACAGAATGTTGCTGTTCACCGACCCGTCAATACGCGCCAAAGCAACAGGGGATGGATTAACGGCTATTAATTTTACCAACAACACGATAGTAGTCCAGGAGGCCCTCGGAACCATCGCCGTTGCCGGAAGCACGGCCGGCAGTATCAAACTGGAAAAATCTCTCACCGACCTCTCCATGAATTCCGACGGATATTACCTCTTGGCAACTCCCACCGACGTGCTGGCGTTTGCGAATGCGGTCAACACTCTCGGCTATACCGCCATCAAAGCTACGGTGAAAAACGATATTGATCTGACCGGCTCGGCGTTCGCGGGTATCGGCACTGCGGAGCATCCGTTCACCGGAACTATTCAGGGCAACAAGAAGATTAAAATTGCCCGCGTTGTAGCGGACGGCGGCTCGGCAGTGGGCGGTTTAGTCAACTACCTGGGCACCGGCGGAACACTTAATAGCGTCAGTACAGAAGGTACGATCACAGGCACATTCGGCGGCGCGAGCATCGGCGGCCTGGTCGGCGTTTCAACCGGCGGTAATGTCTACGTACCGTACGAAAGCGTAGCGATAACCGGCACAGCCACCGACGGAGCAAGTATCGGAGGAATCTACGGAACGGCTGACTACTATATCGGCCAGAGCACCTACACAGGTAATATCATCGTTACGTCAACGGAAGGGACCGTAAACGTCGGGGGCATTGAGGGAACGTTTGACGGAACGGGTAAGCCTGACGCTAATCGGCAAATTTATCAATGCTACAACACAGGAAATATCAGCGGCGGAACGAACACCGGAAGTATCATCGGCTCTATTACCTACGGGATTATCCAACAAAGCGGCAATAACGGCGGAGCCGTCACCGGCAGCGGGAATACTGGCGGCGTAGCCGGAAAAGCAACCGGTACGGCGTTCGCCAATGTGTGCAACAAAGGAGCCGTCAACGGTTCCGGCGATGCTACCGGTGGCATCGTCGGTTACGTTTACGGTGCGGGTACGGGTGTTTCGCAATCGTACAATACTGCCGCGGTTACGAGTTCCGGCGCTTCGGTGGGCGGAATCATCGGCGAAAATGCCGCGACGAGTATGAGCGCGACGTCTAACTTCAACCTCGGCAACGTTATGGCGACCGGATCGCAGCCGAATATCGGCGCGGTAATCGGCAAGGCGACCGTGACGCCGGCAGTGTACAAGGGCAACTACTATTTGAAGAACAGCTCGGTTAATACGTTCTTGGGCGACGCGTTAGACGACGCGGAGTTCACAGTGGAGAGCGGGAACGAGAGCGCGAAATGTGCGTCTAACCCCGCCAGTTTCATACTTACGGGCGCAAACGGACATGTACCCGGTATATACAGCTATCTTTCGGCCCCTCCGGTGCAGGACGGGGACGGTTACTACCTGCTGTCAACCGTCGACGATGTCCTTTGGTTCGCCACAACCGTACAGTCGAATCCGATGTTCGGCACCCAAAATCAGATTAACGGACGGCTTACAAACGACATTGATATGTCCAAAGTATCATCGGAGCAGTTCTTGGGAATAGGCGGCACGACAGAATATGGGGTGTACGCCGGTACGTTCGACGGCGCCGGACATACCGTTACGCTAAAAACAGGACCGTTCTTCAACAACTGTGTGGGCGCGACGATTAAGAATCTGACCGTTGAAGGCTCAATCAGTGGCTCCGCGGGTATCGTCAATTCAATCTCAAAAGGAACCATAGATAACTGTCACAACAAAGCGAATATCACCACCACCAGTGATGCGGGCGGCATTGCGGGTAACGCGCAGCAAACGGTAATTACCAACTGCACCAACAGTGGAAATATCACGTGTGGACAAGGCGGCGGTATTGTCGGCACAATTGGCGGATTTGAAATGATGCCGAACTCCGGCTCCCAAGTGAAGTCAACGTTCTCGCGGATTGAAAACTGCGCTAACTCGGGTAATATCACCGGCTCAAGAAATGTCGGCGGCATCGCCGGAGAAACCTCCGGGGGCGGTTGTACCGCCTCATTCATAAACTGCACCAACACCGGCAACATCACCTCGACGGCCCAGACATCATCGGGTCAAACAGGATACAACCCGGTTTACGTGAACTCTGCCGGGGGAATACTCGGAGGTGCGATTGACATCGCCATTGTGATCGACGGCTGCAAAAATGAGGGCGACGTCACCGGCACGGCCAACAATATAGGCGGTATCGTCGGTGTCGTCAGCGGTTCACAGGGCGCTATGGGCACTCCGGACATAACGGTTACAAACTCCGCGAACTCCGGAGACTTGATAAACACGGTTGCCCCCGACTATCAAGACCACGTTTCCTATGATGGTCAGGACCATGTGTTCTCGTTCAACCCGAATAACATCTCCGTCGGCGGCATTGTGGGCAATATCATGACCGCACGGACAACGAACATCTCAGGCAACAGCAACACCGGTAACGTGAGCAGTGCCCTGGATGGTGCACACTTAAGCGGAGTTGTCGCCTCGGGAGGCACCCGCGCCGGTATCGTCAACAACAAAACGGGCACCTTCTTCGGCCTCGACAAGGATAACCAGAATATAACGCTTGCGGAAGAAACGGCGCCGGTAACGCCGTCGGTAACGCCGCCGGTAACATCGTCAGGCCATAGCAGCGCGTACTTTGTCAAAAATCCTATCGTCCTTGACACTCCGGCGGTCACAACTCCCTTAGTGGAAACGCCTGCTGCCGAAACGCCCGCTGCCGAAGCGCCTGCTGTATTAGCGCCTGCGGCAACAGCGCCGGACAACACCGATATCGCGCTGGGACCGGCGCCCCTGGAAACAAGCACGGCAGCAAAGAACGCAGACACTCCTTTGCTCGCGCAAAACGACAGCAAGACCCCGGAACAAACCCCGGCAGAGCCCGGAAAAGCGGCGGAATCGAGTTTGAAAGAGGCGACCATTTATGCGGTCGTCCAGGAAGCGATCCAGAATCCGGTTATCGTCAGAGGAGTGCTTCTGGTTGCCTTTATCCTGGCGGGCCTGGGAGGACTTCGGCGGTACAGAAAAAGCCGCCGTGCTTAAGTAAAACGAACCAAGAAATTAGAAGAATCAAATTTTACCTTTACGAAGAAAGGAGTAGTCGGTTAGCTCCGAAACTGGAGCTAACCGGCTATACTCCTTTTTAAAAATTTGGAGGTTATTGTTTATGGTTAGTCAAAATTTGCACAACATTCTTCACACTATTGGGCAGGAACTTTTAAGCCCCTGCATGGTGGTACTGCTTATTATGATCGTAGTTACGATATGGCAAATCGGGGATCTTTTTGTGGAATACATCATGGAACGACGGAAAATGATAAAGGACATTCCAGCGTTGTTAAAGGAGATCAACCACGCGGAAAAGGACAGCGCCTTGCAAATCATCAAGGGCAGCGCACTGCTTAAGCGCCAGAAAGAATTCGCCGGGAAACTGGCTGACACTGAAGAGATGACGGAAAATTCCCTGGCCGCCTACGCGCAGAAGCTATTGAGTGTGGAAGACGCTCATTACCGGAAAATTATGGCGCCTACGGATCTGATCGCCAAACTGGGACCAATGCTCGGCCTCTTGGGCACATTGATTCCCCTGGGCCCCGGAATCGTAGCCCTGGGGAAAGGCGATATCAAGACCCTTTCCGAATCGATCGGCGTAGGTTTTGATACGACCATATCCGGAGTATTCGTCGCCGCAATTTGTTTCGCGATTTCCTATTTACGCGGTCATTGGTATGAAAGTTATATCAGCACCAATGAAGCGATCGCCGAAAGTCTGCTGGACAAAATCATCAATGTTCCAGATAAAGTTATCGGTGTTTCTGATAAAGTAGTCAGCTTGTCTGATGAGGAGGAATGGAAAAACTATGAGAAGAAGCTTCATCAGGTCTAGAAGAAGAAAAAACCGGCAGGCGATTAACCCGATGGAAAGCGTGGTCAATTTAATTGACATCATGCTGATTTTCGCCTGCGGATTGATGGTGTCCATTGTTTCCCTCTGGAATATTAACCTGAATATGAGCAACGAAATGAACCAGACAAAGAGTAATTATTATCAGGATATGGGACGGGTTTATGAAGATCCGGAGACAAAACAAATGTATATTATTCAACCTGCGGAGAGTAAAAACGTGGATACGGTTGAAACCGGGGTACAGTAATTTATACAGTCACCGGAGCAAAAGGAGAAGATTATATTGGACAGAGGCCGCATTCTATCGAAAAGAGCCAAATACAGGGAAGAGATAAGTCCTATGGAAAGCATGGTCAATTTAGTTGACGTGATGCTTGTTTTTATCTGCGGGCTTTTAATTTCAATTATTATTTACTGGAATATAAACATGAAAAACCTGGTGATCATATTAGACCAAAAACAGCTTGTAAAGATCGACAATCCAAAAGAAGTGACCGAGCAGATGAAAGCTGTGAGTGCATACGGCGATGTGGGGTTTGCGGTGAGGGACCCCAAGACAGGGAACCTTTATGTTATGGACAACAAAGACAAGACTTCCGGGGCGAAAGCAGGGGAAAAGACGGTTCCCGGTAACGGCGCGGCAGAAAAGGGAGAGGGCGCGAATTAACTGTTCGTTATGGCTTTTCTCATTCTAGGACACGGATTGAAATTGAGAATTACCACCATTGGGCAGTTTAATTAGAAAGGCCATTTCAAATTGAGTAATAGACCAGCCCATATCTCAGGGCTGGTTTTTTGCTGATTAGAAAGCTAAGTAGGCCCGTAAATGACGAATAAAATAGGCAATGGTTGTAGGATGATCAAGTTTCATTTTGAAACTGAACCAGCAGCGATTTTATTATGGAAAATTGATGATCAATGTTGCAAGAAGCCCTGAAAAGGGGCTTCTGTTTTTTATTTTTGATTTTCAATTTTATGTGGCATGTCTTTTGCAAATAAAAGAAGCAAGACAGAATTCGGATGAAAAAACTTAATAACTCCGAGCCCGCTTACCTAAGGTTTATCTACGGTGGCGCGGCCTGGGCTCAGTGCCCACAGGGTTGCAGGAGAAATCCGTCAACCTTCCTGTATGAAAAGGAGAACCAAGACTAACCGGATATGCTTCTGTATCTCCTTATCATACAAAAGCATTATTTTTTTGTAGATTTAGGTTTATTTTTCACGCGACTTCTTTAAAGACCAATATCAAAGTAGCAATTTGAAAATCCGCAGGTTATGGAAGGAAGTGTAAAAATGCAGAGCATTAAAGTGAACGATGCGGTTGGAGCAGTACTATGTCATGATATTACCGAAATAGTGCCGGGTAAGTTTAAGGGAACGGCTTTTAAGAAAGGCCACGTTATCAACTCTGATGATATCCTCAAACTCTTAAGATTGGGCAAGGAGCATATTTATGTTTGGGAAATGAGCGAGGGCAAGGTACATGAAAATGATGCTGCCTTAAGAATCGCTCAGGCATTGATGGGACCGGGCTTGTATATGAGCGAACCCAGGGAAGGGAAAGTAAACCTCATAGCTACGACCAGTGGAATGTGCGTTATTAATGAATCCCTGTTAATGGAGATAAACATGGTTGAAGAAGTGGTGGTGGCCACGAGAAACAACCGGAAGCCGGTGCAGGCAGGAGACATTGTAGCGGGGGTTCGAGTGGTTCCACTGGTAATTGATGAGCACAAATTAGTTGAAGTTGAAGAAATAAGCGCCGGGTTTGCAGTGATTCAAGTTAAGGAGTTTCTCCCACACAAAGTTGGTATCGTAACCACGGGAAGCGAAGTCTATTATGGGCGTATTGAGGACAAATTCGGCCCGGTGGTTAAAAGGAAAATGGAGGCTTTTAACTGCAGCGTGATTGAACAGATCATTGTTCCTGACGATTGCCAGCAGATAGTAAGTGCCATTCATAGACTCATTGATGAAGGTGCTGAGATAATACTTACCACTGGCGGCATGTCTGTAGATCCGGATGATGTAACTCCCCGGGCAGTTAGAGAAGCCGGAGCCGAAATCGTTACGTACGGAGCTCCGGTATTGCCAGGCGCAATGCTAATGGTAGCCTACCTGGGTGAAGTCCCCATACTTGGATTGCCAGGCTGTGTGATGTACAGTAAAGCGACCATTTTTGATCTGGTTTTACCCACGATATTAACTGGCGAACGGATAACCCGCCCCATGATCGTTAAATTGGGGCTGGGTGGGTTATGCCTGCAATGCGACGTTTGCCATTATCCCGCCTGTTCCTTCGGTACGGGCGCATAGGAGGTGGATATATGTTCAAAAACATTTCGTTAGAAACAGCACAGGAACTACTTTCGGATATAGCCCTACCCCTTGGTATAGCAAAGGTGCCACTCACTTACGCAACTGGAAGGATTTTGAGTAAAGACATTATTGCACCGCATAGTATTCCTCATTTTGCGAAGTCAGCTATGGACGGTTATGCACTGATAGCGAGTGACACCCGGTCAGTATCTCCACATCATCAAATTAGATTAGAAGTGATTGAAGAAATACGTGCTGGTTTTGAAGCAGAAATGGAAGTGACTCAAGGTACGACGATAAAAGTAATGACCGGTGCGCCAATTCCGCACGGTGCTGATTCAGTTGTTAAATGGGAAGATGTGCATAGATATGAGGGATCACTTACTATTTCTCATACGATAACCCCGGGTGAAAATATCGTACCAATTGGAGAAGATGTGAACCAGGGTGATGTTATAGCCGTGAAAGGGACGACAATCACACCGGCTATGACAGCAGTATTTGCTGGACTTGGGATTAACCGGGTACCGGTTTATCGAAAAGTAAGAATTGCAATTTTCAGTACCGGTGATGAGCTGATAGACCCGACCCGTCAAATTCAAGCCGGAAAAATATATAACAGCTCGCTCTATGGACTTTCCGCCCAGTGCAAGGAATTGGGAGCGACCCCGGTTGATTTGGGAATTGCACCGGATGAGGTGGATGCTACAGCCGCCCGGTTAAAGAAGGGGCTTGAGATTGCAGATATTGTTATCACAACTGGAGGAGCTTCCACAGGGGACTACGACATTGTCAAAGACTCCTTTCGCAGGGTTGGAGCTCAAATCCTTTTCCACGGTGTTTCCATAAAGCCAGGATCGCCAATGTTAGCAGCAATAAAAAATGGCAAGTTTATTATCGGTCTTTCCGGAAATCCGGCTGCAGCCATGGTAACCTTTGATTTGATTGTGGTGCCCTTAATTAAAAAGTTAATGGGTATGAAAGAAATTTTTCCTCCCAAATTTCAGGGAATAATGGTTGATAACTTTCCTAAATCCAGTCAGGGCCGAAGATTCCTGCGCGCCCGATTGATGCGTGAAGAGGGAAGAAATGTAGTAAAACTCACGGGTAACCAGGCCAATGGTGTGTTAATGTCGATGATTGATTGCAACGTGCTGGTCGATATTCCGGCGGGGAGTCCTCCAGTTGTGTTTGGGCAAACTGTATCTGGTTTTCTAGTTGGCAGACTTGATCAAACAAGTGAAGAAGGGTTCAGCAATACGGTTGTTCCCGGTTTGGCTGCGAATGTTATTGCAATGTAAAGGGGGTGGGTAAGGTGCTGGACAGGAATGGCCGAGTTGTAGACTATTTACGTATTTCTGTTACCGACAAATGTAATTTGCGGTGCCGGTATTGCATGCCGGCAGAGGGGGTTGAGGAAAAAGGACACAACAATATCCTGCCCTTTGAACAAATTTATCGGATTGTAAAAGCTGGTGCCCAGGTAGGTATTCGGAAAGTTAGACTGACCGGAGGAGAACCCCTGGTTAGAAAAAACATTGTCAAGCTGGTTGAAGACATAGCTGGAATTGAAGAAATCGATGATCTATCGATAACCACCAATGGTACTCTATTTGCACGGATGGCTAAAGATTTAAAAAATGCCGGCCTCAAACGGGTGAACTTTAGCCTTGATTCACTGGTTGATGAACGGCTTAAATATATTACCCGGAGTACTGATTTACCAGACATTCGCAATGCTATTGACATGGCTATAAGTCTGGAACTGCACCCGGTAAAACTGAATGTGGTTGTCATAAAGGGCTTTAATGATGACGAAATTATGGATTTTGTAGCGCTTGCTTATAATAATCCGATACATGTGCGATTCATTGAGTTTATGCCTATTGGGGATCTTTCTTTCTACAGCGCAGACAAAACAGTTGCAACAGCCGACATTCGCAGACAAATCGTATGCAATTATGATATCACTCCCGGCAAAGGAATCATTGGATACGGACCGGCTCAATATTATCATCTGACCGGGGGACAGGGATCGGTTGGCTTTATAAGTCCTATTAGCAATCATTTTTGTGGCCAGTGTAATCGTATCCGCATGACTGCTGACGGCCGTTTAAGAAGCTGCCTATACCACAATAAAGAAATAGATCTTAAAATGGCATTGCTCAATAGTGATAGCAATGAACAGTTGACCAAATTGTTTGTGAAAGCCATTTTAAGCAAACCAAACCGCCACGAAATGCAGAGCGGATGGGGAAAAGATAACTACCGGAAAATGGTTCAAATAGGGGGATGAGTATGAAGCTGACTCATTTGAATGATCAGGGACGCGCTTGCATGGTGGACGTGACAGGAAAGACGGATACTGAAAGATGGGCCAGAGCTGAGGCTTTTGTAGTCATGCTTCCCGCCACCCTGGAACTCATAAAAAACGGAGGAATCAAAAAAGGTGATGTGCTGGCGGTGGCACAGGTGGCTGGCATCATGGGCGCCAAGAAAACCTCCGATATGATCCCCATGTGCCATCCGCTAATGTTACATGGAATTGATATCAGCTTCACATTTGATGAAGCCCAATCTCGACTCCGAATTGAATCTTTGGTAAAAACCAGCGGAAAGACAGGGGTGGAAATGGAAGCTCTATCTGCCGTAACCGTTGCTGCACTTACGGTTTATGACATGTGCAAGGCGGTTGATCGGTGGATAAATATTGAAGGGATTTCTCTTTTGGAAAAAGACGGAGGTAAAAGTGGACATATGGTGAAGGAGGCGCAGTCATGAAAGGCAAAGTTTTAGCAGTTTGTATCAGCTCCAAAAAGGGCGAAAAGAAGATTGACATGGGGAAGGCGTTATTTATTCAAGGCCACGGAATATCCGGAGATGCGCACAGTGGTCCCTGGCATCGGCAGGTGAGTTTACTGTCCATCGATAGTGTTAATAAAATGAGAGATATGGGTGCTGACGTAGGTTTTGGCGACTTTGCTGAGAATCTGAATATCGAAGGTTTTGAGTTATTTACACTTCCGATTGGGACGATGATGCGTGTGGGCCAGGAAGTGGAGCTGGAGGTAACTCAAATCGGTAAAGAATGCCATCATGGCTGTGCGATCAGACAGCAGGTTGGAGATTGTGTTATGCCCCGGGAGGGAATATTCGCCCGGGTTATTACAGGTGGACTGGTCACAACTGGAGACGATATTGAGGTTCTCTCATCTTCTGTTGCTATTCAGGATGTTCAGGATCATAAAAGAGCTATGCATATCCTATAAATAGGCAGGGGAATAAGAAAGATCAGGAGGCAAGCTGTTGTGCGAAATGCTGTTGTCGTCTTTACCAAGGTGCCCAGGGCTGGCGACACAAAAACCCGGCTCACTACGGAACGGGGTGGAATCTTTACCCGGGAGCAGGCCAGGGATTTTTATGAAGCATGTCTACTTGATGTCATTGACTCCTGTATTGTTTCACAGTGCGCAGATGTATACATTTGTCTGAACGCTGGAGGCAACGGCGATTACTTCAAACAGTTAATGAGCAAATTGCCTAAACCCAGGTTCATTAAAAAGATTTTTACCGATAAGGGAGGCACGTTCGACCAGGCCATGCAATATGCCTTCGATTATATTTTGAGGCGCGGGCATAAAGACAGGCTGGCGGACAACGTCCTCCTTATTGGCGGCGACGTTATCGGGCTTCAACCGAGAGTTATAAAGGATTCGATGAGTAAGCTACATGCTTTAGCGGGTAGTTCAGGCGGGCTATCTCTAGCCAGTTCCACATTCGGAAAAGGGGAACATATTGGGGCGGCAATCGTTGCGAGTGCAGATCAGGAAGGCGGATTTAATATCATTGGGCATACCTGTACAACTCCGTTTTCCATTGCAGGCATTTTTTATAACCAGGATTACTTAACAGCTATGGACGTGCTTGTTAATAAAGCCTGTGAACGAAAAATACCTTTTGGTATGGTCGAAATGGCTCCGGATATAGATATTCCAGCAGACCTGACCGGATTGATCCCGGGTCTTAGAGCGATGCAAATTTCAGCCCGTTACGATGATAACGTATTCCCGCCTTTGAGAACTTTGTTTTTTCTGGAGAAAAATGGTTTATGCAATTCGGCTTTGCCTTTCACGTTTAAAACGGCATGAACTCTTGTTGGCCATTGGTGTAAATGGAGGAAGCGATATGTATAATGTAGGAATCTTGATTATGAGCGATAAAGGCTCGCGTGGGGAACGAGAGGACCTTAGCGGGCCGCAAATTAAGCAAATGCTTGGTCCTGACTATAGCGTGGGTTACTATGAAATGATTCCGGACGAAAAGGATATCATTACGGAAAAGTTAAAGTATGCTTGTGACAGCCTTTCTCTGAATCTTCTCCTGACTTCTGGTGGGACCGGCTTTTCTAAGCGAGATGTCACACCAGAAGCGACTCTTAAGGTTATCGAAAAAATTGCACCTGGCATTCCAGAAGCGATTAGATACTACGGACTTCAGCGAACAAACCGGGCTATGTTGGCCAGAGGAGTTGCGGGAGTTAGAGGGAATACGCTTATTATCAATTTACCTGGCAGCGTTAAAGGAGTTCGTGAATCCCTGGAAGCAATTCTACCGGCGCTTGGTCATGGCCTGGATACGCTCCTGGGTGCGAATAGCGAATGCGGGCAGGCATGATTTGTCCTGGGGGTGCTCCATGCTATAAACCTGCTTCTCCATTTCAAAACCACAGAATTCCCAAAATGGGACAATGAGTTGGAAATAATCTATGGATGAACTTATAGATGCGAATTTAGCGGTACTCGGGAGCATAATAGCTCATGGCACAGTTATTGCATTGATACTTAACAAATGGGTCTAACCGAAATAATCACTTTCATTATAATAGGAACGTTGATACGAAACGCACGAAGAGGAGGAGTCAGCATATGACAGAAAAGAGCAATATACCGATAATTTCATTTATAGCGAAATCTGGATCGGGGAAGACGACTCTTCTGGAAAAGGTTATAAGACAACTTAAATCAGATGGATATAGAATTGCTGTGATAAAACACGATGCTCACAGATTTGACATGGATAAACCAGGTAAAGACAGCTGGAGAATAGCCGAAGCAGGGGCTGATGTGGTGGCTATTTCTTCACCGGGCAAAGTGGCTATGATTGAGAAGGTTAACAATGAAAAGAGCCTGGAAGAAGTCATCGACTTGTTACCTGATGTCGATCTAATCCTGACCGAAGGGTTCAAGCAAAGTGGCAAACCTGCAATTGAAGTTTCTCGGTCAGAAGTTCATCGCGATCTTCTTCCTGAACCCGTTAATCGGTTGGCAATCGCCAGTGATGTTTACTGGGACATTGGTGTTCCTTGTTATGACATTAATGATGCAAGTGGGATTGTTTCCGAGATCAAAAAGTATGTTGCCGGTCTGAAAAAAGCAAAACATTAGAAAAAATAACTTGCAGAGCAAATCACACGCTGATGCAACACAGGTATGTATTGAGGCTTAAGAAAAGAGTGCGGCTCAAAAGCAGGGGGATATGAAATGAAAAATGCAATTGTAGTTTTTACCAAGGTACCTAAAGCAGGAGATATTAAGACTAGATTAACTATCGATCGGGGCGGAATGTTAACCCCAGAGGAAGCTAAAGACGTATATGAAGCATGTTTATTAGACGTTATCGACAGCTGCATCTTCGCTAATTGTGGAGATATATATATTTGTTACAATCGCGGAGGGGATGAGGATTATTTAAGGAAGCTTTTGCAGCGTGTCTCCAAGCCTCAGGAGATAAAGGAGTTGTTCCCTGATCAAGGGGGGATTTTCGACCAGTGCATACAGTATGCGGCTGATTATGTTCTTAGAGATGGTAAGCTCGAAAGGCTGGCGGATAGTTTGTTAATTATTGGAGGTGACCTGCCCAGTCTTCAGCCATACATCATTCAAAATGCCATGATTAAAATGATAGAGTTGTCTCTTAGCAATCGCGGTCGCGCTGCAGCTCAAAAGGAAGACGGAGATATCGGAGCTGCTCTAGTAGAAGCTTCTTGCCAGGAAGGGGGCTTCTCAATCGTGGGTTTTACATGCACAACACCCTTTGATTTTAACCATGTTTTCTACAATAATGACGGAATCACGGCTCTAGATATGTTGGTTCAAAAGGCTATAGACAAAAACATTCCCCTGGGGGTTATTGAGATGGTGCCGGATCTCGATATTCCTGTAGACCTGGCCAGTCATATACCAGTGATAAGAGCATTACGGTTGGCAGAAGAGTATGATTCAAATGTAATTTCCCCCAAACGAACCATTAAGGTTTTATTAGAAGATCTGGGACTTGAATCGATAGCCGCTCCTCCCCAGCGTTAGCAATTGGGAATTGAAAGCAGAGCGAGGAAAGAAACGATTATGGAAATGAAGACAATTCGCGCAGAGTTAAAAATATTAACGGAATGTGCAGGATGCGGCCTTTGTTCAGAAGAGTGCCAATTATTATCCGAGACAGAAGAATCGCCTGCCGAGATGGCTACCCGCGGAGTACGTATAGATGAGGCGTTTAGTTGTTCTCTGTGCGGTAGATGCGAAATAAATTGCCCTATCCAATTAAAGCCAGATGAGATGTTCATGGCCCGCAGGATTGATGCTATAGACAAGGAAGAGTTTAATCCTGGTGACTTTGATTGTTTTTTACCTGATGAAGATGACAATATTATGGCATTATACCGTAATCATTACGACATTGATTACGATGATTTAGAAGTAGATGAAAATTCGGAAACTGCTTTTTTCCCGGGATGCACTCTATTAACCTATTCTCCTGGCCTGGTAAGGGAAGCATTTAGCCAAATCAGGCAGCAATGCGATTGTAAACAGATAATAACCCTGTGTTGCGGGAAGCCTCTTGACCAATTGGGGATGTCAAAGCGCAAAGAAGAATGGAACCAGCGGTTAATTGAACAGCTAAAGCAATTAGGAGTTAAACGATTAATAGTTGGCTGTCCTGGATGTTATTATCAACTTCGAGAGGTTCTTCTAACACTTGGCATAGAGATAGTCACAATTTATGAAGTTATCCAATTTGAACAGTCCAGTAAATCTAAAACTATATGCACATTGCACGATTCGTGTCCAGACCGATTCGAGGGACTCTTCGCTGGTCAAGTTCGGAATGCATTATGTGGTGCTGGATTTAACATAGTTGAGATGGAACGCAATCGAGAAAAATCACCATGCTGCGGAAGTGGAGGTCAACTATCGCATTTCCGGCCTGATCTAGCTGAGGAACTTATCGAACAAAGGCTTAAAGAAGTTAATAAAACTGGTGCTGGATATTTGGTGGCCTATTGTCTGAGTTGCGTGCTGAACTTTTCCCGGGATTCATCCGGGTTTATAGTGCGGCATGCTCTAAACCTGCTCTTGAATTACGACGAAGATTATATCGGCATTAAGGGCCGGGTAGCCCAAATTTACTCGGATTTGAAAGAGTAGATAGAAAAAATGAAAGCTTGGGGACCTGCGAAAAAGGAGAACATGATGGTTGACAATAGACAACTTGCGGATGCTTTTCGAGAGACTCTGGGGTTAAGATGGTCGCCTGTCGCTTTAAGGCTCATGCGACCCGGGGAAGAAATTCCGGAAGGAATCATGGAACCACCCATGCCCCTGCGGCACTGCCAATCCATCATGGTCGCCCGGCGAGGCAATAGTCTTTACATGCCGCCCCGAAAACATTCCTGCCCGGATGGAGCAGGGATACTTGGACTGGTAGAAATGGCGCCCAAATTAAAATCGGGAGATTTATACCTGCTTTTTAAAAAGCTGCCCAACATAGAAATTGCTCAAAAAATGATCGCCAGCCGGCCTGAGTTCGGCCCGAATACTTACACTGCTACACTACTGGCGCCTCTAGAGACAGCCAATTTTGAGCCTGATGTGGTGATTTTTACAATTTGGCCTGAACAGGCTATGTGGTTGTCCTGTGCCAGAACTTATTCCAGTGGAGAACGCCAGGCTTTCCGAACATCAGGTTATAATTCGACTTGTGCGGATCTTACCGTTGAGGTGATAAAAAGTAGCGAAATGAATATTTCATTCGGTTGCTATGGTGCCCGTGCTTCCAGTGAGATCAATGACTTTGAATTATATGTTTCTATACCTTATGGACAAATGGAGAGTATTGCACAGGCGCTTCTAAAGCTCTCGCGTAAAAGCATACCGGAGGAACGGCGCAAGATTTATATGCCTCCGGTAATGGACAACCTGGTTTCTTCGAATGAGTCAAATAGCAGCCAGATGGAAGTTCTAATAGATGATAAACGTTGTTCTGGATGCGGACTTTGCGAAGCTTTTTGCCCGCATTCGGTGTTTGAGATGGCCGGGAAAGAAAAAGAAATGAAGGCTCTGGTTGTTTCACCTAATAAGTGCAGTGCATGCTATACCTGTGTAGGTCAGTGCCCCCAAAAGGCCATTCAACTTAGAAATAACGATAGGGCTAATTAAGCTCGTTTTAACAAGCAGACTCAAGTTCAAATACCTCCTCCCTAGAGCCCGCTGGAATGAGACAATATCTCGTCCAGCGGGTTTTAGTATTGTGAATTAATCAACAGTTAGGTAGCGCTAGGGGCATGATTTCCTGATTACAACTGCCCTGATACAAAAATGGGAAGAGATTATCAAAATAGGACAACACTGAAGCCTGGTGTGAAGAAGAACCTCAACAAATTGGGAGAAATGCTGCTGATGTCAACTAAATTATGGATGGTACGCTTTTTGCATCATTAAATAAATATAAATTCTTTAAAGTGCGAATGTAGTTTTATCAATGGTCTTAATGAGTGTATTATTGTCGGCTGCATTTGCTTAGGAATATTCAAACCACGGAAGAGAGGGTTGGTTGACGATGGAAATCAAGAAAGTCGCATGTCATTTCTGCCATATGAATTGTGGCATGCTGGCACACGTCGAAGACGGAGTGCTGGTTAAAGTGACTGGCGATCCAGAACATCCTTTTAACCTGGGCGCCCAGTGCTCACGAGGAGCTTCAGCGCTCGATCACCTGAATCACATCAATCGAATCAATTATCCGCTTAAACGGGTAGGTGAAAGAGGCTCAGGTAAATTCAAGAGAGTTACCTGGGAAGAAGCGCTGAACGATATCGCAGCGCGCTTGAATGATCTCAAGAATAGCTATGGCGCAGAAACTATTTCTACTATAGGGGGTACAAATCGCACCGATGATTTTGCCAGAAGACGCTTCTTCAATCTCCTCGGCAGTCCCAATGTGATTCATACCGCTCCCGACTGCTGGATCCCTAATTTTTTGACCGAGGCAGCTACCTTCGGATGGGGTGCGTTTGATCCTGAAGTTATGGGCGGAAGCCGGTGCGTAGTGGTTTGGGGGCATAATCCGGGAGCCTCTTACCTGCCGGAAATGAGATCCATATTACAGGCCCGAGAGACCTTCGGAACTAAAATCATTGTCATTGATCCCCGCTTTAGCGAAACGGCGGCCAAAGCCGATCTCTGGCTGCCTATTAAAGCAGGCAGTGACAACGCTTTGGCACTGGCCTGGCTGAACGTGATCATCAATGAGGGCCTGTTCGATTTCGATTTTGTCAACGAATATACGATAGGGTTTGACGAGCTGTGTGAACGGGTTGAGGAGTATACCCCGGAATGGGCAGCCGAAAAAACCGGGATTTCAGCTGAATTAATAGCTGAATCAGCCCGGATCTACGCAAACAGTAAACCGGCTTGTATTGCCTGGGGGGTAGCCACTGATCAGTTTGGAAAGGGCAGCACTGCCGGGGCTCAAGCCAGAATCTGTTTACGAGCCATTTGTGGAAACATAGATGTGCCTGGCGGCGACGTGATTCCCGGACCGCATCCCACTTTTATTACTGACTGGGAAATGGAGCTCAACGACATGCTTCCCGAGGAGCAAAGAGCCAAGCAAATCGGTTCAGACCGCTTTAAACTAAATAGCTGGCCGGGATATCAGCTTTTAACCGACAACCTGGTCAGAGTCTGGGGTAAGAGCATCCCCGCCGAGTGGTTTTGTGAAGCAAATCCCTCCAGTTTATTCAGGGCAATGATCAACGGCGAACCTTATCCAGTAAAAGCAGCTATTATCCTGGCAGACAACCCGCTAATATCCTATGGAAATTCAAAACTAGTATATCAAGCATTAAAAAACCTGGATCTGCTTGTGGCCATGGAATACTGGATGACACCTTCAGCTGCCCTGGCAGATTATATCTTGCCTGCTGCCTCCTGGCTGGAAAGACCGGTGTTAACCACTACCTATGGCGTCTCTGACTGGCTGATCGCTTCTGCTCGAGGTATTGCCCCCTTATTTGAAAGAAAGACCGATGTAGACTTTTGGATGGAGCTGGGCCACAAAATGGGTCAGGAAGAGTACTGGCCATGGAAGACCGATGAGGAAGTTTTCCACTATCGTTTAGAACAGTTGGGATACGGGTTCGAAAATTATGACGAATTCGTTGAATATATGCGTATGGACTTTGCCCCCAGAGAATATAAGAAGTATCTGTTCCAGGGTTTTGCTACACCTTCGGGCAAAGCTGAGCTCAAGAGTTCGATCCTGGAACAGTTGGGTTATGATCCATTGCCGCATTACGTTGAACCGCCTTTTAGTCCTGAAGCCAGGCCAGAGATGGCGAAAGACTATCCAGTGACATTAATAGGTGGCGGCGGCTATAATCCATTTTTCCATTCTGAACATCGGGAGATTACCCGGTTGAGGTTATTAAGTCCCTATCCAAGGGTGGCCATAAATCCTGTGCTGGCCAAAGAACATGGCATACAGGATATGGATTGGATCTGGATAGAAACCCCTATTGGTAAAATCAAACAAAGAGCAGTGCTGACAACGGCAATTGCGCCCGACACCATTCAAGCCGAAAGAGGATGGTGGTTCCCTGAACAGGAGATTAAGGACCCGGTTTTGATGGGAGTATTCGAATCTAATGTCAATGTAATACTGGATGATGATCTGGATACGCTCGACGAAGCCTGCGGCAGCTGGTGTACGCGAGGAGTTATGTGCCGAATTGCAAAGGTAGGTGAGGTTGAATAATGCGTTGGGGAATGCTGGTTGATTTAAGAAAATGCGTGGGCTGCCATGCCTGCACCGTTGCCTGCCAGAATGAAAACAAATTGCCCCTGGCAGACAAATGGACCAAAGTTTTACGAATCGGGCCTATCGGTGAATATCCCAACCTTACTGGCTATTTCATGCCGGTTCCGTGCATGCACTGCGAAGAGGCCCCTTGTGTTGACGGGTGTCCTACCGGTGCCAGTTTTAAGCGCGAAGATGGAATAGTACTCGTTAATGACGAAAAGTGTATTGGCTGTAAATTCTGTATGGTCGTCTGCCCATATGGCGTGCGTAATTATAACGAGTCGAAAGGTATTGTTGAAAAATGCAGGATGTGCTGGGAGCGCCTCGAAAATGGCGAACAAACCAGGTGCACAGAAACCTGCCAATTGAAGGCGCGCTATTGCGGTGATCTGGATGATCCCGATAGCGAAATAGTCAGCCTGATCCACAAGCATAACGCACAAGTGTTGCATGATGAATTGGGAACTAAACCATCGGTCTATTATATAATTCCATAGGAGGTGAGGGAAATGGAAACAAAGCAGGAATATTGGGAAGGCCTGGCGGCGGGAAGCTTTTTTCTGGTGGCTACAGGCGCAATGATGTTTATAGTTCTAGCGGTATTGGATTTGATAGGAACCCAAATATCCACTCAGATAAACGGTTGGGCCAGTCTGGTTGCAGTGGCGGGAGCCGCAATCGGTGGACTGCTTTTGATGATTGAAGCCGGCAATAAGGCAAAAGCTTATCTCATTGTTGCCAACCCGGCATCAATGGCCAGTAAAAATGCTATAATGATGACCCTGTTTATGGGGATAGCCTTTGTTTATGCTACCTTTTTCTTTGACTTTATTCCCTGGGCAGGTTTGGAAATAATCCAGAATACTGTGGCTGTTCTGGGGATTATCACGGCTTTGATTGCAGTAGTGATTCCCGCATTAGAACTGGGAGAATCGAGGGGCAGAGCTTTCTGGGATGCCAGTGCCTTAGGACCGGTATTCATAATCACCAGTGCCGCTTCAGGTTTAGCAGCAGTGATTCTCACGGCTGTAATCATGGGCTATGCTGAAAATATTTCGATTTTGATTTTAGACAAGGTATTACTTGGTTTCTTGGTATTACAGTTAATATCTGTTGTAACTTACGTGTTTGGCAAGAGACACTCAGGAGCGTATGAAGCCCGCAAAGCTGCTGATAATATTTTGAACGGCCAATTTAAAATTAGCTTTTGGGGCGGAATAATTCTTGCTGGTACAATTGTTCCTATTTTAATGCTTTTATTGGGAAGCATCTCTTTTATATTGATTGCTAAAACGGTACTGGTTCTGATTGGCGGAGCTTGTTTCAGGAACGTATTTCTGCAAGCAGCAATCAGAAAACCCCTTCCAGGTGAGGAGAATGAGTTCCTGGGTCACGAAGAAATACTCTGGTTGGCAGAGAAGCTTGAGAAACGCTGGCAGGAAAAGGCGGCCGAGATTGCCGGAAGATAACAGGGTGGGGAAATGGTATATAGCAGCATAGCAACTAAAATAGACGGCAGCCGAGATGCCGAAGTTTTTCTGGAAGAAAGCCAAATGCCCTTTGGTGAAAATGAAGACCATACTACTCCTCGGGATGAAAGGACGATTTGCACAGCTGAAAAGCTGCTGCAAATCGTCCTGGACCACTCTGGCCGGGAAGTTATGGAAAGGTATGACAATAAACGCCGAACCAGCAAGGGAAACTGGCTGTTATCGTATTTTATTCAATATGTGATATCAACATTGCCGGATATGAATATTGACGAGAGTGTTGACTCATATGAAAATCTGCGCAGCAGGGGAAAACGCTGCAGAATATTATGAAAAGCTTTGTATTACCAGAAAAAGACGAGAGTTTGTGCCGGCAAATCTAACTCGAAGGATGATAAAACATGCCGCAATTTCAGATACTGGGCACCGCTGCCGGAACTGGAGTACCATCATTTTTTTGTCAATGTAAAGGATGTCAGGAGGCCAGGGACAACCTGGAGTATTCCCGTACTCGAAGTGGAGCTCTAGTTCGGACGGGCGTTAGAAACATCTTAATTGACGCCTCGCCTGATTTGAGAAATCAACTTGTTAGAGAAGGTATCGCTGAGCTTGATTGGATTTTCCTTACCCACTGGCATTATGATCATTTTGGAGGTTTGGGGGAGCTTGAGTTCTATGTGAAATTGCAGCACATTGACCCACTTCCACTATATCTTCCGCCCAGTGCTGTCCAAAGTTTCATGGCAGCTTATCCACACTTAAAGGACGTTTTTGATGTGCTTCCCTGGCGGTTCTTTGCCCGTTATCACATTGATGAAACCATAATCACGCCGTTGCCCGCCAATCACGGTATCGAAACTGCAGGATTTCTAATCGAGACGGGCAGAAATAGGCTGGCCTATTTTCCAGACACAGCCGGATTACCGGCAGCATCAATGAAAGAGATTCAGGGGGTAGATTGGCTTTTATGTGACGCTACATTTAATGATGACAACTGGTATCCTGAGTCTCATATGTCAGTGGAACAGGCAATAAGCTTAAGCGTGCAGGTCAAAGCAAGAAATACGTTGTTGACACATTTATCGATTCATTACAGCCGGGCGGTGACTACAAAAGAACTCGAAAGCCAACTGGCCGAATACCCAAACCTTTCACTAGCAAAGGACGGTATGTTAATTGATCTGTAAATCCTATGTTGGAGAAGACAGGCAAGTAGGTGATGCGATGGTTACTGTTATTTGACGAATTACAAGCACTTGGCGGTGTCATGCTATTGATTAAAAACCAGGAGGGTTTGAAGGAAGGAAATGCTCCTGTGGATAAGCTTTTCTCGGAAATTGCTATAAACGGGATTTCGCTGCACAACCGAATAGTCATGCCCCCTATGGCTCTTGCAGCTGCATCTGAAACGGGTCAAGTTACCCAGGCGCAGCTTGGCCACTATGGCTTACGGGCGCGAAGATACCCAGTCGATTCTTCCGGCAATTCTAAAAAAAATATTGGTGTGGGCATGGTACTCGTCGAGCATTGCTATGTAAATGAAGATGGCAAAGCCCATACCGGTCAGTTGGGTATTGATCAAAACGATAAGATCAGCGGTTTACGGGATTTAGCTGAGGCAATTCACAAAGAAGGTGCGATAGCGGGGTTACAGATTAGCCATGCAGGTGCCCGGGGGATAACCAATCCCAAGGCTCCGACAGCGATGCATATACCTTTCCTTTACCGGCCATCACCCAGTGCAGAAACACCTGGTCCTGAGGCAGTAGGTTTTCGAGAGCAGTTGGAGCGAGAAGAGATTGAGGAGATTATCGAGGATTTTGCCCGGGCGGCTTGGCGAGCCAAAGAGGCTGGATTTGATCTGGTGGAAATTCACGGTGCACATGGCTATCTTTTAAATCAGTTCTATTCACCTCTGACCAACAAACGTAGTGATAAATATGGAGGAAGTGTTGATAAGAGGCTGCGCTTAGCACTGGAAGTAGTTCAGGTTGTACGGCGAGCTGTCGGGCCTCATTATCCCGTTATTTACAGGTTGGGTGCAGATGACCGCCAGGTTGGTGGAACAAATTTGCAAGACAGCTGCATTGCAGCTCCCTTGCTAGTTGAAGCAGGCGTAGACTGTCTGGATTTATCGGGAGGAATATGTGGATACCTAAAAGACGGTCCAGAAGGGTTCTTTCTCTATTTAGCAGATGCTATTAAACCGACGGTTGATGTACCAATCCTGGTTGCTGGAGGAATAAAGACGGCTAAATTTGCTGCGCAAGCCATAGAAGTAGGGAAAGTGGACATGGTGGGGATAGGCCGATCTTTGCTTCTTGACCCTCAGTGGTGCAGAAAAGTCTGGGCGTCAATCTATAAACTTGATTCGTAGGGTGCAATAAATCGCATAGTTATCAATAAGAGACCGGTGTTTAAGGAGGAAGATATAATGGATAACATTATCGACAAAATGGTGATAGAAATATACGACGGCCCGAATAGTGAGTGTAACTCGGGCTGTTCTACATGCGGCTCCACAGGGTGTGGGTCTTTGACGGTTGAAGAGCAAGTAAAAGTCCTTAGGGAAGATCTAAATGGGGTTTTCGGCAAAAGCGTGGAAGTGAAGTATTATAATACTGCTGTTAACGGTAAGGATGAAAACGGTTATTGTCAGCAGATTCTCGAAGCGGGCTACAAATTTCCCATAACCATGATCAACGGCTACCCTCGCATAGCGGGTGCCATCAATGGCCCACTGATCAGACAACAATTAGATCAAATAGCGTTAGAATTGGTTAAGGAAATAAGCGGGAATATGCCCCAACCGTCCAGTAATAGTAATGATGGACGTGGGAACTAGGAGACCGGTCACTGTGATGATGAACAAGCTAGTAGATCTCAAAATATTAATTAATTTTGGTCAGAGAGAAATCGGCCAATAGTTTTTAAGATACAAAGGAATTATTCTTTCTTTCTTGTTTGGTTAGACTGCCTACAAGTTGGAAGGAAGCAATTCCTTTTTTATTTTTCAGGCATACTTGAGTGCCATTATATATGTTATGTTCGTTTACCG
>DATMYR010000072.1:0-5899 GCA_035560815.1 Syntrophomonadaceae bacterium | reverse complement strand
GTGAAATTTTGTTCTTTTGAAAACAAAATATTAGAATCTAATAGAATCCCTATTTTCACAAATCCACCTCATGTTCCGAGCTTAAAATCATATTTCAAATCCAATTTTACCAAGCCTATTCTTAACTTCTTGCTCCAACTTTCGCCTCTTGGCAAACATATCAGCCAGCTCACCAGTTAAGCGCATCATTTTCTCCTCAAACGACTCACCGTCACCCGCTTGTTCTTCTACACCCACATATCGACCCGGTGTCAACATGTAATCATGCTTAGCGATCTCGGCGGTTTCCACCACTGCACAAAACCCCTTAAGGTCCTTACAGTCACCATCCTCAAAGGCAGTGAAAGTAGCGGCAATTTGGGCTATATCATTATCAGTTAGTTCGCGTAGTTTCCGGCTTACCATGCTGCCCAGGTTACGGGCATCAATAAATAGTGTTTTGCCCTTCTGCTTTTTGTTTTTGTTCAGAAACCATAGAGAAACAGGTATCTGGGTTGTATAGAAAAGTTGCGGTGGCATGGCCACAATGCCCTCCACCAGATCGGCATTAATAATATTTTTGCGGATCTCACCTTCACCACTGCTCTGGCTGGATAAGGATCCATTTGCCAATACCAGCGCTATTTTCCCATGAGGCGCCAGATGATGAATCATATGCTGCATCCAGGCGAAGTTCGCATTGCCTGAGGGTGGCAAGCCATATTTCCAACGCACATCATCCTTCAACTTATCTTGACCCCAATCGGAAAGGTTGAAGGGAGGATTCGCCAGAATAAAGTCCGCCCGCAGGGTCGGGTGGCAATCGTCTAAGAAAGTGTCGGCATTATATGTTCCCAGGTCCGCCTCTATCCCACGAATAGCGAGATTCATCATACACATTTTCCAGGTGGTGGCGTTGCTGTCCTGACCATATATAGAGATATTATTTATATTGCCCTGATGATTTTCGATAAACTTGGCGGATTGTACAAACATGCCCCCGCTACCGCAGCAGGGATCATAAACGCGGCCATTGTATGGCTTTAGCACCTCAACCAACGTTCGAACCACACATGCCGGGGTGTAAAATTCACCGGCTAATTTACCCTCTTGCTCGGCAAACTTGGAAAGACAATATTCGTAAGCGCGCCCCAGCACATCTTTTGTATCGCCGTGTTCGAGCATTGATATATTTGTGAATAGGTCAACCACGTCACCCAGCCGGCGTTTATCGAGTTCAGGCCGAGCAAAGTTTTTTGGCAGTACCCCTTTCAGGCGTTTATTCTCCTGCTCTATAGACTGCATTGCCTCATCAATGGCCTTGCCAATTTCCGGAGTGTGTGCGTCAGCAGCGATAGCCGACCACCTTGCAGAAGATGGTACGTAAAATACGCCCTTGGATAGATATTCATCCAAGTCTTCCTCAAAGCCCTCTCCCTCAACAATAAGTTCGTTATACCTTTCCTCAAACTTGTCCGATATATATTTTAGGAATATAAGCCCCAAGACCACCTGCTTATATTCCGATGCATCCATATTGCCGCGCAGGATACACGCCGCATCCCACAATTGCTTCTCAAAACCTACATTTGCTGAATTTAACTCTGCCACGATACATTCCTCCAGAATCCTTATATTGGTATAGATAAATTAATATGATGCCTAAACTATATTGATTTATTTTTTATCCGGAATTTCCTGATCTTACTTTTCTCCTCTTCTTCTATATCCCTCTGTACTTGTACAAAAGAATCACATATTTCTTTAATAAGCATTGTCATAATTTTCATGGTTACAATGCTATCAAAGGTTGGTTGTAATGATAATAGGCAATTGGTAATTTGAGTCAAAGATAAACAAGTATTCTGACCGGCATCCGCTAGCCCATAATTGGATGCACCGCTTACCATTAATTCGTTAGCTTTATGATTATCTATTAACCCCATCTTAAAATAGGCTCCCTTTGGTCCAGAATGTACGAAATTACAGGCTAATTTATAATATGGTCGCATATGATCTAATTCAACCTCGTCTTCCAGATCCTTAAAGATTACCTTTTTCTTTCTTAGAGCAGCTATTGCCCATCCATAGTCCTTATTGAATTCCGGTCCATATTTATCTATAGCGTTTTTTCTTTGTTTTTCTACCTCGCTAATTTCGTCTGGTTCTAATGGTTCATAACCAAGCTGTTCACAGTGCAGTTGATATTCTAGCATCTCTCGGTAATTTTCTATCGCTTGATAACCGAAATATCTTTCTGCAACTTCATTACCATGTTTATCAAGAAAAAGTGCTACTATGGCGAGTTCATATAATGTCCGCCAACGCGCTAAAGCTCCATCGGGATAACCTCCTCTTAATAAACAGAGGATTTCATATGAAATCTGGATTGCTCGCGCATGAATATTGGCTAATACTTGGAAAAGAAAACTATGTTCCTGGGATGTTACAAAATCATCATTTGATAAGAGCATCTCGGCACTTTCTAACGAAATTACTATTAGCATTTCTAACATGTTTAGCGGCTTGGCCCATCTTCTTAATAAACGAGCTTCAAATTCCTGCCTTATCAAAAAATGTTCCTGCAGCATTTCTCCGGCATTAGCTTTAAGTGATTTCAATATAACATTTGAAGCTTCAGGTGCACTATTTCCTACAACGGTTGATACTATATCATTAAGCTTCTCCGTATTTTCTAAATCAAAGTTTTTTTCTCGAAGGGTATTAATCATTGTTTCTATAAACCAATCATGCAGTCTGGCCATTATTTAATCCCCCTTCCCCTACAACTCCATAGGTCAGGTACCTGCTTTTCAATAAAAAGAATATTTATTAAATGGCTCAGCGGTACTCTTTAGCAATTCCCAGTCAAAATTGTATTTTTCCCCCCGTGACCATTGTGGTGGGATAATTGTAAACATCATTGAACCATCTCCGAAAACTCCACCATCGTCGTCAGTATTATACATATACGAATTTTGGAACGGTGAAAAGACATCGATTCCGAATTGCGAAAACAGAATGATGAACAAACCGGTAACTGCCTTTATTGTATTTTGAATCGAGGCTTCAGCAAAATACATATTGCGGTTATGTTTAGCATGATTGTATGCCTGGTACCATTCAAGCGGTTGATAAGATTCGCCAGACCACGAATTAAAAGGCTGAATTATCAGAGCATTTGACTGCCAAAAGTTCATCTTCACTTTATAATTTGATAATTTTGATGGAACATTAATTAGATAATAATCCGTTATGTTCAAATTACCCGTTTTAATAAAACCATTTGCTCGCAATATTTCTTTGCAGTTCATTTCAAATTCAGTAGCAGCACGCATTAATAGTTCGAAAGTTCTGTGGGAATAGGTGTTGATGTTGTCCTCGCAAGGTTCGATATATTCAAATAGTTTTCTAAGGTCATTTTCGATAATACTATACGCCCGGCACAACATCTGTCTATCGATTGAATATCTATTATCAGATATAAATTCACCATCAATTTGATCCCTGACGATTCTTAAGTAAGGTTTCAATAAGTCCATATTATCCACCTCAATATGTACACACAATTGATAGGCCACCGCCACCATCCGATAATAGAGGATTATGTAGCCCTTCGGGTTCGCTTCGCCTACATAATCCTCTATTATCCGAAGGTGGCTATCCCGGCTCCGCACGTCCCTCCAGGCTTCCCGATCGGCGCTCACCCACGCGCGCTGCGCGATTACATGCGTGGATGTTCGCGGCCTTCCGGGACCTGCTCCGCCTCAGTGACCGCCCGCTCCTCCGGCCTCCGCTTCGCTACGACCGGACCAGCTCCCCAGTGATAGGCTGGTGGGTTGGAGCACCTGACGATATCAGTCATCCCGCTCCGGCATAGGGCTTCGGGCTTCCCGATCGGCACTCACCCGCGCGCGCTGCGCGATAACATGCGCGGATGTTCGTGGCCCTACGCCCTAAGCCTGCCGCTCGGTGGTCGAGGAACATCATGCCCTCCGTTCCGTTCCTCCACTCCAGGCATCATGTTCCCGGAGGTAGTCGTTCCGGGAACCTGCTCTTTCTGAGTCTCACGGAGTGATTATGGGCCCTAGCCAATCGGGCATCCCGGCCTCGATCCCCCGATTTATTCGTTTCTTGACGGTTCACCTTCAGTTATCTTATCGCTCATAATTCTTAGCCTTTTACTTGACAAAATTCCATATAATTTGTCAAATTCCTGTAATAGTAAGTTTTATTTTTACAATCGCAACATCATATTAGTCGTACCCCCTCCGTGTAGAACATCCGTTCTCACCTGTGTTACAATATAAGGAAAAAGCAATAGAAAAGAAGGTTGATCCTACTGGTTGCATCGCTCTGCCCCCAAAAAATAGAGCAGGTCCATGGCCAGCTTATCGCCTTTTATCCTGTATATACCGACTTGGGAAGCGTGACCCGGGTGATATATAAACTGAATGATTCAGAAACGTTCACCAGCCTGGAGGATCCACGCCAGGTGGAAAGTGTAAAGCGCGCCCTGGCGCGCTGCTATGCTGTCGACCTCCAGGCCCAGGCCTGTTTACTGCGCGAGAAATATCACCGCCGGATATTGCTGCATTTCTATCTACCAGATGGCCGGGTATTCGTACCCTTTAAACTCCGGGAAAGCAGAATCAGCGGTGATGCCTGTTATGGCTATATCGATATTGACCAGGTTGCCCGCCTGGTGCCGGGCAACGAATCTCATGTAATACTAAAGATCGGTGGCCGGCTGCCCCTCTACAGCAACATCACCACCGCCCGCCTGGCCTATTTTATGGGTTTGGAAATACTGGCCGATTGCGTCGGTCCCCACGAAGAAGCTGACCTGGACCTGGTTAATGCCCTGGTAGTTTTGCGCAAGGTATTTGCCGGCGAGCCCCAGCCTGGGCGGGATCCCTCCCGGCCTTTCCGCGTAAAGTTTTTACCCAGAAAATAATTTACTGCCGGACTTAAGCGCCAGAAATGAATAATTACCGGTTGCCAGCTGCTATTTGATGTATGAATAGCTGCTGGCAATTTCTTTTTATCGATTTGGACCAATTCGCCTGGAGGATTGGGGAGGTATACGCTATGGACAGGGTCGTGGGCAAATTACGACCACTAAATATTAGGAAGGAGGTACTCTGATGGCAGTAACTTCCACTCCCACTTCATCCGATTTTGCGCTGGTTTATGATAATGCCGGTAAAAGTGTTACCCGCCGGTATTCCGAGGTAAAAGTCGCGGCTGCTGACGCCGATGTGTATTCGGTGGCCAGCTCCCTGGACGGTCTGCAGGACCAAACCCTGACCGCTGTTCAGCGCAGGCTCGACAGCGAACTTGTAAATGCCTAAATACCTCACTTCATTAATTTGCGAAAGGAGGCTAAACGATGAGGATATTGGAAATTACCTTTAGCACAGAGCTGGGTAAATCTAAGACCATCCGGGTTTATAATGCCAAAGCGGCTTTGACCGGGGCCGAAGTTGCAGCAGCCATGGATAACATTGTCGCTAAGAACATCTTCTCCGGTACCGGCGGCGAAATTACCGGGAAAGTTAAAGCCCAGGTGGTAACTACCAGCACTGCCGATGTGAGCCTGGTCTAATCTGTTTGCAAAGCGCCGGGATGCGCCTCCCGGCGCTGGCAATTAGAAAGGAGGGCGCAGTGTGGACGATATTTTAAACCTTATTGCAAATGTTGGCTTTCCCATTGCGGTAGCCGTTTTTTTATTGGTGAGAATTGAAAGCAAAATAGCCTGTTTAACTACGGCGATAGCCGAGCTGCGCGAAGCGATCCTGACCATGCCGCGCGAGCAGAACCAGTCCTCCTACTCAGCTGCCCGGGCAACTGTAAGGGAGGGCCTATGATCACCATCATTCCCACCAATCTTACTTTCGGTCCCTTATCCCCGCGCCGG
>DATMYR010000071.1:0-16638 GCA_035560815.1 Syntrophomonadaceae bacterium | reverse complement strand
AAAAAAATCCACGCTCTAAAAAGCGTGGATTTTACCATCATCCAACAACATCTGCCCTAAACACGAGGGCATTAATGATTTTTTCAGGCAGGTCTCCTGACTCGCAGCTTCCTCCCCCAGCCCTTCCCAGATTAATGAATCAATCCAGTGGTCTTGCTGGGTTTGCATCTGCTCACAGTGGCGGGTCCATCCGGGACTTTCACCCGGTTCCCTATTCTCCCTTTCGGGCACCTGAAAAATATTTGATTAAATAAATTATTACTATAACAATTAAATAATGTCAACACCCATAGAGTCGACACATAATTGCATTGGCTGAAGCGTCTATCTCACTTCCATCACTTACCCTGGCAAGAAGTCTTGGAATACTGCCACCCGTTGACAAAGTTCATTTAGTTAGCCAAGAGCATCCGATCATTGGCCATGGTGACACCACTGGCCTTTTTGAACATATCCAACAAATCGACGATGGACATATTCTTGCGCTGTTTATCATTGAGATCAAGAATTATCTTTCCTTCATGCATCATGATCGTGCGATTGCCCAGGTTAAGCGCACCTTCCATATTATGAGTAACCATCAAAGTAGTCAGGTTATGGCTGCTCACGATCCGTTCAGTTAGTTCCAATACCTTTTCCGCTGTACCTGGATCAAGAGACGCAATGTGTTCATCGAGCAATAACAATTTGGGAGGAACCAGGGTGGCCATCAACAATGTTAGTGCTTGACGCTGTCCGCCTGACAATAAACCAACTCGAGTGGATAAACGGTTTTCCAATCCCAGTCCCAGTAGACTTAACTGCTCCTGGAAAAATGATCGATCGACCGGCCTAATCCCCCGGCGTAAACGACGTCTGCTTCCCCTCTTTAGTGCCATGGCCAGGTTTTCTTCAATGGTCATGGATGCGGCGGTTCCCATCATAGGATCTTGGAATACTCTACCTATAAACGAGGCTCGGACATACTCGGGTTGATTTTCTACATTGATCCCGTCGATGATGATTTCACCTTTTTCCACTGGAAAAACCCCGGCAATGATGTTGAGTAAAGTAGATTTACCGGCCCCATTTCCGCCAATTACACAAACAAGGTCACCTGGCTTCATTTCCAGGGATAATCCGTTGAGCGCGGTTTTTTGATTAATACTGCCGGTATTAAAAGTCTTCTTTAACCCTTTTAATAACAACATATTTACCACTCGCCTTTCACTGGCTTTGCTGCAGCAAGTTTTTCTTTGATAAGCGGTGAAGCCATCGCTACTATTACCAGAATCGCTGTAAATAATTTCAAATCGGTTGGCGGCAGGCCTATCCACATTACGAAAGCAATCACAATGCGGTAGATTATCGAACCCATGACTACAGCGAACAAAGTGCGACGCAGGGTCTTATTGCCGATCACGACTTCACCCATAATCACTGAAGCCAGGCCTACCACGATCATACCGATCCCCATACCCACATCGCTGAAGCTCTGGTATTGAGCCACCAGCGCACCGGACAGCCCTACCAACCCGTTGCCCAGTGCCAGTCCCAAAACTTTAGTATAATTCGTATTGACTCCCAGACTGCGAATCATCTGCTCATTATCACCCGTAGCCCGTAATGCCAGTCCCACCTCGGTCTGGAGAAGCACGAATAATAAATAACATATCAAAATAACTAAGCCGAAACCCACAGATATTACGGCCCAATCCTTGGGTACTCCCAGAAGCGAAACGTTGGTGTAAATCGTATCCATACGCAAGAGGGATAACATAGATCTGCCCATAATCCGCAGGTTAATTGAGTAGAGGGCAATCATCATTAAAATACCAGCCAGCAAAGGCGGGATGCGGATCTTGGTGTGCAACAATCCAGTACATAGACCCGCAAAAAGACCCAGGGCAAGACCCATCAAAGTACCAAGCCAGGGGTTATAGCCTTGATAAATAAGGCGGGCAGCTACCGCTGCCCCCAAGGTAAAACTACCGTCAACAGTTAGATCTGGAAAATCCAGGATGCGAAAGGTGATATATACTCCCAAGACCATTACTCCGTATAATAAGCCCTGTTCCAGTGCTCCGAACCAAATATTTCCCGTCAAATTTATCACCTTATTACTGAATTACTTTTTTTGCTTTGGTTATGATCTCTTGCGGAACGGTAACGCCCATGTTCTTAGCTGCTGTAAGGTTGATCACCAGGTCTGTGCCTGCCTGTCCTTGAATGGCCATATCCTGTGGTTTTTCGCCTTTGAGAACCTTTAATGCCATTTGGGCAGTGGTCTGTCCCAGCTTAGCATAGTCAATGCCAACCGTAGCCAAGGCTCCGCTTTCGACTGAGTTGCTTTCCCCGGAGATAACTGGAATCTTGCTATTTTCAGCTACTTTAAGAACGGAAGAAAGTGAAGAAATAACCATATTGTCAGTGGGCAAGTAAATGGCGTCGACTTTTCCCACCAATGATTGGGCTGCCTGCATAACTTCACTGCTAGCTGTAACGGTAACCTTCACCATGTTCAGTCCCAAACCGGGAGCGGCTTCATCGGCAATCTTGACCTGGACCTGAGAATTAACCTCGCTGGAGTTGTATATAATCCCTACGTTTTTCGCTTTCGGTACCAGGTCTTTTATTAATTGCAATTGATCCTTAACCGGATTCATATCATTCGTGCCGGTGACATTGGTCCCCGGCTTTTCATTGCTCTTAACCAATTTGGCGCTTACCGGGTCAGTAACAGCAGTAATGAGAATAGGAATGTCGGTGGTGGCATTGGCCATAGCTACAGCCGAAGGGGTGGCAATGGCAAGTATTAAATCACATTTATCTTCCACTAACTTGCGGGCAATGGTCTGCAGGGTGCCCTGGTCTCCCTGGGCATTCTGATATTCCACCGTCAGATTCTGGCCTTCTTTATATCCGTTAGCGGCCAGCTCATCCAAGAATCCTTTGCGAGCCGAATCCAGGGCCGGATGTTCAACAATCTGAATGATTCCGATTTTGATATTGGCCGTTTTGGGGGTTTCCTTGGCCTTCTGGGTGCTGCATCCTGCTAGTCCGGCGACTAACAACAAAAGCACCATTAATAGAGTAACAACTTTTTTCATTTTCCTCTTCCCTTCCATCCTTTTTCGATGGATCAGGCTGTATTAGAAAAATAAAAAGCTCCTGGATAGGAGCAAAGAAAGAACATTAATGAATACGAATTGCTACCATCCTACATTTGCCAGTATTCTTAGTTTTCTATTACAACCCGCGATCCCACTGTAATAATATTAATCCGCCCACCATTTACCGTCAATAATCTAATTATTAAGATAAACTTCCTTAATATGTGATTCATTCCCTTTCATCACTAAACTCAAGATCCCCGCTCCAGGGTTCGTCATTGAATCAAGCAATTAATTTGTGCTCATGGTTGGATTTCTGATGTAAAATGAAATGAACGTTTTTGGCTAGAACCACTACAATTCAAGAAAGGAATGGACTTCCATTGATCAGACTGTGTGTTTTTGATTTAGATGGCACCCTTGTTAATTCGCTTCAGGATTTGGCCAACAGTACCAATTATGCGCTGGAGAAGAATGGCTTTCCCCAGCGTGGCATAGACGAATACCTCTATTTTTTATCGGACGGTTTACCGATGCTCCTACAACGCGCACTGGGAGAAAATTATACCGAAAAAGCCGTTCTTCTTCTCGCAGCTGATTTTCAAGATTATTACAGTCGGCATTATGCGGATTTTACCCGCCCCTATGCTAGAGTTCCCGAACTGCTAAACAATCTACAGGGGCGCGGCATACAATTGGCCGTTTTGTCTAATAAACCTGACAATTTTGCAAAAATCATTGTGCGGAATTTGCTCCCAGAAACTACGGTAGCCATAATACAGGGCAAAACGCAAGAGTTTGCCCAAAAACCCGATCCGGCTTCATTGCTTTATGTTTTACAGGAACTTCGCATCCCTGCAAATGAAGCCCTATATATTGGTGATTCGAATGTGGATATTTTCACCGCCCATAATGCCGGAGTAAAAGCCGTCGGAGTAACATGGGGGTTCCGAAAAAAGAGTGAACTTATAGCGGCTGGCGCTGATTATCTTGTGGATTCTCCGTTAGAGATCTTGCAATTGGTTTTGCAGGAAAAGTGATCGATTTGATTTCACTGGATCCTTGTGGGACATGTTTCGTGAATTTTCTCGAGTGGGAATCGGACTAAAAAAACTGTACCAGAGGCACTGGTTTCGATTTCAATTTTGGCATCGTGCCTCGAGGCAATGCCATAGCAGACTGCTAAACCCAGCCCTGTACCGTTCTCTTTCGTAGTGAAGAAGGGCGTACCCAGCTTGTTTAATGTCTCCAGGTCTATCCCTTTCCCTTGATCCTGTATGGATAAAACCACATTGGTTCCTTTCAAGAAGGTACGTATCGTAAGACTCTTTCCGGGTGACATTGATTCCAGCCCGTTAAGAACCATATTGAATATCAACTGGCGTATCTCCTTTTCATCGATAAGCAGGTCAGGAATATTCTCCGTTACTATTTGAATGGTTTTCTCCTGGATTGTAGCGTTGGCCAGAAGTATCGGATACATATTATGAATTAATGTATTGAGGTTTGTTTCATGCAATTCGACCGTTCTGTTTCTGGCCAGCGACAGGAAGCTGCTAATAATATCGTTGGCCCTATCCAGTTCATCGATCATTAGCTCCAAATTTTCTTTATCTTCACCATATTTGTCCTCAAACATCTGCAAGAATCCGCGCACCGATGTGAGTGGATTGCGGATTTCATGGCCAATGCTGGCCGCCATTTCCCCAACCATATTCAGGCGGTCCAGGCGAACCATTTCATTTTCCATTTGCTTTCGTTCAGTAATATCCATTAATAGGCTGAGCATATATGGCTCCCTGTTAATATCAAGTCTTTCAGCTGAATACAGTCCAATCCGTCGTTCTCCGCTTCTTGTTTGAAAATAAATCTCCTGGTCTCGAACCGACTTGTTTTCAATAATCTTTTGTTTAATTCGTTCACGATCATCTGGATCATACCAAAAGCCAGTTTCCAACGAAGTTCTCCCCAATATTTCCTGGCGAGTGCAGCCCATTACCCGGCAAACACTGTCATTGACATCAATAAAACATCCGTCATCCAGAGCTGTAATGCTCATGGCAATGGGACTGGCATTAAAAGCTTTAGAAAAGCGCTCCTCAGTCAATCGCAGGGATTCTTCCATCCGTTTACGATCATCAATATTTTTGGTGATCATGAGTAGATGCGGTTCGCCACCCATATTTATTATATCCGCAGAAAGCAATGCAGTCGTAATCTCTCCAGATCCTTTGTGAAATTCCATTTCTATATTACGAACCTTTCCCTGTCTTGTGATTCTCTTAATCAAATCATCCCTGTCTTCAAGAGAAACCCATAGATTCATATCCATCGCTGAGCGTCCTATGACTTCCTGTCGTTTAAATCCTGTTATTTGTTCCCAAGCGTCATTTACTTCAACATGTTGGGCGTCTTTCAAGGTAGTGATGGTTATAGGATCAGGACTGTTATAGAATATTTTAGAGAACTTTTCTTCTGACTCGAGCAGCTTTCTTTCTAACCGCTTCCGTTCGGTAATATCTTTATGAACACATAGTAGATGAGATTGTTTGCCCATTAGGATTTCTGCTGAGGTAAGAAACATTCGCATTTCTCCAGATTTCATTCGAAAGGAGGTTTCAAAATTTCTAACATGTCCTTCTGTCCGGATTTGTTTTACCATCACGTCGCGTTGATCTAAACTACTCCATACACCTAATTCAAAGGTAGAATGTCCAAGTACTTCTTGTTTTGTATACCCCGTAGTTTCAACCCAGGCGTCATTTACTTCAATGAAATATCCTTTTTCGAAATTCGTAATGGTAACTGGATCAGGAAAACAATGAAATGCTTTATAAAACTTGTCTTCGGCGGCCTCCATCTGGCTTAATTTCTCCAACCCCATTTTAGCCAGTACCTGTCCTAGTTTTGCGTAGAAATTCATGATAGGTTTAATGCGGTTTTCAGGCACAATATTCACTTTGCGCAGCGCTTCCAGGTATGCTTTTTCATCAAATCCAAACTCTCGGGCCTGGCAGCGAAAGTACTCCTCATCAGGCGGCTCGTGAAACAATTGTCCCATAAAGATCGTACCCAGATGTCTGCCATCCACAACAATCGGGGTGGCATAGTCCATAAGTCCATTCAAACATCTGTACCCAATGTACGGATGACCATCTTCCAAATGATTGGCTATATAGCTGTCGCTTTGCCTGCACCGGTTCTCTGTTTGAGGGCAGATACGATGAAATTTGGTACAGATATCATGCCATCCTGTGGTAGTTAGAATATTGTTATCAGAATCGAGAACAGCATGCATAATCCCGGTCAGTTCGTAAAATGAACAGAATAAATGTTGAAGAAGAGGAATGTCTATAAGTTCAGAGAGGTGATATTTTTTTGAAGTACAAACCGTTTCCGCACTCTGCTGCTTGGGTGATGCATAAGAGTCAGACCCGTAGGTGGAAAAGTGGGCCTTGGTAAATACGCCTCTATTGGATAATTCAAAGTTTTCATCAGTTTGCAGGTTGTGATTATGCAAACAGACTACCTCCCGGTCATTATAGCGGTTGGAGATGCGATCGTTTGTAAACTCAGGCACGACACTATAGTAGGGATGTAATGCGGGCGTGATTATCGTTGTATGCAAGCAAGTTTAATATAGTTCAAGAATTGAGGTTAGTGTCTTATATCAATCTAGCATAGTTTTTTAGTAGATTATGTCGGAATCATGATTCGCTGGAAATCAACTCTCACGGGAGATATCATCCAATATTAGCCAATAATCGCTGTTGGCCCAATTCAATGTAGTGGCGGTCAGAGCATTAGGTAGGATATGTAAATAATGATGGGTGGAACGAAGAATAAAAATAGGAAGTTTGAAAGAAATCGTTTTTACGATTTTGATGCCTTTATGTGCTCCTCGTCATATTTAGCAAAGGGAAGGAAACGCAAGGTCAACGCCAGGAGCAAACATAGTTTTCTACAATATCTATGGCGGTAAAGATACAAAATCCCATGAAGCTAAGAACAACTATTCCTGAATACATTTCCAGGTAATTGACTCGCATCCAGGAATCCATAATGAAATATCCCATGCCAAATTGAGTACCAAAGGTTTCAGTAAAAAACAGTATGGATACGGCTGTACCTAGAGCCAGGCGGGTGGCGGTCAAAACCTCGGATAAGGAAGCGGGCAGAATGATGTGCCTCAAAATTTGTATTCTACTGGCCCCCAGAGACTGCAGTGATCGAAAAGTCTCCTCAGGGATGTCTTTGACAGCATCCCTGGAGGTGATGACGATTTGAAACACGATAATCAATACAATCATGATTAACTTGGATGCTTCTCCGAGGCCAAACAGCAGCATTACGACCGGAAGGAGGGCCAGTTTTGGAACTGGATAGGTAAAGTACACCAGAGGGGAAAGGACTTTGTCGATTCTCTCAAAGTAGCCCATCAAGAATCCTAATGGGACCCCCAACAAAATGGATATCACGATTCCAGCCAGAATTCTAACCAGACTGTACAGAAAATGGATTTCTATTCTATTCTGAAATATTTGGGCAATGTTGACAAAAACGACCAGTGGCGAAGGAATTATAGGGATCTTCAGTATCGCTGAAATCGCATACCATAGCAATATTACGACAACAAAGCTATAGAAGGCTCCCTGCCATTTTTCTTTTGATATCAGGTTAATCCCCTGCCAATCTATTTCGGAGTTTCATGGACATATCATAGTACTCATCCCTGAAGCGTAAATTGTCCAACTGGAAGCAGGGATTGTCAATCACTTCCAATATCCGCCCCGGAGAAGGTGAAAAGACCACGATCTTACTGCCCAGATACAGAGCTTCATCGACGCTATGGGTTATAAAAACTGTTGTGACACTGTGTTCTTTCCAAATATTCAGAAAAAGCTCCTGCATCTCCTCCCGGGTAATTGCGTCTAGTGCGGAAAACGGCTCGTCCATAAGCAGTAAATCCGGTTTTAAAAGGAATGCCCGGGCAATAGCAACACGCTGCTGCTGGCCGCCGCTCAATTCTTTCGGGTATCTGTCTAAAAGTCCTTCAATACCAAGTTGTTGAACGATGTACCGGGCATATTCCTCCGTGACCTGGTGATCTTTTTTGATTTTCGTTCCCAGCATAGTATTGTCATAAACATTCTTCCAGGGCAGCAGTCCATAATTTTGAAGAATTAGTCCGATGCGCTGGGATTTTGGATTGATCGGCCTGCCGTTAATGGTGACACTTCCCTCATAATTGTCCAAAATACCGGATAGAACATATAAAAATGTTGATTTCCCGCAACCGGAGGGACCGATAAAGGTGTATATATCCCCCCTGCTGATGTTGATGTTCAGTTTATCGAGGGCTAATGTCTCTTTATTCTTCCCCCGGTATTTCACGCTAAGATCCTTGATTTCGATCACTGTATATTTACCTCAAAACGCTGTCATCTACTAGAGCTTTGTATTCATAATTCTTAATAGAATTCTTCCCTTTCATCCATTGAACAACACTTTTAAAAATCTGTTCACTGGGCAAGGCAGCATTGGTGTATTGGGGAAGCTTTATTGAATCCTTCACTTCTGCGGGAAAGCTCTGCTGCTGAATGAGAAAATCAATATAGGTTGAGACCGGCTCCTTTTGCAGGTAACCCACCCCATCATTATAGGCTCTAATAACCGCTTTAATCTGTTCATGGTTTTCCTGCAGACTCTTGGCGGTAAATGCTATGGCTCCTGCCTTGTTAGCCATCAGGTCGGTGCTATTTAGAACCCGGGCTCCATTCTTTACCGCCAGACCGGCCAGAGGTTCAGGAAGTATTGCAGCATCGACCTTGCCGCCCTGGAGCATTTCCAGCCGGGTGGCAATTGGAGGAATGGCTTCTTTCTTAATATCTTCAGGAGTAATCTGGGCGGCGGTCAGCATCTGGTCGGCGGAATACTCCATGATGGTATTGGTGGACATACCAACACTTTTGCCTTTGAGATCGCTGATTGAACTAATGCCTGAAGATTTCCCGGCCAGCAGCTCGATATTCCCAGCCGTATTCGATACGATTCTCAGGCTGATTCCACCTTCATTGGCAAACACAACGGCTAGAATGTCGGATATAACTCCATCCAGCTGCCCGGCTTGCAGGGCACTGTCTCTATCTTTGGCACTTTTAAAGTGCTCTAATTTTACCTTAACGCCCTCTTTTTCAAAGTAGCCATTTTTCTCAGCAATAATGAAAGGTATTGACTCAACATCAGGCATTACTCCGATTATTATTGTCTTTTCAGATGCTGGTACACTCTTTCCCTTACTGCAACCCACAAGACTAAAACTGGTTACAAGAATTAGTAAATAGATAAGAAATTTCTTCATTTTTATCAACTTTCACACCCTCCATAATCATCTCAGACAAGTTTAATACATCATTCTCCATAAAACCATACCAAAAAGGAAAGGTTCTACACCTTCCTCGCTAAGGTATGGGGACACACCCCGCTGGGGAATGTCCCCATGGACTCCCTTCGGTCGTAGGTCCCCATGACCGCCAGTAAGAGCGAGGAGCAGGCGACCGTAGGAAGTGCCTGTGTTGCCCCCTACGCGACGGTAAGTTGAAGCGATTCCTTTTCTAATGATATGGTTGGGAGTTCACCGCTAACTTGGCTGGCAACGGGCGAAAGGTGGTTGAATTATCCAGCGAACAAATCCAGCGCTTGCCTTGCTATGTACGGATCGAATTGAGTCCCCGAACATTTTTCTATTTCAACCCATACTTCTTGTGCTCGATATGCTTTTTGATAAGGACGCCCATAGATCATTACATCGCAGGTATCCACAATGGCTATGACACGGGAAATAAGAGGAATCTGTTCTCCTTTGAGCCTCAGGGGGTATCCTTTTCCATCCCAACGCTCGTGGTGATGTAATACGGCTTCAGCTATGGGAGCCATTTCGGGGGAACTGAGAGCAATGCGATACCCAATTTCGGGATGTTTCTTCATAAACTCCCATTCTTCCATAGTCAGTTTGTCCGGTTTATCCAAAATGCTGTTTGGGATAGCAATCTTGCCTATGTCATGCAGAACAGCAAGCAGCGATAAATTATCTAAATCGCAGCTGGGGAGCTTGATAGCCTGTCCAAGCTTTTGGGCCATCGCTTGCATGCGCTGACAATGCGCCTGGGTTTCATGACTTCTCGTCCATAGGGTCTTTTTCAGTGAAGTAAGAAAAGAGCTGCGGGTGCTTCTATCCACCAATAGCTTGTTGCGGTACATCTTATCCTCGGCTTCTTTGATAAGTTCCATGATATCTTGACGCATCTCATTTTTACTGGCCAGACCGACTGATAGACTTGTATCGATGGGCAAATCATTGATATGCTGGCAGGCTTTCTTGATTCGTTCAGAGAGTCGTGAAACTAGATTTGCATCGCACTCGGGCAGAAGAATAATGAACTCATCTCCTCCCCACCTGGCGACAATGTCTTCCGGGCGGCAATAAACCTTTAAGACTTCTGCTACCGTTATTAAAACCTTATCTCCTTCCTGGTGTCCCAGGACATCATTAACCAATTTTAATCCGTTTACGTCCGCTAAGATCAAGCTTATCGGCAATTGATTTTCGTTATCCCTGCGTTTTATTTCCTCTTCAAAATAAGTCCGGTTATACAAGCCGGTAAGTTTATCATGAAAAAGCAAGAATTTTACATCTTCTTCAGCTTGTCGGCGTTCCGTGATATCTGTCACTATACTTAACAAACACGGGGTATTATCAATATCAATTCCTTCTGCTGAATACAATCCGAGTCGCTGTTCTCCAAATTTTCTCCGGAAAAGGATTTCCATTTCACGGACCGGTTCCTTCCTAACTATGCTTTCTAGCACCTTGAGCCGGTCATTCGGATCAACCCAAAACCCCATTTCTAACGAGGTTCGACCTAGAATCTCATCGTGATGATAACCAATTATTCGGCAGAAGCTTTCGTTTATATCAATATATCGTCCCTCATCCAGTGTAGTAATCGAAATCGTAGTTGGGCTGGCATTAAAAGCCTTGGAAAATCGCTCTTCTGACACAGATAATTCCGCCTGGATCCTGGTTCGATCGGTAATATCCTTGTGCACACAGAGAAGATGTGGTTTGTCCCCCATGTCGATTATTTCTGCTGATACGAGGAAACTCCTTATTTCTCCGGTTTTCATGCAAAAAGTTGCAGGAAAGTTGCGAATGCTTCCGTGGCCTTGGATTTCTCTTATCAGTTTTAAGCGTTCCTCTTTTCCCAGCCAAATTCCAAGTTCTATGGGAGTGTGCCCTATGACTTCTAGACGCTCATATCCAGTGGTTTCCACCCACGCATCATTCACTTCAATATAGTGTCCGTCTTCTAAAGCAGTGATGGTAATCGGTTCCGGTGTACTTTGAAAGGCCTTGGAGAATTTCTCCTCCAATAAGCGCAAGGCCATCTCGGCCTGCTGCCGATCTATACAATCTGAGTAAGGTTCTACTTCTTCAAAACTGATAATCCTCTGCCGTAGTTCAGTAAGCTCACTGATTAATTGACTTTTTGTCTTGTTTTGATCCTTCAAAGCATTCTACCTCCCTGGCTGCGAATATTACGGTAAAACCATAAATATACAAATTTAAGCAAGAGAATACCATGTGATATTATTGTATCTATGAATTATTGGAAATATATTTCACGAAAAGTCGTGAGCTGCCATAAAGACAGAAAAACCATTATTTTTGCGACCAACACATTCATGAGTTCTATCACAAAAATACTGGTTTTTCTCGAGCTGCCACCTTGGGTCTCTCAACAAACCACCAATATTTGCTTAAAAGGTATCAAGAGGACTTTTGTTACCGGGTATAAGTCCATGAGGCATAAATACTGCTGAGATGATAAATTCCGTTGCTTTCGCTGACATTTTGTTCCCCTGCCTTTCGTGGAAGCAAACTTGAAAATGGCTCATAGGGAACGGATCTCTATTTTTATTCTGGCACATGGTGCCATTTGCAACTGGACATATTAATGGTTGTGAATGTTCATTCAGGAGCCAATAGAAAATACCATTTAATACATCTTCAACATAATCTAAGAAGATCCTGCAAAAACTTTCACAATCAATCATTTTTATCCAAAAATCAACAACACAAAGGAGGAATCCCCAAGGTTTACCTATCAATTATCGTATGTATGCTTAAAAAAATCCATGTCCCGGCATAGTTATAGCACTTCCAACATAGCCAAAATGTCACTCTTTTGTTTAATTAAAAATGCCGGGTCTCCTTGAATGGATTCGGGTACTCGAATTCTAAGCTGCACTTTGGCGGGGCGGTTAGAGAAGACATAGACGGTATCGGCCAACAGCAGGGCTTCGTCAATATCATGGGTCACGAATAGTACTGAAGGCTGGTAGTTTTTACACAGGTCTTTCAGCCAGAGCTGCATTTTGCGACGCGTAATGGCATCCAGACCGGCAAAGGGTTCATCTAACAGCATGATATCACTGGTAAAAAGGTAGGTGCGCAAGAGGGCAGCCCGCTGGCGCATGCCTCCGGAAAGCTGCCGGGGATAATGATTTTCAAATCCTTCCAGGCCGAAATCGCGCAAATACTGACGGGCTAAGCTATGTGCATCTTTTTTCTTACTACCTTTCAGCAATAAGGGGATGCACACATTGTCCAGGACATTTTTGTGAGGTAAGAGTAAATCCTTTTGCTGCATGTAGCTAATCCTGCCGGTACGGCCAGTCCAATTCACCCCTCCCAGTTCAACGCTTCCTTGATCTGGAGGTATCAAACCAGAAATGATGTTGAGCAGGGTGCTTTTGCCGCATCCGCTGGGACCAAGGATCACCGCAAACTCAGAGCAGTCTACACGCAATGAAATATCATCCAGGGTAAATAGGTTTTGCAGGGTTTTGCTGACATTGCAGACTTTGATCCCAGCCATGATTGCCCCTCCCTATTCCGGCAGGAACTGATTGGTAAACGCTTGATCAACCTGAATCTGTTTGTCGATAAGCTTATTGGCAAACATGAAATCAGCATAATTTTTCCACACATCAGTTTTCATTTCTCCCCAACGAGGGGCCTCAGCCTGGTATTCTCTGGAGAGATAGCTTTGACTGGCGGCCACCAAATCCTTGTTGAGCTCCGGTACGTTTTTGATAAGAATTGCAGCAGTTTGATCCGGATTGCTAATAGCATAATTATAGCCCCGGGCGGTTGCCTTGATGAATCTTGTAACCAGTTCCGGATTCTGCGCTATCTTGGCCTCACTGCTAATGATAACCGGCGTATAGTAATCAAAAACTTTATTCTCATCTGCCAATTTAATAAAGTTCAAGTTCATTCCTTTGGTCTTAGCTTCAATGCCTGTCCACCCATAGAAGATCCAGGAAAAATCTATGCCTTTCTCCATACTGGCAAAGAAGTCAGCATCGCCGATATTAACGATTTTAATTTTGTTAAAATTAGCTCCGTACTTTGCCATTATGCTCTTTAAGATGGCAGTCTCGGCCGGAGACCCCCATCCCCCATAAGTCTTGCCTTCGAAATCCTTGGGAGTCTTTATGTTTTTACTTACCGGGGATGCAAAACCGGAAGTGTTATGCTGGATTACAGCAGCCAGGGCTACCACAGGTATATCCTGGGATCTTGCAATGGTAACCTCTTCCTGATAGCTAACAGCAAAATCGCCCTTGCCCGCTGCGATAAGCTGGGGATTGCCGCCTTCCGATGGCTGGATGATGTCCACATCCAGCCCTTCTTGTGCATAATAGCCCTGGTCTTTGGCGACATACAATCCGCTATGGTTGGTATTAGGAAACCAGTCCAAAATGACCGTAACTTTCTGCAGGGGGGCGGTATTTTTCTGGCTCTTTTCTTTCGAGCAGCCCGCCAACCCCATGGATAATAAAGCCAGAATCAATACCACTATCGTCGTTTTCTTCATGTTGACAACCTCTTCTCCAGTTTTTCTTAAGGACCTATCATGTCCTGAAGAATTTTTTGTACATCGCTAAAATCCTTATAAGCGTAAAAAGAAATTCCTTCTCCCTGGCATAAAGCGGCAAGCTGGTTTTTGGCAAAAACGAGATCACAACTTGCCGCAGGACAAAAATCAGAGTAGCCATCCCCTATATATACTCGTTTATATCCGGGCTTGATTAATTCTTCAATCAATTTTGTCTTACATACTCCGCATTGTCTGCATTCCTGGTCCTGATGGCAGCACCGTATTCGCCAGCCCTCTTCATAGTCGAGGTGATTGGCATAATAAGGGAGAAGAATTCCAAACCTGGTTAGGATCTCTTTTATGTAGTTATCATAACCATCACTCAGTATATAAAGGGGGTATTCTTTATTTGCGCTCCAATCAACAAAAGCGAGGAAACCAGGATCAATTTCCATCTGCTTAAAAAATGCTTCTAAATCTTCGGGTGATGCCTCCATAAGATCCAGGGTACGCTGGGCGCATTCCTCGGTGGATATGAGCCTTTCCTCCCACAGGTGATTGATTTCCTGCCAGCCTTTCCGGGCAAAGTTTTTGACCATGGAAGCACAGACATCTTCCCTGGATATAGTGCCGTCAAAATCGATAAAAAACATCAGTTCATCCACCTGTTTGCCCCCCTCACTCGTCCCGTTTTTAGCCTTCTACGCAGATTCTTAGCGTTTCCATTCTACCCGGGCTTCCTGCAGAATGTCCTCTCCCCGGAGCTGGTATAGCTTATCAAATAATAACATGCGGAAAGTTCCTGGATTCCTTCCGGATAGTCCGACAGCCCGTTCTCCGGCAATATTAAAAGCCATGAGAGCGGTGGCGGTGGCAAGCCAGGGTTCTCCGGGAACTGTTCCAATGCAAGCGGCTACGACACCTCCTGCCATACAACCTGCTCCGGTAATTGCTCCAAACAATGATGTTCCATTTGTTATTAATGCCACCCGTTGGCCATCGGTCACCACATCTATCGCCCCCGTCGCGGCCACTACCAACTTATCCATTTCGGCTAAAGCCTGGCAGGCTTCTTCCAAACCTTCGCCCTGATCCAAGGAATCGGCCCCTCGTGCTATTGCTTCCACTCCCGCCAGGCTTTTTACCTCGGCGCTGTTGCCTTTGATACAGGTGAACCTACCATTTTCAGCCAGTCTCTTTAGTACCTCTACTTTACGCGGTATGACCCCACAGGCAACCGGATCTATAATCACAGGCACCCCTCTTTGCGAACTGCCTTTAACCGCTTCAATCATGGCTCGTTCCTGCTCTCCGGTGAGGGTGCCTACATTCAAATAGAGCGCACTGGCGATCTGGGCAAAATCACCTGCTTCAGCAGAATGTTCTACCATGGCCGGTGAAGCGCCGCTGGCCAGAATGATATTCGCTACATCATTAACAGTTACATAATTCGTGATGCAATGAACCAAAGGCGTTATAGCTCTTACCTCATCCCAGAGTTCCGCACATTTTTTTAACATTATTCACAACCTCCATGATAAATTAATCTGTTTCCCATTTTTCCTGTCCCCGGTTCCATGGCGTCAAGAGCCACTCAGCCAGGTCTACAACTTTAACAACCAACAAGCTGATGAATGAGATAAACACTACCGCGGCCAAAACCCTATCGACCCGAAAAGATTTTTGGGCAATTGTCATATAGTATCCTAACCCCTCCTGGGCCCCCAGCCATTCGCCTATCACCGCAGCCATAATGCTATAAGATGCTGAAATCTTCAAACCGGAGAAAAATCCAGGCAGAGCCGAGGGCAGCTCCACCATTTTGAAGATTGCAATCCGACTGGCTCCCATAGAGTGAAACAGGCTTATTAGATCCGGATCAACTCCATGAAGGCCTTTTAAGAAGCTTATGACGATGGGAAAAAAGCAAACCAGGATGACTACGATGATTTTCGGGAGAATCCCCCAGCCAAACCATATGAGAAACAACGGCGCCAGGGTAATAATAGGAATGGTTTGGGACACAATGATTATGGGATAAAATGCCTGATGCAAGGGCTTGAAGGTATTAAGAAAAAAGGCCGTCACAAAGGCAATGGCAATAGATAACCCAAATCCCATGCCTGCTTCTTCCAATGTGGTGGCAGTATGCATTAACAACAAAGAGAACGATGCTGCCAGGGTTTTTATAATCTGAATGGGGCTGGGCAATATATAGGCTGGCAAATGCTCCAGCCTTACTCCCATTTCCCAGACGAAAAGCAGGAGCAAAGCGGCAGTATACGGAATCAATCTATTGGCGATACTTGCTGATTTTTTCATCAATCGTCACTCCAGAGGGTTTATAATCTATTTTTACCACCGCGATCACTCGGTTTGCTCCCGCTTTTGTGCAGACTTCCAGAGCATTTTTTACCAGGCCTAACAGGATATCGACATCACCCTCCACGGTGGTCTCCATAGGTCCTACCACATAGTCCAACTTAGAATTTTGAATAAGTTCAATAACTTGGTCAACGATGCCATAGATCTTTTCTTCCTCAACTACCGGCAAAATCTGCAGGCTTAAGTTCGCGTTGGCCACAAAATACCCCTCC
>DATMYR010000070.1:0-84654 GCA_035560815.1 Syntrophomonadaceae bacterium | reverse complement strand
ATAAGTTGGACCGGGATGGTTTCTTGTGAACCCGGAGCCAAAAAGTTTATAATGTTGCCAATTCATTCGATTGATGATTTAATGAATCGGTCAGATTGGTTCGGAATTATAACAGGGAAGCAGGCTTGATATTTTGGATGTAGCATCTATGATTAGGACCGCAGAGAGAAATCTCTACGAACATTTCGAAAAGGCTCAGGAGATTGCCAGTCAGAATACGGCGCGCGTGCTTGATGCTTTCCGGGAATACCGGATTCGGGAGCATCATTTTCATCCTTCATCAGGTTATGGTTATTCCGATGCCGGGCGCGAAGCCCTGGAAAACATTTATGCCCGGGTGTTTGGTGGACAGGATGCTCTGGTCCGGCCTCAACTGGTTTCGGGAACCCACGCCATAGCCGCTTGTCTCCAGGCCTTACTACGACCGGGAGAAGAGCTCGTATCGCTAAGTGGTCATCCCTATGACACCCTGGCTAATGTCGTGAATGGAGCGGGGACCCGGGGAAGTCTTACCGAGCGCGGCATCGTTTATCGAGAGGCAGCTCTGGGTCAGGATGGATATCCCGATATGGCAGCCATCAAGAGGGTTGTGGGAAGCCAAACACGCATGGCTTTTATCCAGCGCTCTCGTGGTTATCAGTTAAGACCCGCTATTCCTTTAAACACCATTGCCCGGATGGTTCGCCAGGTAAGAGAAGTAAACCCGGATATTATAGTATTTGTTGACAATTGTTATGGTGAGTTTACCTCCCAGTTGGAACCTTTGCAGGTTGGTGTTGACCTGATGGCTGGTTCCCTCATCAAGAATCCTGGCGGAGGACTGGCTCCCAATGGCGGATATGTGTGCGGTCAGTCGGGTCTCGTTCAACAGGTAAGCTGGCACATTACCGCACCCGGACTGGGCAAAGAGCTAGGTGCCATCCCCTTCGATAAACGCTACCTTTTCATGGGCCTATTCCAATCACCGCATGTGGTACTGCAAGCTCTGAAAGGAGCTATGCTATTAGCGTATGTTTTTGGAGAGAATGGATTTCAAGTATCACCATTATGGAATGAGGAGCGAAGTGATATCGTACAAGCCATTAGACTTCAAAACGCCGAAAGAGTTGGGCGTTTTTGCCAGATTGTCCAACAGAATTCTCCGGTGGACAGTGATGTGCATCTTGAATACGGAGATCTGCCCGGATATGCTGATCGAATCATCATGGCAGCCGGGACTTTTATTCAGGGTTCTTCTATCGAATTGTCTTGTGACGCGCCGCTGCGCGAACCATATTGTGCTTTTTGGCAGGGAGGGCTGAGCTATGAACATTGCCGTTATGTCGTCGAACAGCTGGCCCGGGAGTTTATCAGTGGAGAGTAATTGGAATAAGGGAAGGTGAAAAAGATTCATGCATACAGTGATTCTGGCTTTCGTCATCCTGCTTATGGCAGCAGGTCTGATCGGCATTGTTATTCCCGTCCTTCCCGGCGTGGGGTTGATCTGGATTGCCATGGCCGCTTATGGCTGGTATGAAGGCTTTCATATTATCACCGTTCAGTACTTGATTCTTATGGGCGTACTGGTCTTGATGGCCATTGGACTCTCCTACCTTTCCACCATGTGGGGCGCCAGGTACACTGGAGCCAGTAAGGCCGGAGCCTGGGGAGCATTCCTGGGCAGCCTGATTGGGGTTTGGGTCCTGCCCCCTTTGGGACTTCTACTCTTTCCCTGGTTGGGAGCGTTTGTCGGGGAATATATAGCCAACCAAGACCCAGGTAAAGCAGCTCTTGCTGGAGTTGGAGCCGTAATTGGCCTTTTTTCTGGAATGCTTATCCATCTGCTCATTGGACTGGTTATGCTTATCACCTTCCTGATTCGTGTTTTTTAGTGTACAATTTGCCTGGATAGTAAAATTATGATAACCTAATCAAGGTCAAATCTTCCAATGACGGGGGTATGATTGTGAACGCAGAAGAAATCTGGAAAATTGTCAAAGAGGAAAATGTCAAGTTTATCCGCCTACAATTCACCGATATCCTAGGGGTCCTCAAGGCCATATCCATTACTGATGACCAATTGCAGAAAGCGCTTGATGGGGAACTGATGTTTGATGGTTCTTCGATTGAAGGTTTTGTGCGCATCGAAGAATCGGATATGTACCTGCGCCCCGATTTGGACACTTTTATGGTCCTGCCCTGGACCAGCACCACATCTCCAGCAAAGACCGCTCGCATAATCTGCGACATTTATGATCCCAATGGAGAACATTTCATGGGCTGCCCGCGTTACGCTTTGAAACGCGCCCTGCAGGAGGCGGCTGAAATGGGATTCAGTATGCAGGTAGGACCAGAACCAGAGTTTTTTATGTTTCAGTTAGATGAAAACGGCATCCCGACAACAAAAACGCATGACAAAGCCAGCTACTTTGACCTGCCGCCAGTTGACAAGGGAGAGGAAGCCCGGCGGGAAATGGTGGAAATGCTTCAGAGCATGGGTTTTGAAATCGAAGCGGCCCATCACGAAGTAGCCCCTGGGCAGCATGAAATCGATTTCAAGTATGAGGATGCATTACGTACTGCCGATAATATTGTCACATTCCGCATCGCCGTACGTGTCGTTGCTCAGAAACATGACCTGCATGCCACTTTTATGCCCAAACCGGTGTTTGGCATTAATGGGTCTGGAATGCATATGCATGTTTCTCTCTTTAAGGAAGGTGTGAATCATTTTTATGATCCTTCCCGATCGCATGGACTGAGCGACAACTGTCTGTATTTTATCGGTGGGGTAATGAAGCATGCCCGGGCCATTGCAGCGATTACCAACCCTACCGTGAATTCATATAAGCGGCTGGTTCCGGGCTACGAAGCCCCGGTCTACATCGCCTGGTCGTATCGGAATCGCAGCCCGTTGATCCGGATACCGGCCAAAAGGGGCATCAGCACCCGCATCGAGATACGCAACCCTGATCCCACCTGCAACCCCTACCTGGGGCTGGCAGTAATTCTCAAAGCCGGTCTAGAAGGAATTAAAAACCAAATCTCTCCACCGCCGGCAGTTGATCAGAATATTTATGAAATGGATCTCGCCCAGCGAAAACAACATAACATAGAATCTCTTCCCGAGAATCTGCTGGAAGCGATTGATGTCCTGCGCAATGACCCGCTTATACTGGAGGCTTTGGGGCCGCACCTCAGCTCGCGTTTTATTCTGGCCAAGACCAAAGAATGGGAAGCGTATAGTTCCCGGGTCTATGACTGGGAGTTGGAACAATACCTGGAGAAATTCTAAATTCCCAGAGACGATCAACAGAGGCCTGGAAGGAATTCCAGGCCTCAAATTTGTTTATGGGGACTCATCATCTCTTAGAAAAAGGGAAGACCCGAGCATCTAAATGAGCAGAGAAACTAAGGAACCGAAACAAGTTAATTTGTGGAGGGAATTTGCTCCATATTGACGAATAAGTATGCTCAGAGCCATTCCCGGGCAGAAATAATGACGCCCAGCTGTGAAGTTCTCATGGGGCGGTGCACATAGGGGAATCATAAAGAATTATTATGGGGAGTTTTCGTCATGGAACGGTACACAGATATTGAGGCCTTGCGTGCCCGGTTTCCTATACCGACGGCCAACTGTAAGGAAACGATGCAGCCGGAATTTGTTGAATATGTGGAAGGAGAAAGCCTGACCTACAATTATCCGGTACTGGAAATCTATTCAAACCCAAGAAAATCGATGCAGGGTGGCTTTATTGGGGCAGCCTTTGACAACACCTTTGGCGGACTGGTGATCTTATCGACCGGTCGGTATGAAATAGCTACGGTGGACCTTTGTGTAAGCTACCACTGTCCTATTTTTGAAAATGACGTTATGATGGTGAGGGTGAACATGAAATCTCTGGGCAAGACCATCGCATATCTCACCGGTGAAGCATTTGATAGCAGGGGTAGACTGATTGCATCGGCGACCACCAATATCATGCTGTTGGAAAAAGAGAACTTCCATAAGAAGACTATAGAAGAAAACAATCAAGATGAAAGTGTGAAGAGATAGTAAATCGAGCCCTGAGGGTCATTCAATAAGAAAAACGGGACTCCTTAGCATTCATCTAGGAGTCCCTGTTGCATGTAATTCATAAAATAGGGATGTTCGAAAGGCTGATGGTTTTACATTCTTCTCAGTAAGCCGGCAACTTTACCGGCAATACTGATCCTCTCAGCGATAATGGGTTCCATGCTGGCATTTTCCGGGCGCAACTCCACATACCCATCCCGTTTATACAGCCTTTTTACCGTTGCCTCATCTTCCAGCAAAGCCACAACGATTTCTCCGTTGGATGCATCTGCCTGCTCTTTTACGATGAGATAGTCGCCGTCCAAAATACCGGCTTCAATCATGCTGTCCCCTTGAACCCGCAGGACAAAATGGCTGCCACTGCCAAGAAAATCCACCGGTATCGGCAAGTAAGAGTCGACATTTTGCTGAGCCAGAATGGGCGTTCCCGCAGCTACACTGCCCACCACCGGCAAGGCCAGCGTATCACTGACTTCCAGACCCTCATAATGATCGATGGGAATTATCGATCGGGGTTTGGTAGGATCTCTCCTGAGAAGTCCTTTTTTCTCCAGCTGTAAAAGATAGGAATGAACGGTGGAACTGGATTTGAGACCTACCGCCTGACCGATCTCCCGGACGGAGGGCGGATAGCCCGTTACCCTGATTTTTTCCTTGATATAATCTAGGATCTGCTGCTGCCGTTGTGTGAGTTCCTCAACATTCTCCATGCTGCCACCCCCCCCATTACTCTTTGGCTAAATTATAGCATAGAAGAAGCAAATGAAACACATGTTCTCAGGATTGCCAGAGGCTGTCCTGGTCTACGTTTTCAATGGCAGCCAAAAATTGCCGCCGAATGCCGGGCTGCTGCTCTTCCATTATATCCAAGAGACGGCTTACTTCGCTGCGCCTGGTTTTATTGTCTGCCGGACAGCGGTTCACGACCGGCTCCAGGTTCCTGGATTGAATAAATGAACGAATTTCCCTTTCCTGGACATAAATCAGGGGGCGAATCAGTGTGATTCCGCTTCGGTCCAGATAGGTCAGAGGTTTAAAAAGACGATAGCGACCTTCAAAAAGGATGGACATAAAGAGGGTGTGGACTGCATCATCCAGGTGATGACCCAGGGCTACCTTGGTGCAGCCGAGTTCTCGGGCTATACGGTTCATCGAACCCCGGCGCAGGTTGGAGCACAGGGCGCAGGGGTTTTTCTCCTGGCGCTCCTGGAAGACTACCCGGCCGATATTGGTAGATTCCACTTTTAGATCCATACCCAATTCCCGGCATAAAGCTTTTTGAGTGGTGATATCGTTGTCCCAGCCCAAATCGAGATACAAGGGGACAATATCAAAGCGGAGTGGTGTATATTTGCGCAAGAGGTCCAGGTAATAGAGCATGGTGAAACTATCCTTGCCGCCTGACATGGCCGCAACAATGCGATCTCCATCCTCAACCAGATTATATTTAAGGTTGGCATCCCGAACCTTACGGAATATTAGCTTGTCTAAGTGTTTGCCCATGGTTTGCGTTCCGTCCGTTCCTATGCCGACAAATGTTAAGCGCTCAACTGCATGCGCTGGTAGCACTGGCTGAGCAGTTCCACCGGGTGCAGCACTTGTGCATTCCAGTTGTTCCTGCGAACACCATAACGAAGCTGCAATACGCAACTGGGGCAGCAGGTGGCGATAATGTCAGCCCCGGTTGCCATGGCGCTCTCCATTTTCTTATCCAAAACTTTCATGGATAGATCATAATGGGTCAGACTGAAAGTTCCCGACCCGCCGCAGCAGCGGTTGGCTAAACTCATTTCCACGAATTCCAGGCCCGGAATGCGCTGCAGAAGCTGGCGGGGAGCGCTTTTAATTCCCTGGGCGTTGGCCAGATGACAGGGGTCATGGTATGTTACTTTCACCGGTGTTGAAAGCCCCGAGGACGGTATCTTCGGATCCAGAACCTCCACCAAAAATTGGGTGAGATCCATAACCTTATCCGCAAAGGCAAAAGCTGCCTCTTCCTGCAAAGGCCCTCCCAGCAGAAACTCCATGTTCTTACGACTCAGGGCCGAGGAGCAGGAGGCGCAGTCCGTTATAATGTAGTCGAAGTCATAACTGTTAAATATTTTGGCATTATGAGCAGCCAACATCTGGGCGGTATCCATTTTGCCATTGGCAATATGGGGGAGCCCACAGCATTTCATGTCAGGAGGGATAATGACTTCGCAGCCGTTGCGGGTCAATACGTCCACCGTAGCCAGAGCTACTGAGGGGTTGATCAAATCGCTGGCACAGCCCAAAAAATATCCCACCGTAAATCTTTTTTCACCCCGGGCTGGATTGACATTGAGAAGCTGGCTGCGAGCCGTACGCCGGGGGAGAGAATCAAGAATTTTTTCCGCTTTGGGCAGATCACCCGGCAACAAGCGGGTCAGACCTATATTTCTAGCCAGGGTTTGCAGGCCCAATTTCTGAGCGCTCCACATGAAACGGGTGGAGGTTTTTAATAGACCGGGTTTGGTCCATAAAGTGTCAAAAACAAGATTTTTACCCAGGCTGGAGTTGCGGCTGTTGATATAGGAACGCGCTGCGGCGTTAAGCTCATGAATGTCGATGCCCGAAGGGCAGTTTACGCTGCAAGTTTCACACATCAAGCAGTTGGTCAGGCGTTCCGCTACTTCCGGGGTCGGGGCAACATTGCCATCCCGGAGCATCTGAACCATAAACACGTGCCCCCGCGGGGCGGCTGTCTCATTGCGAATTTCAGCAAAAATAGGGCATACACTCCGGCATTTGCCGCAGCGAACACACTTCATAATCTGTTCTTTGACCGGAGGTAATTCTTTGAAATCCATGATCCTTCTCCTTTTGGACTAAAACAGTTTACCGGGGTTCATAATGCCTTTGTCATCGAAAACTTGTTTAATCCCTTTCATATATGCAACGGCCCGGCCGTGTTCAAGCTCTGCGTATTGACGGCGAACCACACCTACGCCATGTTCACCAGTCGTGGATCCCTCCAGTTCGATGGCCAAGAGGTGAATTTCATGGACCAGCTTCAGAACCTGTTCCACTTCCTCGGGAACTTCTGGATTGATAACCGGAGCCGTGTGAACGTTCCCGTCGCCTATGTGACCATAGTTTACGACCTTGATGCCGTATTTGGCTCCCAGAGCGCGTATAGCGCGCAAAGTATCAGCCACTTTGGCCAAAGGGACGCTGATATCTTCCCCCGCAAAAACGCGACTTCCATCTTTTTTGACCCGGGCGGCGGCGGTGGCGGTAATGCTGCGGCCTTCCCATAATTCCGCCATGCGTTTGGGTTCAGTAGACCACTCTATAGTCCGCGCCCTCTTGCCGACCACATCTCGGATTACCTGACCTTCATATTCCACACTGGGGGGATTGCCGTCCACTTCAAAAAGCAGGATGGCTTCGGCGTTGGGGAGGTTGATCTCCGGTTTAAAAAGGTTCACCGCTTCAATAGCCGAGCTGTCCAAAATCTCAATCCCAGAAGGAAGGACTCCGGCCCGATAGGTATCCAGGACCGCGGCCGGCGCCTGGTCGAGATCATCGAAAATGGCCATTGCGATACCACGCGCCTTGGGTTTCGGCCAACAGCGAAGGCGAATGCGGGTCACTACACCCAGGACTCCTTCCGAACCCACCATGAGTTTGGTCAGATTCAGGCCAGAAACATTCTTGATGCATTTGGCCTTCATTCCTCCTGTTATGATGAGCTCTCCGTTGGGTAGGACCACTTCCAGGCCTAGAATATATTGCTCTGTACAGCCATATTTTACAGCTCGTAATCCACTGGCGTTATTGGCAACCATTCCGCCGATGGTGCACATTAGACTGCTGCCCGGATCAGGCGGAAAAAAAAGATTGTGCCCGGCCAACTCCTTGTTTAATTCAGCATGAATCACCCCGGGACGGACAATGACTTGCATATTGGGGCCGTCAATTTCTATAATTTCATCCCAGGTGGAAAGATCCAAAACGATGCCGCCCTGTATAGCTACACAACCTCCGGTTTCGCCGGTACCGGCCCCGCGCGGTATTACCGGGATGCTATTTTCGTAAGCGAAACGCATCACCTTTTGCACATCATCAGTGGAACGCGGCATGATCACTGCCAGAGGATTGGCTGGTTCCAGTTTGGTTAAAAAACTGCTGTCATAAGAGTAATACATCAGGTCCAAATCTTTAACCAGAACCTGACCGGGTTCCAGCATGGCCAGCAGTTCCTTCTTGATGGCGGTAGGATCCATAGGATTATTCCTCCTTGTAAGATATAAAAGCCGTTATGTCCCAAAAAGACACTGCCTATTATAACACAGATAAAATGAAGACGGTGGGGTAAAAAACATGTATAATATGTACAAGGTTTCTCTACGGAACCCCATTCACAAATCCAACCCAATTTCTGGTACCAGCACAGGCAACCTCAGCGTCCCATGATGCACCACGCTTCTATGAACAAATATTTCTGCTTCTATAACGTACACAAGAGATTCGTCACTTCAGCAAGAAATCAGGTCTAAAAACGCATTCACCTGTTCTATTCCATCAGCTCACAGCAACCTTAACCAACCAATAAGGGCTTCCACACGACCTTAGCAGCAGAGGGCCGGACAACTCTTCATCTATATTTCTACGGTCATTGGCCACTATCCAACAGAAATAACTGCAATAACGAATTACCCCTGGTTTTTCATCAATAGCTTACAGCCTTGGCAGGTTGAACAGGCTTGGAGGAGGTGCCTGACAGGGACCAGCCAAATATCTATATCATGGCAGCGGTAGGGAAGGAGGTGTAATAATATTTGCTGGTATGTGATGTCAATGAATAGAAAAATAGGCATCTGATTAGAGAATGAAAGAGGGGGAGTTATTAGATGGGCTTGGCAGAAGAATACAGGCAGAAACTGGTTTCGGCAGATGAAGCGGTTAAAGTAATCAAATCAGGGGATTGGGTCGACTATGGAGAGTTCGCAGGGCAGGTTCGAGACCTGGACAAAGCCCTGGCAAAAAGAAAAGACGAATTAAAAGATGTAAAAATATGGAGCGTGGTCAACCCCTATCCCACTGAGGTCAATGTCGTCGATACGACGGGAGAATCATTTGTTTGGCATAGCTGGCATTGTTCTGGAGCGGATCGAAAAATTGGCAAGACCGGAAAGCCATACTACTATTCTTCCATCAAGTATTCAGAAGTTCCCCGATATGTTAGGGAAAGAATCGACCCCATTGATGTGGCGATGATGCAGGTCGCGCCCATGGACAAAAAGGGGTATTTTAATTTTGGCCCTCAATGCAGCTTCAGCCGGGCGGTATGTGACCGGGCCAAAGTTATTATCGTGGAAGTGAATGAGAAGCAGCCCCGTTGCCTGGGCGGTTATGAAGAAGCTATTCATATCTCAGAAGTTGATTACATTGTAGAGGGCAGCAACCTGCCCTTGGCCCAACTTGGGTCGCCACCCATCACGGACAGAGATCAAAAGGTAGCTGCGTTAATCATGGAGGAAATCAACGATGGCTGCTGCATCCAACTGGGAATCGGCGGTATGCCGAACGCGATCGGTATGGCCATTGCCGATTCCGACTTGAAGGACCTGGGCTGTCACACCGAAATGCTGGTTGATGCCTATGTATATATGCATGAAGCCGGCAAAATGACCGGGAAATACAAGGGTGTTGACCCGGGGAAAATGGTTTATACGTTTGCACTGGGAACCCAAATCTTATATGACTTTATCGATGACAACCCCAAATGCGCCACCTATCCAGTAAATTACACCAACAAGCCTTCCGTAGCTTGCCTGAATGATAAGCTTATAACCATCAATAATGCGGTGGAAGTAGATCTCTATGGACAGGTAAATGCCGAGTCATCCGGTTTTCGGCAGATTAGCGGTACTGGAGGACAATTGGACTTCGTTCTGGCTGGTTGGGATTCCCGAGGGGGAAAATCTTTCATCTGTATGCCAGCCGCAAATGAAGAAAATGGAGTGATAAAGACCAGAATCGTCCCAGGTCTTTCTCCTGGTTCAATTGTAACCGACCCCCGTTCTGTAGCCGATTACATTGTTACCGAATACGGGAAATATGCCATGAAAGGCAGGACCGTCTGGCAGCGGGCTGAAGGGCTGATCAATATCGCTCATCCCGCCGTAAGAGACGACCTGATTAAAGCTGCTGAAGCACAGGGTATTTGGAAAAAGTCAAATAAGATTTAATAATCTTTAAAATTCGTTCATTTTGCCCGGAGCAGGTACCAACCTCTCCGGGTTTTTTGCGGACCTTAAGGCGCTAAAAGCGACATTTTGTTTGGCAAGGCTTTGCTACCTTATATATAATTAGTTGTAAGTCCATCAGGTCAGTAGAAACTGAGTCGAAAGGGATGGCTCTTTTTGACTCATATCATATATAAGCAGGTGAACGATGATGAAAGTTAATTTGTCTTACGGCGACCAGCAGCTTGAATTGAATGTCCCAGACCAGCATTTGCTGGGTGTGGTTAAGCCACCGGCTCCAGCTATGATAGGGGACAACGACCAGATGGTCAGGGAGGCTCTGTGCAAACCTATAGGGACTCCGACTCTGAAGGAGATCGCACAGAGCAAACAAGCCCGTAATGCAGTTATCGTTGTTAACGATATAACGCGGCCGACACCCTATGCCTCCATCCTGCCCCCGTTGTTGAAAGAGTTGGAGACAGCCGGAATCACTCGGGAAAATATTACCCTGGTGGTAGCACTGGGTATTCACCGTCCCCATAGCCGGGAAGAAAACATCCGAATCTTTGGTTCTGAAATCTGCGAGAATTATCGCATAGAGAACCACGATTGCGATGGAGAGATGAAGTCTCTGGGCGTCTTGAGCAATGGAATGGAATTGCTGATCAACCGTCAGGTGGCCGAGGCTGATCTTTTAATTACCACCGGAGTAGTTTCACTCCATTATTTTGCCGGTTATTCCGGGGGCCGCAAATCCATATTGCCTGGTGTGGCAGCCCGTGCATTGATTGAAGCCAATCATCAGTTGATGGACGATCACCGCGCCTGCCTGGGCAATTACATGGACAACCCGGTCAGTGACATCATGGTGGAAGCATCGCGTAAAGCTGGCGTTGACTTTATTATCAATGTTGTCATAGCCGGTAAGAACCAGATTGTATTTGCGGCAGCCGGAGATCTGTACCAGGCCTGGCTGGAAGCGGTCAAGAGCTGCGAAAGCTTCAATGTAGTACCTATACCTCGTAAGGCTGACATCGTAATTGCCTCCTGCGGCGGCTACCCCAAAGATATAAATGTGTACCAGGCTCAGAAGGCATTAGATGCAGCCAGTTTAGCTGTAAACGACGGCGGAATCATCATACTGGTGGCTGAATGCCGTGAGGGGTTGGGTGAGGAAACTTTTGCCCGATGGATTGAATCAGCCACCTGCCCTCAGGATATTGTCGAGCGATTCCATCACCACTTCGAACTGGGCGGGCATAAAGCCTATGCTATTTGCCGCACCCTGCAAAAGGTGGACATTTTACTGTACAGCGGGCTGCCGCCAGCCACCACGGAAAGCATGTTCATAGGCCCGGTGGCTGACATAGAACAGGCCTTACGCGATGCCATCAAGAGGTATGGTCCCCAAAGCACGATTTGGATTTTGCCGGAAGCTCCTAAGATTGCAGTCAGGGTGGTGGAGAGCGCATAATTTAAGGCTCTTATCATACAATAGCTAGAGAAAAATCTAAGGAGATGGGCATGTATTCGGAATTAACGAACATTTTATATCCTTCTGAGGTGCGCCTCCAGGAACCGATGAGCCGCCATACCACTTTCGGGATTGGCGGCCCGGCAGATGCACTGGTAATGGCAGGCGGGATTGAAGATATTAGACGGACGCTGCAGTATTGTCAGAGCCAGAATATACCCTGTTTTGTTCTGGGGATGGGGAGTAATATCCTGGTCCGTGATAAAGGGATCAGGGGAATCGTAATCAAAATAGGCCAGGGACTAACCACAGTGCAGATATCTGATGAAGAGATCTATGCCGAAGCCGGTGTTAGCCTTTATGATTTGGCCAAACAGGCGGCGGATCAAGGTTTAAGCGGATTGGAATTTGCCGAAGGAATCCCCGGAAGTCTGGGTGGAGCGGTGGTAATGAACGCCGGCGCCTACGGAGGGGAGATCAAAGATATACTCGTGGAAGTAAAAGCCCTTGACCAACAAGGGAACGATCAAAAGTATTCTCCCCAACAAATGGGTATGGGGTACAGAAAAAGCATCTTTCAGGAACTGGACAGCATTGTCCTGGCTGCCCGACTGCATTTGCGGCGGGGGGATTGTGAAGAAATCAAAGAGCGCATGAAGGAATATTCCCGCCAGCGGCAGGAGAAACAACCGCTGGAAAGTCCCAGCGCCGGCAGCACCTTCCGTCGTCCGGAGGGTTATTATGTAGGCCCCATGATCGAAGAGTTAGGATTAAAGGGATTTACCGTGGGTGGTGCCCAGGTTTCTCCCAAACATGCAGGTTTTGTGGTCAACCGGGGGCATGCCACGGCTCAGGATGTGTTAGATCTGATTCAGATCATCCAGAATAAAGCACGAAAGCGTTTTGGCGTCGAATTGCATACTGAAATCAAAGTGGTTGGTGAAGAGTAAACCCTCTCCAGCAAAGGAGTACTATGCGTGTTGTCTTAGCCGCATTGAATGCCAAGTTTATCCATTCCTCATTAGCGCTGGCTTGTTTGAGCCAGGCCTGTCATAATCACCACAGGCTTGTAACCGTGCGCGAGTATACCATCAATGAAAACCTTGATAAAATCCTGGCCGACCTGTATTCATTTCAACCCGACATTCTCTGCTTTTCCTGCTATATTTGGAACATTGAGATGATACTGCGACTTAGTACGGACTTTAAGAAAATCGTTCCTCATTGTCAGATCATTTTGGGTGGACCTGAGGTTTCTTATTGCTCGAGTCAGATGCTCAGAGACTGCCCGGATGTCGATGTGGTGGTTGAAGGGGAGGGGGAGGCTGTAATGCCTGAGCTTCTCGCCTGCCTGGAAATGGGACAAGGGCTGGATGAAATCGCGGGGATCGCGTTTCGTACTGGATCTATGGTAAAAGTGAACTCTCCCCGGCAGTCTCCGGTCGATCTGAACCAACTGGACCGGCCCGCTTATGAAGATCTGCCTGATTTACGGGGAAGAATCCTTTATTATGAAGCCTCCCGCGGGTGTCCTTTCAATTGCTCATTCTGCTTATCATCCGCCTTTCGTGGTGTGCGATACCGGTCGCTGGACAGAGTGAAGTCTGACCTAAAATATCTGATCAAACAGGGTGCTCGGGAGATTAAATTTGTGGACCGCACATTCAATGCTGATGAAATCCGTGCCCAAGAGATCATGGAGTTCATACTGCAGCAGGATGGGGAAGGACGGTATCATTTTGAAATTAGAGCCGAATTTATTTCCGATGCCTTTATCGGATTTCTGAGCCAGGTCCCGTCGGGAAGGTTCAATTTCGAAATAGGCGTTCAAAGTACCTATCCCGAGGCTTTGCGGGCAGTAAAACGGCCGACTGATTGGCAGAAGGTCCAGGCAAATATCACACGCCTGCGTTTGGAAACCAAGATCCATCTTCACCTGGATCTGATCGCCGGGCTTCCCTTTGAGAATTACCAGCGCTTTGGGATGTCTTTTAATGAAGTCCTGGCTCTCCAACCTCACATACTTCAACTGGGATTCTTAAAAAAATTAAAAGGAACTTCTCTGGGGAACTGGGAGAGCGAGTACGGGTATGTTTTTCAAGAGCATCCCCCTTACCAAATCCTGGCCAGTGATTTTATCACCTATCGTGAATTGACCAGACTCAAACACGTAGAGGAATTGCTGGAACGCTTTTATAACAGTGGAGCGTTTGTTCGCATCCTCAGTTATATCAGCAGTCGCGTATATCCAGGTGATCCTTTTGCCTTTTTTTTGGCTTTCGCATCGTACTGGGAGGAGCAGAGGCTGTTCGAAAGAGCACACAGGCCGGAAAAGGGATATGCGTATATTCGTGATTTTCTTGCCCTGTTCCGCCCGGAACACGAGGAGCGAGCCCGGCAAATCATCAAGGCCGACTATTTAGAAAACCAGGGGCCGCAGCGCCTGGCCAATGATTTACCTGACCAAGTGAGCGTCAGTAATAGCGAAACACTGTATGCCTGGCTCAAAGACGAGGATTTTGTCATGACCCATTTACCTGAACTCCAGGAACTAAAACCAGGGGAGAGGCGCAGGCGCGTCCACCTGGAATACCTGGCGGTGGATCCCCAGACCCTGTACGATTGTTCTCCGATGCGGCCAGTGCTTTTTGTTTATCCACCCGGAAGTCGGCAGGCCAGGAAAATCGTCTGCCTCGATTAGGATGATAATCGCATAGTAAACGATTCGGTATTTCTATTCGCTAACCTAACCTCGTTATTACATTTTTTATACATCTTTGCTTCAATTCATACAATCTGTTCAAAAGATGCTGGTATTGTACCCGGTTCTTTAGTACTATTATGTAGGAAAAGAGAATCTGGAGTGTGAGCTCCGACGGGGCGCAGACTTATACATCGAGGAGAATTGGATGAAACACAATTGCCTGATAGCCAGGGAAGGTTGGATATTTGTAGCCACTCCTGCTATTATCACAGTAGTATTATTATTCACACCATATTATCGATGGTCTCTAATCCCGTTGGTTTTAACCCTGTTTTGCACATTCTTTTTTCGCAATCCGGAGCGCCGGGCCGAAGCGCACAAGGGACTGGTTTTATCCCCGGCCGATGGGACGGTAATGGAAGTCAAGCGAGTACAGGAGAGCAGTTACCTGCAGGGTGAAGCCCTTCAGGTGCGCATCTTCTTAAGTATATTTAATGTACACATCAACCGCTCACCGCTGGATGGGCAGGTTGAATGGGTGGAAAGATCCGGTGGGCTGTTCCTACCGGCTTACAAGCCGGAGGCCGGAGAAAAAAACGCCCGCAACTGCCTGGGCATTGTAAGCGAATATGGAAAGGTTCTGGTCATTCAGATTACCGGGAGGATAGCCAGGAGAATTGTATGCTGGGTGAAGCCGGGGGATGTTTTGCAGTCCGGGGAGAGATTCGGCTTGATCCGCTTTGGATCCTGCACGGAGTTGTTCCTTCCAACGACCGCCAGCATTGAAGTAGCACGTGGAGATAAAGTTAGGGGAGGAGAGACGGTAATTGCGCGATTCCTTTAATAAGATGTTTGCCAATGTGGTTACCATTCTCAATATTATTTTTGGAACTCTTTCTATTACTTATATATTAGATAACGATTATCGTATGGCAGCCTGGTTGATTCTGGTGGCTGGGGTCATGGATGCAATGGATGGCAGGATAGCCCGTAGACTAGACACTACTTCTGATTTAGGGAAGGAGCTTGATTCATTATGTGATTTGGTCTCCTTCGGAGTGGCTCCCGCTGTTTTGCTCTATGCTCAGATCCTTCATGGCCGCTATCATATGCTGGGGCTTCTGGCCTGCATCCTCTTTGTGGTCTGTGGATCCCTGCGTTTGGCCCGCTTCAATGTTCTAAATATCCACGAATTTTTTCTGGGCATTCCGATTACCATAGCCGGTTTGCTCTTGGCCTTTGTTTCCCTGGGAGCTTCTTACCTTAACACCAACTTCATTATCTTAATCGTTTTCGGCCTTTCTTTGCTGATGGTCAGCAATCTGCGCATACCCAAACTATAGTTCTTCCCCTCCGAAATCTTATAGAAGCGCTCAATCGCAAGAGAAATAATTTCTGGCCATTCCTTGGTTTTTATTCAAGTTGGGACCGGGGTATAATAGGGATAATATTTCGGCTTACAGCTGTTTTAGGAGTGGGCGGTGAAAAAATCCAAAGTAGCAGTGATTTGCTGCAACGACTACCAGGAGCATAATGTTGAACAGGCAGTCCGAAAAGGTCTTGAACTGGTAGGCGCCGGGGACGGGCTTTTTCGAGCCGGGGAGACTATTCTTCTCAAACCCAACCTGTTGGCTGCCTCTCCGCCAGACAAGGCAGTCACCACCCATCCTGCTGTTTTCCGGAGCGCAGCTTCAGCCCTTATCGAAATGGGAGTCAAACTGAAATATGGCGACTCACCAGCTCTGGGCGGCGTCGAAAAGGTGGCCAAAAAATGCGGCCTGGCTGACATCGCCCAGGAACTCAACATTGGCCTGGCTGATTTTACCACTCCTGAGACGATCCATTGCGCAGCAGCCAGTCAAAATAAGCAGTTTGTTATTGCTAAAGGCATCAAAGAATGTGATGGTCTGGTCAGTCTGGGCAAATTAAAAACCCATGGACTTATGAAAATCACTGCTGCGGTAAAGAACCAGTTTGGGTGTATTCCCGGTTTATTGAAAGGGGAATTTCATATAAAACTACCTCGCCCCCATGATTTTGCCCGGATGCTGGTTGATTTGAATGTGGCCTTGAATCCTCGTCTCTTTATCGTGGATGGGATTGTGGTTATGGAGGGAAATGGGCCGCGAGGCGGGGCACCGAGGCATCTAGGCCTCTTGCTGTTCTCCACCGATCCAGTAGCCCTGGATTCCACGGCCTGCCGAGTGCTGGGTATTGATCCGGAACATATTTTGACAGTAACCATAGGCCGGGAGGCTGGATTAGGCCAGAGCAGCCGGGATGAAATAGAGTTGGTGGGAGATGGGGTTAATTTTTTACCCCTCCAGAATTTTAAAGAAGTGGAAAAGCCTCCTGATTTCGCCGGTAAAGCGGAGTGGCTGCGCCAATACTTACTACCTCGACCGGTCATAACCCCCACAAAATGCGTAAGCTGCGGTATCTGTGTACACATGTGTCCGCTGGACCCCCCGGTAGTAAACTGGGCCGAAGAGCCTGGTAGCGGCATACCAGTGTATGATTACCAGCGCTGTATACGCTGCTATTGTTGTCAGGAATTATGCCCGGAGGGTGCCATCGAGCTCTATACCCCCTGGCTGGGGAGGACTCTGGGCTGCCTGCGCCCGAAAGGGAAGCGAGGATCTTCGTGTGGATAAAACCTGCTATACCAACAATGAACATCCTGATGCCGACGGGCATCAGTACCCACACACATCCCACGAACTGGACGATGAGGATGTATTTGATGAGGAAAAGCCTTATCGCTCCAACAAATCATTCTTCTATCGGGTTGTCGCGGTGATTTGCCTCCTGGCCTTTACAGCTTTATCCTTCCCCAATCTGGCACAACTTTTCAAAGAGGCGCCAACCTATCTCAGGCAAAGCCGGGAGCTGAGTTCCCAGCAATTCGTCCAGCTATCAATCCCAGCAATTGTTAAGGTTGAAGCTGTGCAGGTGAATGACATTCTTTCTCCCACCCGGCAGCAGGGAACAGGTTTTAATATTCAACCCACCGGCCTGGTGGTAACGAACCAGCATGTGGTTGAAAAAGCCCGGGAAGTTAAGATTAGCTTTGCGGATGGCAGTTCGTTTATCAGTCAGAATATAAAAGCAATACCCGGTCTTGATCTGGCCCTGGTTCAGTTTCAAGGAAGCAACCTGCCCTGCCTGGAGGTAAATACTGAGAAATTTCCGGACAGGGGTGCGGTTCTCACCATCATCGGAAACCCCTCAGGCTATCTCCGGATACCGGTCGCCGGACCGCTCCTGGATTATGTCAAGATAACCGGCAGCCAATCACTCATTATGTTGATCCAGGCTCCTATCGCTCCTGGCAGCAGCGGGAGTCCGGTGCTTAACACCAAGGGGCAGGTTGTGGCTGTAGTTTTCGCTTATAACCGTGACTCTGTGAAAGGGGCAGACCAGGCCCTGGCTATTCCCTTGGCCGGGTTAAGTGAGAAACTTACCGCTGCTTCTCTTCCTTGAATGATTGCTCAGACAAATCAGAAAAAACGGCCACCGAACTACAACTGGGTGAAGACCATCCCAAATTATGGGATGGAGTTTTGTGATGGACCTTTCATTTCTGGTATACTAAATGCAATCATAAAAAAGACCGTAATTACCGGAATACAACCTGGTTGAGTTGACATCAAAAATGAACAGGAATATGTGGCAATGGATCATATTATAAAAATATCAAGAGGTTATGATCAATGAAACGTCAATCCCGCCAAGGCTTGAAGCGCTTCTGGTTGGTCTTAAGCCTTTTTCTGGGTATTTTCTGGGCGTTCTATTCACTGAAAATCAAAAGGCTCTGGCATAAGGAGGCCTGGATCGAGGCTAAAAAACAAGAACTGGACAGATCCCAGGCCCGGATCTTTAAGGATACCGCAGTCGGTTTGGGCGGGCTGCTTATCAAATTGGGGCAGTTTTTCAGCACCCGGGTGGACATCCTACCCCCGGCCAGTATAGAAGAGCTGAGCACCCTTCAGGATGAGGTGCGGCCGGTACTCTTCGACCAATTAAGAGACCTGGCGGAAAAGGAGTTTTCAAATCCTCTAGAAACAGTCTTTGCTTTCGTTGACCAAAACCCCCTGGCTTCAGCCTCACTGGGTCAGGTGCATCTAGCCCGGCTGCACGATGGCCAAACGGTAGCCGTAAAGATCCAACGTCCCGGGATCGAAAACCTGGTTGTTATAGATTTAAAGGCAATCGGCCGAGTCGTATCGCTGCTAAAAACCTTCACCGACTGGGAACGCTTTATTGATCTCGATGCTATATATCAGGAATTTGCAGAGACCCTGCAGGCTGAGCTTGATTATGTTCAGGAAGGCCACAATGCAGAGACGATTGCCGAAAATAGCCGGGAAGACTCTGATTTGATCATACCCACGATTCTGTGGCCGTATAGCACCCGCCGGGTGCTAACCATGGAGTACGTTGAGGGAATCAAGATTACTGATCTAACCGCAATAGAGGAGGCTGGAATCGATCGCAGCACGGTTGCCAGTAGACTCCTGCAGATTTATATCAAACAGGTATTGATCGATGGTTTTTATCATGCCGATCCCCATCCGGGCAATCTGTTTGTAAAACCCGATGGCAAAATCGTCATGGTTGATTTTGGTATGGTGGGGCACATCCCAGCTGAATTGCGCGACACCTTGATAGAAATGGTTTTTTCTATGGTCAACCGCGATTTTGAAAAGGTGGTTGATTCCCTGACGCGAATAGGTTTTATCAGGGCGGGAAGCGACCGGGAGTTGCTGGGTAGGGCCGTCAGCCTTTTTTTAGAACAGACCCTTGGTAAAGCCAAGGACTTTTCCAGCAACGATTTGCATTTGATTCTGGAAGATCTGGAGAAATTACTATACGAGAATCCCTTTCAAGTGCCGGCTAATTTTACCTTTCTAGGGAGAGCTCTGGGTACCTTATACGGGATCTGCATCAAGCTTTCTCCAGGAATTAGTTTCCTGGATGTGGCTCGGCCTTATGTCGATCAAATTGCCCCTGAGAAAGAGGGCATGTGGAAAATAATCCAGGAGAAAGGCAAGGCGCTGGGACTATCACTGGTGGAACTGCCAACACTGGCGGAGAAAGTTCTGCGCCGGGCAGAACGCGGCGATCTGGAAGTGAAAGTACCCCTGCCAGGTTTGATGGGAGAAATCGAATCCAATACGCGTGCGATTCGGAGCCTGACCTGGGCAGTGGTTTTCGGTTTTACTCTGTTCACCAGCGCTTATCTGGAAGTCAACCAACGCTCCAATATGGCGCGTTGGGGCTTATCGTTCGCGGTCTTGTCACTTCTGGGCATGTTCCTGAGTTATCGCCGGACTGGCAGCCGCCGGCTCCCGCGCCACCCCGGGGTTATTCCCCGCCGGAAGCAGAGGAAAGCAGGGCAGCGATGAAGCGGATCTTCGGAGGAGGATGGATAAATGGGAATAAAGCGGCTGCCCAAAGGACTATTATTACATACTTTACCCTGGCTGCTGATCTTGATCATCGGGGTTGCGCTGGGATTCATTTTTTTTAATCAAGCTTATCCCTGGCTCCATCCTCTGGTGCAGTCCACGACAGCTTTGGCGGAGCCTCCCAAAATGATTTCGACGGTGTCGCTGCCCGTCTATCTACTTGGGTTATATTTCCTTAAAAATTCGTTGGTGGTATTATTATGTTTGCTCACAGCCCGCCCCAGCCGTGGACTATTCCCCGTATTGGTCTTGATCATAAACGGTCTGGTTCTAGGCTTTGCGGCGGTATTGTTTCATAAGAAGATTGGAATGGCTTATGGCATTTTCAGCCTGGCGATTCTTCCCCATGGAATATTTGAGTTTGGCGCCATCTGTGTAGCCTGTGCCCTGGGCATGCAAGCCACGGCTACAAGCAATAAATTAAGAAATTTATGGCTGCCCTTAACCATGATTTTGCTGGCAGCAATTATAGAAACTTTTGTTTCACCCTTAATTATCAAACATATTTGGTAATTACGATTGTTTCATTGTGTCTTATAATTATCAGGGGAGTGAAGGATAAATTATGGAAGAAAGAATAGCTAGAACAGAAAACATCTCACCATTTATCGTTATGGAAGTCCTGGAGAAAGCCCAGGCTATGCAAGCCCGGGGCGAGGACGTGATTCATCTGGAAGTGGGGGAGCCCGATTTCCCTACTCCTGAGCCGGTCAAAGAGGCTGCTATACGGGCATTGAAGGATAATGACACCCACTACACCCACAGCCTTGGAAAACTAGCTTTACGGGAAGAAATCGCCCGCTATTACTGGCAGAGGTTTAGAGTGGAAATATCTCCGGAGCAAGTGATGGTTACGATGGGTACTTCACCCGCGATGCTTCTGGTCTTTTCCGTTCTTTTGCAGAAGGGTGATGAACTTATCCTGCCCAACCCCTATTATGCCTGTTATCCCAACTTTGTTCACTATTTGGATGCCCAACCGGTATACGTTCCAGTCAACGACGAGGATGGATTTCAATACCGTATAGAAGAAATTCGTGCCAGACTGGGGCCGGCTACCCGTGCTATCCTGGTAAATAGTCCGGCCAATCCTACCGGCATGGTTTGCACAGCTGCCCAGCTTCAAGAATTGGCAGAATTGCCAAGACCCATTGTTTCTGATGAAATATACTCGGGTCTGGTGTATGAAGGGGAGGAGCATACGATCCTCGAATATTCCCAGGATGCCTTTGTCATCAACGGATTCTCCAAACTCTTTGCCATGACCGGTTGGCGCCTGGGCTATATCATTGTACCGCGTCGTTACATCCGACCTTTGCAGATCCTACAGCAGAATTTATTTATCTGCGCATCTTCCTTCTGCCAGGAGGCCGGGATAGCCGCCCTGCGCTACTGCCAGACGGAAGTGGAAGACATGCGGCGCATTTACGACCAGCGGCGCCTTTATGTACTCCAGCGACTGGAAGAGATGAATTTGGCCACAGTCAGCAAGCCTACCGGAGCATTTTATGCTTTGGCCGATCTCCGTCATATCAGCAACGACTCTTATAAACTGGCTTTTGATATTTTGCAAGAGGCCAAGGTGGCTTTGACACCCGGCATTGATTTTGGAAGCAACTGCGAGGGATATTTACGGCTTTCCTATGCGAATTCTCTGGAAAACATCAAGGAAGGATTAGACCGTCTGCAGCGTTATCTGGCTTTACGATGAAAAATGCATGATTTCTTTCATTACCGATTTACCGGGATTTTCTATTTAGCTAGATCCAGGGCGACCTGTCCTATGAATAATGCTTGACACGCATAGTATAGGAAAATAAACTATTTGAAGAAGCCTAAAAAAGTTTTAGAGCGGGAGAGGAGAAAGAGTATGGTAAGTATCACTGTTAACGGCTTTGAGGTATCGGTTCCGGAAGGAACTACCGTAATGAAGGCCTGTTCTGCGGCTGGTTTTGACATTCCTTCTCTGTGCAGTCATCCAGACCTTAAAGTGAAAGACAACTGTAAGGTCTGTATGGTTGAAATCAATGGAGAGCTCAAAACTGCCTGTTCAACAGAAGCAGCCAGCGGTATGGATGTAAAAACCTTCAGCCCGGCAGCAATCAAAGCCAAAGTTGAGAACCTGAAGAAGATTCTCAAAGTTCATCCCCAGGATTGTCTCAACTGCGCCCGGAATCAAAATTGTGAATTACAGACCCTGGCTGAGACATTCATTATCCGTGATGTAGACAACAAACCATTCTTCCATGAAAAGGATCAATCCACCCCCTCATTGGTTCGTGATCCTTCCAAGTGCACACTGTGCTTGAGATGCGTAGAAATGTGCAATGACATTCAAACAGTTGGCGCGCTGGAAGTTGTGAACGGGGTTCCCCAAACCGCCGATGCCAAGCCTTTGATTCAAACCAAGTGCGTCATGTGCGGACAGTGCGCTCTGGTATGCCCGGTGGGCGCTATTGTTGAAAATGAGCAAATGGACGAATTCTTGGCTGCTGTAGCAGATCCGGACAAGATCGTTGTCACCCAGATCGCCCCGGCTGTACGTGTAGCAGTCGCCGAAGAATTGGGCATGAAGACCGGATCTCTCGACATGCTGAAATTCGTATCCGGATTGAGAAGCCTGGGTTTTGATAAGGTTTTCCACACCAACTTTACCGCTGACCTGACCATTTTAGAGGAAGGCAATGAACTGCTCAAGCGTTTGAAAGAGGGCGGAACCCTCCCGATGATCACTTCCTGCAGCCCTGGTTGGATCAACTTCATTGAAACCTTCTACCCCGACCAATTGGATCACCTTTCTACCTGTAAATCACCCCAACAGATGTTTGGGGCACTGGTTAAGACTTACTGGGCTGAAAAAGCGGGCGTAGATCCTTCGAAGGTTTATTCGGTATCCATCATGCCCTGTACTGCCAAAAAGTTTGAAGCCCAGCGTCCGGAAATGAACTCCAGCGGGTATCAAGATGTTGACCTGGTTTTGACTACCAGAGAAATAGGCAAGCTGTTCAGTATGGGCGGCCCCGATTGGGACGAGATGGAACCTACCAACTTTGACTCCCTGATGGGTGCCTACACCGGCGCTGCTGTTATTTTCGGCGCATCCGGTGGTGTTATGGAAGCTGCTCTGCGGACCGTCTACGAAGTCGTCACCGGCGACAAGCTGGAGGATGTTAACTTCACGATGGTGCGTGGTTTCACGGGAATGAAGGAAGCGGAAGTTGACCTGGCCGGCACCAAAGTTAAGGCGGCCGTAGCCAATTCCCTGGGTGAGGCTCGCAAGATTATGGAAGGCATCAAAGCCGGGACATCACCCTACCACTTCATCGAAGTCATGTGCTGCCCGGGTGGATGCATCGGTGGCGGCGGCCAACCCATTCCTTCCACCATCGCTAAGAAGATGGAAAGAATCGATGCCATTTACGAGGAAGATGCCGGACTGCCCATCCGCAAATCCCATGAAAATCCGGAAGTCTTAAAGATTTATGAGGACTTCCTACATGAACCCCTGGGGCACAAATCCCATGAGCTGCTTCACACCCATTATCACGCTACAGGCAAATAGCAGCAATCTTGGGGAACAAGGAAAATAAGTAGAAACGATAGGGGACAGACCCGTTAACGGGTCTGTCCCCTAATTTTAGTGAAAATTAGTCTTGGCGGGAAGGCCACTCGGAGCTAAAACCCACCTCTTCAGCAAAGCTGCCGGGAGGCTGCAGGACCAGGGCTTTGCATTCAGCAGTTACTGTGCCGTCTGCCAGTCTGATTTCAGCTGCGGTTTCATAACGTGATTTTCCCGCCCTGCGAATCCAACCGACCACTTTTAAGAGCTGCCCGGTCGGGGTCGGATGGTGGTAGTGGATATTCAGGGATCCGGTAACGAACAAATTATCCAGCAGAAAGCTATCTTTCTCTTCTAAGGCAATGGCCCGGAAGCTGGTCTCATCCAGGAGGGCAGCCACAATGCCACCGTGTGTGACACCAGGATATCCGTTATAGAATGGGGCGATTTCCACCTCGGTCCACACGACACCTTGCTCAAAATCGCTGAACCAGGTCAATCTCATACCCTGGCGGTTTTCCACTCCGCAAAGAAAACAACAGCGTGAATTGGGCTGTTCATTCATAATGCTTCTCCTTTTATCATCAGGATAAATTCCTTTTCATTAATTAAACATCTTCCCTACATCCTGTCAACTCCAGAAATAACACGGAGGCCTCGTCAATCAATCCCTGGACAAAACCACAACCATCATGGTATTTTTTTTAAGGAAAGAAAAACATTACCGATTAAGAAACATAAGCGACAATAACAGGATTGCTATGGTCCAGCTTCAATGAGGTTATAAAATAAGGAAAAAGCGCTGGGAAAAAGAATGTAGATAGTAAGCAGCTGCCGGCAGGTGGCTGCTTCTTGTGATCAGCTAGAAAGTCGAGCCGCTTTTGACCTCATGAGTTTTGGGGAAAATACAGCTAAAGACCAGAATAAATTGGCAAACTATCTATTTATGGAGGGATCAAACATGAAAAGACTAACCAGGTATTTTTTAAACGGACTCTTGTTTATGGTGCCTTTTATGCTTACCCTGTACATATTCTTTCAGGTGTTCACAAGAATTGATCATATTTTAAAAATACCTATTCCGGGAATCGGAATTATCCCCGGCGTAGGATTTATTACGACTCTATTGATTATCACCCTGGTGGGGTTCCTGGTTTCCAACTTTCTTACCCGAAAGATATTCTATTGGTTTGACGGAATCATGAACCGACTGCCTTTGGTTAAGCTCGTGTATTCCTCCGTGAAAGACCTGATTGGTGCTTTCCTGGGAGATAAAAAAACCTTTAACCGTCCGGTTTTGGTTCGGCTTTCCCAGGAGACAGAAGCCCATGCCCTGGGTTTCGTTACCTGTGATTCCCTTGACAACTTTGGGTTGGATGATTACATTGCTGTATACCTGCCCCAGTCCTATAATTTTGCCGGGAATCTACTGGTCTTTCCCCGGGATCAGGTGCGAGCGCTGGAGACGAACAGTTCTGAACTCATGACGTTCATCGTTTCCGGTGGAGTAGCCTCGGCTGGCAACGGGGATAGATAGAGTATATAGATAAAAGGACTTTTGGGGGTGTTCAAAGGATGGTTGAGGATAGAAGCGAACAGATCATCCACTTTTTTCAACATCTGGACCGAAGCCTCTTTATCAACAACGAGAACCGGGAGTATTCACACCAGGACCGAGCACTTCCTATCGGTTATGACCAGACCATCTCCCAACCCAGTCTGGTTTTACAGATGACACTGGCTCTGGAAATCGAGGAGAGCAGCAAGGTGTTGGAGGTAGGGACCGGGTCAGGATACCAGACCGTGCTCTTGGCCGAATTTGCCAGCCGGGTTTTTTCTATGGAACGAGTGCCTGAGCTGGCATGGGAAGCTCAAGAGCGCGTTAAACAAATGGGATATGACAATGTGCGATTTTGCGTAGAAGACGGCAGCCTGGGTTGGCCGACTTTTGCTCCTTATGATCGAATCATGGTCACAGCTGCGGCTGGGAAGATTCCTCAACCTTTGCTGGAACAACTACAAATCGGAGGCCGCATGATTGTTCCCGTCGGTCCTCCTGGAGATCAGGAGCTGCTTTTGGTCACGAAAAACCAGGAAGGTACAATCTCAATTCAGCCTCTAGCCAATGTCAGCTTCGTCGAATTTAAAGGCAGATATGGTTGGGACAATCAGAAGGCAGCAGACGACGGGGAGGAATTCTAATGCCCAAAGAAATGACTCATTGGACGATAGCTAAGAAAATATTTGACAGCATGGATGATTCATTCATAAAGAGCTGCATTGACCATTACCAGGAGCTCTTTTTCATCGGCGCAGTTGCTTTTGATACACCTTACTATGTAACCGGTCGCTACCACCCTCTATTCCAATCCATTGCCCAATACCTGCATGGCGTGCATGGTGAGAATACCTTCGAACCATTGGTCAGGGCATTTAAGCAGTACCCGGAAAGCATATCGGAGGCGACTATGGCCTTGCTCTGCGGAATGCTTACCCATATCATGATTGACGGAGAATTTCATCCTCTAGTCTATTACTTAACCGGTGATTATCACCACCCCAATCCCGCCATGCGCAACCGGGCGATGTCCAGCCATCGCAAGCTGGAGGCTGAACTGGATCTCTATTATACCCGCAACTTTGAGCTCTTTCAGCCCGGATTTCTTAGCCATTGCCTGCAGCACAAGCGAATCAGCGATGAGGAGCTTTACCCGCTGTTGAGTTTGATTTATTTTGATGCCACCCAACCTTATCAAAATCAAATCATGCAGGCTATTCAAACCCAGGCCAGGATGCTGCAGCGTTTTACCAGCAGGAGATTATTCCACTTCTACCGGGTGGCGAACTTTATGTCCCAGGGCCGCCTTTACCCAACCCTGGCACTATTTTACCCTCCCATAGATCAAAACACGGGAGAGCGTTTCCGAGGTGAAATAGAATATGTACATCCCTGTGACCTGGAGAAGAGAAGGGAACGGATCGAAGAGATAGAAAAACGCGCTATATCAAGGAGCCTTCTTATTTTGGAGCAGTGGGCACAGGCATCATCGGGCCGTGATTTGGTCCAATGGAGCGATCAGATGGCTGGTCCCTCATTGGAGACCGGACTTTAGAAAATAGGAGAGATAGTCATTTGCCAAACATCCAGGTTTCAGAGTGTGCTTTGGGGGAATATGCGATCGGCATAAGTGTTAGTCCGTTAACCAACCTGCTTATTCTCTTCAGAAATACGGTATTTTAGATCACGTGCTTTTTCCTTGAGGGCTGGTTTGATACTCTGATTGGTCAGGACCATCTCCAACCAACGCAGAGATTGTTGATTATCCGCGGTGCGATTGCATAGGTCAGCAATCATATAAATAAGTGCGCTTTCATCCATACCTGCGACAGGGAAGTGCCCAACTTCGTAGAGTGACTTAAATCCTTCCAGGGCCAGAGCCAGGCATCGGGCTTCCATGCCTTGATCATGCTTGGTACGGTAGATCCAGGCCATTTTGAGGTACAGTAATGTGATTTCTGTTTGATCGGATCGACGCAAATTTGTGCAATATAGGGCGATTTTATAACGATTCAGAGCCATGCCGCTCTCATAAATTCCGGGAAAAGTCCTTTCAATCCAGCGAGCCGCAACTTCCTGTAAGAGTACTTTTTTGTCATCAGGGGCTATTTCCCTGGTAAAATATCCTTCCAGTGCTGCATAACCACAATGGTTGCACTGCCATACATCGTAAAAAAGCGGATTGATAAACTTGTAGGTAGGCATTGAATCACTGTCTCTGCCTGCCAGGCGCAAAGTGGATCTCTTAACTACCCGTAACGCTGTCTTCTGATCGCACAGCGGGCAGTCAATCTGTTTGTCATACAAGAAATCTTCGGCTTGATATTGATGTTCTTGCTCCATTCCGTTCTCCTTTTACAGTGGTATTGGAGTGGTGTTGCTGCAGTTGATTGGTTTTCACTTATTATTATAATGCCCGAATAGTTCAAATGTCCAGTTAAATATGAAAAAAAATAGTATAAAGGGCCTAAATTGTAGAGGTAAAGAGGGACTATGGCGGTTAAAGCTTCCGACAAAGAGGATAAAGGCCGCCAGTTAACGGTAAAAATATTATTTATGGTACTATGTAGTAAGCAATCGATTAAGACAGCATGTACGCATGTGTATTCGTAAAACATAAGAATGCGTACCAGCATGGTTTCTGGCATCCATACAATAGGAACGAAGCGTAGACCGGCGGAGGGGATTGGCTATGGGCATGATCATACCGGTGGCAGTAGCTTGTATAAACTGTCGGGGGCGAATCCTGCTTATGTGCAGGAACCGAGAACCTTTTGCCTGTCAGTGGAGTCTTCCAGGCGGCAAGATAGAGGTTGGGGAATTTCCCGGGCAAGCCATGAGCAGGGAGTTGCGTGAAGAAACCGGGCTGACGATCAGCGATCTAGATTGTGCAGGTCTAGTTTGTGAAATCATCCGCGACGTCAAACACCCCGAAAACATACTCTATCATCATCTGGTCTATGTCTTTTTCGGGTGTTCCGATACCATGGTTCACCAAGAATGCGATGAAGGAGAATTAAAGTGGTTCCCACTGAAGGATGTGCTTCAGTTGGGCCAGGATCTAGTAGCGACCGATGAACAAATTATCGATAAGATGTTGATTCAGGGAGGCCGTGGCCTGTATGATTCGAGTGTTTCCTACAGTAACAAGATGTATCGATGTACTGGATTTTCTAGGCTCGGGTTTCATAGCACCGCGGGATTTTGATTTTAAGTCCATACCCTTTCTGAAGAGCTTCATCGGGTTTGGGGATTTATGCAGAGACCGGGTCATGAGACGGGACTTCCTGGTCAGCGAAATGTTCAGTATGGAGATTATACCTATAAGGAAATCGAAAAAGGAGGAATACAATGGCGACTTTTGAAGAACTACAAGTTGCACCGATAATTATTCAGGCGTTAACAAATATGGGATTCGAAGAAGCGACCCCTATTCAGGAAAAAGCGCTGCCTTTGGCCCTGGCTGGGCGGGATCTGATCGGAAGGGCGCAGACCGGTACCGGAAAGACTGCGGCTTTTGGAATTCCGCTGGTCGATCGCTGCCTGCCGGATGAGGACCAAATTCAGGGTATCGTGATAACCCCCACCCGTGAACTGGCCATGCAGGTTGCGGAAGAGCTTAACCGAATTGGCCAGACAAAGAATATCAGATCCTTGCCCATTTATGGCGGACAGGAAATTGATCGGCAGATCAATGCATTGCGTAAACGCCCGCATATCATTGTCGGCACTCCAGGCCGCTTGATGGATCACATGAGAAGACGGACTATACGGCTTCAGCGAATTAAGATGGTGGTTTTGGATGAAGCGGATGAAATGCTAAACATGGGATTTCTCGAGGATATCGAAGATATATTGAAACAAATGCCCGCCCAGAGACAGAACCTTTTATTCTCTGCCACTATGCCCGGGCACATACAGACTCTCGCCCGGCAGTTTATGAACAGCCCCGAGATTATTCATATTGATCCCAAAGATGTAACGGTGTCCGGCACTGAACAGTACTACATTGAAACAGCGGAAAGACAGAAGTTGGACGTACTATGCCGGCTTTTGGACATTCAGAATCCAGGATTAGCGATTGTTTTCGCCCGAACCAAGCGGCGGGTGGATGAAATTGGACAGCTCCTTGGTGAACGCGGCTATTCTGCGCAAGGGATTCATGGCGATTTAAGCCAGAGCAGCCGTGATGCAATCATGCGCCGCTTTCGGGCTGGAGAGATCGATATCCTGGTGGCAACCGATGTTGCAGCCCGGGGTTTGGATATAAGCGGTGTTACCCACATCTACAACTTCGACATTCCCCAGGACCCGGAAGGGTATGTACATCGAATTGGAAGGACCGGGCGGGCTGGAGAAACCGGCATTGCCATAACCCTGGTAACGCCACGGGAACTAAGCCATCTCAATTATATCGAGGGGATTATAAAACACAGGATTATACGCAAACCGGCGCCTTCCCTAAGCGAGGCTTTTGCCGGATTGCAGCGCATTGCGGTGGACAATTTAATTCAGGTGATGGACCATGAGGATACGCAGCAATATAAGAGTCTGGCTGAAAGCCTTCTGGATGACTATGATTCCATTGCTCTTATATCAGCAGCCTTAAAAATACTTACGCGGGAACCGGCCCAACATCCACTCCACGAGCTTACTGAGGCTCCGCCTATAAAAATCAAGAGTCCGCCTCGAGCACCAAGCCCACAAAGAAGAGACGGAAGAAGACCTTTTTCCTCAAAAAAACGACCGATACCAGGTGGACCCCATACCAGGAACAGATAAGTTCGGAGAGCGATACACACCATGTTTAGCGTTGATCGTGTTCGACAAGACGGGCTGAGTAATAAGGAGGCAGATTGGTGATACAGATTTTGGTTGGAACCACATTATGCATTGTTCTATTTGTTCTAATCATGGTCTGGCAGAATAAGTCACAGATCAATCAGATTAAGGATAGCATAGTTCAGATAAACCATTCCCTGTCTCAGGTGGAAAAAGGACAGGGGCGCATTGAGCAAACGGCTAGAGAAGAGATGTCACGCAACCGGGAGGAAACCTCTGCTTCCAACAAACAGGCGCGTGAGGAAGTGATTCTGACGATTAGTTCATTTGAACAGGCTATCCTATCGCGCATGGGGGAGATTGCTCATCTGCAGAAGAACCAGTTGGATACCTTTGCCCAGCACCTAACCAATCTTACTGGGAGTAATGAAAAAAGGCTGGAGACCATGCGCAATACTACCGAAACCCGCTTACTGGCTCTAACCGAGGAAACCACCAAGCAGTTCAGGGAACTCAGTGAAAGCCTTTCTCGAAGGATGAGCGAGATGGCTGCCTTTCAAGTGAACCAGCTGGATAATTTCGCGAAACAGATAACTGGGTTGACGCAGTCTAATGAACAGAAACTTGAACAGATGCGGAGTACGGTGGAACAAAGGATCAAGGATCTGCAAAATGACAATGCCCAGAAGCTGGAACAGATGAGAATGGTAGTTGATGAAAAACTGCATGCGACCCTGGAGCGAAGACTGGGCGAATCCTTTAAACTGGTTAGTGAGCGTTTGGAACTGGTGCACAAGGGATTGGGGGAAATGCAGACCCTGGCCGCCGGGGTGGGAGATTTGAAAAAAGTATTGACCAATGTTAAAACGCGAGGCAGTTGGGGAGAAGTCCAATTGGGAAACATCCTGGAAGACATCCTTACTCCCGACCAGTACAGCGCCAATGTGGCGGTCAAGAAGGGCTCGGAGCGGGTTGAGTACGCCATAAAGCTGCCCGGATCGGACCAGGAGCATGATGTGTTGTGGCTGCCCATCGATGCCAAGTTCCCTATGGAAGACTATCATCGCATATTGGACGCTTATGAACAGGGGGATACACTGGCGGTAGAGCAGGCCGGAAAACAATTAGACATTCGGATCAGGAACCAGGCCAAAGAAATAGCCAGCAAATATATTGAACCTCCGGCAACGACGGATTTTGCCATTATGTTCCTGCCCACCGAAGGCCTGTATGCTGAAGTTTTACGACGTCCAGGCCTCTTTGAGAGCCTGCGTCGGGATTATCGAGTGAGCGTCACCGGACCTACTACGCTGGCGGCGCTTATTAACAGTCTTTCGGTGGGTTTCAGAACGCTGGCTATTCAGAAACGATCCAGTGAAGTATGGGTGGTTCTGGGAGCGGTGAAGGCCGAATTCGGAAAGTTTGGAGCGGTCCTGGAAAAGACCCAGAAGAAACTGCAAGAAGCCAGTAATACGATCGAGGACGCTGCGCGTCGTTCGCGTGCGATGGAAAGAAAATTGCGAAGTGTAGAAGCACTACCTGAAAACCAGGCTGCAATCATGTTGGGGGAAGACATCGGGGAGGAGATCGCTGCTGAAGCCGATGAAGAAAGCGAATCCGTTTGAAGAAGGCCCGGTGACATGGTTCGTTTATATGCTGCAGTGTAGAGATGGATCAATTTACACTGGTATCACCAATGAACTGAAACGAAGAGTTGCAGAACACCAAAATGGAGTAGGATGCAAATATACCAGGGGGCGCTGTCCGGTGCAGCTTATCGCCAGCCGTGCGGTAAGCAGCCGTTCAGAGGCCCTATCCCTGGAGTGGCAGGTCAAGAAAATGGACCGCCCAGGCAAAGAAAAATTAGCTGGTGAATGGAACTTAGAAAATGGCGATGCATGATGTGCACTGACACAAAACGCACGCTATTTATTTTTTTAAGAATATTCTTCCGTAATAATAATAGAAAAAGGAATTAGCATGATATTTGGCGAATTATGGCATAAAATCATAACGGTGATTCAAATAGAGGCACGGGTTCAAAAGGGGGAATCGGCGGCAAACGAATCCCGGTAATATGTGGTGATGCGGTTAAAATCACAAAACCACAGCCTGGTTTTAGGAGAATGAAGGACGGCCGGATTATCTAGTATGAGGAGTGACGACAAGGTGGCCAACATTGTAATCATCGGTGGCGGTCAAGGTGGAACATCCATTCTCAGTGCCCTGCAGGGGATACCTTCCATCCGAATTATTGGTATGTGCGATGTGAATCCTGAGGCTGCAGGAATGAAGTTAGCCAGACAAAAAGGTGTGCCAACCTACACCGACATAAATAACATCTTTACCTTAGCAGATTTAGAATTGATTCTCGAGGCAACGGGAAGTGCTAAAGTTCAGGAAATTATTGAGGCCAAAAAGAGAAAAGAAGTAGCAGTGGTTGACTCGCATGGAGCGGCATTAATGATGGATTTGGTTGAGTCCCGGGAAGAAATGATAGGAAATCTTCGAGAAAATTCAACAACGCTTAATCGCGGGTTGCAGGAGATTAACTCTGTTGTTGAGGAGATTACTGCATCCGCTTCTGAAATATCCTGTAATGAGCAGCAGCTCAACAGCGAAATACGGGACATTGTCAGACTTTCTGATGAAATCAACAATGTCCTGGGCTTTATCAAGCAAATTGCTGACGAGACCAAGATGTTGGGATTGAATGCGGCTATTGAAGCCGCCCGGGCTGGAGAGGCAGGCCGCGGTTTCGGAGTGGTAGCCGAGGAAATCAGAAAGCTGTCTGATGAATCAAAAGATACCGTTGTTAAAATCCGGGGTCTTATCAATGAGATCAAAAGCAAGGTGGATGAGACCATTAAGAGCAGCGAAATAACGCTGCGCTCAACCGAGGAACAGGCGGCCGCTACCCAGGAAATGAGTGCCAGTATCCAGGAAATTGCAGCTATGGCCAATGAATTAGAGAAGATGGCCCAAAATTCCTGATAATTGTTGTGGGTCCGGACCATCTGCTTTTGTAGTAAGGTCACGTCCTCGTGTAGGGAGAGGGGGCACATCTTACTTTCGGGTAAGGAATGTCCCCAATGTGCTTCAATTATCCGGGCTTTTATAAATATCGATGAGCGACGTCCACGGATGGACTAGTGTCGCGGTGCCACGGATGGCAAGGAGCGACCGACGTCCACGGATGGACTAGTGCCGCGGTGCCACGGATGGCAAAGAGCTATGATTTATTTCTGCGAATGACCTGTGGGCAGGGGAGCATACCCCCTGCCTTTTTGCGTTATCCGAGATCTATCATCAAGTATATTTTGGCGTATCGGCATGCTGTAGGAGTAATGCTTTGACTTTTTATAAAGTATCTTCTATACTATACATATGAATAAATGAACATATGTATATATGATGAATGGAGGAGGGCGTAACATGGTCGATCATCAGGATTTAGATCATTGTGAAGTGAACTGCATTCATGAGGAAGCGGTTGCCGAAGTACGCCAGAAAATGCTGGGTGAGAATGAAGCGGGCTTGCTGGCTGAGATTTTCAAAACTCTGGGTGATCCGACCCGGGTGAAGATGCTTTTTGCCCTCATGAATCGAGAATTGTGCGTGTGCGATTTGGCAGCTGTTATAAGGGCTTCCGATTCCGCCGTTTCCCATCAGCTAAGAATCCTGAGAAGCCAGAAATTGGTAAAGTTCCGGCGGGACGGGAAGGTTTTATATTATTCTCTGGCGGATGACCATGTAAGCTCATTGTTTAAGCAGGGATTGGAGCATGTTGGACATAGTGAGGAATGGGCTGCACAGATGATGGGCCTCATCTAGCAGGTTAATCTATTTCTTGGATAGTGGAGGCACCTAGAATGAGTAAAATGATAAGAATCGCGGATTTATCTGATTCCATCACGTTTCGAATCAAGGGATTTGATTGTATGGATTGTGCAGCCCAAATGGGCAGAGCACTCGAGCAGATGCCCGGAGTCGCAGCTGCCCAAACGAATTATCTACTCGGAAAGGCAACAGTCAAATACGATCCTGCCCAAATTACTGTTGATCATCTCATCAAAGCTATAAAAAATATGGGGTATACAGCAGAAGAGGATTCAGCAGCTGTGCATGAAAGCTGCCTAAATACCACTTTGCGTATCACAGGAATGGACTGTGCTGATTGTGCGTCCAGGTTAGAGCAGCATGTCAAAAGACTGCCCGGGGTTGAACAAGCCCGGGTGAATTTCGGAGCAGCCAAAATGGAGATAAAACACCAGGCCGCTATCGCCGAAATCCTGACAGCTATAAGGAAAATGGGCTACACAGGGGAGGTGGATGCCGGGTATCGAAAAAGGGTTGATGAGAGCTCTATCTGGAATTCAAACCAGCATGCGCTGCCAACCCTCATTTCCCTGGCTATGCTTGCTTTAGGATTGGCAGCCGAAAGGATGAGCCAACCTGCACTGCTTCCTACTGTCATATTTTTGCTGGGCATTGTCCTGGGTGGATTTGTGCAGGCCAGGAAGGGGATCTCGGTACTGATTCATGCCCATGAGTTGGATATGAATATTTTAATGATCATCGCTGTCATCGGAGCGGCCGCCATCGGCCAGTTTGAAGAAGCAGTAACCGTGGTGTTTCTCTTTTCCCTGGGGAATGCCTTACAGGTATATACCCTGGATAAAACCAGAAATTCTATTCGAGCCTTGATGGAGCTTACTCCCGCTCAAGCCCTGGTTCGGAGAAACGGCAGCGATATAACTCTTCCGGTTGAAGAGATCCAGATTGGCGACATTCTGATGGTTCGCCCCGGCGAAAAAATTGCTATGGATGGAAGAGTTGTAGAAGGTGTTTCTTCTGTTAACCAGGCGCCCATAACCGGAGAATCCCTACCAGTGGCCAAAACCCGAGGTGATAAAGTGTACGCTGGTACGATTAATCAGAACGGAGCCCTGGAAATTGAAACAACGCATTTGTCTCAAGACAACACCATGGCCCGAATAATAAACATGGTAGAAGAAGCCCAGGGTCAGCGCGCTCCCTCGCAGCAATTTGTGGACCGTTTTGCCCGCTACTACACCCCTGTGGTCATTGCCGCTGCATTCCTGGTGGCACTCTTACCGCCGCTGCTCTTGGGACAATCGTTTCAAAAATGGTTCTATGAAGCCATGGCTATGCTGTTGGTAGCCTGTCCGTGTGCTCTTATTATTTCAACACCAGTGGCTATCGTATCGGCAATTGGTAGTGCAGCACGCAGTGGGGTTCTTATTAAAGGCGGTAGATTTCTGGAGGAAATGGGAGCTCTTTCGCTGATAGCATTTGATAAAACCGGAACCCTAACCGTTGGCAAACCTGAAGTTACCGATATTCTATCCCTCAATGGATACCCAGTCGAGACAATTATGGCTCTAGCCGCAGCCATTGAGTCCCGCTCCGAACATCCCCTGGCAGCAGCTATCATTGATTATGCCCGGGATAAGGGAATTGAGGCGTCTACGGTAACCTCCTTTGCAGCAGTCCCTGGTCTTGGTGCTGGAGGCTTTATCGAGGAACGGTTTTATCAGATTGGCAAATCTCAATTATTTTCGGATCAGGGTATGGATATGGGGGCGATTCATCAAAAAGTTCCCGACCTTCAGAACAGCGGTAAGACCGTTATGATTCTCGGCGATCGGGAAAATATGATAGGAATTATTGCTGTTGCTGATAATCTCCGCGACAACAGCAGAGCGGCGGTGGAAAGCTTAAAACGACTTGGTATTGAGAAAACCATTATGTTGACAGGTGACAATCAATCTACCGCTCGGGCTATCGCTGCTCGGGCTGGAATTGATGAATTCAAAGCGGATCTAATGCCGGAAGACAAAGTTGCAGTCATGAACGAAATGCTGGCCCAATATAAGAAGGTGGCCATGGTGGGGGATGGAGTCAATGACGCACCAGCCATGGCCATTTCTACTGTGGGGATAGCCATGGGGGTGGCCGGAACCGACGCTGCTCTGGAGACAGCCGATATCGCTTTAATGGCCGATGATCTGACCAAGTTGGCCTATGCGGTTCAATTGAGCCGCAAAACCCTGCAGATTATCAGGCAGAATATATCGATCGCACTTTTAATCAAAGGCTTGATACTTCTTCTGGTCATCCCCGGTTGGTTGACTTTATGGCTGGCAGTAGCAGGGGATATGGGATGTTCTCTTCTGGTGACATTGAATGGCATGAGGCTTCTAAGGGTTAAACACCTGGCCTAAATCGTATCACTATGTGGGAAATCGTCAAGGATTGGCCCCTGTCTATTGAAGATCATCAGGCGAGTATCTGTTTTGCGTCTTGATGAAACAACCGAATTATTGGATAGCTCGTGGGTAAAGAAAAGATGCGACGATTGTGATGATTACCACATCAACGATTAAAATGATGGAAGCATGGATCAAATCGACCTGAGTTCCCACCAGCAATCCCCGCAAGAGATCTACCACATAGGTGAGTGGGTTGATGCGGGCCAGGGATTGCAGCCAAGCGGGCATGATGCTAATGGGATAGAGCGCGTTGGAAGTGAAAAAGAAAGGCATCGTGAAGAGCTGACCGAAACCCATAAAGCGCTCTCGGGTTTTAAGCAGGCAAGCCATAACCATAGAAAAACTTGAGAAAAACATAGCGCCGGCCACAATGCTTAGAACGACACCAATCAGAGACAGAAACCCCAGTCGCAATGGAATGCCGATAACAATCGCCAGGAGCATGACCATGGCAACCTGGGTAAGAGAGCGAAAACCGGCGCTCAGAGATTTGCCCACTACAAAGACACTTCGTGGTAACGGTAATACCAAGAGCTTTTGCAGCAAGCCCAGATCTCTCTCCCAGATTATAGAGATGCCGAAAAAAATGGAAATAAACATCATTGATTGAGCTAGAATGCCTGGGGTGATAAAAACTTGATAGGGTATATCCCCGGTAGGGAAGGCTCTTACTCTGCCAAAAGCCTGACCGAAAATAAGCAGCCAGAAGATGGGCTGAAGACCTCTGGTAAGGATTTCGGTGGGGTCATGCATGATCTTGCGCACTTCCATCTCCACGATGGCAGTAACACCCCGTGACCATACCTTTAACCAATGAAGAAGGGCGGCTGCCAACGAAGGCGTTTTAACTGAGGCGTTTGGCAATGCGCCGGGTTCTTCGCAGCTCACGATAGCTCCCCCTTTCATCATAGTCTTCCTGGCTGAAGAAGCGAAAGGCATCCTCGAGTGTGGCACCTTGTTTTCCAGTGGCTTCTTTCAACTGCTGGGGACTGCCTAGAGCTGCTAATTTGCCATGATTCATAATAGCCACCCGGCTGCACAGCTCTTCAGCCTCTTCCATGTAGTGGGTGGTCAGCAGAACGGTAAAGGGAGAGCTTTCCTGCAGATTGATGACCAGATCCCAAACTGTTTTCCTGGCCACCGGGTCCAGGCCCACGGTAGGCTCATCCAAAAACAGCACTTTGGGATATGCGAACATTGCCTGCCCGATTTCCAGCCGGCGAACCATGCCTCCCGAATAGTATCGCACCCGTTTATCGGCCGATCCGCTAAGATCCATCAATCTCAGTATTCTATCAATTTGCTCGCCACGCTGGGAGGGGGGGATGCCGGCCCAGCTTAGCAAAGATTTTTAGATTCTCGTATCCGGTTAGATCGCCGTCGGCCGAAAGGGCCTGGGGGACATAGCCGATGCATTGACGAACGTATTTGGCTTGTTGTCTGATATCAAAACCACAGACCCGGGCAGTTCCCGATGTGGCCGGAAGCAGGGTGGTGAGCATCTTGATGGTGGTAGTCTTTCCAGCCCCGTTCGGGCCAACCAGACCGAATATCTCTCCTTCGAAAATCGAAAAGGATAAATTGTCCACAGCCTTTTCACTGCCAAAGCATTTTGTTAAAGAATCCAATTCAATCATGTTGCACATCAGCGAAAGTCATCCTTCCATCCTGTAACGATCTTAATGCTCTTGCTTGCAAAGCCCCCATGGTTGTACAGGAAAGAGCGATCCACTTGTAATTATCCTTCTTCACAACGACAGTCCCGCCTCTTTTCCAATGGTATTCTTTTCAGACATTCCTTAGTCTGCCTCATCTGCCGGTTCAAACTCGCAAGATCTATCTCTGGTTGCTGGTCCAGAGCCTCCATCAAAATGGAAGTACGGTATGTAAAAACCCTTTCCAGCAATTCTTCTCCCAGAGGGGTGAGGGCCAGAAATACAGATCGTCGGTCGCAATCGTCTCGCCAGCGCTCGACGAAACCCCCTTCGACCAATCCGTCAATAAGACCGGTTAGCGTGGCTGGTGCCAGGTACAGGCGACGCTGTAAATCACCCATGGTAAACGGTTTTTCTGAAGCAAGGTTGCTCAGGGCAATGAATCGGGCCATGGTTAAACCTTCTCCAGCCAGAAAACGTCTGGTATGCAAGTTGATACGCTGAGAAATCTGCCATAGGAGTTGCTCAAACTCTTGAACGGCATCTTGATCATGAATCATAATTTAGCCTCCCGTATATTTGGGAACCCAAAATAACAGCGCCTTGTCAAGATAGGCGGGTGAAAGCATCATAACGGCCAATGGGTTTATCACTTTTATCGATCCAGTGTTTGAATGGGGCAGCAGTCAAATTCAGGGTATATGGCATCGTTTATTCGCGCATGATAATACCCGAGGTGAAATAGGTTCATGGATTATATCAAGAAATATCCTTACATTGTGGCAGCTGCAATTTTACTATTGATTCCCGCAGTCTTCATCGCATTCAGAGGAAAAGAACCGGCCAAGAAACCGGTCCCTCAGACAAAGAAACTGCAGGTGATGGCCTTTTATGAAAAAGGTTGGAACAAGTTTACCTGGGGATTTCCCTCACTCACAAAACACTATCGCGATATAAGCATACTGATGCCCTATTGGTACACTTTGAAAAATGATGGAAGCCTTGGGGTTGCGTCGGTGGGTTTTGAGCCGGACGTAATAACCTTTTTAAAAAAACACCCTGATGTTAAACTCCAGCCTCTAATTAACAAGGATACCAGCAGCCAGCAGGTGCTTACTGATCAGGCAACAAGAACAGCGGCCATCGAAAACATATATAAGACGGTTATGGACAACAACTTTTCCGGAGTTAACATCGATTTTGAGTTGCTTCCCCCGGAAAATCGGGATGATCTAACGGTTTTTGTGCGAGATCTGGCGAAGCGGCTGCACCAGGCAAATAAGATGGTGTCAGTTTCGGTAATGCCCAAACTGGACGGGCTTGAAGACCTGGGTGCTGCATACGATTATGGGGCGCTCGGTCAGTTGGCTGATTATATAACGATTATGACTTATGATAAACACAATGCCAGCACGGTCCCTGGCTCAGTATCACCCTATGATTGGGTGGAAAAAAACATCCAGGAAGCCCTGAAATACGTATCACCAGACAAACTGGTGGTTTGCATCGGGGCCTACGGCTATGACTGGCCGGTGCCTAAGAACGCTGAAATTCAATACATCAGCATGAAAGAAGCATTGCAGAGGGCCCAGGATCATAAAGCGGCTATCCAATGGGATGACGCCACCCAATCGGCTTTTTTCAACTATTGGGTTGATAGTGCCAAATATCAGGTGTGGTTTGAAAATGGCTTTAGCGTTACACGCAAGGTAGCCCTGGCTAAAAAGTATGGATTGCGCGGGGTAGCCATCTGGCGGATGGGATTTGAAGATGAACAATACTGGACAAAACTACGCGAAGCTGTGAATAAATAAGTGTAGGTATATCTTAGATTCGATTATGCGCAGGGTCTTTGCATATTGATGGTTGCAAAGGCCTTTTTTGTCTTCTTATTCCAACCGGCGGTAGGGGGGCTATCAGCTATGCATGACGTTCTTCAGTCGCTGTATAGCCCTTTAGAAAATCCTGTGAGAAGGAAAGACATACAGGAATGGAGGGGAACATCCATGTGGATGTTGTTTTTTGTCCTAATGACGGGAGGGGAATTTTGCGATATTGTTTACAAGCAATAGTTTTAGCATATCCATGAATCCAATCACCGTTCATCCATCTACTATTTATATTACTGCGGGCGATAGAAAGGGGTCAGCCCAGGATATTGTCGGCCAAGCCGGGTTTCCGGATTGGCGATTTAGAAATATGCCAAGGAGGATCGTGCGTGAGAAGGGTAGTAATAGAACAACTGCGTCCAGGAATGGTTATTGGACGAACGATAGTCGGCTATTCAGGGAAAGCCTTGCTTGCCAAAGACACGATGTTGAATGAGCTGTACATCTCTCGGCTGGCCAAACTTGGCATTGGCTCAGTCTATGTCAAAGACGGCCTGGGTGATGTTGATATTCCGGAGATAATTACCCAGGAAGTGCTTAGTTCGGTTTCCAATAAGCTCAGTACTACCATCAAAGTGTTTTCGGCCAATCAGGTCTTGGCTGTGGATGTCCTTAAAAAAAGTGTTAATTTACTTCTGGATAACCTGCTTGCCAATCGCAATATGCTGGTCCAACTCGATGAAATACGGACCTACAGTGACTACCTCTTTACCCACTCCATTAATGTAGCTGTCCTTTCTATCATGACCGGACTTGCTTTAGGCTATATGGAAAGAAACCTGGCTGAGCTGGGACTGGGAGCCCTGCTGCACGACATTGGTATGATCGCGATTGACGCATCGATCGTTGCGAATTCCGAGGCTTTGTCGGCCATGGAGGAGGAAAAGATCCTCGAGCATCCCGAGATTGGATTTAACATCCTGCGCACCTATGATGAAATATCAAAAACCGCTGCCCACATAGCCTTTCAGCACCACGAAAATGTAGATGGCACAGGCTATCCCCGCCAGCTTCATGGTTTCGGGATCATAGAATACGCCAGAATCGTTGCGGTAGCGGATGCTTTTGATGCACTCATTGCCGACCGGCCCGAGCGCAAGGGATGCAACACTACAGAGGCTTTGATGACCATCAAAAATCAAATAGACTGCCGTTTTGATCCCGTGATTGTTGAAGCATTCGCCTCCAATATTGCCATGTATCCCATCGGCAGCCTGGTATGTCTGAATACAGGCCAAATCGGGCTGGTCACGTCACTCACGAAAATCAATTCCGATCATCCGGTAATCACCGTTGTATGCGATGAAAATGGAAAACTAATCAGCCCGGTTCATGAGATCAATTTAACGCAGTCCCGGGAAGTTAGCATAGAAAAACGCCTGAGTGATGAAGAAACCGATCGTATTCGAGTGCAAATCCAGAATCATAATCTTCAAAGCTAAAGGCGTACCAATGAACGTTTTTATTTGGAACAAAAGGGAATTGCAGCCACATGTCGAATGATAAGGAATACATTAAGTGGAGGGATATATCATGACAAACATTGCGATTATTGGCGGAGGCAATGGTGGGACCACTATCCTGAGCGCATTCCATGGAATTGAGGAGTTCAAGGTCGTAGGCTTGTGTGATGTAAATGCAGAAGCTCCGGGAATGAAATTTGCGAGAGAACTCGGTGTTCCTGCTTTTCAGGATCTTGGTGAGCTAATGCGCACCCCGGGGCTGGATGTCATTATTGAGGCCACCGGTAGTGAAAGGGTACGGGAGCAGGTGCTTAAGTTGAAGCCTGCTGCTACTTCATTGATGGATTCCCATATGGCCAATGTAATGATGACCTTTGTCGAGGGCCATGAGAGAGTTTTAAAAAGCGCCCGGAGCAAAAAGGAAGCTTTTCGTACTTCTGCAGCATTTCTAACCCAAACTTATGGTAAAGATGGGGTCATTTATTTTACTTCAGATACTGAAAAATATGATTTTGTCCTCAATCATAATATTAGTATTGACGGGATTCGAATGGGGGAGATACTGGTTAAGGGCGGAAATGTGGAACGCTGTATCCGCAATCGCCGGGAAACTTCTGAAACCATAGAAAGAAGTGTTTATGGTATACGTCTTCATCTGTGGGTGTCCCCGTTATATGAAGATGATGATGAGACCAAGGCAGTGGTGGGTACTTATGGCGTCTTCGCCCCCAAGTTGCACCCGGTTGCCAAGGCTTTTGATAAATTCGCTCCTATTATTATCGACTCTCAGCCAGAAGGCGCCTGGGTGGGAGTATCTGACCTGGAAAAGGTTATGTACCGCATGGGCTCGGATAAATTTGATCTTGATATTACAGTGGGCACCCCGGTTAAGGATGTTGAGACGGCTCTCCAGGCTATTCAGACCAGGAGGAGAGTGCAGATTGACGTGAATACCAGGAAATATGGAAATATCCGCACATTGGCCGTTCCCATCATTGACGATGATAGTGGCGAAGTCGTAGGGAGTTTCGGCATTACCGTCCCTAGAAATTTAGCCCGTGACCTGCAGGAGATGGCTGGTAAACTCAGCAGCAACACCCAGGAAATGGCCAGCGTAATGCAGGAGATTGCCGCTTCGGCCGGAGAGATTAATATTACAGAAATCAAACTCGCCGATGTGATCAAGGCTGTGCAGCAAAATGCCGCCAATATCACCGAGGTGCTGGTCTTCACCAAAAGCGTAGCAGATCAAACCAAGATGTTGGGACTGAATGCGGCCATTGAAGCTGCTCGAGCTGGTGAAATGGGAAGAGGCTTCGGGGTGGTGGCAGAGGAAATTAGGAAACTGTCAGATCAATCCAAGCAGACTGCAGACGAGATCGGGAAACTGATCCGGGCTATCGATATAAAAGTGCAGGAAGCTGTCGAGGCTTCACAGGGTACGGTTAAACAGAGCCAGGAACAGGCGGCGGCCACTGAGGAGGTAACTGCTTCGGTCATGGAAATGGCTGAGGTGGCCGAAAAGCTCATCTTGCTTGCAGAAACCCTATAGTTGAATAAAGAAATAATCCAAGGTGCAATTTGACGCATAACTCACTAAATGTGCGCTTCATGTGAAAAGTCAATGATCGAAGTAAGGTATGGGGACGGATCTTCTGCTGCGCAGTAAGGTCACGTCCCCATATTTGATTGAACGGTCTTTTTGAAATATCGCTGAGCGACGTCCACGGACGGACTAGTGCCGCGGTGCCAGGATGGCAAGGAGCTGCCGACGTCCACGGATGGACTAGTGCCGCGGTGCCACGGATGGCAAGGAGCTGTGATTCGTTTTTTCAAGTCGATCCAATTATATCGGCTTTATATCATCCTATATTTGTTCTAGCATTAAATTAATATGCAAGTTGGTATGGGAGAATTGGCTCGATTCCAGGAGATGCTGCAATGCTTCGCTGATGACTGCGGCACTGCCTTGAGTATCCATTTGGAGAGTGAATTTTGAATCTTCCTCCCGACCTGCATGCATTACAGAATTGGTTGACCTCGGCCGCCTCGTTTTCCTGGTATTCCGTTTATTGGTGGATGAGTTTGCTTTATTGGATGCCATGGTTTTCTGGTCTTGGTCTACGGATTCCGTTCCGTTCTTGCTTTCCTTACGGGAGTTCGTGGTTTTCCTGCTCTCGTTTTTAGGAGTTCGTTTGCTGGCGCTAGGAATATTAAATTCCAGCATCATACTGTACACCTTGGACCTCGAAATTCCCCAGGCGTCCATAATACCGGCAACTCCTATGGTCTGTTTAAGTTCATCCAATGTGCTATGCTGTTCCTTTTGGGAAAGCTTACTAAAATCAGACATTGAAATAACCATTGTAAACCTCCTTTACCTTTAGTATCTGTTTCCAGAAATTATTTCCATAACCGAGCATTATTATACAGATGTTCTTTTCCAATGATGAAAAACTGCCTGCCGACGTCCCACATAGTTTCCGAGGGCGTTTATCACTCAGAATTAAGGTTGACAGCGTACTAGATGATATACTAGTTTTATTGAGGTACTCCAGTGTAGACTTCATTTTACGGGAGGTTGTAACCGTGGTTGAAGCAAAGAGGAAAAGGGGCTTATGGACCCTACCCTGGCAGCAGCAGTACCAGGAGAAAACCATTTCAGCAGCCCAGGCGGTCAGCTTGGTCCGGGATCACGATGTAATTGCCCTGGCTGGCGGAAGCTGTATACCGGAGGCTTTTATCGAAGCGCTGACTGCCAGGGGTCACGAGGTTCATGATGTGCGGCTGTTATTGGGGTTTGCCCTTAAGCCATACCAGTTTATGGAGCCTGAATATAAGGAACATTTTGACCTGGAAACCGTTTTTGTCGGACCGATGGAACGCCATTCTATTAAACAGGGCATAACCACTTATGTGCCTATACACCTTCAAAAATTGGGTCAATGGCTGGACGTACGCCGTCCCAACATTGTTGCCAATGCGGTCACTCCTCCGGACGGTGAGGGCTACATGAATCGATCATTGTTTGCCGGGCTCTGTCACCGGAGGGCCTTCGAGGCAGCGGATACTGTAATTGTGGAAGTGAACAGAAATCTTCCTTATTTATCAGGTGATGATTTTAAGATACATGTTTCGGAAGTCGACTATATTATTGAAAACGATTTTCCCCTCATCGAAATCCAGGATATCGAAATTGCTGAAAACGAAAGGACCATTGCCGGGCATATAGCAGAGATGATTCCGAACGGCTCCACCATACAGTTGGGTCTTGGCGGTCTGGCGAATGCCGTGGGGTACTTTTTACGGGATAAAAAGGATTTGGGTGTTCATGCCGAGGTGGTTTCCAATTCTATCATGGACCTGGTTCGACTGGGGGTTGCCAATGGATCACAAAAGAACTTTTGGCCCGGGAAAGTTTTGGGATGCTATTGTGTAGGCAATCAGGAGTTGTGGGATTTTGTCAATGGCAATAAAGACTTCGTTTTTTCGGAAGTGGAATATGTCAATCATCCTGATATCATCGGTCGCAATGACAACCTTATCTCTATCAATAATACTTTGCTTGTGGATCTTACCGGACAAGCCGCATCTGAATCTATTGGTCCAATGCAATACAGCGGCACCGGGGGACAGTTTAATTTTGTTAGCGGGGCCTCTCTTTCCCGGGGAGGAAAAAGTATTCTAGCCCTGAATTCAACATTCAAGGATCGGGAAGGTCGGCTGCGCTCAAGAATTGTGCCTTATCTCAGCCCTGGAACAATTGTAAGTACTCCCCGCAATGACGTGGATTATGTGGTAACAGAGTACGGGGCTGTGAATCTACGCTGGCAGAGTGTGGCTGAACGGGTCAGGCGCTTGATTAGTGTTGCCCATCCCGATTTTCGTGACATTCTACTCTATAGCGCTCAGTGTAATCATTGGATTTAGAACTAGGTCCGTTGCATCACATACAGGCTTAAAAATCCGCGGCCTTGTCCTTACAAACTTCGCGGAAGATCAGATTAAAGATAAAAACTTACTAGGCCAACATATTGTCGAGATTGCGCATATTTTCTCATAGACATGATTTGCCTTGCATATTTACCCGCACATCTCCCTTTTCTCCCATTAACACGGCGTTCATTGCTCCCATCTAACACGAAGATTCATAGATAATAGGTCCATCACAGGTATGGATGACTATATATGCAGTGAAGATGAAAGAGAAGAATATCGATGCATATATTAAGGGATTCTTCCTTTTACGCTCTTATAAAGGGAGTCTCCTTTAATTTGGCTTATTTTTGGTCTGGAAAATATTCGGTTAAAGAACTTTCCCGAAAAGAAGGGAGATCTCTGATAGATTGAAACACATAGGTAACTCTAATATTCTACAATTAACGACTATAATGACCTAGTAACGGCATAGATCATTTCGAAAACGAAAGGAATGAGCAGGAGAGGAGGGAAGCATGGATTCACCATGGAGATGAGTCCCCATTCGGTGTAGCAACTTTTAAATCCAGCTACACGGTGAATCCCCGCATGGCATGGAGGAATTTGTACAGGTTATAGGGATTGATGAAGCTTTCTGCGTGAATTGCCATCAGTGCATAGCAATATGTCCGGTAAAAATATGCAGTGATGGCAGCGGCGATGTAGTCAAGTTCGATAATCATTCATGCATCGGCTGCGGCAGGTGCATTGAAGCGTGTATAAGGTCCCATGGTGGTGACGCAGCCAAAAGTGCGCGTTTTCCTATTGATGATTCTGCTCAGTTTATGAGCGATATCGCGAAAAATGACATCATAGCCCTGGTTGCACCCTCTGCCCAATGCAATTTTAATCTCAAGTCATTGATCAGCGGGCTAAGAGCCCTGGGTGTTAAAGCTGTGTATGATGTGTCTTTGGGCGCCGAAATAACAATTGCTGCTTACCACCACGCGATTAGTTCTGGTCAACTGAAGTCCCCGGTTATTGCACAACCGTGTCCTGCCGTTGTTACCTACATAGAACTTCATCATCCCGATCTGATAGAATATTTGGCGCCTATCGGCAGCCCGGTACACAATTTAGCCACCTATGTAAGATCCATTCATCCTGATACTCACCTGGCCTTCATATCACCATGTTTGGCCAAGAGGAGAGAGTTCCAAAAAAGCAAAATGGTAGAATACAACATCACTTTTCAGTCATTAAACCGTATTTTTAAGGAACAAAATATTGACCTGAATATACTGGCTGATAGCGAATTTGATAATAAGATTTCGGCCGGTATAGCGGTGAACTTCTCAACCCCGGGAGGGCTCAAGGAGTCGTACCTTTACAGGCATCCCGGGATATCTGCCAGTGCCATCACCCGAGTTGAGGGGCCGGTTCTCTACAAGCGTTATTTGGCCAATCTATCCAGAGCGATTAAAAACGGGGAACCGGACTTACCCATGATTGTGGACCTGCTTAGTTGTGAGAGAGGCTGTAATATGGGTGCGGGGTGCATCAATTATAGGAAGACTATCGATGAAATTGAAAGTGCGGTAGCGCGACGCTCAGAAGAAAGCATCAAGGAGCAGGAAAATGATTTGCGGCTGCAGAAATTTCTTTCTGAGGTTCTTCAGGAACATGATTTCCAGTACAGCTTATACAAAGATCTATCCTGGAAAAACAATATATTAATCCCTGATAGCCAGCAATTGGAAAAGATTTTCGCGGAAATGTATAAAGTGGAGGAAAAAGATTTTCGCAATTGTGCTGCTTGTGGATACAACTCCTGTTATTATATGGCGGTGGCCGTTTTTAACGGGTTAAACAAGGTGGAAAACTGTCATTTGTATCAAGAAAAGGAACTTCGTAAGGAACATGAAATTCTAAATCAAATGGTTGAAGAATCGGTTGAACTCAATAAGCAATTGGAAACGGAAATTGCTGAAAGGAAACAGCAGGAACAGCTCTTGGTGCAGAACTCTAAACTGGCGGCGATGGGAGAAATGATCGGCATGATCGCCCATCAATGGCGGCAGCCTCTTTCTTCCATTAGCACCCTGTCAGGAAATATCAAAGTCCTAATCGACCTGGATATGATGGATAAAGACCAGTTTGTCGTGCAGCTTCAGGAGATAAACAATCACGCCCAGTATTTATCCAGGACTATCAATGACTTTCGCCACTTTTTCAAACCTGACAATCCGAAAGAGTCGGTAATGATGGATGATATTATTGAGAACACCCTGGGAATCATCGGAAAATCAATGGAATATAAAAACATTGATCTGGTCAAAGACTGTGATTTCAAACATAAGATTTTTACCTATCCCCGAGAGCTTATGCAGGTATTTCTTAATATATTGAAGAACGCTACGGATGCCTTTGTAGAAAGAGGAGTGGCTGATCCTCGAGTGCTCATTAGGGGCTACGAAAAAGACGGTTATCAATGTATTGAGGTCCAGGATAATGCCGGTGGGATTCCGGAAGAAATTATCAATAAAATTTATGACCCCTACTTTTCAACCAAAGGACCGGCCAAGGGAACCGGGCTTGGTCTGTATATGTCAAAAACAATAATTGAAGAACATTGTCGAGGACGGATCTTGGCTTCCAATCGAGATCAAGGCGCTTGTATTGCCATACAACTGCCAATTTTGCAGCAAGGAGCGTAAGTAAAGTCGTGGTAAGTGCTAAAGAATTAAAAGAGAGCGCCCAGGGAATTAGTGTGCTATATGTTGAGGATGACCGGGAACTGAGGGAAAACACCGTCAGGCTCCTTAGTAATTTTTTTCCTTGTATTGATTGGGCTGATAATGGTCGGGAAGGGCTGAATAAATATATAACGGGCAGTTATGACCTGGTGATCACCGACATCAACATGCCGATCATGAACGGCGTGAAAATGGTGCGAGAAATCAGAGCGCTCAATAGTAAGCAGTTAATCGCTGTTATTTCTGCCCATGATGAAGCCAATTACCTTCTGGAATTAATCAATCTGGGTGTCGATTCATTTGTGCTCAAACCGGTGGATGTCGAGTTGTTGTTGACGATGCTGGATAAGTCTATAAAGCTGGTCAAATATGCCCAAAGAGAGGAAGAATATAAAAAAAACCTGGAAGAAACGGTCAAACTGAGAACTCGGGAACTATCACAAGCCCTGACGATCGTTGAAGAGTTGAGCGGCGAGTTGGTGCAAAAACTGACCAATGCTGCAGAATTCAGGGATACAGATACAGGCATGCATAATCGTAGACTGGGGTGTTATGCACCCCAGCTGGCCAGAGAAATCGGCATGCCCAAAGAGGCTATTGAGTTGATTGCCTTTGCTGCTCCCTTACACGATATTGGCAAGATCGGGATTGCTGACAGCATTCTTCTAAAACCAGGACCACTTAGCCCGGAAGAACTTGAAATCATGAAAACCCATACGATCATTGGTGCCAATATCGTAGCCGGATCACGCCATTCTAAAATAAAAATGACCGAAATCATTGCTCTTACCCATCACGAAAAGTGGGATGGAACTGGGTATCCTCAGGGATTGAAAGGTGAAGAAATCCCTATTGAAGGTAGGATCGTAGCCCTTTGCGATAACTATGACGCCTTGAGAATGAAAAGGCCTTACAAGAAGGCCATGAGCCATCAAAAGGCGGTAGACATACTGATAAATGGCGATAAGAGAACTACTCCCAGCAACTTTGATCCTCGTATACTGGAAGCTTTTATTAGAATCGCCGATATATTTGACAAAATCTATAAGAGAAATCAGCACAACACCTGATTCAACTTCGACCACAGAACGGTGTATCAACGAATAAGGGCATCAAGCCTCCGGTGGTGAGATCTATCAGGATTTTTTTATGCCTCTTTCTCGCCTATTAATCAATGTGTACTATATTTTATTTATATCCGTGTTTTTTGTCGACGGCTTCATCTCTTATTTCTTTTCTCATATCATCCAGAGCTTCATCTCTTTTTTCGTTTTTTCTCTGTAAATCCTGTTTCGTTTTATCATTGTCACTTAATGCAATCATTTCCTCGGCAATCTCCATATTCTCAATCGTGTTGTCTATGTTTTGCTGAATTTTGTCCACATTGTCCCTGCGATCATCCGGCTTGTGCTTCATAAATCAATCTCCCTTTCTCATTTGTTATCTAAAAGCATTAAGATTATTATTTGAAAAATAGAATACATCTATACCGGATCCTTTCCTCAAATGCTTTAGAGAAAGGCATTCTTCAACCTGACGGAATACAAAAAATCCGCTTATTTCCCCCAATACTGTCTATGTATGATCTTCGACGAGGTCGGATGTCTCACTTTCCTAGCATAATGAAAACCAGTAATACTATAATATAACAAATCGGTAAACATATAGTGGGAATAATGGGAAACGCGGGGAACGATAATGAAATCTATCTATTAGCCAAAATGAATAAATTCGACATATTAAGTATCTCCACTATGTTAACTTAGTTTTAGGGACATTACTTATTGCATCTCGGGAGGTAGCGGTCATTGTCCAATGATCACAGCAGCGACCATGTACTAGCAGAGCAGTTAAGTAAACTGAAACATGGAAATATAATGAATGATGGATTGTATATCCTGGACGAGCAGTTTCGTTTTACTTACATAAGCCCCCGTGCTGAACCCCATATGGAAAAGCCTCTTGCTGAACTGCTGGGACGGTGTATCTGGGAGGCTCTGCCTGCCTATATAGGCACCAAACTGTCCGATTATTATCATGAAGCCGCAGCTAACCGGGTGTCGATCAACTTCGAGTTTTTGAGTAAATATACGAATAAATGGTACGAAATAAATGTTTCACCCGGGGTGCCGGGCATTTATGTAAATCTGCGGGATATCTCTCAACGCCATGAATATTTAGGCAACCTGGAGATAGCCAACCAGGCGCTTGAACAGGAAATTTCTCGACGCCAGGCAGCAGAAAGACAATTGGAAATGTTCTTTAATATTTCTTCAGATCTGTTCGTAATTGCTACTCCTGACGGTTTAATCACCCAGGCCAACCCCGAGTTTTCTGGAATAACCAATTATACCGGCAATGAAGGTATAGCGCAGATTATGGATGACAAACTGCACCCCGATGATTTTGAAACAGCATGGACGGCCTTGCAAGAGGTAGTAGAGGGCAAGAGTAAGCAAAACCTTGAAATGCGTTACCTCGGCCAGGATGGCTCTTATCGTTGGGTGTCATGGAATCTGGTTCCCATTGCGGAAGAAAATCTGATTTTTGCTGTTGGCCGTGATGTAAGCAATATAAAAAGAGCACAGGAAGAGCTGGTTAAATCCAGGAGAGATATGGGTGAGATTCTTGACAGTATTTCTGATCCCTTTTTTGTCCTCGACAATGAATGGCACTTTCGTTATGTAAATAGACAATTTGCCCGTTCAGTAGCCTGGATGACCGAAGATGAATTGCTGGGGGAGAATATCTGGAGCATATTCCCGAAAGCAATATCCACAGAGATTTATAAATTCTGTAACAAGGCCATGAAGGAAAAGGTTCCGGGGCACTTTCTTGGGCAATTTACCTGTGATGATGCCTGGTTCGATTTCAGTGTTTATCCCTTCTACAATGGTCTTTCTATCTGCTGTCGGGACGTTTCGGATAGAATTCGTTTGGAGCAGCAACTGCACAAGAGTGAGGAGAGGTTCCAGTCGGCCGTAGAAAACATGATGGACAGCTTCGGAATTTATACCGCGGTCCGCAACCAGGCCGGAGAGCTTGAGGATTTCAGGATCGATTATGTGAATGAAGCAGCTTGTAATAATATGCATATGACCAAAGAAGAGCTGTTAGGCCATCGTATGCTGGAACTCTTCCCGGCCTTTAAAGAAGAACGCTTTTTAGAATACTGCGAATTACTGAAGAACGGTAAGCGTTTTTATAAACAAGCTGCTCCTATGGATTATCTTAATCAAGGGCAGAGATACATCGATATAAGCGCGGTAAAAATCGGTGATGGATTTGCAGTTGCCTGGCGAGTCGTAACGGAGCGCATTGAGAAGGAGAACGCACTACGTCAGTCTGAAGAGCGTTTTTGCACGGCTTTTCATTCCAGCCCCGTAATGATGGCCATAATTAGCATGGAAGATGATCGTTTTATTGAGGTGAATCAGACGTACCTGGATGCTGTCGAGTTTGATCGCCAAGATATCCTGGGACACACTGAGAGAGAATTGAACCTGCTGGTTTCAGACACACTGAGCAAAATTTTGCAGAATCTACGCAAATCTGGAAAACTCAGTAATATAGAGTGTGAGATGCGCGCCCGTTCTGGTAAGATATTGTCCGTCTTTGGTTCCATGGAAAAGACAAATATAAATGGGGAATTGTGCCGGCTTATCGTAGCTCAGGATGTAAGCAAAGAAAAAGAACTCGATGCGAATCTGGCTCGTTTAGACCGTTTAGGTCTTATCGGTGAGATGGCCGCCAGTATCGGGCATGAAATCCGCAATCCCATGACTGCTGTACGTGGATTTCTACAAATGCTGGCGGGGAAGGAAAGCTATATAAACGATCAGATGTATTTTCAACTTATGATTGAGGAACTGGATCGGGCCAATTCCATTATTACGGACTTTCTAAGCCTGGCTCGCAATAAACCGGTTGATTTGAAGCCCCATTATATCGATAAAGTGATAAAAGCAATGTACCCGATGATGCTTGCTGATGCCAATTATCAAGAAATGCAAATTAAAATGGAGTTAGCACCAACACCACCAGTTCGAATTGACGAAAAGGAAATCCGGCAACTGATTTTAAATCTGGTTCGCAATGGTTTGGAGGCCATGTCAGCGGGTGGGATCCTGAGCATCAGTAGTACGGTGCAAAGGGGTGAAGTCATTTTGTCTATCAAAGATCAGGGCACGGGAATCCCCTCAGACCTCTTAGATAAGATTGGGACTCCATTCGTCACAACGAAAGAGAATGGGACTGGATTAGGCCTTGCGGTCTGCTACAGCATCGCAGCGCGACATGAAGCCAGAGTTAAAATCGATACAAGTTCGAAAGGAACTACTTTTAATATATATTTTCCTATAGTCCTGAAGGCGTATTCAGGATACCATACACCCCCAAGTTAGCACCATAGGTATCGGGCAATATTATCATGAGGCAGCCTGACCGGCGGGGTACATGCATTTGAATAGCCTGCCCCGGTATTTTTACATTGAATATTTACAAGTCAATAAAAAAACCTGGTGCTTTGCTCGAATATCTGATATGATATTACTTCAACGTTGCCGGCCATTAGCAATTGAAAAAGTTGTTCGTAATGACCTCTTGAAACGAGGTCTTTTTATTTCCCTTTTTAGGGGTATGCAAGCAGGTGATATCTATGAAAACCCTATTATTATTGAAATCCATGATGCCAGCGCAATTGCTTTTTAACATATTCCTTATTTTTGCATTAAATGCCACCAGCATGTGCCTGGGCACTTTAAAGAGCCTTTTTGTCAATAAGAAGATCATGCGGCCGGCATATTTTACAACGTTTCTGGATGCTCTCATCGCAGCTTATGCGGTAAAAATGATTGCTTCTTCTTCCGGCCTGGCTTTTATTGCTGCCTTTGCTATGGGCCGATTGTTCGGGGTATATTTGGGAGATTGGTTCGATAATCGCCTGGCTCTGGGGGCTTTGGAAGTAACCATATATAAAAATATGGAAGAGGGGATTGCCCTGGCCGATCATCTGCGGGGACGGGGATTCCCGGTGACAACCGGCAAAGGCTTTGGTCTGAAAGGAGAGGATCGACTGGTTCTGACCATCATTATTCAGCGCAAGGATCTGCCCCTCTTGGAAGAGGCTCTGGCTGGAGAACAGTCTGTAAATGCTGTCTTTAACAGCATCGATAAGACGACTGGTAAGATGGTAAAAAGGATCAAGGTTCAAGAGAAACCTGCGCCGTTAATAAAAGTGAAGGGACCGGTAACCTCTTAAATTCTGGCGAATCCCTGAACACCAAGCCCTATCTCGTACAAATTAGCATTCGTAAAAAAGCAGGATATCCTTTGTAATAGGAATCCTGCTTTTGCATTCTGGCCCAAGACGAAGAAGGCCTGGCCTGTTTTTAATAGGGGCTTATTCGATTCTAATTAATAATTCTCCACTTTTTACCTGTTGGCCTTCTTCAACCATGACAGCGATCACTTTACCGCTCAGGGTGGCGGCGATCTGGGTCTCCATTTTCATAGCCTCAATGACCAAAAGACTCTGGCCAGGTTTGACCTTATCTCTGGTATTGACCAGTATTTTCGCGACTGTTCCTGGGATACTGGCCCCAATTTCATGAGGGTTGTCAGGATCGGCCATAATTGTTGATGCTGTGACTTCCCCTTTTTGATAGGAGAGATCCAAAATGGTAATCTCTCTTTGATTGCCATTGACCTCAAAGTCAATTTTTCGAAAGCCTTCTTTATCAACCTTGCCGATTTCAACCAGTTTGACAATAAAGATCTGGCCTTCATTGAGCTCTACCTCACATACTTCTCCTTCACTGATTCCATCGAAAAATACCGGGCTGTTCATCCTGCTCAGGTCTCCATAAACTTTTTTGAAGGCCAGGTATTCTTCAAATACTTTGGGATACAACGCATAACTCAAAGCTTCTTTCATGGTTGCTTGAATGCCATATTTTTTCTCCAGAAGCTTTTTCACCACATCGAAATCCACGGATTCCAATAATTCACCCGGGCGGCAGGTCACGGGTTTTTTATCCTTGAGAACGATCTTCTGCAAATCCTCAGGAAATCCGCCGACCGGCTGTCCCATCATGCCTTCGAAATAGGCAACTACCGAGTCGGGAAAGGCAAGATCCCGGCCCTTTTCTTGGATATTCTCCGGTGTTAAATCATTCTTGACCATAAAAATAGCCATATCTCCAACCATTTTAGAGGAAGGGGTAACCTTGACAATGTCTCCTACCATATCATTAACGGCCTTGTACATTTCCTTGACTTCCTGGAACTTGTGCCCCAGTCCGAAGCTTTCTACCTGTGGTTTTAGATTGGAATACTGCCCACCGGGAATTTCATATTTATATACTTCGGCAGTTCCTGATTTAAGGCCCGACTCAAACTGGCTGTATATTGGTCGAACATCACTCCAGTAGTCGGCAATTTCCTGAATTTCGTCGAGATTAATACCGGTGGCTCGGCTGGTGTTTTCCAGTGCCGCTACGACTGAATTCAAAGCAGGTTGGCTGGTGAGACCCGACATGCTGTTAAAGGCGGTGTCAACGATATCTGCGCCAGCTTCGGCAGCCATAAGTAGAGTTGCTACCCCGTTGCCGCTGGTGTCGTGGGTGTGCAAATGAATGGGTATGGTGATCTCGCTTTTTAAGGCTTTCATGAGCTTCTCGGCGGCATAAGGCTTTAAGAGCCCTGACATATCTTTGATTCCTAAAATATGCGCGCCCATCTTTTCGATTTCTTTGGCTGTCTGTACATAGTAGGTAAGAGAATATTTATCTCTTTGATCATCCAATATGTCACCTGTGTAACAAATGCAAGCCTCTGCGATCTTTCCACTTTTTAAGGTCTCATCAATCGCGGTTTCCATTCCTTTTAGCCAGTTTAAGGAGTCAAATATCCGAAAGATATCGATTCCGGAAGCTGCAGCTTCTTTGATAAATTCCCGCACCACATTGTCGGGATAATTTGTATATCCTACAGCATTGGCTCCCCGGATTAACATCTGCAAAAGAATATTGGGGATCCGCGCGCGCAGTTCAACCAATCGTTCCCAAGGACTTTCTTTTAAGAAACGATAGGCTACATCAAACGTAGCGCCTCCCCACATTTCCAGAGAGAACAAGTCCTTGCCCAAATATGCTGTGGCTTCGGCAATCCGCAGCATGTCAACAGTCCTTACCCTGGTGGCCATTAATGATTGATGGGCATCGCGCATGGTAGTGTCGCTGAGGAGAAGTTTGCTTTGAGAATGAATCCAATCAACAACACCCTTGGGCCCCTTTTTATCTAAAATTTGTTTGGTTCCAGCAAGCCTTTCAATGCCTTCGGTCCGTGGAATCCGGGGGACATCATAATCCTTCTTGATACCTTTGCCCTCATTGACAACTTTTGCGCCGATAAATCGTAAAATGGTTGCTTCATGATCCTCTTTGGGGGTAATGTCAAAAAGCTCCGGAGTTGAATCGATAAACCCGGTGTCGCACTCACCTTTGATAAAGCGGGGATGGGAAAGAATGTTGAGTAAGAAAGCCTCATTGGTCTTGACCCCGCTGATAACAGCCTCTCGTATGGCCCGCCTGGCCTTATTGATGGTATCTTCGAAGCTTCTTGAATTGGCAATAATTTTAACCAGCAGACTATCATAATAGGGACTGATAATGGAACCGGTGTAGCCATTGCCCCCATCCAACCGTATACCACAGCCCGATCCCGTCCGGTATACATCGATTTTCCCGGTGTCAGGGGCGAAACTATTTGTGGGATCTTCGGTTGTAACCCGGCATTGAATGGCATAACCCCGTACCTGAATAGATCTCTGATTTGGAATTCCTACCTGTTTGGAACTCAACTTGTAACCCTGGGCGATGAGAATTTGGCTTTGAACAATATCAATACCGGTAACCATCTCGGTCACGGTATGTTCAACTTGAATCCGGGGATTCATTTCTATAAAGTAATGACTGCCGCTGCTGTCCAATAGAAACTCAACGGTACCCGCGCTTCGATAATTAACTGATTGAGCTATTTTAATGGCATCAGAACACATGGCGTTTCTTTGCTCTTTGGTAATTGCCAGGGCGGGTGAGAATTCAATTACTTTTTGATGGCGTCTTTGAATGGAGCAGTCTCTTTCATAGAGATGAACAATATTTCCGTAATGATCACCCAGAACCTGAATTTCGATATGTTTGGGAGCTTCCAGATATTTTTCGATAAATATATCATCAACGCCAAAAGCCTTATGCGCTTCATTTTGAGCGCTATGAAACTCCTTTAATAAGTCCGCCTCATTTCTAACCAGTCGCATGCCCCTTCCGCCACCTCCGGCAGACGCTTTGAGCATAATGGGGTAGCCGCATTTCCAGGCCAGGCGCACAGCCTCTCGATCGGATCTTATCGGTTTCTCAACCCCGGGGATGGTAGGCACTCCCAGACTTTGAGCCAGAATTTTTGATTGAATCTTGTTGCCTAACTTGTTCATCATTTCAGGTGTGGGACCAATAAATTCAATCCCTGATTCAAGGCATTTTTGGGCAAAATCCGGGTTTTCAGATAAAAAGCCATATCCCGGATGAATCGCATCCACTCCTTTTTTGAGAGCCAGGCTGATGATCTCTTCGATACTCAGGTAGGCTTCTACTGGTCCCTTATTGTTGCCGATCAAATATGATTCGTCCGATTTTGTCCGAAATAAGGCTAGTTTATCTTCTTTGGAGTATAGGGAAACAGTTCTAATTCCTAATTCGTGGCAGGCTCTGATGATTCGAATAGCTATCTCCCCGCGGTTGGCAATCAGTACCTTTTTAAAAGTTTTCATCGAAACGCTCCTTATAGTCTTATAACAAATCATACTTTCTTTTAAAGCATAATAAAAAATCTAGTGTCACTAGATTAACTGGTATTAGTAAATAGTATAGTGGTTTTTTCTATGGTAGCGGAAGTATTTGAGCGGTAAGTATACATAATAAAATATAGAATTTTAACAAATAATCTAATTTTGATTGATTGATTTTCTGCTACAGGTGTAAACTGCTATTAGGAAAAAAGTACAAAAGGAGGTAATTTGCGTGCTGAAATGTAGAAAGTTGACTGCCATCCTTATCGGAATACTGTTGGTGGTCACCATGGTTGGCTGCGGGAAAACCAGCACCAACACTGCCAAGGACACTGTTAAGATCGGACTAAATCTAGAGTTATCGGGCGCAGTAGCCGAATACGGGCAAAAAGGGCAAAATGGTGCTAATTTGGCTATTGAGGACATGAACAAAAAGGGCGGAGTTCTTGGAAAACAGGTTGAAGCCATTGCTCTGGACAACAAATCAGACAACGCTGAATCAGCCAGTGTAGCTGCCTCACTTGCCCAGAAGGGCATCGTTGGTATTGTAGGATGTATGACCTCGGGTAGAACTGAAGCCGCCATTCCTGTTGGTCTTCAGTATAAGCTCCCTATGATTTCTCCCACCGGAACTGCTTCCGAAGTAACCGTGGATAAAGCCACCAATGCGGTAAGACCCTATGTATTCCGGGTTTGTTTCCTGGATCCCTTCCAGGGGCAGGTCATGGCAAAATTCGCAACCGATGAGTTGAAGGTCAAAAAGGCCGCCGTCTTATTCGATAGCAGCAACGACTATAGTAAAGGACTGGCACAGGCTTTCGAGACGAATTTCACTGCTGCCGGCGGCACGATTGTAGATAAAGAAGCTTATATCGAGAAAGACAAAGACTTCAAAGCCACTTTGACAAAAATTAAAGCGGCCAATCCCGAGGTAATATTCGTTCCTGGATATTACAATGAAGTGGGACTGATCGTTAAACAGGGTAGAGAGCTGGGCATTACAGTTCCCTTTACCGGCGGTGACGGTTGGGGATCTCCCCAGTTAGTTCAGATTGCTGGTGCTGAAGCTTTAGCCAACACATTCTTCTGCAATCATTTCTCGGCCAGCAGTACCGATCCCAAGGTTCAAGCCTTTGTACAGGCCTACAAAGCCAAATACAACTCTGAGCCGGATGGATTTGCCGCTCTGGGATATGATGCAGCCGCGCTCATGATGGATGCCGTCCAGCGGGCAGGCAGTACTGATCCTGCCAAAGTCACCGAAGCACTTGCCGCAACATCCGGTTTCCAGGGTGTAGCAGGAACTATTACAATGGATAAGAACCATAATCCGGTTAAAGCAGCAGTAATTATCGGTTTTGACAATGGAAAAGAGATTGTAAAAGCAACCATTAAACCATAAACTAATATAAAAAGAAGGGGTTAATAACCCCTTCTTTTTATGACCATTTCGTAAAGATGGGGTGCTTCAAGTGTCAGAGTTCACACAACAAGTCATAAATGGGCTGGCGCTAGGCTCGATTTACGCGCTAATCGCCCTCGGTTACACGATGGTTTACGGCATTATTAAACTTATCAATTTCGCTCATGGTGATGTCATGATGGTCGGAGCTTACGTAGGATACTTCTCGATAACACTATTCGGAACCAACCTGGTGGTGGCATTGATATTCTCCATGGTTGTAACAGCAATACTCGGTGTTGCTATTGATTATTTAGCGTACAAGCCTCTGCGAAAATCCTCCCGAATCGCCGCGCTGATCACGGCTATCGGGGTTTCTCTTTTTCTGGAATATGTTTTTGTCTGGCTATTTACCCCTAGTTCCCGTTCCTACACGCAGAATGTTATCAGCCAAAAAGCCTATCATTTCATGGCCAATCAGGTGACGATTACCGGAAAAGATATCTTGATCCTATCAGTTACTGTAATCCTGATGTTGCTCCTGCAATACACCGTTAAAAAGACCCGGGTAGGGAAAGCCATGCGGGCGGTTTCTCTGGACCAGGAAGCAGCATTGCTTATGGGCATTAATGTAAACCGTATTATTTCATTTACTTTTGCCGTTGGCTCAGCCCTGGCAGCGGCTGCGGGTGTATTGATCGGTGTCTACTACAATTCTATCGACCCGCTGATGGGCATTATGCCAGGGTTAAAGGCCTTTGTGGCTGCGGTTCTGGGCGGCATTGGCAGTATTCCCGGAGCAGTGGCTGGTGGTTATATTCTGGGCATTCTGGAATCACTGGTTAGCGGTTATGGCAGCAGTCTTTATCGGGATGCGGTTGCATTCGGGGTTTTAATACTAATATTGTTGATCAAGCCGACCGGAATTTTTGGCCAGGACACTGGTGAGAAGGTGTGAGCACATGGAAAGCTTTAAGAATAGCAGAATAAAAAATATCATCTTGCCTGTCGTAGGTGTTGCCGCCCTGTATATGATCGTGCAATTCCTGATTAGCAGCGAATTGCTGAATCCTTATTATCAGATCATTCTTTTTCTCATCGGCATCAACATCATTCTGGCAGTAAGCCTGAACTTGATTAACGGGATAACCGGTCAATTTTCCATCGGCCATGCCGGGTTCATGTCGGTCGGTGCCTATATGGGAGCCGTGTGCACGGTCAAGTTGGGCTATCCGTTCGTAGTGGCTATTATCGCCGCCTTCCTGGTCGCCGGCATTATGGGACTCTTCATCGGCGTCCCCACATTGCGCCTGCGGGGTGATTACCTGGCTATAGCTACATTGGGTTTTGGCGAAATTGTCCGGGTAGTGCTGCTCAACATCGACTATGTGGGTGGGGCAGCCGGGATCATCGGCATTCCCCAGTTGACGAACTGGGCATGGTTATTTGGTTCAGTGGTCATCACAATCGTGGTCATTCAAAATTTTATTCGTTCCAGTCATGGCCGTGCTTGTATAGCGATCCGAGAGGATGAATTAGCGGCTGAGTTGATGGGAGTTAATACCACGCTGTACAAGGTCCTGGCTTTTTCCATCGGAGCAGCGTTTGCCGGCCTGGCCGGTGCTTTGTATGCTCACTATTTCTTCCTCATCCAGCCCACCAATTTTAATTTCCTTAAATCCTTTGACATTCTGGTCATGGTGGTTTTGGGAGGAATGGGCAGCACCAGCGGTTGCGTGCTGGCCGCCATATTTCTCACCATCATTTCTGCTTTGCTGCAAAGTTTTACAGAAGTGAGAATGATTTTATATGCTCTGGTGCTGATCATCGTGATGATACGCCGTCCCCAGGGCCTTATGGGGAACAAAGAATTGAGCCTGAATTTGCTTGGAAAATTCCGGAGGAGGGACAAACATGCCGCTGTTAGAGATAAAGTCACTGAATAAGACCTTCGGTGGGCTGGCAGCTTTAATGGATCTCAACCTTACTCTTGATAAGGGCGAGTTGGTAGGATTGATTGGACCCAACGGAGCAGGCAAGACCACGGCTTTTAATCTGATAACCGGGGTTTATCAACCTGACAGTGGAAATATTGATTTTCATGGCGAGAAGATACAGGGAAAAAAACCTTATGCCATATGCAAAAGGGGAATCGCTCGGACTTTTCAAAATATCAGGTTGTTTAACGAACTAACGGTACTTGAGAATGTGGAAGTCGCTTTTCATAAAGATGTTGGCTATGGGGTATTATCAGCAATATTTAGAACCCCATCCTTTTTCAAGGGAGAAGCCAGTATAAAAGAACAGGCCACCGAAATCCTGGACATTTTTGGCCTCAAAATGAAAGTTGATGAACGGTCGGGAAGCCTGCCTTATGGCGAACAGCGGCGTTTGGAAATTGCTCGGGCCATGGCAACCAAGCCGCAGCTCTTGATTCTGGATGAACCGGCGGCTGGGATGAATCCTCTGGAGACCGCCGAATTAATGAAATTGATTCGTTGGATTCGGGAGCGCTTCAATCTCACCATTCTGCTGATTGAGCATGACATGTCACTGGTTATGGGGGTTTGTGAAAGGATCTATGTTCTTGATTTTGGCAGAGTTATTGCCCAGGGGTTACCAGAAAAGATTCGCAGCGACCCCAAAGTGATTGAAGCATACCTGGGAGAGGAGGCTGGCTAGCATGTTAAAGGTCGAAAACATCGATGTTTATTATGGAGCAATTCACGCACTCAAACATGTTTCCATCCAGGTTGATGAAGGGAGCATTGTATCACTCATTGGGGCCAATGGAGCTGGGAAGACCACTACATTAAAAACCATTTCCGGTCTTTTACGCTCCAAATCTGGAAGCATTAAACTTCGAGGGAAAGACATTTCGACGGTTCCCGCTCAGGATATTGTGAAGTTAGGCATTTCTCAGGTTCCCGAGGGCCGCAGGGTGTTCGCCTCTTTAAGCGTACTGGAAAATCTTGAGATGGGAGCCTACCTGCGGCGCGATAAAAAAGAGATCGCTCTAAATCTTCGTGATTTGTTTGAGCGCTTTCCCCGCTTAGAGGAGCGGCGCAAGCAGATGGCCGGCACCTTGAGCGGCGGCGAACAGCAAATGCTGGCCATAGGCAGGGCGCTTATGGCTCGGCCTCAACTGATGTTATTGGACGAGCCGTCCATGGGTCTAGCCCCCTTGCTGGTAAGAGAAATATTCGAAATCGTTAAGGATATTAATCGCAAAGGTACGACTATCCTTCTGGTGGAGCAGAATGCCAACATGGCATTGGCAGTGGCCGACCGGGCATATGTATTGGAGACCGGGGAAATTGTATTACAGGGATCGGGCCGCGAATTGTTAGAGAGTGAAGAAGTGAAAAAGGCTTACCTGGGTAGTTAAGGGAGGTTTTGGATATGAAGGTCAGAGAAAAAATGTCAGTAAACCCTACCACCATAAGTCCAGACACCACTGTCGCTGAAGCCTTTCAATTGATGCGGGAAAAAGCGGTACGACGGTTACCGGTGATGAAAAAAGAAAAACTGGTGGGCATCGTTACGCTCAATGAACTGAGCAAGGTATCTCCATCTCCGGCCACCAGTCTCAGCATTTTTGAAATCAATTACCTGCTCACCAAAGCCAGGATTAAAGATATCATTCCCAAGCATATGAAGGTCATAACGATTGAAGCCAATGCGAATATTGAGAAAGCGGCCATTCTTATGCGAGAAAACAAAATCGGTGGTATCCCGGTTATGGACAACGGAAAGTTGGTAGGCATTATTACCGAGACCGATATTTTTGATGCCTTTATTGATATTCTAGGGGTCAATCGTCCTGGCACCCGCATCGACCTGGAAGTCGATGAAAGAGTAGGCTTAGCTTCTCAGATTACCAGTGTTGTTGCTCAACATGGTATGGCAATAGAGAATCTGGTTTTAGTCGAAAAGGACCCCCAACCCATTTTTGAATTGATTATCAGAGTGGCCTCCAAGGATACGGAAGACCTGGTTCAAGACTTAAAGAATAAGGGATTTAAGGTTCTGGATGTCATAACCAAAGGTTAATGATGAATCAAAATACCAGGTTTAGGAAGAAAACCCGCCGGTCTTCTTTTATTTCAACCGGCGGGTATTACGAGGAGTGTATATACATAAGTGGGAGGAGTCCGGAATATCCGTAATTTAACCGTAGGCCTGTAACTTAGCAGGATAGACTGAGCGCATAAGATATAAGTTTGAGCTTTGCCAGTGAAAAACCTATAATGAAATTGTGGACAAGGATGGATGAATCGTGTCATGGGACCAGGGAGGTATGGTTGTGGGAGAAACGATTGCATCTGTTTCAACGGGGATCACAGCGGCATGGCAACTATTTATTAACGACGGTCAGCGGGGTAATCATATGGTTTCTCCGGAAATCATGGAGTCCTGGCATAGGTGTTATGTAGCCGGGGTTGATCCTCATGACGGCACTTGCTACCATTTGTTGAGACCAGTGGAATTAAATGAACTGTTAGAGAAACGCAAAGAATTTATCGATATAGCCAGACCTTTTATGCTAAAGCTTTATGAATTCGTAAAAGGATCTGGCTTTATTGTTATGTTGACCGATGAACGGGGTTATATTCTAGAAGCCTTTGGCGATGAAGACACCTTGGCCTGGGCAGAAAAGATCAACTTTAAGAAAGGAGCAAAGTGGACTGAAGAGGAAGTCGGTACGAATGCTATTGGCACCGGTGTACTTTTACAAAAGCCAATTCAGACTTCTGGAGCAGAACATTATTGCTATAAACATCATGGCTGGACATGTTCGGCATCGCCAATTTTCGACAAGAAGGGGCGGATGGTCGGGGTTTTAGATATGTCGGGCCCCGTGAATGGCACCCATCTTCACACCCTGGGTATGGTGGTTGCTGCAGTAGAGGCTATCATGGACCAGATGCGCATTCAGGAGAAAAACCGGCAGCTGACCATGGCCAATAATCGAATGACCAATGTATTTCTTACTATGTCCGATGGGGTTATCGTGATCAACGAGCAGGGTGTGATCATGAACATAAATCCGGTAGCCAAGCAGATCATCGGGAAATCGGACCGGGAATTGGTGGGGCACTCGATTCAGGAAATTCTGGGACGACGAGTGCCGGCCGTGGAAAAATCCATCAAGCGCAAAGTAGGGTATAATGACGTCGAGGTAATCGTTGATACTGTCAATGGGCGTGTTCACTGCCTATCATCAGGTATGCCCATTGTTGATGATGAAGGCAATATTACCGATGTAGTCATCCTGGTTCGTCCCATAGAAAAAGTGCAGAAACTGGTCAATCGGTTTAGCGGCGCTCAGGCCACCTTCCATTTTAAAGATATAATTGGTAGCAGTCCGCAAATGGCTGAGGCAGTGCGAATGGCCTCCTTGGCTGCATCGGGCAGCTCCAATGTAATATTGGAAGGTGAAAGCGGCACCGGCAAAGAAGTCTTCGCCCAGGCCATACATAATCGCAGTGTCCGGCGCAGCGGGCCTTTTGTGGCCGTCAATTGTGGTGCAATACCCCGGGAGTTGATCGGCAGTGAGCTGTTCGGCTATGTGGAAGGGGCATTCACCGGGGCTAAGCGTGGGGGGAGACCGGGAAAGATTGAACTGGCAGCCGGAGGAACCCTTTTTCTGGATGAAATTGGCGATATGCCTCTGGAGCAGCAGGTAGCTCTCTTGCGGGTATTGCAGGATAAGAAGATCACCCGCATTGGTGATGATAAAATTATTCCGGTAGATTTTCGGGTTATCTGCGCCACGAACAAAAATCTCTTGGAAGAGGCCGCCAAGGGCAATTTCCGCGAGGATCTCTATTATCGCCTGAATGTAGTTCCCATCCTTATTCCTCCGCTGCGCGATCACCCGGAGGATATTCACACGCTCTTTGATTATTTCATTGAAATCATAGGGCCGGAATGTGGAAATCTGGATATAAAAGTCGATCCCGAAGTTTTTGAGTATTTAAAGCGATATCACTGGCCGGGCAATGTACGGGAATTGCAGAATGTGGTCGAGAGGCTTCTCAGTATTGCAGAGGACGGTTGTATTCATTTGGATCATTTGCCGTCGTCAATCTATCGAACAACCTTGATCGAGCTGCCTAAGGAGGCTTCATCGATTGCTCAGTCAGTCAGGGTTTACTCTGAAAGGGAAAAAAGGAAGCAATTGCTAGCAGAAAATGAATGCCAGGTAATACTCAACCTTTTGGCTAAACACGGGGGGAATATTAGTGAGGTAGCCAAAGAAATGGAGGTTTCTCGCAATACAGTATACCGCAAAATGCGCTTGTATGAGATTGATTATTAAAAGGGCCCTGCCTGTTTGTGCAGCTCGGTAGGAACAGCCTGTCCATTATAAGACAACAATTCTCCTCTAAGACAGATTCGTACCTGGGTGTCACGTTAGTGTGACACCCAGGTTTTTGTTTGTCACAGATCAGTAACACGGATGACAGATTAACTAAAATACTAAAATATACTAGATTTCACCCGGGCTTTTTCGGACTTATATTTGACTCTGAAAGACGGTAATACTGCCTGCTAAACACTTCAGGGTACCATCACGTGTAATCCTGGTGTAACAACAATGAAAAAAATGTGACAGTGTTGTTACATAACAATTCGCATTGACCCGTCGGATAGACTGCAGACAACCATTCTTATTACCCTTTTCTACCCCAGGCACTAATCCCCACAGATTGACGCCATTTCTGTTAATAACCATGCTTGGGACCAACCGCTATTCCTTCAACTATTACTATTTCCAGATAAATAATCTTTATTGAATTGGTGTTGGCACAATAATTGCTTGGTTAAAGAAATAGGAGACAAGATAAAATTTTCAGCTCCCATAGCACCCTTGATTTTTCATCAAAGTATGAAAGGAGGTGACGAGGTGGGAATGCAACGTTTTATCGTAGAAATAGGCACCGGGATCGATATGCATGGAGGGGATGTAACCAACGCGGTGCAAAAAGCCATCAAAGATGCCGTATCCCACAGCTGTCTGTGTGGCCTATTTGATATTGTAAAGCTGACCGATCCCAATCAGATGCATATTCAAGTTAAGATTGCCTGTCCTTATCCAGAAAAATTGAACCAGGAGGAGGTATTAAGAGCCGTGCCTTTTGGATCTACTCAACTGGAGGTAGTCCAGGGAGGATTGACAGTACGTGGATTGGATTTGCCGGAGTTGGGTGAAGGGGACACTATCGTGGTAGCCATAGCTGCCCTGACCGTTTATGTTAATATCTAAAATCTAGCGTTGTTCAACAAGTCATTAGAAAAGAACACCCGGCCAGAATTCCTGCCAAACCAATTCGAAAGGAGGAAGGCTAATCCACTGAAGTTGATTAATCATTACTGAACAAGCCGTCAAATAGCAGCTTACCAAAGTAAGAATAAGGAGGGAACTTGAATGGATCTCAACAAAGAACAATTACTCGCGTTTTATAAGAACATGGTTACTATCCGGGCTTTTGAGTCCAAGGCGGTCGAACTTTTTGCCGCCGGGCAAATACCTGGTTTTGTTCATTTATATCTGGGTGAGGAAGCCATTGCTACCGGAGTATGCGCCTGTTTGGAAAAGACGGACTATATTGCCAGCACCCACCGCGGCCATGGTCATTTGATTTCCAAAGGCGGCAACCTGAATTTTATGATGGCCGAGTTATTTGGACGGACCACGGGCTATTGTAAAGGCAAAGGCGGATCAATGCACATCGCCGATGTAGACCTGGGAATATTGGGAGCAAATGGTATTGTGGGTGCCGGTATGCCAATTGCCACCGGCGCTGCCTTTGCCTGCAAATACAAGGAAAATGGTGCGGTGGCCGTAGCCTTTTTCGGCGATGGGGCTTCTGACCGGGCGACTTTTCATGAATCTTTGAATTTGGCTTCAATCTGGAAACTCCCGGTGGTCTTTGTTTGTGAGAATAATGGCTGGGCTATCTCCAACGCACAGAAAGACCACCAAAACGTTACAGACATATCTGACCGGGCTACAGCCTATGGTATTCCCGGTGTTTCTGTAGATGGAAACGATGTAATAGCTGTTTTTGAAGCTGCCGATGCGGCCATTGAACGGGCCAGAAGAGGTGATGGGCCTACTCTGGTCGAGTGCAAGAGCTGGAGGTGGCGGGGGCATTTCGAGGGCGACCCCGGGGCTTACAAAGACCCCAAAGACCAGGAAGAGTGGCTTGCAAAAGACCCGATTCCCAGGTTGGAAAAGAACCTGCTTAAACTGAAATATGCCACCAAGGCGGAACTGGATAAGATTACAGCTGCAGCTCAGGAAGAAATTGAAGCAGCGATTAAATTTGCTGGTGAAAGCCCGCAGCCGGATCCCCAAGAAGTCCTTACCGATGTTTATGCAGACTAAATGAAGGAAGGGTGAAAAATAATGAAACAAATGACTTATGCAGAAGCCATAAGAGATGGTATGCGGGTAGAAATGCAAAGAGATCCCAATGTCTACCTGGCTGGTGAGGATGTAGCCCAGTTTGGCGGATGTTTCGGCGTAACGGCCGGATTATATGATGAATTTGGACCCAAGCGGGTCATGAATACACCCATCAGTGAAGCAGTTATCGTCGGCCATGCAGTAGGCGCGGCTGCGGCAGGCTTAAGACCTATTGCCGAGATCATGTTTGTGGACTTCATGGGCTGCTGTATGGATGAATTATTCAACCAGGCAGCTAAGATGAGATATATGTTCGGCGGAAAGGCTAGAGTGCCGATGGTGGTGCGCACACCATGCGGAGCCGGGATGGGGGCAGCAGCCCAGCATTCTCAATGCATAGAATCCTGGTTTACTCATATACCCGGTGTCAAGACCGTTATGCCAGGTACTCCCGCCGATGCCAAGGGCTTGATGATTGCGGCCATAAGGGACGACAATCCGGTAATGTACATTGAGCATAAACAACTGCTGCCGGTTCCCGGAGACGTGCCGGAAGGCGAATACGCTGTTCCGCTGGGCAAAGCGGATATCAAACGTGTAGGCTCCGACATTACCATTGTAACATGGTCCTGGATGCTGCAGAAGTGTCTGGCGGCAGCTGAGGAATTGGCCAAAAGGGGCATAAATGTGGAAATCGTGGATCCCAGAACCCTGGTGCCCCTGGACAAAGATGCCATCTTGAAATCGGTCGGCAAGACCGGGAAATTGCTGATCGTCCATGAAGAAGTCAAAACCAGTGGATTCGGTGGTGAGATCGCTGCCCTGGTGGCTGAAGAAGGGTTTGATTACCTGGATGCACCAATTGCCAGGCTGACACCGCCTGATACGCCCATTCCTTTTAGTCCAATACTTGAGGGTGCTTACCTCCCCAGCGAAGAAAAGATTATTAAGGCTGTTGAGGCTTTCTTTTAATAGTGAAAAACCATGGTGGACAGCATCGCGGTCTGTCCACCATGGATCAAAATGATCAGGTAGGGAGGAAGCGGTATGGCTTCAGTAGGAATCATTGCCAATCCAGCCTCGGGGAAGGATATTCGCCGCCTGGTTGCTTATGGAATCTGTTTTGACAACCAGGAAAAAGTCAATATCGTCAAGCGCTGCCTGCTGGGACTGGCTGCCGCGGGTGTAGAACGAGTTGTTTATATGCCTGATTACTATGGAATCGTTCGCAGGGCAGTTGATGGACTATTTAAAGGGCATGAACTGCTTATGGATATTGAAGAAATTGATATGGAGATGACCGCCACCCAGGCTGACTCCAGTCAGGCTGCCTTGCAGATGAAAGAGGATGGAGTGGACTGCATCATTACCCTGGGTGGTGATGGAACCAACCGTATGGTGGCCAAATGCTGTGGAGAAATTCCGCTGGTTCCTATTTCCACTGGCACCAACAACGTTTTTCCTCAAATGCTGGAGGGCACCATTGCCGGCCTCGCTGCTGGAGTAGTGGCACGCGGTCTGGCCGATTATCCAGCTGTACATCCCACCAAAAGATTGATCATTTCGAAAAATGGCACACCGGTAGACATGGCCTTGATTGATGCGGTAGTTTTGAAAGATATTTTTATCGGCTCACGGGCCATCTGGGATGAAGAACGCATCCGCCAAGTGGTCTTAACCCGGGGGGAGCCTGACAATATCGGTATATCCTCCATTGGCGGAAATCTTCAGCCTATCAGCATTACAGACAACCAGGGGATGGTGATAGACATAGGACCAGGAAAAACCAGTGTCATCGTGCCTATTGCTCCAGGGTTAATCAGGCCCATTGCTATCGCGGACTTCAGGATTCTGGCCATGGATGACCGGGTAAATATTCTGAATGGTCCCTTTGTAATTGCCCTGGATGGGGAAAGAGAAGTCGAGGTGGGCGAAGGTGAAGAAGTGTCTATTCAGCTTTCGTTCGATGGACCCCGGGTTGTAGATGCCCGGCTGGCCTTGCGGCAAGCGGTGGCCCGTTCTTATTCACAGGGAGAAACAGCACGAAGAAATCTGGCACAACTAAAGGAGGAAGGCTAAATGGCAACAGCGATTAGCATGCCAAAATTAGGACTGTCCATGAAGACAGGAACCGTGGGTAAATGGCTAAAAATAGAAGGCGACACTATCAAAAAGGGCGAGGCTCTCATCGAAGTCATGACCGACAAGATTACCAATAAGGTCGAGGCACCGGCCGATGGAACCTTATTAAAAATAGTGGCAGACAAAGGTGCTAAACTCCCGGTCGGTGGGTTGATGGGAGTCATCGGTGAAGCCGGTGAGGATATTTCTGCTATTCTGGCTGCAGGACCGGCAGATGCTGGTGCAGCCGCACCCAAAGCAGCCGTTCCCGGAGAAAGGGTCAAGATATCCCCGGCCGCCCGTAAACTGGCCGACGAGAACGGTATTGATTATTCCCATATCGCAGGAACCGGTCCCGAAGGGCGCATTACCAGAGAAGATGTTGAAAAAGCCATTGAAGGAGGGGTGGGCCCCGCCGATGACCGCCCGGTCCTGAAAGTAATTCCTTATGAAGGTATGAGGAAAGCCATCGGGGAGAACATGATCAGCAGTTGGCTGAAGAATGCAAAAGTAACCCAGCATGTCAGTGTTGATATGTCTGGCATACTGACCATGCGTCAAGCCCTTAATGATGGCGTGAAAGACAAAGATAAAATATCGGTGACGGCTTTACTCACCAAGGCCGTAGCTCGAGCAATTGAAGTGAATCCTATCGTCAACATTACGCTGGACGGTGATGAAGTCAAAACCCTTAAAGATATCAATATAGGTATGGCTGTAGCAATCGATGACGGGCTGATCGTACCAGTAATAAGAAATGCCAACGAGAAAAGACTGGCCCAGATCAATGCGGAAATCAACGATTTGGCCAAACGCGGCCGTAAGAATAAACTGAACCCGGATGAAATGAGCGGCGCCACCTTTACCATAACCAATCTTGGAGGTTATGGATCGGTAGACTGGTTCACCCCTATTATCAATCCACCTGAATCAGCCATTCTTGGTGTAGGAAGAACGATTGACAAACCGGTGGCAGTAAAAGGCGAAGTGGTTATCCGTCCCATGATGGGGCTCTCCTTATCTTTTGACCACCGTATTATTGATGGCGCACCGGCAGCGGAATTCCTGGCCGGATTAATTCATCTGATTGAAAACCCCAACAAGATATTCATATAGCAAAATTCGGATGTAATGGAGGTAATAAGAATGGCAAAAGATCCTAATGAAGTATTAAGCGACCTGTATTCCGGTATGGCCGCCGTGGGCGAAGAAGCGCCGGAGCTAAGCGCGGCTTTTGTGCGAATGGACCAGGCGGCCTATGTGGAAGGCGAACTGGAACGCAAATATAAAGAAATGATTGGACTGGCAATCGCTTTGTTTACACGTTGCGAATACTGCATGAACCTGCATGTAAAACAGGCCCTGGAAGAGGGAGCCACCCGGGAAGAAATCCTGGAAGCCTGTGCCGTAGCCGTTGCTTTTGGCGGATCACCTTCTATGGCCTATCTATCTACTACGGTTATGAATGCTTTGGATGCTTTTGAAGACTAGTCTAGTGAACAGTGTAACAAGGGGACGGTTCCTATGTTACACTCCAAGGTTAAAGCAGCCCCAACGTGTGGTTCCTGAAAGGGAGTGTAACAGAGGAACCGTCCCCTTGTTACGGTTACCCTTGTTACGCCCTTGTTACGCTTAGATGCATTCGAAGACTAGGATCATGAACAGGGGATGATGCCATGAAAATAGGATGCTGCCTGGAACTTGGAACTGAAGAATATGGGAAAGTTTTTACCTTACAGAAACAGCTTAACCAGGCTCGTAGAAAGGGAACCGTTCCTGACACGGTCATTTTCCTGGAGCATCATCCCTGCTTTACAGTAGGAAGAAAAGGTGGTTTCGAGCACATTCTGATGAGTGAAGAGTATTTGAATCAGGAAGGAATCCAGGTTTATGAAAGCGATCGGGGTGGAGATGTCACCTATCATGGACCGGGGCAGCTCATTTGCTATCCGATCATAGATCTCAATGGGTATGGACGTGATGTACATGTCTATGCCCGTAAGATGGAGCAAATATTGATTGCCACCCTGGCTTCTTTCAGTATCAAGGCCGGACGCAAAGAGGAATACCCAGGAGTGTGGGTGGGAGCCGCCAAAATCGGAGCAGAGGGAATCGCAGTGCAAAGATGGGTTACCATGCACGGGGTTTCTCTGAATGTATGCCCTGATATGCGCCATTTTTCATTCATCATTCCTTGTGGAATCAGTGCCCTGGGAGTTACTTCCATGGAAAAATTATTGGGATACCGTCCGATTATGGCTCTGGTCAGGGAAGAACTTCGCTCGCAATTTAGCCGGATATTCAACATAGTCCTGGAAGACATTCGTTTGGAACAAGTCGAGGAGATGGTCAAGGATGCTCAATATGAACCGGCCTGATTGGTTAACCCTTCGGGTTCCCGATACTGAAAACCTGGACAGAATGAAGCGTTTGCTGGATGCAGGGCATCTGCATACGGTTTGCGAAGGTGCCGACTGTCCGAATATCGGGGAGTGTTTTGCAAGCAAAACCTGCACTTTCATGATTTTAGGTAATATATGCACCAGAAACTGCCGGTTCTGTGCAGTGGAAAGTGGCCGCCCGTCAGAAGTTGATCCGAATGAGCCGCAAACTGTTGCCTTAACCGCCCGGCAGTTGGGGTTAGAACATGTAGTCGTCACTTCAGTTACCCGTGATGATTTGCCGGATGGGGGCGCCGATCATTTTGCCGCCACCATCAAAGCCATTCGCAAGGAAGTCTTGCATGCCACCATAGAGGTGCTGATTCCCGATTTCAAAGGAAGCATGGATGCGCTGCAGCAGGTGCTGGATGCGGAGCCGGATGTAATCAACCACAATATAGAGACGGTTCCCCGGCTATATGCCTCAGTCCGGCCCCAGGCCCAATATAAGCGTTCTCTAGAATTGCTGAAAAGAGTCAGTGAGTCTGGATCAGGCATATTATCGAAATCCGGTTTAATGCTGGGATTGGGAGAGACCAATGGGGAAGTAATCGAGGTCATGGAGGATCTGCGCACAGTAACCTGTGATATTCTCACCCTGGGTCAGTACTTGAGCCCTTCTGACTCTCACCACCCGGTGGTTGAATATGTGCATCCGGAAGTCTTCAAGATGCTGAAGGAAATGGGTAAATCCATGGGGTTCCTGGAAGTTAATGCTGGGCCCCTGGTGCGCAGCTCGTACCATGCGGCTCGATCTCTCTCCAAAATAATCGCGAATAGAACCAGAAAGGGGGTCAGTTAAGATGGCTAAAATCGACAAATATGAAATGCCCGATGATCTTTATTACACCAATGACCATGCCTGGGTGAAAGTTGAAGGCAGTCAAATTAGAATCGGAATAACAGACTTTATGCAGCAGCTGGCCGGAGAAATTACCTTTATTAGAGTGCCCCGAGCCGGGAAGGATCTGGAAGCAGGGAAGAACCTGTGCTCCATGCAGTCAGGAAAATGGGCCGGTAAGGTGGCAGTACCCGTAAACGGGAAGGTTTTAGATGTTAACAAAGATCTGGCTTCAGCGCCCCAACCTTTAAACAATGATCCTTACGGGCAGGGGTGGATTGCCGTCATGGAACCAGCCAATATGGCTGATGTGGAGGCGACTTTGCTTTATGGTGAAAAAGCCATTGACTTCGTCAAAGAGGAGATTGCCAAACATGCTGGGTAAACCCATGTTAGGGGGGATGACCGGTGACTAAAGAACTTTTTCAAGAAATCCTGGACAAATATGGCGACCGAGCGACGGTTTCGGAGTTTGAACGTTCTCTATATACCCGTGATTTAGCTCCCGTACCCGCTTTGCTGGTAAAGCCTCTATTTAATACTCTGCCTGACATTGTGGTGCGTCCAGCCAATACTGAAGAAGTAGCTGAAATTCTGAGGATCGCTTACCAGAACAAGATTCCTGTTACTCCACGCGCGGGTGCCTCCACGGTGTATTTCGATTCGGTTCCCACCCAAAATGGTATTTTGATGGATCTTAACCTGCTAAAAGGGATTGTAGAGGTGGATGAGACCGGGTTGGCGGTTAAAGTCAGAGCGGCCACCACCTGGAGCGAGTTGGATGACTATTTGTTTACTCGGGGTCTGGCGGCCAAATCCGTTCCCAGCAGCGCACCGGCAGCGACAGTGGGCGGATGGTTCTGTATGATGGGTTATGGCATCGGCAGTCTTAAGTACGGTAATCTGTTTTCCCAGGTCAAATCGGCCGAAGTAGTACTGCCGGACGGAACTGTGAAAAGGGTTACCCGGGAAACGGATCCCTCCTTGGATTGGTTTGTCTCATCCGAAGGCACTTTAGGAATTCTTACGGAATTGGAAGTGGAAGTACGTAGGCTTACCCCTTTGAAACACTTTCTGATCCAGCTTCCCGATGACGGACTGATGCTGAGCGTAATGGAAGCCATCATTAAAGCACCGCTTCGGCCCTACAACATGCACTTTTCCGATCACTACTGTTTGAAAGCTCTGCAGGTGCTTGGATTTTCACCAGCCAATATGGAAACCGGCTGCCTGGTGGGGGTGGATTATGAGGGTTCAGAAGAGGAATTACAACAGGCGGAGGAGAGTATTACCGGCCTGGCTGCTGCCGATAAGCGTATGATTCTCCTTCCCCGGGAAACCGCGGAGCTGGAGTGGAGAGAACGATATAAGGCCATGAAGCTTAAACGAGGTGGTCCTTCAGTATTGGGCGGGGAAGTCTGGCTGCCCATCAAGGAACTGACCGGTTATTTGGAAGATGTGCAAAAAATGAGCCGTGGCTATGAACTAAATCTTATTTCTTACGGTCATGTGGTTACCCCGGAATACGTCACCATGATGACTACCTTCTATGCCGATGAAAGCAAAACCATCAGGTATATTATCAATCTCAGCCTGGTAAAAAAGATTCAAGATATTGGCTACCGCCATGGTGGGTATCCTTACGGGGTGGGATTATGGAACACCCCCTATTTAAGCCGGATCTACGAGGTGGCAAAGCTGGGCGAGTTGAGAAATAGGAAGCATTCCCTTGATGGTAAGGGCATTATGAATCCGGGCAAGGTCTACCGCTCGCCACTTATGTTGAATCCCTTCAATTTTAGCGTAGGTATGAATGTGTTGGCCGGGGTTAGAAAAGTACTGGGAAAGGGGTGGTAGATCATGAATAAAGAAAGCGACAGTCTCTACAGCACGCTGGAAAAAGAAGCATTGATCTGCGCCCGCTGCGGTTATTGCCGCGATGTCTGCCCAATCTACAAGGTACTGGGATGGGAATCAGCAACACCCAGGGGGAAAATAAGTATGGCCCGGGAAATTTTCTCCAAAAATCAAGGAGAAAATCTCAGCGAAGATTTTGTTAAACGTGTATCCCAATGCACCCTTTGCGGGGCCTGCGGGACGGATTGTTCGACCTGTATCAACACCCGTAAGCTGTGGCTGGACCTGCGTAAGCGCATTGCAACCATGGGAAAAGAGCCCAAGGCTTATGATGCCATCAAAGACAACCTTCTGGTCAACAAAAATATCACCACTTTTAGCAATGACGACCGGCTGGAATGGGCACAGGATTTGGATGATCCCGAGGCTCTGGAGCCCCGGGCAGGAGCGGAAGTGTGTTACTTTGTCGGTTGTGTATCATCCTTTTTCCCCCAGGCCGCGCAGATACCCCTGGCGGTAGCGGAGATATTGACCGAAGCTGAGATTGATTTTATCACCATGGGGGGTGAGGAATGGTGCTGTGGATTCCCCCTGATCAGCACCGGATTTGTCGATAATGCCGATCAGTTTATTCAGCACAATGCGGCCAAGATCAAGGAACTGGACATTCACACCCTGATCGCCAGCTGCGCCTCCTGTTACCATGTGTGGAAACATGACAGTGCACAAGCGTTACAAGGATATGAGCTGGAGGTTCTTCATACCACCGAGTATCTGGCTAGATTAATAAAAGAGGGCAAAATCGAATTAAACGAGCTTGATGAGGTGGTCACCTATCATGACCCCTGCGATCTGGGTAGAAATGGTGGAGTGTATGACGCCCCCCGGGAAATCATCAAAGCCATTCCAGGAGTTACCTTTGTGGAATTACAGCATCACCACGAAAAGTCCCTGTGCTGCGGTGGAGGTGGAAACCTGCAGAGTGTTGATCCGGGAACGGCTGCCAGGATTACTGAACTTAGACTAGAAGAAATAAAGACATCGGGTGCTACGATTATTGTCTCCGCCTGTCAACAATGCGAACAAATGCTTATCACTGCTATACAAAAAGCGAAACTTCCAATTAGGGTCTTGGATGTAAGTCAATTAATATTGGAAGCTATGGGATAAACCCATGCAAATATGAAAGGAGATAGATAAAATGGCGAGTTTGAAAGCAGGTTTTATCTTTGTGGCCCCGGAAGCGGATTATCAGAAAAATAGGGCGGTCGTGGAGACCCCAGTAGTTGAGCTGACAGTAGTAGGGGTAAAAGACTATGCCATGGCGGTGAAAGCAGCGAAAGAACTGGTTGATGAGGGTATTGGAGCCATCGAACTATGTGCAGGATTTGGGATCATAGGCGCCGCCGAGGTGAAGAAAGCGGTTGGCGATAAAGCGGTGGTAGGTGTTGTGCGTTTTGATAATCATCCCGGCCTGGATTTCAAGAGCGGTGACGAAATATTCTAAGGGCCAATTGAGTAAGGCCTAGGCCTGGCAGGGAGGCAAGAGCAATGAATCTATACAACCTGGGTCCGGTTAGCTGGATTGAATCGCAGAGCCTGTATCATGCTCTGGCGCTGCTCGGCCGTGAAGGACTCATCATATGTTATCCGGATTCTGCTTATGTCTGCCTGGGTTTGCACGATGACCTCGACCATGAAATCGACCAGTCCTATTGTCGTAAAAAAGGAATTCCTCTATTACGTCGTGAAACGGGCGGCGGGGTGGTTTACCTGGATAGTCAACAGGTTTTTTATCAACTTGTGCTCAGACGCGACAACCCCCTGGTGCCCTTACGGCGTACCGAATTTTATCAAAAATTTTTACAACCGGCCATCTCTGTCTACCAGAGTTTGAATATGCCGGTAGAACTGAAGGCGCCAGCGGATTTAGCCGCTCGGGGTTTAAAGTGCTCGGGAAACGCCTGTGGGGATATTGATGAATGTGTGGTCTATGTAGGCAATCTTTTGTTGGATTTTGATTTTCATACCATGAGTAAAGTATTGCGACTCCCCAATGAGATCTTCCGCGAATATCTTTTCCAGACTATGCGGGAGAATATTACGACCCTGGCTGATTGGTGTGAGAAACCGCTGGATTATTCGTACCTGGTGAGTGGTCTGATCAGCGGATTCTACCAGGAACTGGGGAGTTTGACCCCCTGTACGGTGGATGGGGAACTAAGGAGTACAACCCGGCAGGTAGGGGAGCGGCTTATTTCGCCGGAGTGGCTGCAAATGCCGGGCCGCAGGCCAGTAAAACGCAGGGTGAAAATCTCTGAAGGGATATACCTTAGCCAGGAAACATGTAGTTCCCAGGAGAACTGTTTGGTGTTTGAAAGGAATGGTGTTGAACTCAATATTGTTTTGAAGCAAGATTCTGACCAGGTTGTGGCGATATGAAGTATCAAGGGGGGAATAAGAGATGCAAGTTGATAATTGGCGAATTCCCGAAGATCTTTATTATGACTGGGGCGATTATTGGATAAAGGTCACTGGTAATCAGGCAGTTATCGGAATGACGGAAGCAGGGCAGAGCAATATCGGTGACATTCTTTACCTGGACCTGGTTTCCGAAGGCACCGTTGTCCTGAGGGGTGAAAAGGTCGGTTCCATCGAATCAGGCAAATGGGTGGGCAGCCTCAAAGCACCGCTATCCGGGGTAGTGGTGGAAGTAAACCGACAGCTTGAGGAGGACCCGCGCCAGGTAAATACTGATGCCTACGGACAGGGTTGGATGTTCCGGATGGAGCTGACTGATGTTGGTGAAATCAGCAAACTCATGGATCCCCGGGCTTATAAAGCCTGGACCGAGGAGCAAATGTGCCTCGCAAAAGAGGGGGAGATGAGCTCATGAAGAAGGTCTGGCGGCTACTGGATACCGGAAAGCAATCTGCAGCCTACAATATGGCCCTGGAGAGGGTGATCCTTACGGCGCGCAGCCGCGGCATGGTTCCTGACACGATTCATTTTCTGGAATTCTCTCCCCATTGTGCGCTGATAGGCTACCACCAGGCAGTCAATCTGGAAGTGGAAGAAGAATACTGTAAGGAGCACGGTATTGATATTAACCGCCGGATATCAGGTGGAGGCAACCTGTACATGGATGAAGGACAGTTGGGATGGGAGATATTTGCCCTAAAAGATACACCCGGCATACCAAGGCGTTTGGAGGATATGTATAGCCTCTTGTGTGAAGCGGCGATTGCTGGTCTTAGCCGGCTGGGTGTGCAAGCCCGGTTTCGCCCGCACAATGATATTGAAGTTGGGGGGAGAAAGATCTCGGGTACCGGAGGAACCGAGATGGGTAATTCCATTTTATACCATGGCACCATTTTGACCGATTTTGATGTGGATACCATGATTGCCTGTTTAAAACTGCCTTTAAAGAAGCTGGAAAATAAACAAGTCCAGTCATTTAAAGAAAGGGTAACCTGTTTGCGCGAAGTCCTGGGTTATGTCCCCCCTATGAAGGACATTAAAAAAGCCATGGCAGAAGGTTTTGCAGAAGTTCTGGGAGTGGAACTGAAACCCAGCGGTCTAAGCGATTTCGAACAATCACTTTTAGACCAGGAACTACCGCTATTTCAGTCAGATGAGTGGATTAGAGGTTCGCGGCCTTCCCAGGGAAGTCAGTTGCAGGTAGTAGACTATAAGAGCCCAGGCGGGTTAATTAGAGTTTCTCTGCGTCTCGACCCGCAGCGAAAACGGATTAAATATGTATTTATAACCGGTGACTTTTTTGCCTACCCGGAACGAAGTATTCTGGACTTAGAGGCCGCCCTGAAAAACTCATCAAGCCAGCCGGATGATCTCTTATTCAATGTCCGCCGCTTTTTGGGCGACCACAACGTTATTATCCCCGGAGTGACATCTGAGGATATATTTCAGGCTGTATGGACTGCAATAGAGCGGGTTGAAGGGTAGGGGACACACCTTCCCTCGGGTTTTGCCGTAATGACGGATGGAAGATCTCCAAGCATCATATTTGCTACAGAGAACTAGTCGCTGCTAAGCGGTAAGGAATGTCCCCTTGTTACCGCCCAATGGGCGGTAAGCATGAAAGTATTATTGGGTGAATTATTCTGTAAGAAGTGTTCCCGAAACTGCCCTGACAGGATTTATTGGAGGGAGGGAAAAGTAATGCCAGGAGTGATGGAAAGTCCGGAATATGTGCAGACCAGCCTGGCGGGGGCCATTTGTCTTGGACTGGAGCCAGGCCGGTTTATGCCCCATACCCAATGCACCTGTTTGAATTTGCTCTTAACCTATTCCAGTGCCTGCCGAGCATCGTGTAGTTACTGCGGTTTGGCCCACAACCGGCAAGTGGATGCATCGAAAACCTTTATCCGGGTTAAGTGGCCAACCTATGCTTTGACCGAAATACTGGATAGGGTGGAGAATAAGCCCCACGCTTTCAAACGCGTGTGTGTATCGATGATCACCCATAGCCATGCTCTGGAGGACACCTGTGCCATCATGGCGATGGTGCGGGAAGTCACTGGCCTTCCAGTCAGCGGATTGCTGGCCCCCACAGTAATGAAGGGCAAGGAAGACCTGCAGAAAATTAAAGCCTCAGGCGCTGAACGGGTGGGGATTGCTATCGATGCGGCCACCGAAGATCTATTCATTAAGCACAGGGGTGCCGGTGTTGGAGGCCCCCATCGTTGGGGTCAATTCTGGGGTGCCGTACAGGTTGCTGTCCAAGTTTTTGGTCTTTATTCAGTGGGTGTTCACCTGATCGTTGGTTTAGGGGAAACTGAGCAGGAAATGGTAAAAACCATTAGCCACGCCTATCAGCTTGGGGCCTTAACCCACTTGTTCTCTTTCTTTCCAGAGGGGGGCAGTCTCTTGGAAAACCATCCCCAGCCGCACCTTGGAACCTACCGTCGAATCCAAATGGCCAGGTATTTAATCAATGAAGGAATTATTGATGAAAAGGTTATAGAATATTCTCCAAAAGGGCAGATCGTCGGGTTTGGGGTAGAGATCGAGCCCTACATGCAGAAGGGTATTGCCTTTATGACTTCGGGGTGTCCGGGGGAAGACGGCCAAGTTGCCTGCAACCGTCCCTTTGGTAATGAACGGGCCAGTGAGCCCATGCGTAATTATCCGTTCAGGCCAGCCACTCAGGATATCGAAATTATCAGTAGCCAGATATGGGATGGGGTAGCTGATCATGGATAATGAGAATCTTTTAGTTCAACAGGCCTGGGCAATACGACAACAATATGAACCGGTAATGTGCTTCTCCGTTCCCGGGGCCAAGCATTATGATAACCGTTATTATACAAACCATGCCTCTTCTTTTGTTAATATAAGTGTGACCGGTGGGGCTTGTGCCTGCCGCTGTGACCATTGCAATGGTCATTTATTAGAGACTATGGAAGGTGCGTTAACGCCTTTAGCATTGCGGCATTTAATTGACAAGCTCCTGGAAAAAGACACAGCCGGCATCCTGGTCAGCGGAGGAGCTAATTCAGACGGTGAGGTGCCATTACTTCCATATATTGAAGTTATGAAGTATGCTAAAACGATGGGATTGAAGGTTCTGGTTCATGGCGGCCTGGTCAAACCCGAGACAGCTTTCGGATTAAAAGAAGCCGGAGTGGATCAGGTCTTGATCGATGTGATCGGGGATGAAAAGTCCATTACCCAGGTCTATCATCTGAAGCGCAGACCTGTTGATTACCTGAAGTCAATGCAATACTGTTGTGAAGCTGGATTAAACCTGGCGCCTCATGTGGTAATTGGTTTGCATTATGGGCAAATCGTCGGAGAAATACGGGCATTGGAAATGATTCGGGAAATCGAGCCCGAGACAGTTGTACTGGTGATACTAACCCCCAGCAGGGGAACAGTAATGGCTGAAATTCAACCACCGCAGATCGGTGAAGTTGCCCAGGTGATAGCCAATGCGAGAATGTTGCATCCCTATACCCCTTTGACGCTAGGCTGCGCCCGACCAGCTGGGCAATACAAACGCCAGGTGGAAATCGCCGCAGTTGAATGTGGTGTAAATGGGATTGCCTACCCGGATGAATCCACCATCAGGTATGCCCTCAGCCAGGGCTTTGAAGTCCAGTTCACTGAAGAATGCTGCAGTCTGATTACTCGAAAAGCAGCTTGTATTATGAACAGGAATTGAGTACCATATGATGAACAAGTGAATAGCGCATCGGGGAGCTGAAATGTCGGCTGAGAAAGATTTTGCATCTGACCCGTTAACCTGATCTGGGTAATGCCAGCGTAGGAATTGCTGAATTATTGACACGCTATGGCCTTTTTCCCCGTTTCAGGAGTAAAGAGGCTTTTTTCGTGGCAGAAGCTGTGGAACAGAGTATCGAAAAGCCCGTGCTAAGGAACAAGGTAAAAAGAAATACTGCCGTTGACTCACTTTGATTGGTAAAGGAGGTGGGATGGGAAATGAACATTAGGAAAGCATTGACCATTGCCGGGTCTGATTCAGGAGGAGGGGCTGGAATTCAAGCGGATCTCAATACATTTGCTGCGCTGGGGGTCTATGGCACCAGTGTCATTACTGCCATTACGGCCCAAAATACTCAAGGGGTTAGGTCCAGCGCCGGGGTTGATCCGGGTTTGGTGGAGGAACAACTGGATGCAGTTCTAAGCGATATAGGTGCCGATGCGATTAAGACCGGCATGTTATTTGATTCAGCCATCATCGAACGAATTACCAGCCGTTTAAGAGCTTATCCAATTCCCCCTCTGGTAGTGGATCCGGTGATGATTTCTACCAGTGGAGACAGACTCTTGGAGGCTGGCGCAGTTGAGATTCTGCAGAGTAAACTCCTGCCTATGTCAGCGTTTACTACTCCGAATGTTGATGAAGCATCGGTATTATGTGGGTTTTCTATTGAAAAGAAACGAGATCTTCACAAAGCCGCCCGAGAACTCCATCTGCTGGGTGCTGATTTTGTGATTATTACTGGCATACGCCGCGGGGAGCAGTCCATTGATGCCTGCTATGATGGTTTCGAGTTTCGAGAATTAAGCGGGCCGTTCATTGATACCCCCCATACACATGGAACCGGCTGCTCCTTTTCCGCCGCCCTGACTGCTGGTATAGCGTGGGGTCTTTCTCCCTGGTCGGCTGCAGCCCTGGCAAAAAAATATGTATCCACTGGGCTGCGCTGCGCTTATTTGGTGGGAGCGGGACGGGGGCCAATAAACCACCTGGCTTCATTCTTTCCTGGAAAACTGACCGATCCTGATATTTTGGAGATTAGGGCCGCATCTTTTCAAAACTGGGGTGATAAACCACGCCTACCAGCATCCCCACTCTTGAATGTGATTCTCGGCGGTCCCTTGTGTGAGGGAAAAGATTATGTGGAGTTAACCAGGTTGGCAGTAAAAAATGGAGCGGCCTTAATTCAACTGCGGGAAAAAGACGGCGATACCAGGCAACTGATTGATAGAGCTAGGCAAATGTGCCAGGTTTGTCATGAACATAACGCTATCTTCGTTGTCAATGACCGGGTCGATGTAGCCATTGCGTCAGGCGCGGATGGTGTTCATATCGGGCAGGATGACCTTGCGCCCCAAATGGCCCGGGCCTTGCTGGGACCAGAAAAGATCATCGGAGTATCCGCTGTAAACATGGGTGAGGCGGAAGCAGCCGTGGCAGCTGGCGCGGATTATCTAGGCGTAGGACCGGTTTACCCGACGATCAGTAAGGAATGTAAGGTGGAGGCCTGTGAACCTGGGCTCCTGGCAGATATTGCCGCTCGTTTTCCGGTGCCGGTTATCGCCATTGGCGGTATTACACCCGTGAATACTTTCCCGCTTCTACAAGCAGGAGCCGCTGGTGTGGCCGTCATCTCCGCTATTTTAGGTGCCGATGACCCAGGCCAGGTAATACGAAATTTTATGAAAATCATAGGGTAGGGGACACATCTTCCTCGATCGCGACGAGGTTAATTAAGGAATGTCCCTTTGGCCGTAAGTAAGATCGAGGAGCGTGCGACCGATGTTACAAGTGCCTGTGGTACGCTCTGGTGGGCGGTGGATGCAAGAATGCTGTTTGGACGGCGAATAGGAGCAGGGTTCCTTTCATGCCTTGCCCCCCGTTAGGGAGGCAACATGGGGACATTCCTTACCGACGTTAACAAAGGACATCTTTCGTTTCTTACCGCCTGTAGGGCGCACCACAGGCACTTGTAATATCGGGCGCGTGCTGCGCATGCTCCTCGATCTTACTGGCGGCACAAGGGGACATTCCTCTCTCGAAGAGGAGGTGTGTCCCCTACCCGCAGCGGAAGGTGTGTCCCCAAACCTTATTAAGGAGGAACTTATTATGACCCAATTAGAAAGAGCCATACGAGGGGAAGTGACCCCCCAAATGCAGGAAGTGGCCCGGTTGGAAGGGATTTCAGCCGAAACCATCAGAGAGCGAGTAGCCAGTGGGTTGGTGGTCATCCCCTTTAATGAGAACCACCAGAACCTGAAAGCCTGTGGCATAGGGTATGGTCTAGGGACCAAAGTAAATGCCAATCTAGGCACCTCCCCGGTTTTTCCCGATTGGGAAAATGAGGTGGAAAAGATGGATGTAGCCCTGGCAGCCGGGGCGCATGCCATCATGGATTTGAGCACTGGAGGCGAACTGCAGGAGTGCCGCCGGGAAGTTCTGGCCAGATGCCCCGTACCGGTGGGGACAGTGCCTATTTATGAAGCAGCTGTTCGAACCCGTTTGCAAAATAAACCGGTTGTGGAAATGGACGCTGATCTACTATTCCAAGTGATTGAAGAGCATGCTGCTCACGGGGTGGATTTTATTACCGTCCATTGCGGCGTTACCCGCAGTATTGTGGAGAAACTAAAGAACCAGCCCCGCGTGCTTGGCATCGTAAGCCGGGGTGGGGCTATGACGGCAGGATGGATGCTGCACCGGGGTGAGGAGAATCCATTATATGCTCGTTTTGATCAACTTCTGCAGATCTGTAAGAGGCATGACGTTACCTTGAGTTTGGGAGATGGTTTGCGGCCCGGATGCCTGGCTGATGCCACGGATCGTGCCCAATTGGAAGAATTGATGACCCTGGGGGAACTCGTCCAGAGATCGCGTGCAGCCGGGGTGCAGGTCATGGTGGAAGGCCCGGGGCATGTCCCGTACGATCAAATTGAGGCCAATGTAAAACTGCAGAAACGACTTTGTTATAACGCGCCTTTCTATGTTCTGGGACCCCTGGTTACCGATGTAGCGGCCGGCTATGACCACATCGCTGGGGCCATTGGTGGTACGCTGGCGGCGGTTGCGGGCGCTGATTTCTTGTGCTATGTTACACCATCGGAACATCTGGGTTTGCCTACTGCCGAAGATGTTCGTGAAGGAGTTATGGCTTCACGTATTGCCGCCCATGCTGCCGATATCGTGAAAGGAGTACCCGGTGCTTGGGCAAAGGATCTAGCCATGGCTGAAGCACGTAGGGATTTGGATTGGGAAAAGCAAATGGATCTGGCATTAGACCCGCAGAGAGCCCGAAAAGTTCGCGCTGAACGTAATCCTGAACCACAGGATGTCTGTTCCATGTGCGGAGAATTCTGCGCGATAGACCTTATAAATAAGTATATAAGGATAGGGGACACACCTTCCCTGGGCCTGTGCCGTAATGAGTGAGGATGATTCTCCCGGAAGTATATTGGCCATAGCAAAGCACATGATACCCAGCGGTAAGGAATGTCCCCTTGACGGCCCTGGGGGCCGTGGATGTAAGAAATATAGTCGAACGAAAGCAATCAGATAGGGGACACACATGCTATAAACGAAAGGAAGACACTTTGTGAGAGTCACCATGATTACTACTGTGGTGCATGACACTGACAATATAATCATTCGTGATGTTCCAGTAAGTTCTACCATCTTGGAACTGGAGGACAGCAATCTGGCCATCATTGATACGGGAATGGCGGGCAATCCTGATTTGCTAGAGCAGCTTGCAGAATATGGGTATGCTCCTTCAGATTTTAGTCTGGTTTTAAACACCCATCTGCACCCCGATCATATCGGTGGCAATCGACTTTTTACCAATGCCCGCATCCTTGTCAGTCGCCGGGAATTGGCTTACGAATATAGCTTCTCCCAGATGCTGCAGGAAAGTGAAGATCCCCTGGCTGCTCTACGCGCTATAGGCCGGGTTGTTGATCATATGACTCATCAATTGTCCCGGGATTTAAAAGGACTAGTGCAGGAATATCCTGCAGCCAGCCTGGTTGGGGATCATGGACAAATTGAGTTTTTGGAGGATGATCCGCATCTGCCAGGATATATCTCCCTCCTGCAGGTCCCCGGACATTCTATTGACAGCCTGGCCGTGTTGCTGCAGGGCAAAACCCGTAGACTGGTGGTAGCGGGAGACGCTTTGTATCACCGTGATTTGTGGCGGGAAGATCCTTTGATAGGCCTGCATTATAATAACCGCTTGTTTCTTCAGAATGCAGAGTTCATCGCCCGTTTCCCGGATATTATCATTCCCGGCCACGACCGGGCCTTCGATAACCTGAACCGTCAATACCTCCAAGATGATAGCTTAATGATATAAAGATTAGATCATGGCACTGACATGCACCGCCCGTTAGGACGGTATATGGGGACATTCCTTACCGACGTTAATTAAGGACGTCTTTCGTTTCTTACCGCCTGTAGGGCGGTAACAAGGGGACATTCCTCTCTCGAAGAGGAGGTGTGTCCCCTACCCGCAGCGGAAGGTGTGTCCCCAAACATTATTGGAGGGGTATTTTGTGGCCAACGCGAACTTAAGCCTGCAGATTTTGCCGGTAGTTGAGGAAGAAAAGATCTATGGCATCGTTGACCAAGTTATTGAACTTATTCAAAATTCTAAGTTGGACTATGTGGTAGGACCTATGGA
>DATMYR010000069.1:0-212537 GCA_035560815.1 Syntrophomonadaceae bacterium | reverse complement strand
TTTGCCAAGGGAGCGTTATTACATACTTCAAAGACGTCCTCTTTGGTCATCGTTATGGGGCCGCCCTGGCTGAACTGTGCCGCTCCGGCAAAGCAGACAATGATTTGGGGGCAGCACCTTTCTAAAACCTCTTGGACCTCGGGACACCAGACAGTATCTCCAGTAATATAGAGAGAAACTTCCCCATCTGCCTGCAGGACAAAACCCGACACGGGTCCCATTTTCTCGCCTATTGTTCCTGTACCATGCTGTCCTCCGGTTCTGATTATTTGAATTCCACTCCAGGTTAAGTTCTGCTCAACAGGCCAAACATTGGTAAAACCAGCCTGGGTAATTTTACTGACATCTTCAGGTTGGCAAAACAACGGAGTATTTGAGGATAATAATCTCATTGCCGCCTCATCAAAATGATCGCGATGAGTATGGGTAACGATAATGGCATCCACATCGACCAGGGAGAGGAGATCCACGGATAAATCAACCAGAGGATTATCCGAAGTGTTGGCAACATCCGGAACCGCTGTCATGCTGCCCAATTTACCCAGCATGGGGTCAATTAAGATTCGTTTTCCGTTAATAATTAAAAGTATGGTGGCATGACGAATTAATTGAATTTTCACTCTTTATACCTCCCGCTGTTTTGTTATACAGTTATTATTACATAGGTCCATATTTCTCGGTGTGCGCAACAAGGCCTTTGCGCTTTTGTCATGAAAGGATTTTACGGATCATGCTTGATGAAACCAATATTAAAATTCTCACTTTATTGATGAACAATTCACGGATGCAATGGCGGGAGATTGGTGAAGAGGTCCATCTAACCGGTCAGGCGGTGGCCAATCGCATTCGCAAGATGGAAGATCTGGGGATTATAGAAGGCTATACCGTCAAGATTAACGAGAATAAATTGGGCAACTCCGTGCTAGCCTTTATAACGGTGTTTATGAAGACCACTGATCATCAAGCTTTTCTGCGGTTTATTGATGATAAGGAGATCATCAAGGAAGCCAATCAGATTAGCGGAGAAGGATGCTATTTATTGCGGGTAAACACTTCTACCCAGGAAGAGCTATTGGGTTTACTAAATGAAATGTTGAAGTATGGCAATTATCGCGTTAATCTATCCATTGGCAAAGTGAAGTAATAGAGTACCTTCTCCCTGACTGCCTGGATAACCAGGGCTGGTTATTGCCCAGGTACTATTTTGTGATACTCTGAGAGTAGGGAGTAGCCAGGAAATCTTTATACATATGCTCTATCATCTCAGGCCAAGTGGGAGGTACATACTTTATCAGATTACGCAGCTTGGCGCAATCCAATGACCGGTCACATATTGTTTCATCATCAGGCACAATCTCTATTGCCTTGTTGTATGTTAAGGCAACCAATTTCAGTAATTCGTATTTGGATATTGGTTCAGAGGATAGATGATAGAGACCATGCAGCCAGGGATTAGGAATGATATGGCAAGCTATAATCCTGGCCAGTTCCACCGTCGGAAAGCCGGTGTAAATATGGTGGGTATAGCCATAAATTTGGTTTTTTTGAGCCAGGAACCATTCGATAAGCCCCAGATGAGATTTAAGCTCATGTCCTATGATAGAGGTTCGCAGAGTCAGGCAATGCCGATAGTCTACCTCGCCCAACGCCTTGCTCCTCCCATAGAGGTCCAGGGCATCAGGGATGTCACTCTCGATGTACCCACCTTTATCCCCACGAAACACACAATCAGTACTGATGTGCAATAGGCGAGAACCAGTCTGTTCACAAGCTCGAGCTAGCTTATGTGGAGTCAGAGCATTGAGCGAAATATTAGCCAGGTAGTCTTGCCCCAGAACTCCTTGCTTAATTATCCCCATACAGTTAATCACCAGGTCAGGCTTAACTTCGCCGATAGCCCCAACTACGGTGTCAAATTCATCGGCATCTACACCCCATCGCATTTTGTCCGCCAGCTCACCAGGAAATGTTTTTACCCAATCTCCAGGATTGCGGGCGGTAGCAAATACTTGAAGGTTTTCATAACTAGAAAGTTGGAGAAACAGTTTGTGGCCCAGCATTCCAGTAACTCCAAGTATCAGAATTCTTACGGGTTCCATGTCCAAGCCCTTCCTTCGCAGGTTCTAGTTCTAACCTACGCGAAAGGTGTAATAAAGGTTAACCCCATGGACATAGCTCCGCTTAGTAAGCATAATAAGGACTCGCAAAGCGTGCGTTGATATTGATATCTAACGAATATTTAATTATAATGGTTCAAAATGAACCGTTCAAATTGAACCATTATATAAATTAAGGGGGCTATTTTATATGGACTACAGTGATTGGAAAGTGAAGCTGGCTGCCGAGGTGGTCCAGTCGTTTGTGGGCATGAATCGGATTATTCTTAAATTCACGCAGCAAAATGCAGATAGTTTGGGCCTTACAGTAGCACAAATGGGGGTCCTAAATACGATTTATGCTTTCCCGGGGATTACTCTAAAAGAGATAAGTTTGAAAACCCACTCCCCCAAGAGCACTATAAGCATCAGCATTGATGGTCTGGCAACTTCCGGTGTGGTGGAACGAAAACCCTCCGCTGAAGACCGGCGAGAAGTCTTTTTATATGTCACCTCAAGGGGAGAAAAATTAGCAAGAAAATCTTGTGAAAACGCCTTATCCTATAAAGCTATGATGCTAGCATTGGAAAAAATACCACAGGAAGACATTCAAACCCTGCTCGAGATACACCAGGATCTATTGATAAACCTACAGAAGGTCGAGCTGTAATTCAACTCAATAACCGGACACAGAAGTAGACCTTACTTAATATTGCCATACTTTTTTTATTCCAATTCTTGGATATTCAGGACGATATAATAAGTAGTAAATCAATTGTTTGGAGGTCAAAAACATGAGTATTTCTGGGGTATCATCCTCAAGTACTAGCTATTCGAGCGATAGCAGTAATAATGAAATCAAACAACTTCAAAAACAACGGACCCAACTTGAGAAGCAGATCACACAAGAAAATCAAAGCAAGGATGATGCAAAAACTAAAGAAACAAAGGTCGCGGCATTACAGCAGCAAATCCGGTTGATTGATGCAAGGATTCAACAGAAACAAACACAAAAAGGTCAAAACAGCACGGCAGGCGAGGCTAGCACCCTGTTAAAAGCCAACGAAACAACGAGTAATTCGTCCAATACAAAGACTTCTGTTGAGGATAACTCCAACGGCAGCATTGATTTACAGGCTTAATCAGCATAGTGGAAAACTCAATAGAAAAAATGAAAAACAGCTTAGTATATTAGAACCTGGGCAGTAGTCCAGGACTTTTGTTTTAATTATTTCGCAAGAAGTGTTCTTCAATTGAAGGAGGAGGTTAGCCATGGTCTCAACTATTGTTCATGAATTGACATGATCCTATTTGTTTAGTCTACCAATGAAGGTTTGGCTCCACCTTCATTAACCACAGCCAGATAGATTCCCAGTAAGATTAAGGCCCCTCCGCACAGTTGGTACCAAAGAAGGGCTTCCTTAAAAATGAAATAGGCCAGGATGCTGGCACCTACCGATTCTCCCAGGATGGATACAGCAATTATCGGCGCCTTTACATATTTCAGTGCCCAATTAAGAACCATATGCCCCCCCAATCCGGGTCCCACTGCCATGAGGAAAAACAACAACCAATCTAGCCCCCGGTACCCTGTCAGGGATAATCCCCCTACCAGCGTGGCAATCAGCAATACCAGGGCAGCTGCTCCTGATACCAAAAAAGTATAGCTCAAGGTTTCCACTCGACTGCGAACGTAGCGGCCGGCCAAAAAATAGACCGATACAAAAAGCCCGCTGGCTAAAGCCAACATATCTCCAAAAAAGCGTCCGGAGCGCAGATCCCCGGTAGCGATCAAAGCAGATCCGGCTAATGCGATTAATATCCCAGCCAGAACCGGCATGTTTGATTTCTCATGTAAGAAAACCAGGGAGAAAACCAGAACGAAGATTACCTGAAGGTTCGTGAAAAGAACTGAGCTGGATACACTTGTGTATTGAAGAGATGTGATCCAGAAAGAAAAATGCAGGGCCAGAAACAAACCCGATCCCAGGATAAAACAGAAGTCCTTTCCCGAGATCCGCTCTCGCTTGGGGGAGGAAGATAAGCTCTGCCCTACAGCAGCCAAACCAGAAGTCATCAAAAGTCGGTAAAATGCTATGATTAGAGCAGGCGCACTGCAGAATCTTATCAGGATTGAAGAGGTGGACATACACAGGACCCCGAAAACGATGGCCAAAAGGATTCGGGCGGAGGTCATTGCTCCACACCCAGGTAGGATTGGATCACCCGCTGATCATTTTTGATTTCTTCCGCCGTACCCTCCGCAATTTTGCGGCCGTAATCCAACACCGCAATTCGTTCACAAATGTTCATGACCAGGTGCATATCATGCTCCACCAGCAGGATAGAGATATGCATCTCATCACGGATGCGCCAGATCAAATCCATAAGTTCCGCTTTTTCAGTACTATTCATGCCTGCCGCCGGTTCATCCAACAGCAGCAAAGTAGGATTCGATGCCAGTGCGCGAGCCACCTCCAGGCGGCGCTGTTCTCCGTAAGCCAGACTGTCCGCGTATTCCATGCGCTTATCGTAGAGCCCCATCATGGTAATTAATTCTTCGGCTCTCTGGGTGCTGGTATTCTCCTCCCGCCGGTATTTAGGCAGACCAAAGAGAGTGCTGACAATGCCGGCAGCCTGCGACCAATCAGCCGCTACCTTTACATTGTCCAGTACTGATAAGCGGGAAAAAAGCCGGATATTCTGAAAGGTGCGGCCAATGCCCATACGGGTCACTTTAAATGGCGGGACTCCGTTGATCCGCCGTTCGCGAAAGAGTACCTGTCCTTCCGTAGGTCGATAGATGCCCGTAACCAGGTTGAAAAGCGTAGTTTTGCCCGCCCCGTTGGGACCGATTATGCCAAAAATGGAGTGTTCTTTCACAGCCAGATCCACGCCATCCAAAGCCCGTAAACCACCAAATTCCTGACTTACCCCTTGCAGACTCAGGATTTGCATGGCTTCACCTCATTTCTGCCCAGCCTCTTTTTCAGGTCATAAACGCGAATATCACCTAAAAGTCCATTGGGTCTGAATATCATAAGCACAACCAATAATGCCCCATAGAATAACATGCGGTAATCGGCCACGACCCGCAGCAGCTCCGGAGCAACAGTAAGAATCCCGGCTCCCAGCATGACCCCCGGTATGCTGCCCATGCCCCCCAATACCACCATATTGAGTATCTCTATAGAACGCGCGAAGTCAAAATTCTGGGGTGTGATGTAATACATATAATGAGCGTAAAGTCCGCCTCCAAGCCCTCCCAGGAAGGCACCCATAACGAAAGACAGGACTTTCAGTCGCGTGGCATTAATCCCGCAAGCCTCCGCAGCAATTTCATTCTCCCGTACAGCATAAAAAGCCTTGCCCAATCGCGACTTGAGAAGGCGGTAATTGAAATAAATAACCAGGACAACCAGAATAAGCACCAGACTAAAGGTGGTATTCTGTGGTACTCCGGACAGTCCTACTGCCTTGCCGCCTGGTTGAAAATTAAGAAAAAACACCCGAATAATCTCGGCAAAACCTATCGTTACTATGGCCAGATAGTCCCCTTCCAGGCGAAGAGTGGGCAGGCCAATGAGGAAGCCGAAAGCAGCCGCCACCAGCGCCCCGACCAGTAAAGCCAGCCAGAAAGGCGCACCCATTCTCATTGAAAGAATAGCAGAAGTATAGGCTCCCAGGCTCATAAAGCCCGCATGCCCCATGGACAACTGTCCGGTTACACCGGTGGTAATATTTAACCCCAGGGCCAGGATGATATTAATTCCCACCAGCACTATAATTCTCATATAATAGGGGTCAATATATTGACTGATTATTTGGTCCAAAACCTTCACCTACACCTTTTTGCTGATCTTCTGCCCCAGAATGCCCTGGGGACGTATAATTAGCACTAGAATCAATATACCGAAAGCAATGGCATCCTTAAAAGATGATGAAATATAAGCCACACCCATAATCTCCAGAACCCCCAGAGTGATACCACCCAGCATAGCTCCCGGTATAGAGCCAATTCCTCCCAGAACCGCAGCCGAGAAGGCCTTCAACCCTGCCATAGTGCCCATATAAGGCCATACCGCATTATAGTAGATTCCCACCATTACGCCCCCGGCTGCTGCCAGAGCAGACCCGATGGCGAAAGTATAGGATATAACCCGGTTCACATTGATCCCCATCAACGCCGCCGCATCCAGGTCTTGAGAACAGGCCCGCATAGCCTTTCCGATGCGGGTTTTCTGCACCAACAGCTGCAGACCCACCATGAGCAGAGACGATACCAATAGAATGACGAGCTGCGATGAAGACAATTGCACCGGGCCGATATGGTAAAAGCTCACTGGAATGACATTGGGATATGGCCGGGTATTGACACCGGCAATCAGCACCATCAGGGCGGATAAGAATATGGATGCACCCAGAGCGCTAATCAAAGGAGAGAGACGAGAAGATTTGCCGCGCAGGGGCCGGTAGGCTACTTTCTCCACCAGAACACCCAGCACCATACAAACTGCCATGGCCCCCAGAATGGCGATGCCAATATTCACCCCGGGTATAGACACCAGGAAAAGGCCGGTAAATGCTCCAAACATGTAGATTTCCCCATGGGCAAAGTTAATCAGCTGAACGATCCCGTAGACCATGGTGTAGCCCAGAGCGATCAGCGCATAGGTGCTGCCCAGTGTTATGCCGTTGATTAATTGTTGCAAGAACATAAGCCACTTCCTTTAAGATAATAGGTCACATATCAATACAACCGTCTCTACCTAAACAAACCCTTCCAATCTACAGCTGCATTCATCTATGGCCTTATCCGCGACTTTGAAAAGCACTGCCTTTAGCGGCTCATTCCTCTGTTCGAAACGAGCCGCTAAAGCAGTTAGACGCTATTGCTGGGGTGCGCTGGTCGCGATTTTGTCTACCAGGGCTGGGAATTTGTCCCCTCTTGCCGTCAACAAGAAGACCGTTCCTTTAAAAGGTTCACGATCAGGCAGGAAGGTGGTCTTGCCGGAAACACCAGGATAGTCTTTCAGCTTAGCCAACTCAGCTTTAAACACCTTGGGATCAGAGCTCTTGGCTTTCTCCATAGCTTGAGCCAGAATCATAACCGCATCATAATACTGAGCGGAGAACATATCCGGATCTTCATTGTACTTGGCCTTGTAACTCTCAACGAATTTAGCGCTTTCCGGGCTAGGTTGGTCAGCAGAGAAACCGGCATAGAAAATAACTTTTTCCTCTACCGCTTTGCCACCCAATTTCTTCAGATCTTCGCCGTAGAGCCCGTCGCCTCCAATCATATTGATGTTCAATCCCTGGTTCTGGGCTTCCCTCATGATCAAAGCTGCTTCCGTGTAATATCCGGTGAAGACAAGTACATCGGGGTTGGCTTGTTTCAGTTTGGTTATCTGGGCGGTAAAGTCAGTTTCCTTATCATTGATGCTTTCCTCGGCCACAATCTTGCCGCCTCCGGCATTAATGGCATTCTTGAAGACCGGGGTAAGAGCGGTGCTGTATCCATTGTTCAAAGAAGTGATGACCGCGATGTTCTTCCAATTCTTAGTTTTAATCATCCAATCCACTACTGACGGAACTGCAAACTTGTCCAGAAGCGTATTACGGAAAACATAATCACCGATCTCTACTACACCGGTGCCGGTTGCTCCACCCGAGAAGATTACCACTTGATTTTTCTGGGCGATGTCGGCCGCTACTTTGGTCAAGCCGGTGCAGGGGTCGCCGACCATGGCCACGACCTTATCCCGGGTTATATATTTTGTCGCAATATTGGCGATCTCCCCGGTGTCACCTTTGTCATCCTCATAGATCCCTTCAACCTTTTTGCCCATGATGCCACCCTTGGCGTTGAGGTCATCAATGGCCAATTTCATTCCCTTCTGAGCCGGAATTCCATAGTTTGCCACTGAACCGGTGGTGGCACCCAGGAATCCAAGTTTCAAGGTGTCGCTGGCATCCCCGGCGGTTTTAGATTTGGCGCATCCAGCTGCCATAGACAAAAGCATGACAAAAATAAGTACAACTGCCCATTTAGTACGAATTCTCAATGAATTTCCCTCCTTGAATTGACCGGTCAAACGTCTTGACCAGTTAGTTTTTCAGGTTTGGCTGCTCCCCCCTTATATTCATATTGTGTCAAAATCTATATTCCCTATTTTTCAGCAAAAATCCTGCTAAACCTTTTCAAGCCTTATCGGTGAGTAAATCGGTATCAAGGTGCCATGCTAAAGCCTAAATTTCCGTACATTAATAAAGAACAAAGAAAGGAGAAGGGAATTTTCCACCCCGTTTAGAATATATCAAACGAAGAATAATTATTAGCTGCAGACCATTCTTCCGGTCAAGAACAATGATACCGCTCTGGTCGGCAAGCCCTGGTCGTGAAGGGAGCTTACGAAGTGCTTCAAATCAAGGAAATTGATGTTTTTTATGGGGCCATCCAGGCCTTGAATAAGGTTTCAATGGAAGTGGAACAGGGTTCCATTGTTACCCTAATCGGAGCCAATGGCGCTGGGAAGACCACCACCTTGAAGACCATTTCCGGTTTACTGCGGCCCCGTAATGGATCTATTCTTTTCAATGGGAAAGAAATTCACCGGACTCGTCCGGATAGGATTGTAAGTCTGGGAATCTCCCAGGTTCCTGAAGGAAGGCGGGTATTTCCTGGCCTTACCGTGACCGAAAACTTGGAGATGGGAGCCTATCTGCGCAAAGATAAGAAAGGTATATCCAGTGATATGGCAGGCATTTTCGACCGTTTCCCCCGTCTTCAAGAGCGGAGCAAACAAACTGCAGGCACCTTGAGCGGGGGCGAACAACAAATGCTGGCGATCGGGCGGGCGCTCATGGCCAGACCGGCCCTTCTATTGATGGATGAGCCTTCCATGGGGCTGGCGCCCTTGTTGGTAAAAGAAATCTTCGCCATTATTCAGGATATCAATTCCCGAGGTACGACCATTCTGCTGGTGGAACAAAATGCCCGACTGGCTCTTTCCATCGCACATAGGGCCTATGTTATGGAGACTGGATCGGTGGTTCTCTCCGGTTCGGCACAGGAGTTAACCAACAGCGAAGCGGTCGTAAAAGCCTACCTGGGTGGATAACACTATGAACATAATAGCAAATCATCAGGAGGTGCTTGTTTAATGAAGGTAAGAGATCGTATGTCCAGGGATGTTGCTTCCATCAATCTGGAGGCCAGCGTGACAGAAGCTTTTCGTATCATGAAGGAGAAGAACATTCGGCGCCTGCCTGTGTTGGAAAAAGAAAAATTAGTGGGTATCATTACACTCAGCGATTTGAACCAGGCCTCTCCCTCTACTGCCACCAGCCTGAGTATTCACGAGCTGAACTACATCCTGGCCAGGACCAAAATAGCGGACGTCATTCCCAAAAAGCAGCAGTTGATTACCGCAACCCCGGAGAATTATATCGAAACTGCCGCTCGACTGATGTTGGAGAACCGGATTAGCGGACTGCCGGTGGTGGAAGCCGGGGAATTGGTGGGCATCATTACCGAGACCGACCTGTTTCGGGCTCTTATTGATATTCTAGGTGTCAAGCGGCCTCATACCCGGATCGATACTTTTGTGCCCGAAGGCCCCGGCGGTTTGGCCGAATTAACCGGTCTGATAGCGGCTCGCGGAATCAACATTATTAATTCGGTTGTCTATTATGACCAGGCTTTGGATAAATATAAAGTCATACTGCGTATCGAAGAACTGAATTATCAACCGGTGGTGGAAGACCTCAAATCCCGAGGGTATGATATTGAATCAGTAATCGTCAATACCCGGGTGGATTAAGCACATGTCAAAACATTGGCCAGGAGGAGCATCTTTTGCAGTTTCGACGCATTATGATGCTCACTTGGCATCCCATCTGATTCTACTGCTCATCTTCCCCTATGCATCCAATTTCATAAGTTCTTTTTCGGACAACAATATCCCACATGACCTTCACGAGGTATATGAACAATCCCACATTCAAGAGTGAAGTCAATATAAGGGCAGGATTGAAAGACACCGAATTACTTCCATTGATCGTAGCAAAGAGTACGTAATAGGTATTGACATAAATGGTGGTGCAAAAACCGGCAGATAACAGCAAAAGCCTTTTATCTTTCAGATAGATGAACGACAAAATCGCCAGTGCCAAAGCCGGGAACAGATATCTTTCATGCATGCTGGCAGAAAATGTGAACACCCCGGCAATCTGAATAAGGGCGGCAGCGGAAGCCAGCGCCGGGCTTTTTCCTTTTGCATAGATAAACCAGGTGAAGGCTGTAACAGCGACGATAAAGAGCATTCCCCAGTTATGATAAGTGAGCAAAAAAGGAATGGAAGAATCCGGAACATAGTTGGCCCCTAGCAAACTGAAGAAGTTGAAGGCATTGACCGATGCATAGGGGTATTCCCCCAGGGTATTGGCATAGAGCTTGAAAATCCATAGAGGACCTTGATGCCAGGCAAATGGCAATATAATAAGGAGAGCTGTGCATATTGCACTGGCTGCCGCCTGCAAAAAGCTTTTTAAGTTTTTCTGGCGCAGCAATTCAAAGAACAGTAGCGGAAGGAAGATAATGCCCTGGGGCTTCATCAGGACAGCGGCCGTAAACAGACTGGATGAAAGGCCAATTTTCTTTTCAGATAAAAGAAATACCGCAGCCACCAGCAGCAGAGTGAAGAAGGAGTCGACCTGTCCCCATAACGTGGAGTTGATTAGGACTGCGGGGTTAAAGATGTAAAATGCGCATAACAGGAGGCTGAGTTCCAGCGCCAGGTGCTTTCGCGCCAGCCTGTATATAAGGTAGGCTGTAGCAATATCCGCCAGCATGGAGGGTAGTTTCAGTAATAACGTGTAGTAGGGATTCATGGCCGGGATGCTGGCTGCCTTTCCCACGATAAAAAGAACATACATATACAGCGGCGGGTAATCCACCCTTGCGTAGGAATAAACCTGCAGCAAACCATGGGCGGCCGAAGCTGCCCACCCTTTAAATAGAGCTATATCGAAAGGATGTCCACCCATGAGAGTGGACGATGAGATCCTGAACATCAACCCCAGCAAAAGTAGGGAGATAAGAATAAATCTTTCATCACCCAAATTGATGTTGATCCTCTTTTTTCGATAGAACAAATAGATGCCCATAAATATCAACATAAATCCCAGTGCATAGGTGATCAATGGAGAAGCCAGTCCACTGCTGGCAGTGCTGCTCCCCTGGCCTACGGGTCCTGGAGACAGCGCCATGGGTTGGTCTCCATGGGGACCGTTATGCTGCCCGGTGGAGGGCTGCCCGGGTCTATCCCGGGGCTGGTCTGTTGGCCCTGGAGAAGGTTTTTCAACTTGAACAGGAGTTGGATTAGAAACCGAGTTGCTGCTCGAATACCTGAGGGTATAAACACATAAGAATCCTGCTGCAAACAGCACCAAGAGCAAACTCAGACCCAAAACATTCTTTTTCAAAACCCCCATTTCTGACTCCTTTCAAGATCTCCTCCGCTAGCAGGAGGAGCTTCAGGACAATTTTATCTTAAACTCAACCGGCAAAAGTTATTTTTTCGCAACAGCTGCTTGCTTTCCTAAAATAACGGGAAACAGCACCATATGGGCAGCGGCATCCGAACTGGCATGGCGGTCGTTGTTTTTCCCTGGCATCCCCCATAGCCTTTGGGATGACTACTATGCCATCGCCAGGCGCTGGATAGGATGGTATCCAGGTCGCTGTTTCTCGGCACCCATCCCACAGCATCTTTTATGGCCCGGTTGTCAGACACCAGGATAGGCGGGTCTCCGGCTCTTCTTTCTTCCCAGTCCAACGTAAGGGTTCGCCCGGTGATGGACTGGCATTTTTCAACGATTTCTCGCACCGAAAAACCATTTCCCGTGCCAATATTAAATACCTGACTGGGCATGCCTTCCGCCAGAGCTTGTAGGGCAAGCATATGCGCGTAAGCAATATCGTCAACATGAACATAATCACGAATGCAAGTACCATCCGGGGTGGGATAGTCGGATCCATATACGGATAGTTTTTTCCGTCTTCCCATAGCTGTTTTCATGACCAGGGGTATCAGGTGAGTCTCAACATCATGATCTTCTCCTATGCTGCCATCCAACGCAGCACCTGCCGCATTAAAATAGCGCAAGGCCACCCATTGAACTTTATCAACCCTACCCATCCACTCCAAATACTCTTCAATCATACGTTTGGAGGCCCCGTAAGGATTAATAGGAGAAAGCATAGTTTGTTCATTGATTGGCATTTGGTCGGGGACTCCATATACGGCAGCCGTGGATGAAAATACTACCTGTTTAACTCCCGACCGCACTGCGGCTGCAAGAAAGGCGAAAGACTTCACGGTATTCTCATCGAAATACAATTCCGGTTTTTCTAACGATTCGCTTACCAGGCTTTTGGCCGCGAAGTGGATCACCGACCGAATGTGGTATTTGCTGATAATATGTTCCACAAGGTCAGTGTCAGCGATATCCCCTGCAAAAAAGTAATCGGGGCACACCGCTTCTTTATGCCCGGTGCTTAGATTATCGAGCACGATTACAGGGATATGCTCTTTCTGCAGTGCTTGTACCGTGTGGCTGCCAATATAACCGGCTCCACCGGCAACTAATACTGGCCTCATCGTCTCACTCCTCCATTTCCATTCCCCTGCGGCCTATCGGCGTTCGAGGATCCATATTGATTAACAAACCTGTATTCCGAACGGTTTATCAAAGAGCACTACCTGCCGCTCTTTGGCTCTGGCTGAATACCCAGACGCGGCTGCCCACGAAATTCAGCATTACGCTGATCCCTGTAGCTGCAACCTTGCTGAGCAAGAGGTTCCCATGATTGACATCATGTAAGACGAAAAGCAGACCAGATGACACCAATAAGGAAAACCCATTGATCATGATGAACCTTGCCAGCTCCATGATGTTGGTCTTTCCCGCCACCCGGAAGGTCCATATGCGGTTAAAAAAGAAACTGTTGGCCACCCCGGTCGAGTAAGAAAGCACCTGGGCCAACAGATAGGGAACCCCACCCTGCGTCAGGACCAAGAATCCTATAAAATCAACAGCTGTATTGCCCAGACCCACTGTGCAAAAACGGAGAAACTGCATTACTTCCTGTTTATTTGTGAACATTCTGTCTCACCTCTTCGAGTTTATATTTTTAAGCTCTGGCTGATTGCGCAGGATATATAGAGGCCGGTTTTTGGTTTCATCAAAAATCCTCCCAATATACTCTCCCATGACTCCCAGGAAGATCAAGATTAGACCGTTTAATAGGAATAAGCTCGCCACCAACGCCGACCCTCCTGCAGATATATTGGCGTCTAAGACTCTCTGCCCTAAAGAGATGATCAGGTAGATAATACTGGCCAGGGATATCAGGATTCCCAGGTAGCTGGCCAGCTTCAAGGGCTTATAAGAGAAAGAGGTGATCCCATCCAGAGAGAAGCGCAGCATTTTCCTCAGCGGATATTTACTTTCCCCGGCAAACCGCTCTTCCCGAACATACTCGACGGCTGTTTGACGGAATCCCACCCAGGCTACCAATCCCCGAACAAAGCGATTCTTTTCCTGAACGCTGCGCATTGCTTCACATACCGCACGGTCCATGAGGCGAAAATCACCGGTATCAAGGGGAATGTCTATATCAGTTAAGGCGCGAAGGGTGCGATAATATAAAGCGGCAGTCCACCTTTTAAATAGGGTTTCTCCTTCCCGTTTTAAACGCTTCCCATACACCACTTCATACCCTTCGCGCCATTTCTGAACCATCTGGGGGATGACCTCGGGAGGATCTTGCAGGTCGGCATCGATTATCACAACAGCCTCCCCTTTAGCATGATCCATACCCGCACTAATCGCTATTTGGTGTCCGAAATTGCGTGAGAATTCCAGTAGTTTTATACAGGGATCAGTCTGGGCAAATTGCCGGATGATTGCGGCAGTGCTGTCTATGCTGCCATCATTAACGAAAAGCAATTCATAGGATTCACCGATGTCCTTCATCACGCTGCTTAGGCGATGATAGGTTTCACGGATTACAGCTTCTTCGTTATAGACGGGAATAATGATCGTGTAACGAACATTCATATATGCTCCTCCTGACTTCAATAATTGATCTGGTGCAGGGTGTTGGCATACTCTGCCAACAGCACCAGTATCCCTGCAAGGGAGGCTGCAGCAGCAATTTTTTTCTTTTTAGCAGCCAGGCACAATAAGAGAGGCATATAGATGCCAGCCACACTAATTCCAATGAGCGATCCCACACCGAGCTGCTTCTGATAAAGGCAACGTATGTACAATTCAAAAGCAGTGGTGGCCACGAGGGCTATGGGTAAGAGCCATCTTGTCCATCCCGTTTTACTCTTAAGAAAAGCTGATAATGCTGTCCTGATTAACAAGACTATATCGAAACGTTGACCCTTTTTCAGTCTCACCTGTCTATTGCCCCTCTCATCAATCTAGACGTAGCCGCCAACACTACATCAACTGCCGGTTTTTTCTTCTCATATAATAAACCGGCAAACTGAATCGTCCCTTAACGGCAACTGAACATTAACTGAGTGCGGACTAAAAATATACTGAAGGGTCTAGAATTATGCTGCTATTGCGGTGGGAATAAGAAAAAATATTGAGTGTTTCCTGATCGGGGCTTTGACACAAATTGAAGCAGCATTTCTCGAAGGACAATCGGTTCAATGAATTAAATAAAGAAACGGTATGCAAGCACAGGTGTTTTTGCTTGCATACCGTTATGAAAACAGACCGATATATGAGAAATATCTATTTCATTGGGGCAGCCAGACATAAAATGTGCATCCCTGTCCCTCCTGGCATTCCACCCAGATAAGACCATGGTGTGCATCTACAATAGATTTGGTAATGGATAATCCCAACCCCGCGCCACCATATTTGCGTGTTCGAGAAGAATCGCTGCGGTAAAAACGCTCAAAGACATGAGGGAGATGATCGTCACTGATTCCCGGTCCATTGTCTTGAATAGCCAACTGCACCCCATTATCCTTGTTTTTCAACGATATTTGAAGATGCCCTTTCTCTGAATCGGTATGCTGCACGGCATTTTGAAATAAATTTAAAATTACCTGCTTCATTTGATCGGTATCGTAATTACACTTCAAGGTTGGTTCAATAGTAAAAGTGAGCTGCCGGCTGCCCGCCAATATGCGAAGCTGCGGCTCCATGTCCCGAAGGACGCCTTCCAGCGCCCCTTCAGTTAGTTCAACGTGAGGCATACGATCCAGTTTCGATAAAAGAATTAGATCAGCGACTAGTTTATTGAGGCGCTGCGATTCACTATGCATACTCTTCAAGGACTTCTCTAACTGATCTGGCTGGTTGGCCGCGCCGCGCAGGAGCACCTCCAGGAATCCATAAATAGAGGTTAAGGGCGTGCGCAGTTCGTGAGAAGCGTCGGCAATAAAACGGCGCATTTGCTCTTGGGTTTCTCGTTCTGCTTCAAATGAAGCTTCCAGTCGGCTCATCATTCCATTAAACGATTCCGCCAATCGATCGATTTCCGTCTGCCCCTGGCTGGTGGTAAATCGCATGTCCAGGTTGCCTGCATCAATCTGTTCGGCAGTATCTACCATGTTGGATAGGGGAACCAAAGTTTTTTTTAGCACTGGCAAAAAACCCAATAGGCCAAACAGTAGAGCAATGAGAGCCAGGAAAAAAAACATGAGTAGTTGACCGATCAGCAATTCCTTGAGCGGTGCCGTGGGTGTACTTAGCTGAATGACACCCTGCATATGTCCGGGACCGTCAGCTAGAGATTTGATTACCACCAATTGTTCCTCTCCGCCGCTATCGATCACTCGATAATCCAGGCTCGGATGAGCCGGCTTGCTGGATTGGTTGTCCATTGCTGCCAGGTACTCCTGGGTGTCGAGCCGGGGAGGGTTGATGTTGTCAGGTCCATAGGACAATACTGAGTAGTTGCCACTGGCATCAATAAAGACCAGACTGGCATCTGGAATAAAGATGCGTGGAGGCTCACTGGAATCATTATCCGGTATGGTATCAAAATGCTGTAAAACTGGAGGAGGTATAATCTGGGACTGAAGGCTGGTCGCCTTATTCTTAAAAATAACATCCCGCATAAATATATATTGAAACAGGCCGATAAGCACCAGCAAAATAGCCATGATCAGCAAAGACCGTGATAAAAGCTGTACGCGTAACGAATCCGGAGAAAAGAAGGACCTGAGTCCATTTCTAAGTTTTTGCTTCATAACAAATCAACCCGGTATCCCGAACCCCGCAGGGTTCGTATTAATTGATGGTCTTTATCGCTTAATTTATCTCGCAATGAACGGATATAGACCTCGACGATGTTTTCTTCACCGCCAAAATCGTAGCCCCACACCTTATCAAGAATCATGGTTTTACTTAACACCAACCCATGATTGAGCACCATATATTTGAGGAGTTCATATTCGGTTGGAGACAATGCCAGCACCTGATTTTCGTACTTGATTTCTTTACGGCGGTCATCAATATGAAAGGGGCCTATAGCCACTTCACCAAATAGGTTGGGGAATTGGTTGCGCAGCCGGGCGTGGATCCTGGCCAGCAGTTCCTCGAAGCTAAAAGGCTTGATCATATAGTCATCAGCGCCCAGGGTAAGACCCTTTACCCGGTCATCCACTTCATCCTTGGCGGTCAACATAATTACTGCAACATTTTCGGTTTTCTTTAACATTCGGCATACTTCGAAACCATCCATACCAGGCATCATGACATCCAGAATAACCACCTGGGGTTGAAACTGCTTCATCATAGTTATTGCAGTAATCCCATCCTGGGCTGCCTGTACTACAAATCCTTCATTCCCTAAACCCAGTTCTAAAAACTGTAGAATGTTGGGTTCGTCGTCTACGATAAGGATTTTGATTCCTTGTAAGGACTGCATTGACTCACCACCTGCCTATTGTCTTACTGGTATTATCGAGAACTTAACTGAAACCCTACTGAAGGAAAGCTGAAAATTAATTGAAGATGGCATATATTTTCATGAATTCGATCTGCTGGAAATGATGGAGTTCAGCCTATTCCGCCATTCTTCTCCAGAATATCGGAGCCCTTGCTATGCTCAATAATAAGGAGCCTGATAATGCTCCGCAGCTTATATACATTTTAAATCAAGTTGCTCCTCTCTCCTATATGAATCCAATGGGTTCAATTGCACAGGGCTTTGGCCAGCGCAAGATCCATCAAAATTCCTAAAAATTGCCATAATCATTCTTTGTGCTCAGGTGGCATTATCTACGATATTAATTAAAAAAGGGAGTGATGCAATTGAATATCACGTGGAATCCTTACAGCTATAGCTCGATGGTGCAACAGACTTCGCTTAAAGGTTCTTCCACAACGCAATCAAGCAGCAATACTTCAACGTCTTCAAAGAGCAATACAGACAGCGTGCAAATCAGTGAAGATGCTCTTAATGCCCTGTTTTCATCGTCTCAATCCTCTGCCGATGCAAGAGTTTCTTCCTCAAGCGAATCCTCTTCCTCGGGCAATGATTTTTCCCAGATGCTGAGCGATAAACTGGACAATCTGGTATCCGCCGGAACCATTACCCAGGATCAGGAAGACGCTCTTAAAGAAGCTTTAACGGCTTCCGCCCAGGGTACACCTCCACCACCTCCACCTCCGAATGGCGGTTTTCAAAAAATGATGAGCGACAAACTGGACAGTCTGGTGTCTTCCGGAACCATCACCCAGGATCAGGAAGACTCCATTCAATCAGCTTTGCAACCGTCTTCCAGCAGTTCTAGCAGCAACTCTACCTCCAGTAGCAACCGCAATGATTTTTCTCAAATTTTGAGCGATAAATTAGACAGTTTAGTATCCGCGGGCACCATCACCCAGGATCAGGAAAAGGCGATTCAAGCTGCATTGACACCCCCTTCCCAGGGACCCCCACCGCCTTCCGGTGGTGATTTCGGAAAGATCCTGTCGGATACACTCGATGATCTGGTATCCTCCAGCACGATAACCAAAGATCAGGCAACTGCCATTAAAGACGCATTGAAGCCGTCTTCAGATGATAGTGGAAACGATAGTTCAAATGCCCAGGCGGATTGGCTTAAGACCTTGACGAATAAATTGGATAGCCTGATTTCGTCCAACACCATCACCCAGGATCAGGAGACTGCTGTCCTGAAGGCATTAAATCTATCGTAAGAAAATATTTTGTTCCAGCTTATACATTCTCAAAAACACGGCTGTTGGCAGAAAAGCCAACAGCCTTTAGTTAACTATGAAAAAAGGAAATCCATTGTTATTTATTGCTGCGGGGGAGCCTGCATAAGTCGAACCTGGCTAACTGCACCGTCTTTTAACGTTACTTCCATCATGTCACCCGCTTTAATATTGCTTACACTGACTTCCTTGGAATTGTCTTTGTTTCCGGTCGTAATCTTTACTCCATCCGGGATGGTGATGGTTTTGGTCTCTCCAGTCAATTCCGGGGAACTCATATTCTTGGGGGCTGCTTGATTTGTGCTCTGACCCTGAGCAGCAGGCGGGTTTTGGGGAGGAGTATTTCCTTGCTGTGGCATTTTAGCCAGAGCAAGTGTTATAGTACTTCCGGTGACACTCTTTACCTGACCAAAGAGATCCGGGGTACTTTGTCCATTACTCGAGGATTGGGTTGCGTTTCCAGTGGCCTGTGAGGCACTGTTTTGTTGATCTGCAGTCTGCGTTGAAGCGTTCCCAGCCGTGGTACTGGTGTTGGTCTTTGAACACCCTGCCGCCGCAAACAGCAGTAATACACACAAAAATAGTCCTATTAAACTTTTTTTATTCAAGATATCAACTCCTTTTCCTTCTAATGTCCGTCAAAAGCCGGCTGTAATAAAATGCAGCCAGGTAAGTATTCTGACCCGTAACGGGGATCCACTTTCTAGGAAATGGTAATGGTCTGCGTTGCATCATCCCAGTTAACAGTGAGTCCCAGATTTTCAGCAATAAATCTTATGGGCAGCATAGTTCTTCCCGTGTCCGAGAGGAACGGTGCTCCATCAATCTCTTTGGTCGTTCCATTCACTGTAGCCGTTTTCTGCCCAATCTTCAGTACAACTGTAGACCCATTCAGCGTAATGGTCAGTGATTGATCAGAATCCAGCCATTGGACAGTCCCCCCCAGACTCTCTATAACTGTCCGGATAGGAATGAAGGTCCTACCATTTTTAATAAGCGGAGAGGTTTGATAACCTGGATCAATATCCTTTTCCGTTCCTTTAACCATGATCTTTGAGCTGCCTATTTTTAGGACGATGCCGTTAGTACTGGTTGCCGGCGAGGTGCTTCCAGAGGACCCCAATATACCCTTATCTCCGCCAGCATGAGACGAAGGACCGCCTGAAGGTGGCTGACATGCCGTTAAAACCGCTTCTTCCTGGACTTGCGTAATAGTGCCTGTGGTGACCAGACTGTCCAACTTGCTCTTGAGCAATACACTCATATCCTGTCCCTGACTGGGACGCGTTTCTCCCTCAGAAGGTTTTAATGCCTCTGTAATAGCCTTCTCCTGGTCTGCTGTTATGACTGCGGATGAAACCAGATTGTCTAACTGAGTCTGCATCGGGTTCCCCGATGGCTGCCCCCGGTCGGGCGGGGTCGAAGTATCGGCAGCCACGGGAACCGTTAACCCCAGAGAAAGAACCAGAATTAATAAACTAATAATGCTTATCTTTTTCAAAAGACCACTTCCTCCTTTATTCTACTCATCAAACCGGTATCCATATCCCCAGATGGTTTTTACATTCTTACTTGATCCCTTGCCTCGCAATTTCCTGCGTAAGCGTTTAACCAGGTCGTCAACGGCACGTAAATCCCCAACATATTCGCATCCCCAAACCCTATCCAGCAGCTCCTGGCGGTTAAAGGTACGCTGGGGTTGTTGAGCCAGCAACAGCAAGAGTTCGTACTCCATTGGGGTAAGGTAGACCTCCTGAGCATCCACCGTAGTATGGCGGTCATTCGGATTAATTGTGAGATTGCCCATTTGTACCAACTCCCCTGCTATCATAGGCAGGGCGGAATGGCGAAACAGAGATCGCACACGGGCTACCAACTCCCGGGGGCTCAAAGGTTTGGTCAGATAGTCATCACCTCCTAGTTCCAAATCCATAAGACGGCCATTTTCATCCCCGCGGTCGCACACGAAGATGATAGGAAGGCCGCTGCGCTCCCTAATCTCGCGGCAGAAGGTTAGGCCTTCCTGCCCGGGCAGCAGGATATCGACAATGAACATATCTGGATATGCCGCCTGCAATCGCAGCAGCACTTCTTGTACTGAAGAAAAGGTCTCCACTTTAAATCCTTCGCGCATCAGATATTCACTAATAATCAGGCGAACAGGTTCTTCATCATCAATTACATAGATCGACCGCACTGGTACCACCTCATCAAATTTATTTATGGTATATTATTCCATAGGCTTACGGCACACTCGGGTTTGAGCTAAAAACAATGCTGTCTTTTTAACCCACTATTTTTTTGCTGATTCATCTCTTTTCGGCCATTTTTATTCGAAGCGTAGCGCCTCGATAGGATTGGAATTGGCCGCTTTTCTCGCTGGGTAGTAACCGAAAAATAGGCCAATCATTACGGAGAACCCCAGTGCTAACGCAGCCAGCCAGGGGACTACCTTCATGGTCAAACCCGCCAGTAGACTCAATAGTTGTGAGGCTCCCCATCCTAGAATGACCCCGATTATTCCCCCGATAAAGCATAATAACAAAGCTTCTATTAGGAATTGGGAAAGAATAGCCCGGGTGGTTGCCCCTATGGCCATGCGTATTCCAATTTCCCGAGTGCGCTCAGTGACCGAGACCAGCATGATATTCATAATGCCGATTCCCCCTACTAGCAAGGAGACCGCCGCGATGCCTCCCAATAAGAAGGTCATCATCTTGCTAGTGTCCTGAACGGTTGATAGAACCTCGGCCATGTCCCGTATGCGAAAATCATCATCCGCCGTGGTTGCCAATCGGTGACGCTGGCGCAGCAGAGTAGTAATATAATCTTTCAAGGGCGTAAGAGCGGCCGCACTGCTGGCCTGCACATTTATGGAGCGCACCGTTTGGGACCCGATAAGCCTTTGTTGAGCAGTAGTCAAAGGGATGTAAATAATGTCATCCTGATCCGAACCGCCGCTGCTGCCTTTTGACTTAAGTACGCCGACCACTGTGAAGTCCAATCCGTTGATGCGTATGGTTTTTCCTAAAGCGTTGGATGCACTGGAAAAGAGGTTGGTGACTACTGTATTGCCCAGTACTGCAACCCGGTTCATACTGTTAAGGTCGCTTTGGGTAAAAAAGTCTCCTTGAACTGTAGGCCAGTCCTTGATTTTCTGCAACTCTGGCGCCGTTCCATCCACCGTGGTCGTCCAGGTTGTGCTCCCTACGGCCACGGTGGCACTGCTTACACTGGACTCGGCAGCCACATACTTGACCAGGGGTAATTCTTTAATGGCTTCGACATCACCATTGGTCAACTTGGCAGTGTTGGTGCCTCGAATGGGCCCACTGCTGCCCCCGGCAGAAATCGTTAAAAGATTAGCCCCCATGCTGGAAATTCTATCCGTGATGCCGGAAGAAGTTCCCTGGCTTAGAGCAACCATCGCGATCACCGCGCCTACGCCGATAATTACACCCAGCATGGTTAGAAATGAACGCATTTTATTCGTCAACAGGCTTCTCCATGCCATTTGCAGGGTTGAAAGTAAATCCATATTTAGTCCCACCTTATCAATTCATTATCCGGCTTGAACACGAGCCAGATATGGTTCACTTGCTGTTTCTGCAGTGATACTTTGAACATTGGCCTGAGTGGGTTCGGCAACGGTTTCCTGGCTGACTATCAAACCATCGCTCAGACGTACGATTCGCTGGCAATACAGTGCAATGTCCGGCTCATGGGTGACTATGGCAACAGATAGGCCCTGTTCGCGATGCAATCTCTGTAGGAGCGACATGATCTCCACACTGGTCTTGGTGTCCAAAGCTCCAGTAGGTTCGTCAGCCAATAACAGACCAGGCTGGTTGACCAGGGAGCGGGCGATTGCCACCCGCTGCTGCTGCCCACCGGACAATTGTCTGGGTAGATGATGTTCACGGCCTTCCAGCCCCACCAGGCTCAACATTTCCCGCCCCCGTTTTTCTCTCTCCTTGCTTGGAACTCCGGCATAGATCAAAGGAAGGCACACGTTTTCCAAGGCCGAGGCTCTTCCTAATAGATTGAAGTTTTGAAAAACAAAGCCGATGAGAATGTTTCGAAGATTGGCCAGCTGATCTCGATCCAATCCCATGACATCCTGGCCGGCAAAAATATAACTACCTTCATCCGGCTTATCCAGGCAGCCCAGGATATTCATTAAAGTTGACTTGCCAGAGCCGGAGGGGCCCATGATGGCCAACATCTCACCATTGTTTATACACAGTGATATTGATCGCAGCGCATAAACCGGCTCACCGGCCCCGTAATAGGTCTTAACAATGTTCTTTAAATCAATAAGCGTCTCTTGCATACCATATCCCCCCTTGATAGCCCTATATCTACATTCCCGGAGGAGGTCCTCCGCCCATGCCACCCTGGTTTTGATTTTTACTGGATGAACTGGACTTACTGGAGCTGCTGGAGCTAGTGGAAGTGGATGACGAAGTATCGACTGTGTTGGTGCCGACAATCACCTTATCACCTTCATTAAGTCCCGAAGTAATTTCGTATTTGGATCCGTCACTCAATCCAAGCACCACCGTCCTGGCTGCTGGTTTACCGTTCTGCAGTACCGCCACCACGGCCTGTTTGCCCGCTTGATTCGTAGTACTGGAGGAACTGCTCTTCGCTGCAGTTTGCGTACTGGTCTGGGTGCTTGAAGTAGATTGTGTATTGGTTGTTGAATATGTTTGGCCGTAGCTCACCGCCATCATCGGCACGGTTAAGACATCCGTTTTCCGCGAAACGATAATGTTGGCGGAAACGGACATTCCGGAGAGCAGTTGTTTATCTGGATCCTCAACGGAAATCAGTACCGGATAATACTGAACACTGCTCACCGTCTTGGCCTGGGGCGTGATCCTCAGCACTTTTCCTTTAAAAGTCTTGTCGGTGTAGGTACTGGTGGTAAACTCTACATCCTGGTCTACCTTGATCCGGCCAATATCGGCTTCATTTACCAGGGCGCTCAACTGCAAATCTTCACTCATGATGGTAAGCAGGGTGCTGGAGCTGCTGTTAATTCCGTTGATCTGCCCCACCTGTCCGTTGACTGCTCCTATAATGCCATCAAAGGGCGCGATTAAAGTAGCTCCTTCCAGATCGGACTGAGCCTGACTTACTTTCGCCTGGTCGTTAACCAATTTTGATTTAGCAGTGGCAAGGTCCCATTCGCTCTTGGTGGCTGTATTGGTAGCTGTTTTTAGATCCTCTTTGGATACGGCTCCGGCGTCATAGAGCTGCTGCTGCTGTTCCAGTGTTTGCTGGTTGGTTTCATAGGTCAAACTGGCCGCCTGCACATTGTACCGGTCCTGTTCAAGGGAGCTTTGGGCCTGCTGAAGAGAAGACTGCAGGGTGGTAGGGTCCTGTTGGGCCAAAATTTGGCCTTGCTTTACATGATCCCCGGGGTTTACGTTGAGCGCGGTGATGGTATTGTCACTTTTAAACCCCATATCCGATGATTTGACCGCTTCCAACGTCCCGGTGGCTTCTATCGTGTCACTTATTGTACCTTTGGCAACGGTGGCCGTAAGGTAATCGGAGCTCTTGCTGGTCCCTGACCATTTAGACCAGCCATACCACGCGGCCGCAAGAACCAGTACGACGCCCAAAAGCGAAAGGATCTTCTTCTTCCCGGACATTCCATGTATACGATTCTTTATGAGGGCCTTCTTTACATTCTGGGCGTCCAATTGAGCATGATCTGATTGAACTTGAAACTGATCTTCTTCGAGTTTGACTTGCTCTGTTTCGGGTTGAACATTCATGGATTCCGACATAGGCATTCACCACTCCACATTTACTTTTTATTGGGTAAATGATGCTTCCTATCCAAATGTCTACACATTTACCTTACTGAATACTTTATCTGTCCTAACTGAAACTTAACTGAATGAGGGCTGAAAAGTTATTGAATAAGGATTATTATTCCATCCTGGACAAAGACAGCAAAATTTCCGATTCCATTGTTGATGAATTCAAAGTTCAAAAAAATTATTAGAGGAATGGATTCTATATTGAAGAACTATTATTATAGAATTTACATGATTGGGAGGACTTCTTCGTGCTGGGTTACATGTAGGCGTCGGCAAAAAGCAAATAGAGGGCGGGTATTGCACATGTATTCTAAAGAAATAAAGGATACTGCTGACTTTATGTTGAACTTGACATTGATAATCCCGGGTGCCAGCCCTGCTAGTCGATAGTAGGCTTCGTATTAAACGAAAAGATTGAAGTTTTGGGTATTATTTATTAATGCTGAAAAGATTTCGGTAGAGTATGTGAGGTAGTGTTGGAAATGAGTTCAGAAATCGTTAAAGGTAAACCTGTGGACAGACTGTATGGCGTAATTGCGATTATAATAGGCGCAGCCGTGCTCTTGGGTCTTTTGGGCCAATGGATTATTATCGCCAAGGATGCCCCCCCCTATGTGATTGTTTATGTTGATCAAAAAACCGGTGTCTATTATGCACCACCCTATATCGACGGCAAAAAATACCCCGCCGATTTGGACATTAGTAATATTAAAGCAGAAACTCTCTTGGAAAGCCGCCAGAATAACCATAAGCTTGACAGCACCTGCAATGAAATAGGCTACTTTAAGACGAAAAACACTCTGTCCGACACCATCTTTGTGGCTATCGGTATTATGCACCCCAGTCCCAGCCGGTGGAATCCGGATGGGTCCTGGAACTGGTAGTCAAGAATACCTGATCGAGTCCGTTCCAGTTATTCCGAGCAGGAAATGAACAAACCAGAGGCAATAAAAGCCGCGAATTGATATTCGTGGCTTTATTATGGCCGGGGATATTACTGATGTTTGGTATTGCCTTTTCTAACCCATTTAAGGAGCCGGATTGTTCAAGCAAACAGGGAATAATTTAAAAATGATATAATAAGTGGGATATCTGGTATTATATTATTCAGTCCAAGCAATGATATGGTTAGGGAGGTTATGAAATGAAAAAGACCTGGATTATTGTTTTAGCGGTAGTGCTCCTGTTTGTATTTTGGGGTGTCGGTAGCTACAACGGACTGGTCAGCCTTAATGAATCGGTAAACAGCAAATGGAGCCAAATCGACAACCAGCTGCAAAGACGGGCCGACCTGATACCCAATTTAGTTGCAACCGTGAAAGGATTTGCCAGCCAGGAGAAGGGTATTTTGGATAATATCGCTGACGCACGAAGCCGTTTAGTAGGCGCTCAAGGGGTGGCAGACAAGGCTGCTGCTAATGATCAGTTGTCTTCCACCCTATCCCGACTGCTGGTGGTGGTAGAAAACTATCCAACCCTCAAGTCAGATGCGAATTTCCGGCAGCTGCAGGATGAATTGGCTGGCACAGAGAACCGTTTGGCGGTTGCCCGCAAAGATTATAATGACAGTGTTCAAGTGTACAATGCCAAGATAAAGACTTTTCCCACTTCAATTTGGGCAGGTATGTTGGGTTTTCAGACCCGGGAATATTTTCAAGTTGACGAAAAAGCGAAATCAGTTCCCCAAGTTGACTTTAAATAAACGGGTCAAAGTGTATGAATAAACGTGTAGCTAAGGGCTTCCTTAACAGGAGGAGAATGCGAATCTCTTCAGCCATCATTATTAGTTTTATAATAATAATGGCTTTTTTGAGTTTTGCATTTTTTCCATCTCCTATTGCAGCCGCTTTAAGTATTCCCGACCCGGGTCCGGGTTTCTACGTGTTGGATCAGGCCAATGTAATGTCTGATCAAACGAAATCCTTGATTATTAACACCAGCCAGGAGTTGAGACGTTCTACCAAGGCTCAAGTTGCGGTGGTCACCCTAAAAAGTCTGGAAGATCAACCCATTAGCGCTGTCTCACTGGCTATTGCTCGCAAGTGGCAGTTGGGTGATAAGAGCTTGAACAATGGCTTACTCATTTTAGTCGTCCCTTCAGGCACTCCGGGCAACATGTCCCGGATCGAAGTTGGGTATGGACTGGAAGGCGCCTTGCCGGATGCCAAAACCGGTAGAATCCAGGACCAGTACATGATCCCTGCTTTCCGCAATGGCAATTTTGATCAGGGTCTACGTGATGGTTATATTGCTGTGATTAACGAGATTGCCCACGAATATGGAGTTACCATAACACCGGGACAGACGAATTCGACCGCAAACAAGGCTCCGGCCAAGACCAAGCTTCCCACATGGGCGGTGATACTGGGTGTTCTCATTCTGTTGATTCTCTTATGGCTGGATAACCATTTCCTCAACGGCTTCTTGACCGGATTGCTCCTGGGAATGCTCTTACGTGGGGGTTTTGGGGGTGGACGTGGTGGAGGGAGTGACTCCGGAGGAGGCGGAGGCTTTGGCGGCGGCGGCAGTGATCGTTAACAATCCGCTCGCCAGAGGCATTCGGTTTCCATGAATTCTAAAGAATAACTTTCTGATACCGCTTCACTGATCGGCCTGGTTTTTTAACCAGGCCGATCCCTCTCTTAAACTCTCCGGCCTAAATACTTCCTTATCTTACCTTTGACTGCAATTCATTCCCAAAGATAGAATTGTAACTAAAATAAGGGAATGGGAGGTAAGTGAGACCAGAAGATGGCAACCACTGTAGTCAACAGTTGTAAGCGGAGGAGTTTATGAAAAAGAAAGTCTTAAGGAGTCTTATACTTATCGTTTTGGTTTCAATCACATCAATGGTTAGCCTAAACGCAATCCATGCAAAAGCGAAACCTACCCTAGATTCAAGTAATGTACATACGCAAGACAGCAGCGAGGCTTTACAGAATCCAATAAAAGAACCAACCGGAGAGCAAACAAACCTCAATAGTTTTACTGGAGAGACAAGCCCCAATGTTCAGGATAAAGAAGTGTATCCGGACAATACCGGAATAGAAAGATCAGATGAGGGAACTGGACCTTCGGCAGTCAACAAAAGCCAAACAGCGATTATCGAGGATAGTAGTGCACCCGTATCACGGTCCACTGATCTCAATAATGCCTATCCGAAACTCAGTAAAAGTCAGGGTGCATTTGGACAATTCCATTATAAGGAAGCGGATGGCGGGAGAATCCAAATCGATCCACAATGGATAGCTGAGAATATCGTAACCATTACTCTTCCGGGCTTAAATAGGCAGGTGCAGGTCAATAAAGCAGCCAAAGACAACTTTATAAAAGCTTTTACCTATATTAAAAATGGCACGGCGGTAATCAACGGAAAAGAGGTTCCCCTTCTAAGCCTGATTAAGACCATGGACGGTACCTTTGTAACCAGACATGTGAACTGGAACCCGGCTAACGGTTTGAGTAATCATTCCTGGGGAACAGCGATCGATATTAATGCGAATAATCATTTCAGATACGTAGATCCCGCTCTAGAGCCTAATGACCCCAATGGTATATTATGGGAGAAAGCATTTAAACCAGCCGGTTTTAGCTGGGGAAACAGTTACAGCGATTCCATGCATTTTGAACTCTTAAAGTGATTTATGGCTTCAGGTTTTGCATAAATGGCGTCAGGCTGCCCTGGGCTTTAAGGTAGATTTCTTTATCGCGAATAGCGTAGGCGTAGGTTTCTAGATCCTTTGGCTTGATGGTAATGGTCTGAGACAGATCGGAAAAGTTTATTCCAACGCTCTGATCCAGTGAGCAGATTTTCCGGGCCCGGCACTCCTTTAATGTATCAACAAGGCTTTCCCTGGTCAACATATCTGCCAATAACTGTTCGATATCGCGCCAGGCGGTAAGCCATTGCCATTGACCAATGTCGGTGTCGGAAACCACTTTGTCAACCCCGGGCAGTGGAACGGTAAGGATCCAAATTCCATGATTGCTCAGGAGCATTGTATTCTCCGGTGTCATGACCTTGCCGGTGCCTAGAATAGAGAAACTCCTGGCCTTCCAAACCCGCATCACTCCTGGAATCCAGAGAACCGCTTTTTCCCCGGGTTCCAGGTAGATTTCTTCTGGCTCCGGTTCATTGAGCTCTTCCAGGTTGACCCGAGCGGTTCTACGCAAACTGATCACTTCCAATACAACAAAGGCTGCCATCATGACGATGACTAAAATGCAGAACCAGGCTGGTATTCCCCAGGAAATTAATAAGAGCATAAAAGCGGTCACCACGATAAATCCTAACAGGTTTTTCAACAACCTGGCTACTCCGCCTGCCATTCCAACCCGCTTAACCCCGGTAGCAATATCTTCAGCCCGGGTCTTGGTGAAGTTTTCCTTATCCACTGCGTTCACCCGCCAATCTGGAATTCAAGGATCAATCTGTCCATTCGTGTGCGTGAAATCAGTTTCTCGAATCGACCGAACGTTTATTTCTCAAATTCTAGCATGAAATTCCAAAACAATACTAGGACGTTTGGCACTTTCTGGTGATATTTTATGGATTGGGAGGAATATGGAAGAATTTAGAGAAGTTAAAGGGTAGCGGAACTATTTTTTTGTGCGAGGCGATTCCCCTTGGATTATATGCCCTTTTATTTAGTTTTCCTGCAGTCATTACCGGAAACCTTAATTTTAGTATATCTGGGTCTTGTATTAACCGGTACAAAATCTCTTGCTTTTACCAGGGCATTCTTTGTTGCCCTACTAACATCTATTGTCAGTTACTTCATGCACAAACTTTCACTTCCACTGGGTACCTATGTCTTCCTTCAGTTACCTGTTTTAATTGTATGTTTGGTGGTTATTGGACGACTTTCTTTTATTTATTCTGCAATCATTTCATGTATAGGTTTTATTTTTCTATGCCTGGGAGAAGGGATTTTAAATTATTTTATTTCTTATATTACCGGTTTTTCCTTACCTACCGTAATGGCAAACCCTCTGCTGCGAATCTTATTCCCAATCCCTGAATTCCTAATACTATCTGGATGTATATTCCTCATATGGAGCAAGAAGATTGTGTTATTCGACCTCCGTTCTTTATTAAATTTAGAAGAGGATAGCACCTTATGAAAGGAACTGGTTTATTTAACGCTACATGTTTATTGGGTTTAACAGTAGTCCTGGTAGTACTTGGTTTCTACTTCCAGTCATGTTTGTTAGGACTTAATCTTGTAGTAAGTCGGGATTTCATCATGGTATCTATGCTCTTTGTAATATTAGCCACCGTGTTCCTATCACTTTTTCTAACGCGCAAGCTATTGGTTATTACGAAACAAGAGCAAGTAGTTGAGCTGCAAAGACTGCATATTGAACACTTACAGGAGATGAACCGGGTGATCCGGACCCAACGGCATGATTTCGTAAACCACCTGCAGACAGTGTACGGTTTGCTGCGTCTGGGAGCAGTTGAAGAGGCTGAAGCGCATATTACAGAGCTTTACCATGATGTCCAGGTCAGCGGCGAGATTTTACGGCTAGCCGTTCCCGAGGTAACAGCTCTACTTATGGTCAAAATGGGCGCTGCCACCAGCCGCGGGATTTCCTTTAAGGTCGAGGTAGAATCGGACCTTTCCAGGTTAAGAGTTAGACCTCTGGATAGTGTGACTATTCTGGGCAACCTGCTCAATAATGCCCTGGAAGCCGTTGAACCTATGGATCCCCAGAGTAAAAAGGTCGAACTAAAATTTTATGAGAATTCGGCCTATATATTCATTCAGACCCATAACCCCGGATTTATAACGGAAGAAATTCAATCCCAAATGTTTGAACCGGGTTTCACCACCAAAGGTGAGGATGGGAGCCGCGGTTTGGGTCTGACCTCCATCAAACACCTGGTAGAAAGATATAAAGGCCGGGTGCAACTGGAAAGCCATGTGGAACAGGGAACTACTTTTACAATAAGCTTTCCCCAATAGGAAGGGGGCCGGAGCATTTGTGAGTATTCATCAACTGGCCGTCCGCTGGGCCGCCTGTTTGGCGCGGGAGTTGGGTTCCAGCTTAAAGCAGGAATCGCGCATGGCCTTTGGCCTGGAACTGCTGATTGGAGAAAGCATCAAACTGCTGATTATATTACTTCTCTCCTGGCTCTTTGGTATTTTTCCTGAAGTTCTTATAGTTTTAACAGCAGCCGGGGTTCTGCGCTTGGTTTCCGGAGGCGAGCATTGCAGTGAGTACTACCGCTGCCTCATTGGAGGAACCATATGTTTTCTGCTGCTGGGTTGGGCTGCCCATATTCTCAATTCAGTAATTACTAAATCTATGCTATTCCTGATTCCTTTATCATCCTGTTTTTTAGCCGCTGCTTCATTATGGAAATATGCTCCCGGTGATACGGCAAACAAACCCATTACAAATACTAATGAAATAAATAAGTTCAAACGCTTATCCTTGTTCGTGGTTTGCCTTTATTTATTCATTATGCTGCTACTTGCCAGAACAAATCGGCTGAGCTTTCTTGTGATTCCCCTGGCTTTGGGCATGCTGGAACAGGTGTTTACTGTCACTCCCGGCGGTTATTTCTTTTTACACCAGATCGATCATATCCTGGCCTTCGGTAGAAGGGGTGAAGATGATGGTGAAACTAAACATTCTAGTGGTCGATGACGACCGGGCTACCCGGCTGTACTTGAAGAAAATTATTGAAGAAGTCCAGGACGTAATCGTGTCTATAGCTGCCAGCGGCACCGAAGGATTGCAAACGGCCCGGGAAGTTAAACCCCAGGCTGTCTTCCTGGACATCGATATGCCAGGTATGAACGGTCTTGAATTGGCCAACCAGCTGACGCAGGAACAACCAGAAATTCTCCTCGTATTTGCCACCGCCTACCCGGATTTTGCTCTCAAAGCCTTTGAGTTCTACTCCTTCGACTACCTCCTCAAGCCATTCAATGAAGAAAGGATCAAAAAAACTGTAAATAGAATTATAGATCGAAATAACAACCCCAAATCGAGTAAGAACCCTTTGGAAGCTAATATCGTGATAGAAAATCAGGGGAAGCGTATTCTGCTCAAACCCAGCGAGATCATCTACATAGAAAGCCGGAAACCCCGTATTCATATCAGGACCACAGCGGGTGAATTTCTTCTTCGCGGTTCATTGCAGGCACTTAAGCAGGAATTGAATCAATACGGTTTTTTCCAAAGCCATAGAAGCTACCTGATTAACCTGCAGCATGTCAGAGCAATTGTCCGCTCAGGTAAGACTTACCAGATTTTAACGGACAGTAATGACAAGATCATGTTAAGCCGCAGCCAGGAGGCAGAACTTAGAAAATTGCTGCACGCCTGATACATAACATACAGGATAGCCCTTCTGAATCCCACAGCTTTTTTCACTATTTATTAGCATCGATACACTACGCCTAGCCATTCATTTTCTTTTTCATCTCTTTTCTCTATATAACATACCATTGGGGACGAATATCGACCCGTTCGGGGAACTATTCTTGAAATTTTTTCTGAATATGTTATATGTAAGATAGTGTTTTGGCTTCTATTATTTGGAAGGAGGTGATAGGGATGCGCAAGCCCCTGAAAGTAATGATGCTGCAAATGGTTTCGGTGTTCCTCCTTTTCGTAGCCGCTGGCGGTATGAAACCGGCTTGTTGGTTGCTTTGGTACCAGCCCAAACTACCGGAGTAAGATGAAAGCATGCCGATCTTCGGTTAAGCAGACGAGCAGTGCGATTAATCACTATCCTGCTTGATTCTATTTCCCGAAGATCGCCACTCTCTAGAGGCTTCCCCACTAAATGGGATGCAAATTTCACGACTGGTGAAGACAAAACCGCGAGAGGAGGCTATACCTCCTCTTTTTTTTTATACAAATAGTATTAACTTGGCGACGGTAAAGAACATAAACAAAGACGAATATCCCATAAATTAAAAGCAATGCCATCATACGCGATCTGGCATTGCTTTGTATTTCTTATGCAACCTGGGAACCAGGCTCTTTTAGTAATTATTCTAAGCCTGCTCCTCAACTGCACTGCTTTGCAAGCTGAAGTTGTCTTCCTGGGGCGTGAAACTCCTTCTCGCAGCGGTTTTTTTCGTGCTCTTGGTCCGGGGAGCAACCCTACTGGTATGAACCTGAAGCTGTGGCGGTCCAGGAATTTCCACATTGGTTGCAGTGGAGGCTAATTCCAGTTTGGCCGCTTTGGCGGATTCCAAAGTATTAATAGAAATTCCCCGATGATGAACGGTATGGGCCCAATCCTCCTGGTTGCTGTGATTAATCAAACCCCATACGGTAACCGGGAACCATGTAAAGCCGTATATAGGATAGGTTATATAATACAAATATGCTTTTTTGGGGGCACCCTCTAGCAATAAGCCCAGCATGGGATAACAATAACCGAGAATTCCAAATGCCCACCAGGCCCAAGCCGGGGCCATGGCTGTGATTGGAGAAGCAAAAATCGGTGTGTGGGAAACATAAGGGACAAATCCCATCAGGCAATTAAATAGCATAGCTAAAATAGCAATAGGTTGGAAGAGATAGATAGCACCATCGATGGGATACCATTTTCTTTCCTTGATTCCCTTTTTAATCAGAGGAACCATGTAACGGAAAGCTACATCCCAGTGACCACTCAACCAACGGGTGCGTTGTTTCCATGTCTGGGAAAAATAAACCGGTTTTTCATCATAAACCTTGGCTTCGTGCGCCCATGAAGTCTTAATGCCGTTAAGCAATAATTTCATGGTAAACTCAAGATCTTCTGTCAGGCAGGTAGCGCCCCATCCATATTCTTTAAGCAGATTGTATTCTAAGCAAACACCGGTACCGCCCAAAGCGTTGGATAGACCGCGATTGTAGCGAGCCAGCTGCCACATGCGGTTCATGGACCAGTAGGCCGTGGCATAGCAGGCTGTAACCCAGGAGTCGTTGGGGTTTTTGGTATCCAGATAGCCCTGGATAGACCGGTAGCCTTTTTTTAACTTGGAGTTCATCTCCAAAAGGAAATTCGAGGAGACTACATTATCGGCATCAAAAAGGCAGATGGCATCGTATTTTTGTTCTTCCATCTGAAAGAGCTCATTGAACATCCATTCCAGAGCAAAACCTTTACCCCTTTGGGGAGAAAAACGTTCGAATACGTTAACCCCTTCTGCGCGAGCAACAGCAGCCGTCTGATCCGTGCAGTTGTCAGCAATAATATAAATATCAAACATATCCTGGGGATAATTTAACGACTTTATACTTTCGATGTGATATCGAATGACGGCTTCTTCATTATGCGCAGCCGTAATAAGGGCAAATCTTTTTGTCGGTACAAAATCTTTCTCTTCGTTGTGTTTCCGCCAACCGGCGACGGATACATAGTAGTAATAAAGTAGAACTAACATGACCAATGCTTCTGAAATCGTGACAACCACTGTAAGGGTATAAAACAACCAGCCCTCAAACAACGCTGAAGACCCCTTCCTCTGAATAATTGCAGTTTGTCCCTCGCGAAATAGAAGATGTGTATAGGGACAAAAGGGGTTTGGCTACCTTTTCAACTTTACCAGAATTTGCTTCAGTATACAACATATTTCGGTCACACCCGGGCAGGCGCATACAAAAAGGAAGCAGAGGATAGATGCCTCTACTCCCCATCATCAGCCTGAATATCCTCTTGAGATCATTACAAATCCCAAAGACTTGTTTATATCCTGCCCTATATACATCTTTCCCTTTATTTTGCTTTATAAAACGAATTATCATGCATCGAATGCTTGAATTCCACATGATGGCCATCTCGCCCAAAATGATTTGGGTTTTTGAGAGTCACACCCTTAAAAATCGCAAAACAACCGGTTAGTACCAGTACCAGAATCACGAACCCCAGGATGCTGAACTTGATGACTGTTCCCAGGTTCAGTTTCATAGTAACACCTCCATTAATAACGAAATCTTGGTAATGCCATCTCCCCTTTGGAATGACTTGCTGTACAGATACTTCTATAAAATTCAGCAATGAACGACAAATCCTGCTATTAATATATACCATGTTAGAAGGATAGAAAAGCTATTTTCGACAAATGCGGTTGATAACAACCTGACTTTCCATTTATTCTATGGTCTGGATTCATTGAGCTACTTCATTTTATAGGATGAGTTCTTCAGACGGGACAGCAGACCTTTCCAATAAGCAGTGTCCTGTTCATCCTCCTCACCTTGTTTGATGGCCTCTTCAACGAGCCAAATCAGGTGGGCCAAATCCTCAACCAATGCTTCAATGCTCAAATTGCCTATTTCTCCCGCCATGATTGAAAACACCTCCTCTCTCTATTTTGCCTCAGGTACCCTTATTGGGCAATCATTTCCCGTCAAATGCAGTTTGTTCCACTTATCGGAAAATTTTTTTCGCAAATTATTTGACAATGACTTCCCCATGGCTTATAGTGAGTATTGCCTTGTTCTTAATTGATCTCCTTTTTGGGGAAAGTAGTCCAAGAGTAACTCCGGAAGGGAGATGAAAAAATGCTGGAAGACAAATATTTAGTATGTAAAGACTGTGGCGCCGAATTCCTGTTCTCAGTATCAGAACAAGAATTTTACGCTGAAAAGGGTTTCGAAAACGAACCGGGTCGTTGCCCCGATTGCAGAAGAGCCCGCAAACAACAGCGTAATGGTTATGGCAGCAGCTCTCGCAGAGAAGATCGTCCTATGTTTAAGACGATTTGCGCTTCTTGTGGGCAGGAAACTTCGGTTCCGTTCGAACCCACAGGTGACAGACCGGTTTATTGCCGGGACTGTTTCCAGGCTAGACGCAGCCGCGCTTACTAAAACGTGTGTATGTTAGAGGGGTTGGTATGAGAATACCAACTCCTTTTTACTTTTCTGAAGATTCTCTCAATCCAATTTGTGATGCGTTCTCCCCGCATTGAAAACCTGCCTCGATTCATCTCGATTTGTTTGATTTTTATTACATTATAATTCCGAAAATATATTATTTATGCCCGCCTCGGGGGACACTAAGTTGTAATTACAAGGAGGTCGGGCAAATGAACTTATTGAATAAAGAGGCTTTTATTACTTTAATGAACATAAAAGCGGACCCCTGTGTAACCATATATTCCCCCACTTACCGGGCTGGAGTCCAAATGAAGCAAGGTCCAATTCGCTTAAAGAATCTTTACCGGGAAGCAGAAGTGCGTTTGTTAAACAAAGGACTACGTACTTCAGAAGCCAAATTTTTTTTGAAACCCGTTCAGGATCTAATCGATGACCGAAAATTTTGGCAACACCAGCGGGACAGTCTGGCTATTTTCTTATCCTCAGATATCTTCTATCACTTCCGCCTGCCCTTGCACTGCAATGAATTGGTCCAAATGGGACAGCGGTTTCATCTCAAACCTCTACTTCCATTACTGAGTGGAGATGGTCGATTCTATGTCTTAGCTCTCAGCCAGAATCGCGTCCGGGTCCTTCGCTGCACACGAGCCAGTGTTGAGGAATTAGCGTTGGACAGCATTCCCCATAGCCTGGCCGAGGCTCTTCAGTTCGATGATCCAGAGAGACAGCTGCAGTTTCACAGCAATACCTTGGAAGGGACAAACTCAAAAGCAGCAGCCATTTTTCATGGTCAAGGGGTGGGAACGGATGATTCCAAAGACAATATTTTACGATATTTCCGTTTGATTGACCGGGGCCTGCATGACATCTTGAAAGAAGAAAGGGCGCCGCTGGTTTTGATGGCCGTTGATTTTCTCATCCCCATTTACCGAGACGCAAATAATTACGCCTATTTGAGCGATGAAGCGATTCCGGGTAATCCAGAAGAACTCAGCGCCGAAGATCTGCAGACTCTGGCCTGGCCCCTGGTCGAACACTATTTTCATAAAGCTGAACAAGAAGCATTAACCTATTACGGTCCCTTTCAGGGAACCGGACGGACGACCCACGATATTCAGGAAGCCGCACCCGCTGCCTACAACGGCCAGGTGGAAATACTATTCCTGGCTGATGGTGCGGAACAATGGGGTTGTTTTGATCCAGATGCCAATGGTGTGCAGCTTCACCCGCAGGCTGAGCCTGGTGATGAAGATTTGTATGACTTTGCCGCCATGCAGACCATCATGAATGGCGGATCTGTTTATGTGATGGATCCGGAGAAAATTCCATCTGGCCAGGAATTGGCCGCTCTATTTCGCTATTAGGAGACATCGATGGCGGGGATAGTCTTTTTGATTTAAATCAAAAGGGCTATCCCCGTGCGCGCCTTGACAGGGAAAGAGATGAGCGCGAGAACTGAACTACTCTAATTCACATATTTGCATCCCGTCACACGGCAACTTTCAATGTACATAAACCATAAATCTCTGGAAGATACTATGTATGACCTTGAATTGCTAGGAGGTTGGCATTGTGAATGATACTTATTACCAGTCGATGCGCAAAAGGGGCTATTCCCGGCGGGAATTCCTTAAAATGTGCGCCATTCTAACCGCCAGTCTGGGTTTGGAGGCATCTTTTATTCCCCGGGTTGCCCAGGCTTTGGAGACCAAGCGGCGTGTACCGGTGATCTATCTGTCCCTGCAGGAATGCACCTGCTGTGCAGAGTCCTTTATCCGCACCGCCCACCCCCTGTTAGCGGAATTACTTTTTAATATGATTTCCCTTGATTACATGGAAACCTTGCAAGCGGCAGCCGGGGTGCAGGCGGAAGAAGCGAAAATGAAAAGCATGCAGGACAATAAAGGCAACTACTTAGTGGTGGTGGAAGGGAGTATTCCCTTAAAGGATAATGGCATTTACTGCACGATCGGAGGGCGCTCAGCGAAAGACATATTGCTGGAAGCAGCCAGAGATTCGGTTGCAGTCATCGCCTATGGTTCCTGTGCCACCAATACCTGCGTTCAGGGGGCCCACCCCAATCCCACTGGAGCTGTGCCAGTCAAAAACATTGTTGGGGATAAACCGGTCATTGATGTGCCCGGCTGCCCTCCAATCGCCGAAGTTATAGCCGGGGTCATCGTTCATTATCTTACCTTCGGTCGAATCCCGGAGTTAACCCGATTAGGACGGCCGAAAGCCTTTTACAATCACCGCATCCATGACAACTGCAATCGGCGAGCCTTTTTCGACGCCGGTATGTTCGTGGAAGAATTCGATGATGAAGGGGCCAAACATGGCTGGTGTTTATATAAGGTGGGATGTAAAGGCCCCACAACCTATAACGCCTGCGCCATTACCCAGTGGAACAACGGCGTCAGCTATCCGATCAAATCCGGCCACCCCTGCATTGGCTGTTCAGAGCCTGGCTTTTATGACAACTTCCCTATGTACAGCCATTTAGCCCATGTTCCAGGGAGTGCCATGCCCTTTGATCCAGACAACTTTGGCAAGGCCATCACCGGCTTGGCGGTAGCTGGCGTAGCCGCCCATGGGCTAGCCACCGCAGGTTTTAAGCAAAGAGATAAAAGAAATAAAACGGAAGGAAACAAAAAGGAAGGGGGCAGGGAGTAAGCGATGGCAAGAATCGTGGTTGACCCTATTACCCGCATAGAAGGACACCTGCGTATCGAGGCGGAAATAGAGAACGGGCAAATCGTGGACGCCTTTAGTTCGGGAACCACTTTCCGTGGTTTGGAAAGGATCATGCAAGACCGAGATCCCCGGGACGCCTGGGCATTTGTTCAGCGCATCTGCGGTGTCTGTACCCATATCCACGCTATCGCTTCTGTGCAAGCGGTGGAAGATGCTTTGCAGATTACCATCCCCAAAAACGCCACTCTGATTCGCAAAATAATGACTGCCACCCAGTTTGTCCAGGACCATGTGATTCATTTTTACCATTTACATGCTTTGGACTGGGTGGATGTGGTCTCGGCGTTAAAGGCTGATCCCAAAGCCGCAGCCAGCATCGCTCAATCTATCTCCAGTTACCCCAGGTCCTCAGTGGGGTATTTCACTGATATGCAGAATACCATCAAGGGTTTTGTGGAGAGTGGACAATTAGGAATCTTCGCCAATGCCTACTGGGGACATCCGGCCTACAAGCTGCCCCCCGAGGTCAACCTGATTGCCGTCGCTCACTATTTGGATGCTCTGGAATGGCAAAAAGACATCGCTAGAATCCACACCATTTTCGGGGGCAAGAATCCCCATCCCAACTATCTGGTAGGGGGCATGGCCTGCACCATTAACATAGACAATGACAATACCATCAACATGGAAAGACTGGATCTGGTCGCTCGAGAGATCAATAAAGCCATGGATTTCGTCAACCAGGTATATATTCCCGACCTCTTTGCCGTGGCCTCTTATTATAAAGACTGGACCTTTGGCGGGGGGATCGAGAATTACCTGGTCTACGGTACCCTATCCAACCAGGGCGAGAAAAACGCTGCCGACCAGGTTTTTCCCGGTGGCGTGATTCTGAACCGCAATCTCAATGAAGTCTTCGATGTGGATCCCCGGGATGCGGAACAAATCCAGGAAGTCGTCGACCATTCCTGGTATGAATATAGCGGGTCCGACGCCGGTCGCCATCCCTGGAACGGTGAGACTACAGTAAAATATACTGGTCCAACGCCGCCCTATGCTCAGCTAGACACCAAGGGAAAGTACAGCTGGATCAAAACTCCTTTGTGGAAGGGCAAACCTATGGAAGTAGGCCCTCTGGCCCGCATGCTGGTTGGTTATGCCCGGGGCAATACTACGATAAAGGCCAGTGTTGACGACGCTTTGAAACGTTTGGGAGTTGGTCAAGGAGCGCTTTTCTCCGCTCTAGGCCGCACCCTGGCCCGGGGTCTGGAAACCCGCATAATGGTCGATTATTTAAAGAAAAGCTTTGATGATCTGGTGGCTAATATCAAAGCTGGAGACAGCCAGGTCTTTAATGCTGATAAGTGGCAGCCTTCCACCTGGCCGGATAAAGCTCAAGGTGTTGGGTTTACCGAGGCACCCCGGGGAGCCCTGGCCCACTACGTAAAGATTGAAAAGGGCAAAGTTAGTCTTTACCAGGCGGTAGTACCCACCACCTGGAATGCCGCTCCGGCTGATAAAAACGGGCAGAAAGGTCCCTACGAAAAAGCGCTTATCGGCACAGCGATCGCCGATCCTCAGAAACCCCTGGAGATCATCCGGATCATCCATTCCTTCGACCCCTGCATCGCCTGTGCGGCTCACATTATTGACACAAAGAGCAAGCATACCATCGGCGAATGCAGTTTCTATTAGGGGGTGGCATGATGCAGGAATTAAGAAAGGCCATCTATGTTTGGGAACTTCCCATACGGCTCTATCACTGGATCAATGTCTTTTTGATCATCGTTTTACTCTTTACCGGACTCTACATCGGTAAGCCCATTCTGGCTTCGGTAGGTGAACCCTATGCCAATTTTCTTATGGGTAAGATGCGTTTATGGCATGCCGTAGCCGCCTGGCTCTTTATCGCCAATTTCCTTTTCCGAATCTACTGGGCTTATGCAGGGAACGAACATGCCAAGTTCAAACCATGGAGGACTGGCTTTTTTAGTGATGGAATGGAGAGCCTCAAATATTACCTCTTTCTCAAAAAGGAACACACTGTACACGCCGGGCACAATGTGATCGCACAACTCACTTATTTCTTCATGATGTGGGTGGGATCGTTCTTTATGATCATTACCGGCCTGGCTTTACAGGGAGAAATAGGACCGGGCGGTTTTCAAGAGAAATTTATGAGCTGGTTGATTCCCCTTTTCGGCCAGTCCTCCTGGGTGCGAACCTATCACCACCTGGTGGCCTGGTTGTTCATCGTTTTCATCATTGCCCACCTCTATCTGACCTTCCGTCAGGATATCCTGGATGATGATGGCACTGTATCTTCCATATTCAGCGGTTATAAATTTGTCAGTCCTGATTTCGATGAGCACCATGACCGACATTAAACCGGTCATTCAGACCGTCGATAAAAGCGAATCTCTGCGTCATTTCTCAATACCCGCTCAATCAACGTATCCTGTGTACGCCAGGGTAGCGGATTTTGGTCATTCCTTGACCTTCACTTCCATCGCTCGCTCTGGCAGCGTGCCGATTTCATCGGCACGCTGGATGCCCGGCACTAAACCGGTCATCCTGGGCCTGGGCAATCCTCTCTTTCAGGATGAAGGCCTGGGCATCCATGTCATTCACCAGTTGTTGAAGGAAGATATAGCCCAACAAGCGGAGTTGGTGGATGGGGGAACCGACGCCCTGGCCCTGCTGGGTGTCGTGGAAGAGGCAGAAACCCTGATCATCATCGATGCCATCAACAGCGGTCATGATCCTGGTACACTTCAAGTTCTAAAAGGTGAAGAGATTCCGCTCCTGTTATCAAGCAAAATATCTCCTCATCAAATCGGGTTTCAGGAGGTGCTGGCCCTGGCTAACCTGCGGGGAAAATCACCTTCCCGGATTATTCTCATTGGCGTTCAACCTGAGTCTTTAGACTGGGGAACGGAATTGACTCCCAGGGTAGCCCAGACCATACCCCGTATTCGGAATATGATACATGAACTGCTTTTCTCCATAGGAAATAGAAATGACACCCGGTCGGTCGGAATTGACCATGGGCTCTGATCGCAAGTGAGACTTAATTCGTTTCTATTCACTTATCGGATCAATGGGGATGCGTGCTTTTCCAACCGCCTTAATAACATTCCACAGGTAGAGTGCTATCACAATGTAATACACAAGGCCGAAAAATGGAATGCCACCAGCTATCCCGTTCAGTATCTGAAGGAGTAAGGGAAGGGTTAGCACATACACAGCAAGGGTAAAAGTCTCATTAAAAGAAAGACTGATTTTCTGAATGGCACACATTATTAAGCCTGCCAGACCCACAAAAAGTGCCGTCATCAGCTTGGCCAGAAGATAATAAATGATTCCGAAAACATAAACAAAAAGGCTTGCCCAATTCAGTAATGGCAACCATTTGATTGCATCCGCCTTGGTAATCGTAAACTGCTTCAACGACTGGAAATCGGTTACCTGAGTTTCAAATTCACTTTTCTTGTTTACCATCTTCGTTTTAGAAATAAAAACCCCCTGCTTATATCCGTTAAGTATACTATCACTGGTTTGACCGGTGGTATCCACAATGAGTATATTATCATCGTCCTTGCTGATGATAGGCATTTGGGCATATACTTCTAATTCTCCGTTCTCCAGCTTAAAGTCAGGCATCTGCTTCGAGCAATAATTCTGAAATTCTCCAATGCCCTGGATCAGTGTGATAATGGGATATACAAGCCATAGAGTTCCCAGCAGCAGCCATGCCAGGAACCAATATTTCACGATTTGTCCGGATGATTGTTTTAGAAATTCTGGATAAGCTTGGAGACTTATGATACTGTCTTTCATACTCTTAAATAGATTCAAAGTCTACCTCCTTAAACAAAGATCCAGCCCGAGAGCGGAATTATCGGGTAATATAACCCTCTACTCAATTCCATTTCCAAAGCCAATCCCCGTCTTTTTCTTTTATTACCATAATAAGACAAAACCCGGGGAAAAGGAATCTTATTTGACTCCCTGGGTGTAGAAAATATACTCTTGACCTCCGGCTTGTGAATAGAGTACCTGCAATCACTGGGGATCATGTTATGTTAGGATTAAAGCATACCTGATAATAAAGAATGAGAATAGATTGATCATCAGCTAGATTTTGTTTTATAGTTCAAGAAAGAGGATTGGAAGGGGGGAAGTGAAGCATGAAATCAAGGCGGACATTTGCCAGCACCCACAGGTCGTTATTGAATAGTTTTCGGATCTCCCCTGCTTTTTTCGGCATCGTACCCGTCCAAACAGGCGTTACCGATTGGAGCAGTTTCGCCCGCAGTTTGAACAATACTTTTGATCCTAGCCGCGCATATACCGTAAAAAACGCAGTTCTCCTCGTCCTTCTCATCGTAATGCTTGCTATACCGGTTTTGCTTATACGCTGGTATTTTTCAAAAGAAGTCCAAGAACAACGTCAAGATTATAAGCGATTTCTGGAACGACGCAATCAACAAAAATCACTGCAGCCCACCTCCGAACAACAGCGCAACTGGTTTCGCCTGCCCATCCGTTTAGATTTTAAGTGGATTCCAGCAGCTCAGGCATCCACCACCCTGGAACGATTGTATAACCACGATAAGCTGTGCGACATCAGCGGAGGTGGACTTTGTTTCACTACTGCTGCCCAGCTAGATCCAGGAGAGGAGATCATCGTACTCCTTGAACCGATAGGAAGCAAGCCTTTCAAAATCAACGCTCAAATACGGAGAATCGAAACATCCCGTGTCCCACAGAATCCCGATCATAACTACGATGATGAGGACGCCTACACCCCTTTCCCCGAACCTTTCGACGTAGCCGTACAATTCATCGGGATATCGCTTGGAGAACAGGAGCGCTTACTTTCCTGGATCGCACAAGGACAGCGGGACGTAATCCATGATCAAAAGACCGAGGAGCCTTCTTCCGATGACCTTGAAAAAACCGAATCTATACATATCAGTCATGAGCAGCAACTGGAAGTTTAAAGCCTACCTTCAGCAGCTACAGCTTTCATAAACTCCTCAGGTTTTTCCAGAGAAAGATACAAGTGGGTTACATCTTTCATGTCATTGAACATCCCCTGAACGGACCGGGGGGACTTCAATTCAATTTCAATATTGCAGTTCTGACCGGCCGCCAGGTAAAGGCATCCCGGCTGGTTCTTGACCATGCGCGGTCCGAACCCGGGTGGTACTTTTCCAGTCCGGTTTATGTTGGCGATATACTCCCAGGAAATCTGCTGGCAGCAGCGCAACCCCACCCTGAATTGGATGCCTTCCCCGGTAATCTGATGACCATACAGTCCCATAGCTCGAACGTCGGCCCACAGCCAGAGAATCGCCCACAAGCCCAGGATCATATGCACTGCTTTCCATATCAGCCATCGTTGGGGCAGCAATGTGGATACCGCCAGGATCTCCAGGGCGCAGATCACGATGATAACTTTGACAAAAAATATGTAGCTGTCCAGAAGGGTAGCATACTCCACAGTACTACGTATATCCCGTTTTCTTTTGTATGACTTATAGAGGGCATAATAGAGACGGGGCTCGATAAGCGATAGGCGTGCCAGGTTGGGGGGGAGGATAATCTCCAGGGCCTGCTGCCAGGCGTCCATGGTTTCCCAGCCATCCTTTTTTAAAGCGCGATAACGCCTGGTGATGCGGGTAATATTCATCAGGCACAGGGTGATAACTGTCAATTCCAGGACGGCGGGTACCCAAAGAAAGTACTTCATCTGCTCTCTGGAGATTATTCCCGAGCTCCCCAGAAAAATATCGAAGAGGACAATAACGACCAGCATAGGCAGCATATAACGAGATGATTTAGGGTTGGAAAGGATATTGCGCATCTTCAAGGGCAATCCCTCCTTAGCGGATGATTCTATTTTTCATTGCTTTTTCCCCATTGATCCTCGACATACTGCTGGCACAGCCGGCAATATCTGACCTGGGCTGGAGTCATCAGCCCGTTTAACATCTCGTTAATCAAAGGTTCGAAAGGATTCTGCGGTCCTTTTTTCTTAAACAATTCCTCAAACAATGGGATGCCTTTCAGGATGGCGATGGAGTCCCGGGCCAATTCCTCTACTTCCGGGGCATCTTCTGGCAAGTCCGCTATGGCTGCAAGCCGTTCATTACAGTCCATCAGGAGTTGGTAATGCTGGGGATGACTCTGGAAATATTCAGCCATCTCCCGATAAATGTCCTGGTGGTCCAACCCCCATTCAAAGTCGTCTAAAACGGCTAAAATCTGACGTTCCTGTTCCATCAATTCAGGATGATTTTTATACTGTTCCGTCCACCCCTTCTCTGTCATCATGCGAAATGTAGGTGGATCATCGTGGGCTTCAATCAGGTTCAATGTTTCTTCATTTAGCAAGTTTCGAATTTTCTCTACCCGTTTTTGAAGGACTTCTATCTGAACTAACAGCTCATTATGCAAGGATTCAAGAACCGAACGCATGGATTTATTATCCTCCGGTTCTCCGATGATTCCTTTGATCTGATCAAGACTTAGGCCCAGAGATTTTAGCCGTTTGATCATCTGCATACGGTTTAGCTCCTGTGGACCGTAAAGCCGGTAGCCTCCAGGCGAACGCTCCGGTTCAGCCATTAGGCCAATCTTATGATAATGGAGGACAGTTTTCACTGTTATCCCAGTCAGTCTGGCGAATTCTCCGATCTGTATCCTCGACTTCATCTTCTCACCTCGCCTTCACCACAAGTATAGACCCCGACCTAAGGTCAGGGTCAAACAATATTTTCTCCATTTTATGGTTTGTGAAACATTGATTTCCCTTCCTCTCCCGTGTCGAGAGAATCGCCCCTCAACACAGAAAAGCCGCGGACGTCCGCGGCCTTTGTATGAAATTGGTTACTGATCCCTTAAATAACAAAAGCCGTGGACTGTGTCCACGGCTTTTGTTTGCTTCACTTTTCTCTTGCAATTCAAGAGGCAATATGGTGGTCCTCATAGTGGGAAAACTCCATGGAGAAACCCGCCCGCCCTTGCGTAAGGGAACGCAGGACCGTAGAATAACCAAACATCTCGGCCAGGGGGACCTGCCCGCGGATAATCTGAGTATTGTTGACCATGTTCATGGACTGCAGCCGGCCGCGCCGGTTGTTGATATTGCTGATGATATTTCCGGTGAACTCCTCCGGCGAGGTGACTTCAAGGCGCATAACCGGCTCCAGGAGCGTAGGACCCGCTTTCCTTAAACAATCCCGAGTCGCTATCATGGCTGCGTTTCTGAAAGCCATTTCCGATGAATCCACTTCATGGAAGGATCCGTCCAAGAGGGTAGCCCGCACATTCACCACTGGATATCCCTTTAACACGCCTTCCTCCAGAGCCTGTTTGATTCCTGATTCCACCGCCGGGATGTATTCCCGGGGAATAGCTCCGCCTACGATTTTGTTCACGAACTCAAAACCTTCCGCCGGTTCCAGCCGCAACACCACATGGGCAAATTGGCCTTTGCCTCCGGTTTGTTTCACATAACGGGTAACCTGCTGGGCTTCCCGGGTTATGGTCTCTTTATAAGCCACTTCTGGCTGACCCATGTTAAAATCTACATTGAATTCCCGGGAGAGGCGCTCGGCAAAGATTTCCAAATGCAGTTCCCCCATCCCGGATATCAGGGTTTGCCCGGTCTCTTTATTGTACGACAGCTTAAATGTGGGATCTTCCGCAGTTAGCCTGCCCAGTGCCACAGATATCTTATCTTGATCAGACTGGGTCTTGGGCTCGATAGACATTTGAATGACCGGTTCGGGAAAATCAATGGATTCCAAAAGTATATTCTGGCCTTCCAAGCAAAGGGTATCTCCGGTTCTAACTTCTTTTATACCAATAAAGGCAACGATGTCGCCGGCTGCAACCTGGCCCACTTCTTCCCGGTGGTTGGCATGCATCCTCACCAGGCGGCCTACACGTTCTTTCTTCCCGGTGCTGCTGTTGTACACATAGCTGCCGGCCTGAATGGTTCCGGAATAAACCCGGGCAAAAGCCAGTTTGCCGACATGGCGGTCGCTAACGATTTTAAAAACCAGAGCGCAAAAGTCGCCTTCTGGAGAAGGGACGATCTCCACCGTTTCACCGTTTTCCTGGTTGATCGCCTGTGCAGGCTGCACTTCCAGAGGTGATGGCAGATAATCCACCACTGCGTCCAAAAGCAATTGAACGCCAATATTTCTATAAGAGCTCCCGCAAATGACCGGAACCATATTCCCCTCAATGGTGTTTCTGCGAATCGCCTCTACGATTCGTTCTTCGGATAGTTCCCCATTGGCAAAATACATCTCTAAGAGCGCGTCATCGGTTTCGGCCAGATTTTCGGCCATAGTTTTGTGCCAGGCCCGGGCTTCCTCCAGGTACTGCGGAGGAATTTCACTGACAGTGATCTCATTGCCCTTATTACCAGAAAAGCCGTAATGTTTCATGGTAATCAAATCAACGATACCGGTAAAGGCTTCATTCTCAAAAATCGGCAGGCTCACTACCAGGGGATTGGCTCCCAGACGGGTCCTTATTTGTTCGACAACACTGAAAAAATCAGCCCCTACGGCATCCATCTTATTGATATATGCCAGGCGCGGAACCTTGTACTTGTCAGCCTGCCGCCAGACAGTTTCCGATTGGGGCTCAACCCCACCTTTGGCGCAGAAAATGACTACGGCTCCATCAAGTATTCTCAAGCTTCTTTCCACTTCTGCAGTGAAGTCAACATGACCGGGTGTATCAATAATATTAATTGAGCTTCCCTTCCACAGACAACGCGTGGCAGCGGATGTAACCGTTATTCCCCGCTCTTTTTCATAAGGCAGGTAATCCATAACACTTTCGCCATCATGGGTCTCCCCAATCTTATGGGTCTGGCCTGTATAAAATAAAATCCGTTCCGTGGTGGTCGTTTTCCCGGCATCGATATGGGCGATAATGCCAATATTCCTGATTTTCCCTAACATGATCGAATCTCCTTTTGACAAAAAATTAACGGCATACATGATGTGATGCCGAAATATCCGCTAATGATCAATTCCCTTGACAAAGGGCTATATTTGCACCCGAAATATAATTTTACTAGATAAGCGATGACATGTCAAACGAAACCCGGACCTTTTCGTGTCCGGGTTTCGTGTTTATCATTCCTTTAATGGGACTCACTGTTCTCAGAATCCAGTCACGACGCTTGTTCCCTCCGCTTTCCGGATCTGTCCCGCTCACTCTTGTCCAGAATCATTTTCCTCAAACGCAAGGATTGAGGCGTAACTTCCAATAACTCATCATCATTAATAAATTCCAGGCATTTCTCCAAAGTCATATTCATCGGCGGGGTTAAACGCAAAGCGTCATCGTTCCCCGAAGACCGGGTATTGGTCAAATGCTTCTTTTTGCAGACATTCACCGTTATGTCTACGCTGCGGGCATTCTCGCCAACAATCATGCCAGCATAAACTTCAACACCGGCATCTATAAAGAGATTCCCTCTTTCCTGAGCGTTGAAGAGTCCGTATGCAACTGCGGTACCACTTTCCGAAGCAACTAACGACCCCTTGGTACGTGTGGTGATCTCACCTCTAAAGGGTTGATAGTTTTCAAAAACGTGGTTTAGAACACCATTACCCTTGGTATCGGTTAAGAACTCAGTCCGATACCCAATAAGGCCACGGGCTGGTATTAGGAATTCCAACTTCACCGTGCTTCCCGTGCCATTATTCATGCTCAAAAGCTCGCCTTTACGTTTTCCCAGGCCTTCAATCACCGTCCCCACAAAATCATCGGGAACCTCTATAAACAATCTTTCCATCGGTTCGTTGACTACGCCATCAATCATTTTTAATATGACTTCCGGGCGGGTAACGGCAAATTCATATCCTTCCCTGCGCATAGACTCCATTAATATGGAGAGGTGGAGTTCCCCTCGGCCTGAAACCTTAAAACAATCAGGGCTCAACTCTTCTACCTGCAAAGATATATTGGATAACAGTTCTCGTTCCAAGCGATCCCTTAAATGGCGGCTGGTAATATAGCTTCCTTCCAGCCCTGCCATGGGACTGTTATTGATAACAAAATTCATAGAAATGGTGGGCTCATCAATATCCACAAAAGCCCCCGGTTCCACGAAGTCTGTTGAACAAAGGGTATCTCCAATATTAATATCTTCGATCCCAGACACAGCAACAATTTCTCCGGCCATGGCCTGAAGTGTCTCAGCCTTTTTAAGACCTTCAAAGGTATAGAGGGTGTTGACTTTAACCCGTTTTTCCTTATCACCGGTGTTGCACAATACCACTTCCTGGCCTTTGGAGACAACCCCACGGCTAATCTTGCCTACACCAATTCTGCCTACATAATTGTCATAATCGATAGAAGATATCACCAACTGAAAAGGCCCATCCGGGTCCCCTTCCGGAGCCGGCATCTTTTCTATAATCATATCCAACAAGGGTTTCATATCTGTGATATCATCATCCAGATTGATTTTTGCATATCCTTGTTTAGCAGAGGTGTAGACTACCGGAAAATCAAGCTGGTCTTCTGCCGCTTCCAGATCAATAAATAGATCCAGTACTTTATCTACCACTTCTTCAGGTCTGGCACCAGGCCGGTCGATCTTGTTGATGACCACTATGGGCTTCAACCCAGCTTCCAAAGCCTTTTTCAAGACAAACCGCGTCTGGGGCATGGTACCCTCAAAGGCATCCACCAGCAAAAGGACACCATCAACCATCCTGACAATACGTTCTACTTCCCCGCTAAAGTCAGAATGCCCAGGGGTGTCAACAATGTTGATTTTTGTGCTTTCGTATATGATACTGGTATTCTTGGATAAAATCGTAATACCACGTTCCCGTTCCAGATCATTGCTGTCCATGACCCTCTCAACCATAACCTGGTTATTACGGAAATATCCGCTATATCTCAATAACTTATCCACCAATGTGGTCTTGCCATGATCCACATGGGCGATGATAGCAATGTTTCTTAAAGACCTATTCGCCATGACTGATCTACCCTTTCCAACTCCTCGTAAGCGAGGCCACTTTATTTTCAACCCAATGCGTATCATCGTACCATCGGGACAACATTTCTATTATACCAGGGATGAAGCGCAACTTCAAATATTATTCAACAGGGTGATAGGGCACAGTTCACCGTCCCCCGGTTTTTTCTTTCTCGAAAGGATGCAAAAACACTTAACGAAATCGATTGTATCTCAGCAATGTTGATTGGATCGCCCTATTCATGTAAAAATACTGTACAGGGGACGTTGCAAGGAACTGTCCCCCTAGCTAGATTTGCAGGAGGTTCACGCTTGGTGAAGAGAGTTGTAGTAATCGGGGCCGGGCCGGCAGGAATGATGGCCGCCAGCATGGCTGCTATCCATGGAGCCCGAGTTTTCCTGGTAGAAAAAGCCAATAGGGTTGGCAAAAAACTGAGCATCACTGGCAAAGGCAGGTGCAATATGACTGCATCGGTAGACAGTGATGATTTAATCAAGGGCTTTCCCGGCAATGGCCGGTTCCTCTACAGTGCGTTCAGCGAGTTTTCCAACCTGGATTTACTGGCATTTTTTCATGAACGCGGATTAGAGACCAAAGTGGAAAGAGGCAACCGGGTTTTCCCCGTTTCAGATAAAGCCAGTGATGTAGTCAAGGTGTTATACGAAAACGCCAAAGGCCTTGGTGTGGAAATCCTGACCTCCAACACGGTTCAGCGCATCAAGTTTGCAGAAGGGAAAGTTTCAGGCCTTATTTGCGATAAGGGGAACCTGGCTGCTGATGCAATTATTATTACTACCGGTGGCCTTTCCTATCCCGCTACCGGTTCAACCGGAGACGGATACCGGTGGGCATCCCAAGCCGGCCACCGGATCATTGACCCCCGCCCCGGCCTGGTGCCGCTCCTGGCAGCGGAGACTTGGATCAAGGACTTGCAGGGATTAAGTCTGAAAAATGTTAAAGCCAGCTCGTTTACCCAGCAAGGCAAGGCCATTAATCATGACTTTGGCGAATTGCTGTTTACCCACTACGGTCTTTCTGGCCCTATTATCCTGTCTATGAGTCATGATATCGGGGAATATCTCATCAAGAAACAGCAGCCGGTGATCTTGAAGTTGGATCTGAAACCAGCCCTCAGTCCAGAGAAGTTGGATGAACGCCTGCAGCGCGATTTGGCCAAATATTCCCGCAAGATATTTAAAAATGCTTTGAACGACTTACTGCCCCAGAAAATGATACCGGTGATGATCCGTCTCAGCAGTATTGACCCGGAAAAGGAATGCCATCAGGTCACCCGTACGGAGCGGCTGAGTTTGGTCGGATTATTGAAAGAGTTGACCATGACCGTCCATGGCACACGTCCCATCGCCGAGGCCATTGTCACTGCCGGAGGAGTGGACGTAAAAGAAGTCAACCCCAAAACCATGGAATCCAGGTTGGTAAAAGGTCTTTATTTTGCCGGAGAGGTTCTCGATGTCGATGGATATACAGGGGGATATAACCTGCAGGCTGCTTTTTCTACCGGTTATGTGGCGGGTAAATACGCAGCTCAGGATTGATCTATGCACAAAATGAAAATTTATTGGATAATATCTTTCTTTCCTTTCCGAGTATGGAAAAGCAAACAATTGGGCACTCTTAATCTATCCGGGAATTCATTTTACCGGGCATTCGAGCTCTTGGAATTTTTTGACAGAAGGACATAGGCGGCTTATAATTAAAGTGCCTTGTTCTTGCAATGATCTCCTTTTGGGAGAACAAAGTCCAAGGGTATTTCCAGAAGGGAGATGTATAAATGTTTGAAGACAAGTACCTAACATGCCAGGATTGTGGAACTGAGTTTCTATTCTCAGCGTCTGAACAGGAGTTTTATGCAGAAAAAGGCTTTGAGAATCTGCCTGGCCGGTGCCCCCCATGTAGAAAGGCGCGTAAACAACAGCGCAATCAGGGTAATTCTCGGTTTAAAGAGGATCGTCCCATGTTCAAAACTGTATGTGCCACTTGCGGGCAGGAGACTACGGTGCCTTTTGAACCCACGGGTGACAGACCAGTATATTGCCGGGATTGCTTCCAGGCCAACAGGAGTAAAAGCTATAGATAAATAAGAATTTTCAATAGGGTTGGCAGTATGCCAACCCTTTTTTATTTTGGTATTTGGCCAATTCCCTCGTGAGAGAAGCCTAAATCTTATTCTTTTTGGATAGTAATGCATTCTGTGGAGTCATCCCAGTTAACAATAGCCCCCCAGCCTTGGGCGATAAAACAAAGAGGCACAAACACCCTTCCATCGACGATTTCTGGCGCTACGTCCATTTTTGTCACCGCTTCCTGATCAAACTGCTTGATGAAATGAGCACCCTGCTCCCCTACCTGGAGAAAGACGGTAACATTGCGAAAGAGAATGCGCACTTGCAATCCGTTATCGGTATAAAAGGTGTCCGCTGGTGCTTGAAAAGCTTGGGAGATCAAATCTAACGGCACCATAGTGCGTCCTTCCTTGATATAGGGGGCCTCCTCCACCCAGAGACTGTTCCCGTCTACTACCACTTCATTGGAGCCCGGCTGTAAATCGATACTGGTTGCTGATACCGGGTAAGCATTCATGAGCATCCAAATAACCACCAATACACCAACCCCGGTTAGGATTCTGTTTTTATTCACTCCGGTCATGGCCAATTATCACCTCCTGTTTCCTCATCCATTTCCATTTTCAGACAGGGGTACAACTGCGAATGGCACAATAATGGTTTACAAATATCTTGCGTTTACCATATTTTTACATATGTATTCGTTGACTCTTCATCATATCCCTTCAACCGCTTCCAAAAACGGAGAATTCTGAAAAGAATCATCTTTCAACATTCTGAAACGCTGCCATGCCGGTGATTTTTCTCTTGAGTGGTTGAAATATTCGGGTAGTTTTTGATGCACCCGGGCAGGGATTTGACTAAAATGGGAGAAGATCAGAGGAGAGCATTCTATGGGCAGCTGGTACCAGCCCAGGCCCGGCTTTCCCAACCGAGGTCAGGATGCAAACCAACAAGAGGATAGGAGAAGAAAAGTGGAAAAGGTGGACATAGCCATTATCGGAGCTGGCGTGGTGGGCCTGGCCCTGGCTAGAGAGATTTCCTCCCATTCGAGATGCAGTATAGCAGTGTTGGAGAAGAATCGTAGTTTTGGTTTGGAAACCTCCAGCCGCAACAGTGAAGTGATACATTCGGGGATTTACTACCCTTCCTCTATGCTCAAAACCAGGTTGTGTGTAGAAGGCCGGGCTCTACTCTACGCATTCTGTGAAAAATATAATATAATTCATCATTGCACCGGCAAGATCATTACCAGCCATATGTCTGACGATCCGCAGTTGGACCGGCTCCGGAAACAGGCTGAGGCGAACGGCATCACAGTACGCACTCTCGGCAAGTATGAAATCAAGACGATGGAGCCTGCAATTCTAGCTGAAAGCTCCCTGCTGGTACCATGCACTGGCATTGTCGACTCCCACGGGCTAATGAAGGCCCTCAACTACCAGGGCCGGGAAAACCAGGTCATCTTCCTTTTCTCTTCACCAGTAGAGAGTCTGGTCTATGATGGGGACGGCTACATTATCGAAACCCCGGTTGAGAACATTAAAGCACAGGTACTGATTAACGCCTCCGGCTTGTCGGCTTCGACCATGGCTGCTATGTTGGGACTGGATCTGGATGCCTGCGGTTATCGCATGTTTCCTTGTAAAGGAGAGTATTATAAAATCCACCGCCGCTTCCCGGTAAACCATTTAATATATCCTTTGCCAGGGCCTATCAGCCTGGGAATACACTTGACCATCGATAGTGGTGGTGGGTTGCGCTTGGGGCCCAATGCCTTCTACGTGAATGATCTGGATTATTCGGTAAGCGAGGATCACCAGTCTGAGTTCTTCGAAGCCGCCTGTAAATATCTTCCTCATCTACAACCACAGGATCTAAGCCCTGACTTCTCTGGAATCAGACCAAAACTACAAGGCCCCGGTGATCCGAAGGCCAGAGATTTCGTTATTCAGGAGGAGAGCGATCGAGGCTTTCCCGGTCTCATTAATCTAATCGGGATTGAATCACCCGGTCTGACCTCATGCCTGGCCATTGCCCGGCATGTTGTCCAGATTCTAAACTAATGTGAAGGACTGATCAATAAATACTTCTCGGCATACATTTGAATGATTCCCTGGGAAATAACCAGGAAATCGGGGAGAAAGGAGCGCGAAGTATGAAGATCGCTTTTTTTATCTATGAAGACATGACGACCCTTGACTTCATTGGTGTTTATGATCCCGTCACCCGCCTGAAAACTATGGGATTTATTCAGGACCTTGAGTATGAAGTGTGCGCCCTGGAGAACAGGGTGGTCTCTGTTGAAGGCCTTACCATCATCCCCGATCATTGGGCCAATGACCTGTCGGTTTATGATTATATTGTGATTCCCGGTGGATCCGGGGTTAGTAAACTGATCCAAAATCCGGCATTTGTGGACTGGTTCAAAACCATTGCTACGAACGCAACCATTGCATCAGTCTGTGGGGGAAGCCTGTTGTTAGGCTGGTTAGGTCTACTGCGAAATAGAAAAGCCACCACCCATCCACAGCTCATGACCTACCTTCAGCCATTAACTGGTGCAATATCCGAAAGAAGGATTGTGGATGAAGGCGTCATTATAACCGCGCGGGGGGTGACTGCAGCCATTGACCTGGGCTTATATTTATGCGAGAAGCTGGCCGGAAAAGATGTGAGGAAGAAGATAGCAGAACAAATGGATTACCTGGGCTACGACAATTTTATTGTTGAGTTCCCTTCGTAATAAATTGATAGCTGGGTTTGCCGTTAAGCATCAATAATTCCTTCTTTCAATTGTCCAGATAAGGCACAGGTAATTGAGCTAGTTAAGTCCTAACCATTGGTTATATATAAAGATAAAAAAACCCCGATACCGGGGTTTTTCTTGAGAGGTGGGATCAAAGGCCCTTTTTTAAGCTTTAGGCGGGCGGATAGACATTCTACGCTTACAGGAGTTGTTCCGCCCGCTGGCAGGTTTTCATATGACCCTTGTTAATGCTATCACAAAAAGGCATCGTTTCTGACTTTCCGCACCGGCATAGCGCAATGGGAGTCTCACTTTTAATCGTATTCCCCATGTCATCGATCAAATGAATATGCCCGGCTACGATAGCTGGTCCTTTGGATAGAATCTGGATCGTTCCTTCCGACATGGACTGCACCCTTTCCTCGCATTTTCTTATAGGATGAACATTTGCAAGAAAAAGAATCCGCTGATTACGTTATTCGCCCTGATAATGCTGGTAATCCAATTCAAGGACCTTCTCTATTTGATCCAAAACGGCCAGTTGTTCCTGATCTTCCATCTTCTCCCTGACAGTTTTGATAATGCCCAACATCTCATAGAGGCCTTGCTCGGCCTGTTCAATAATTACGGGATGCATGTGCTCCATAGCTCTCTCAAAGTCGCTATGCGCTTCATAGGAGTAGAAGAGGATCCGTTCCATCACCGTCATGCTTCGTAGGTCCATATCTTTTAAGTGTTCAGGACAATCCAATGATTTATACCACCTTTCTTCTACGCCACCCGAGCCTCCTCGGGAAGGTTAACTACGCCCCCGGTCTCTCTGAAGATCGTAAAGGATCTTCTCCATATACCATAGCTGGCTCTTGCCCGGCCGGCTGATTTGGAGACGTTCTGTCTGGCGCTCCAGAGAACGATGCGCTTCAGCAGCAGTCAGTCCCGACTGGCGCACATATTCCGCCGCCAGTTTCCGGATTTCCCTGCCTTCGAGAAATTTACTGAAGAAGTTCATCAGATCACCTCCCTGGTATCTTTCGATATTCAATGGGGAACTCCTCCATGAAAAAATAGTGCCCGGAATGAAATTTCCTCTATCTCTCAACCCTATTCTTGACCTGGAACATGATTGGGAGATAGCATAAATTAAGGTCATACGAATTGTGATGATGGGAGGACTTGAATAATGTTTGAGCTGCTAAAAAAGCGTCGTAGTATCCGAAGATACCAAAGCATCCCAGTGGAAAAGGAGAAAGTGGATCATCTTATTAAAGCTGCTTTACTATCTCCCTCATCCCGAGGTTTGCGTCCCTGGGAATTCATCGTAATCGATGATAGGGAGCTTCTTGCTCAATTATCTCAGGCTAAAGAGCATGGTTCGTCGTTTCTGAAAAACGCCCCCCTGGGCATTGTAATACTCGGAGACCCGCAAAAATGTGATGTCTGGGTAGAGGACTGCTCCATCGCTTCCATCATACTCCATTTAACCGCGGCCTGGATGGGCCTGGGCTCTTGTTGGATTCAAATTCGGGAACGTCTGCACCGTGACGGCCAGAGCGCTGAGGATTACATTCGAAATCTTCTAAATATTCCTGATAAATTCAAGGTGGAAGCCATCATTGCCCTTGGCTATCCAGACGAAGAAAAAGCCTCACGGACGGAAGCCGATTTTCCACATCTCCAGGTCCATCATAATCGTTTCAGTCAGCCATATAGATAATATAAGAATACCTTGAAAACAGAGGACGAAAGGTTATCTGCAGGTTGTGCATCCCGGAGTTTACGCAGGGTTTAGAGAGAGAAGAAGGGGAGTTTTTCATGAAGCGCCTGAGCGAGCATGTCCTGTGTTTAGGTAATCGGCATTTCAACTTCTTCGTAGTTGGCAAAAGTCGAGCGGCCCTTGTGGAATGTGGTGTTAGCGGTGCTGTAGCGGGCTTAAGAAAGCAGTGGGAGGAACACGGTCATCCTTCTTTACCTCATGTTGAACATCTCCTGGCCATGCATGCCCATTTCGATCACGTATGCGGCATCCCCTCTCTGCAGGAGCTATTCCCCGGTGCAGCGCTGACGGCTAGTCCCAAGGCGCAAAAGGTTCTGGGTAAAGCTGCTATCCTGGCCGATTTTTTTAATCAAGACAAATCGATGCTTGCTGTGCTGACCAATGAGGGACTTCTAGAAGCAAATGTTGAAATTTCCCAGGTAGATCACATTGATGTAGAAAGGACTGTACAAGAGGGTGATCATATTGTTCCGGAAGCCGGGGTAGTTTTGGAAATTATCAGCGCACCCGGGCATAGTTCTGACAGTCTGGCTGCATATCTTCCTTCAGACCGGGTCATGTTCATTTCCGATGCGGCTGGTTTCCAGTCTTCCGATACCGAAATCTTCCCAATCTTCTTTCAGAGCTATCCATTGTACATAGAAACCATAGAGAGGCTTCGCGGATACCCCAGCCGGGTCCTGGCTATTCCTCATGAGAGAATCTGGACCGGCAATGAAATTGACGCATTTTACCAGCGTGCCCTATTGGCTGCTCGGGAAGCTTTTACCCGTATTCGAGACATGTACGATGCCGGGATTCCTGGGGAAGAAATGCGCGAACGACTTTTCCAGAACTATTACCGGGGTGATCTGCGCATCTATACCCCTGGCAATATCCGCACCTGTGTGGATCTTCTCGTGAGACGGGTTCAAGAATGCCTGTAATATAATGGGCCGAGATGTCATCAAGTTGTTCTCAGGACCAATAAACGGATCATATTTCAGCGCAGGAAAAAGTACCAGAAGCCCATCAACCCATAAAAGATGACAAACACTGCAACAATGAGGATCTTCTTCCTCTTCTCCTGACGTTCCACCGTATTGATGGCACGGTCGATTTTCTCTATTTCATCATGTTTCTTGAGCACTAATTCCTCTTGCTGTTTTTCACGCTCCAGCCTTTCAGCTTTTTCTCTCTCCCAGGCTTCGCGCTGTTCGGGTGTGAGTGGCATATTATCCCTCCACGTAATGGTTCTTAAACCCTTTTATCTTCAAATAGCCTTTATTCCGAGCAGTGCACTACCACTAACTGATCGAACTTCTATCCTTCCCCGAAGCATCATTCAGGAAAATATCATTTTGCCTAGAACGTGGTCCAGGGGAACAGGGCCGATGGCCCGGCAGTCGAAGCTGTTGTTGCGGTTATCCCCCATAAGAAATACGGCGTTAAGCGGGACAACGATCCTTTGATCAACTGCATTCATCGGTTCCTTCAGGTAGGGTTCATCAACCAGATGACCGTTTCTGAAAACCCGACCATCCTTAATCTCCAATACATCACCGGGTTTGCCGATCAGTCTCTTGATCCAGTAGTCTTTGCGAATCGGTGCGGAGGTGCGGGTAATAAACTGAACAACTGGACTTTCCATGAGGTCATCCGTCCAGGAACGCTGGTATTGCACCCGGCTGTCGATGACTACAATATCTCCGTAATTCAGATTCAAGTGAAAGGTGTGCGGCAGTTTTGACAAGAAGACCATCTCCCCATTCTGCAGGGTGGGTTCCATAGAACTGCCCAAGACTTCCGTGGGCTGGCACACAAATATATTGATAACAGCAGCAAGAATCAGAGCCACTACAATACTCATCAACCAATTGACTGCTTCGCTGATTACTCTCGTGATATACAACTCCATCCTCTTTCGGTCTTTTTTGATTGTAGCCCAGGTCGTATCGTCTTTCAAGAAAAGCACCGGATTTGCGCGATTAATTGTGTTAACCCCCCCCAACGAATGATAGAATAACAGGTCCTGAATATACATGTAATGATGGGCGGAAGACAGGTGAAAAGGGGGCTTTTTCATGTTCGTATTGGTGCAGCGAAAACGGCTGCTTGGGTCGATACTGCTGCTGATATTAATAGCTCTGGGTCTATTTTTGGTGGCACGTCGCCCTATGTCTAAAGATCCCCAGCCTCCAGGCTCCCTGGAAGATAACAATAATATAAAGGGCGAATACCTATCCTGGAATGATGCAAAAAGTATATTCCCCAAATATGCACAGGCTACTATCATCGATTATGAAACCGGACAGCAATTCAAAGTGCAGCGCAGGGCGGGCAGCTTCCATGCTGATGTCCAGCCTCTAAGCGCCCTGGACACAAAAACGATGAAAGCTATATATGGCCAGTGGAGCTGGAGACGGCGGGCTGTAGTCGTGGTGCTGAATGACGGCCGGAAAATCGCAGCTTCCATGAATGGTATGCCGCATGGTGCAGGCGCTATTCAAAACAATAATTTCAATGGTCATTTCTGCCTTCACTTTCGGGACAGTAGGACTCACGCCAGCGGACGGCCAGATCTAGCTCACCAGGTAATGATCTGGAAAGCAGCAGGCCAATTTGAGCAGCAAATGCAGTCCCAGCCACCAGAGGATGTAATTAAAATATTTATTACTATCTTGAATCAAGGCGACCGGGGCCTGGCTGATCGCATGGTATACGGTCCTCCGGACAGCCCCGGAATGACTTCCCAGCTGAAAATTCAATCGATCCGTATAGTTGGGATGGAAGCGCTAGGTCCGGCTAGCTTTAAGGTAGATTTGCAGGCCTCTTTTCAAGGATCATCAAAGCTGTCCAGGAAGAAAACCCAGCTTGATTTGGTGCAAGGCCCTCCCTACTGGCGAATTCAAGCCGCTTCTCTACATGACCTCTGGGAACCGAATACCTGGAGTCCTAGTCAGGCTGCAGTTATTTTCGATGATGAGGAAGATGCCGAAATGCCAGTAAACGGACTGTGATCGGTTCAGGAAACTATATCTGCAGTTTGTGCAGTTCCACTTTGGCCCAATCGACATTCTCCATTCCATCCAGCTTCAGATTGTGAACCTGAGGGCTAATCATTTTGGCAGCCTTGCGCTGGAATAACCAGATATAGGGGGCGTCATCAACCAGCATTTCCTCGATTCGGTTGAGCATGGCGATTCTTTCTTGAGGATTGTGGACTTCGCTGCGGGAGGCCTCCAGCATTTTATCTACCTGCGGGTTGTTGTAGCCACCATAATTGCTCACACCCATCTTACTGCTATGAAATATACTGTACAGGAAAGCATCCGCATCGGGGTAATCAGGACGCCATTCCATGCGGAAAAGGGTCAGATTCATGGCGTTCAATTGGCTCTTATAGTAGCTCCAATCCATAGGCTGGATTTGGACAGGAAACCCGACCTGCCCGAGCTGCTGGGCCACAGTTTCAGCCACCAGACGGTGGCCTTCATCGTTGTTGTAGCTTAATATAACCGTCGAGAGGCCTTTACCCCCGGGATACCCGGCCTCCTCCAAAAGGGCTTTGGCCCGATCGGGATCATAGGAATATCCACGCAGGGATTCATTGAATCCTGGTATGCCCTGAGGAAGAACTGCTTTAAGTGGCGTAGCATTGCCGCCCATGACCTTGTCGATGATAGTCTGACGGTCCACTGCATAGTTCAATGCCCGGCGCAATTTATAGTTGTCTTTAAATGGAGCCCGGTTCAGATTGAAGCCGATATCATAGGTATCCCAAAGTGGTCTGTCAATCAATAGCTTGCTATATTTCTCATCCTTTTCTATTCCAGCCAACTCCCCCAGGGGCACCGCATCCAGGTAATCAAGTTTTCCTGCTTTATAAGCCTGAAAGGCGGCCTCCTGATCAGGATAAACAGTAATGTGAAGACTGGTGACGAGTGGCCGTCCCCCATGGTATTTCTCATTACGGTCCAGCCAGATGTCTTTATTGTCAGGGTTTTGCCTGACAACAAAAGGACCCGTTCCCGCAAAGGGCGGGTTGCCTTCCTGGCAGTCATAGACCCAGAAAACCGGATTTGTGAGCATGGCGGGAAAAGATGCATTGGCACGAGTAAGAACAATTTTTAATGTAAAATCATTGACTACCTGAATACCGCTAACATCACTGGTTTTCCCTTCCAAACGTTCCGATGCCCCTTGAATGCCGAGGAAAAGGCTAAACGCCGGCATATCCTGAGCACTGGTGAAATTCTTTTCCCAGGACTTTTTCACATCCGCCGCTGTGAGCAAACGGCCATTGATAAAATGCACATCCTTGTTTAACGTAACAACCAAAGTCTTGCCATCTGTAGAGAAGGACCAGTTTTTGGCAATATTGGGTTTGAGGCTGGATGATTGCTCATCATAAGTGAGCAATCCTTCATAAAGCAGGGAAGCCAGCAGGAGCTCCTGGTGATTGCTAACCTGGGCTGGTTCGGCAGTATCGATACTGCCTGCCAGTCCTATTTCCAAAGGACGACTATCCAGACTGGCATTTACCACCACTACCCTGTGAATATAGAAGGCTATCCCCACTAGAAAAGTCAGAACGAGTGCGCTTACAACTACCAGGCGTTTATGTCTCAGGTACCTGCCCATACCATGTCCCCTTTTTGTTTACTTATGGGGACATTATATTAAATGAAGCAGCGTACTATGCCTCTAGTAACCCGGCCAGACACAGAAATGGAAAAAGCCCCTCATGGGGGCTATGAATTCCTATTACTGATATATTGCCTGGTAGGCATCATAGCTGTGTAATACGTTGTCTACATATTTGCGGGTCTCCTGGTAAGGTATGCGCTGCAACTGGGATGGGTCTCCATCCCAGGTACCGTTGATCACCCACTCCCGCACCCGTCCCCGACCGGCATTGTAAGCAGCTATCACGAGGGGCAGTCGCCCATCGAACTCCTTATTTAAATCGGCCAGGTACCAGCAACCGAAGGCAATATTCGTGGTAGGATCGTGCAACTTGGCCACATCAAAGCCCTTAATTCCTTGTTGCCCGGCAATCCATTGGGCTGTTTCCGGCATAATCTGCATCAACCCCTTCGCTCCGGCGGGCGATTCGGCTGCGTTCTGATACTTGCTTTCCGTGCGAATGATGGCGAAGACCAGATAAGGGTCTACCCCGTATTCCCCGGCTTCTTTAAACACAACATCCCGGTTTGGTTCGGGATAGAAAATGCCGATCCATTTAGAAAAGGTTAGAAGAAGGGTAAAAAAAATAAGGATGGTAATCCAAAGAATCCTGGAATATCTGGATTTTGACCTCACAATCGCCACGCTATAACCCCCGGTTAGAAAAGGTTGATTATTATATTTTATTTAAGCATTGTGTATTATTTCATTGAAATATCTGGTGGCTATTGTTATAGTTTCCTCTATTCCTCGCGTATTGTCTAGAACCCGATCAGCCCGCTGGGCTTTTTCCTCCAGGGACATCTGAGACTCAATCCGCTTAATGGCATCTTCCCGGCTCAGTTCGTTCCTATTCATAAGCCTGGTAATCTGGGTCTCCCGATCCACCCATACCACCCACACCTCATCGCATATTCTATCCATGTGCGCCTCATAAAGCAGGGGGATTTCCATCACTACAATCGCATTCGGGTTCGCGGCTCTGGTCTCCTGGAGTTCATTCTTAAAGTGCTCCATCACCCGTGGATGGGCAATGTGATCGAGCTCTTTGAGGAGACGGGAATCATTAAAAACAATACTTCCCAATTTAGCCCGGTTAATGGTTTGATCGGGGTTGAGGATCTCCTCCCCGAAAATTTCTACGGTATCGGCCCAGGCTGGTTTTCCTGGCATCATGATTTCGTGGGCTACATCATCCCCACTGATCACAACCGCTCCCAGTTCCTCCAGGGCCTTTTTCACCGTACTCTTGCCACTGGCAATTCCCCCGGTCAGCCCTATAATTCTCATGCCCACTCACCGACTTCACATGATTTTCAAAAGCCCGATGCCTATGAGAATAATCCCCGGCACCAGAGAGAGCGCTTCTTTCAGCCTTTCGCTGTTAATGAATTTGCCTAAGAATATCCCGCTGTTAACTAGAATAAATTGTATCATACCAACACTGGAGGCAGTATACAAAATATTGGCTCCAGTGAGCGCCAGGCCAATCCCAGCTCCCAGAGCATCCACGGACAGAGCCAGGCCCAGGAACACCGATTCTCGCAGACCGATTTCTCCCGACGCATCAAAATCGGCCCGAGAGGGATTTTTTAAGATCTGAATGATTATGCCCAGGGCTTTAATACTCAGGGTTAAGATAGGTTCTTCTTCATCGCCCTCCAGGTTGTTGATCTTCTGGCGTATGCCACTCATCAAGTGATAAAGACCAAGGCCTATGAGGAGAAAGGCCCCTATATGTAGGGCAAAAACCGGGGGTATTACCAGAGCCAGCCCTTTCCCGAATATCATAGAAATGCTAACAACGGAAACAGACGCGAGGGTGATCACCAGTAGGGAAACCAGTGGCAGACCGATCTTCTTGATTCCATACGCAATGCCAACCATAAACCCGTCCATACTCAAGGCCAGGCCAACCAGTAATATTGCCCAGACGTCCACCTGCAGCCACTCCTATCCAAATAGTCAGTAAATATATAGCTACTATATGGATAGAACTATTAAAACGTTACCAGTGAAGAGCCGTCCGATGGGCCGTCTATTTCTGGCAGCAACTGCAGAAATGGCTGCTGCGCCCACCAATGCGCTTCTGCTCAAGAGGGCGACCGCAGCCTGGGCAGGGCTCCCCTGCTCTTCCATAAACCTGCAGGTAATCCTGGAAGCCTCCGGCCTGGTTGTAACCATCCCGGAAGTCCCGCAACGTGGTTCCCCGAGCAGTTATTCCTTGCTTTAGGACTTTCTTAATCGCCCGTACCAGAGCCTTTATCTCAGTTTTATGAAGACTTCCCGCAGGGCGCTGGGGCTGTATTCCCGCCGCAAAAAGGGCCTCATCGGCATAGATGTTGCCGATCCCCGAAATTCGTTTTTGATCAAGGAGCAGGCTCTTAATAGCTATCTTACGTCCCTTAATCTGTTTCTCCAGGTAGGCCGGGGTAAATGCCGCAGTGAGCGGCTCGGCCCCCAGTCCCGAGAAAATACCCGAAGGTTCGTCAAGCAGCCACACCCCGCCGAAACGGCGCGCATCCTGATAGATCAGACGGCGGTCGTTGTCCAGATGCAGAACTAGATGCATATGAAGACCCTCTTCAGGCTGGCAGGCTTCCACCTGGTAGAGCCGCCCGCTCATGCCCAGGTGGACGACCAGATGGCGCCCGCTGGAGAGAGTAAAATCGAGGAACTTGGCGCGCCGTTCCAGCGAGGAAATAATCTGACCGCTGAGTTCATCTATATCGAAATCACTTTTCCGAACGATATCCTCCCGGCGCAGCTCCACTTTCTGAATACTGGCCCCCACATTGGACTGGAGGGAGGTTTTTATGGTTTCCACTTCCGGCAGCTCCGGCATTGTTCTGTCCTCCGTTCACCATCCCCATGGAGTGAATCACATCTTCATGGCTTGCATATCGTACCAGTTGGCTCCCGTCTTTAATGACACCACCAGCGGCACTTTCATCTGAAAAGCGGTTTCCATATCCTCTTTAAGCAAGACCGCCACCTCAGTCAATTCCTCAATCGGTACTTCCATCACCAACTCGTCATGAACCTGTAAAAGCATGCGGGCTCGCAAACCTTTCTCCTGCAGATCCTGATGCACTTTGATCATAGCCAGCTTGATAATATCGGCTGAAGTACCTTGAATGGGTGTATTTAATGCCATACGCTGGGCATTGGCCTGGACCATACGGTTTTTTGCGTTTAAATCTGGCAGGTAGCGCCGCCTCTTTAAGACCGTTTCCACATAGCCATATTCCTTGCCAAATTCCACAATGTCGTGCATATACTGCCTGACCCCTGGGTAGCTGTCCAGGTAGTTGTCAATATAAATGCGAGCTTCTTTCCGGCTTACCCCGGTCTCCCGGGCCAGTCCGAAATCACTCATTCCATAGATAATCCCAAAATTGATGGCCTTGGCTCGCCGGCGCAGTTCACCGGTCACTCCCTCCAACGAAACATGGAAGATTTCTGCCGCAGTCCGGGTGTGGATGTCAATGCCCTGGTTAAAAGTCTCAATCAGGGTTTCATCCCCGCTGATATGGGCCAAAGCACGCAGATCGATTTGGGAATAGTCGGCGGAAACCAACAGCCAATCTTCGAAGCCGGAAACGAAGGCCTTGCGTATGCGCCGCCCTTCTTCCATTTTTATAGGAATATTCTGCAGGTTGGGTTCCACGCTGGAAAGCCGTCCGGTAGCCGTCTGTGCCTGCTTGAAAATCGTATGCACCCGGCCGGTATCCGGATGAATGAGACCCTGCAGCGCATCCACATAGGTGGACTTCAATTTTGCCAGCTGGCGATAATCTAGAATATAGCGAATGATTTCGTGCTCGTCGTATAATTCTTCCAGTATCTCGGCCCCGGTCGCGTAGCCGGTCTTGGTTTTCTTCACAACTTTCAGGCCCAGGTCCTCGAAAAGCACCTGCCCCAACTGGCGGGGAGAGTTGATATTGAATGCGTGCCCGGCCAATTCATAGATCCGTTCTTCATCCCGGGCAATGCCCTGACCCAATTCGGTCGAGATAGCAGCCAGAGTACTCTTCTCCACCTTAATTCCATAAAACTCCATATGTGCCAGGATGTCAGACAACGGCATCTCCAGATCACAAAGCAGGTTCAGGAGATCCTCCTCGATCTCTCCCTGCATGTGGTGGAAGGCCGTCTCCAATTGTGAAACCAGCAGGTCGGGGCGATCCTTCTTAATATGAATGTCCAGGTGCTTGAGCAAAACAGCATTCAACTCGTCCCCTACAAAGGATGGGTCGTTCACATAAGCCAGCAAAAGGGTATCGCCGCTCACTCCAGCCAGCTGCATTCCGTGGTTTATGAGCAGCACCTGGGCAAACTTGGCGTTATGTACGTATTTGCTGGTGGTTTCGCTTTCCAAAAGCGGCCTGAGCCACTCCAACCGGGTCACGGGTTCTTGATCCAGAGAGAGGCAGTACACCTTCCCCTCCCTGGCCATATAAACAGCCTTCAAATGAGCCCACATAGGGTGGTGGTAATCGCAGGCAAAATAGAGACCCAGGCTCTTTCCGTCCACTTCCTGCCTGAATGCGTAAACCTGATCAGCATCATTTAGAAAATACACCTCAGGATCCTCCAGAGCCTGCGGCGTATGAAGGGGGTCAACCTGGGTTAAAGCATTTAACCAGGCGTTAAACTCCAATAGCTTGTACAATTGCACCAGGGCCGGATAATCTTCAGCCTGGAGTATAAACTCCTCCAAGGAGCAATCCAGATCCATATCATTGACGATAGTGGCCAGATGCCGGCTTAAAAATGCCTGGTCTTTAAACTCTTCCAACTTGGAGCGCAGCTTGACATTGCCTACCTTGTCCAAACTAGCGTAAAGGTTTTCCAGATTGTCGAACTCTTTGACTAGCTTTACGGCCGTTTTGGGTCCAATTCCCGGCACCCCGGGGATATTATCGGAACTATCACCCATCAGAGCTTTGATCTCAATCATCTTCTCCGGTTCTACTTCCCATTTCTCTTTCACTTTTTCCGGGTCGTAAACCTCGATCTCGCTGATTCCCTTGCGGGTCATTAAGACCCGGATATCAGGAGAAACCAGTTGCAGGCTGTCCCCATCTCCGGTGACGATCACAGTGGTGATGCCCTGCTGCTCCGCTTTCTTGCTCAGGGTGCCGATAATATCATCAGCCTCAAAACCCGGCGCCTCGATCCACTTTATACCCCGGGCGGTGAGCACCTGGCGCAATAAGTCAAACTGGCCCCGCAGTTCTTCCGGGGGCTGACTGCGGTTGGCTTTGTAATGTTCATAACTTTCGCTGCGAAAGGTTTTCCGGTCCTTGTCAAAAGCAACTACAACATAGGTGGGCTGTTCCTGAGCCAGGACCCGGTTAAACATGGTGAAAAAACCATATACCCCATTCGTATATATTCCGCTGCTGGTATGGAGAAGGGGTAAGGCATAAAACGCCCTGAAAAGCAGACTGTTCCCGTCAATGAGCATGAGTTTCTCTTTTTCCAATCCCACCACACCTTATCCAAGAGATATTGTCTCATTTATGATACCATGTCCCGATAATAATCGAAAAAGGCATCGGATAAATCCGATGCCCTTGTTGACACTCTATTCAACTGTTTTATTGCGCCAGTGGTAAAACCTGACCACTTCTTCTTTAAACCGGTTGCCAGCATTCTTCAAAATCAGAGGCCGCAAGGATCTGCTCCCATACCAGGGAGCACGACGCGGGGCTTCCTTCTGCAATCGCTGGTGAAAATCCTCGGCAAAGCCGGCAGGCAGCAGCGGTTGATCCGTGATCTTCAAATTTCGGCACATATCCTTCATCTGAGCCATAAATTCCTGGCAGGCCAAACAAGCCGACAAATGCTCCTCGATAAGATGGGATTCCTTCTCATCGGTCATCTGGTCCAGATAAGGAGATATTAAATCGCGTACCTTTTTGCACCTCAAAATACTGCGCCCCCCTGCTCACAGACGCCCTAACAATGCCCTTCCTTCAACCACTCAGCTTTTCCTTGAATACCAGGCGCGCACGACTCAGTCGGGATTTCACCGTTCCTACGGAACATTGTAGGATGTCAGCGATTTCAGTATAGCTGAAATCCATCATATCCCGTAAGATCAGAATCGACTTATGTTCGGGTCGCAACCTGTTCAGGATAGTCTGTATGTATTGTGAGTCTTCCTTCCGTTCATAAACTAGGTCGGCAGTGGGTGCAGAGTCCACAATTTCCTTTTCTACTTCGTCCCCCTCCCGGGTGGCTAATGGTTCATCAAGAGATAACGAGATGATCCGGCGTTTTCTTCTCCTCAGTTCATCCAGGCATACATTGGTAGTGATCCGATAGATCCAAGTACTGAAGCTGGATTTGCCTTTAAAGGTTGATAAGGACCGGTAGGCTTTAAGCAGGCTTTCCTGGGCCATATCATAGGCGTCTTCCTCATTGCCCATATACCTGTAAGCCAGGGTGTAAACCTTGTTTTGATATTTTATAACCAGTTCCTCAAACGCTTCGTTATCACCTTGAAGGCTCCTTGTAAGCAGTTGCTCTTCTGAAGGCATCCATATTCTCCTTAAGCAGCATTCTCAATTTCATTATTAAATTGTGTGGCGGAAAATCCTGCTACCAAGACATTATACTATATTTTCGCCGTATTTTGCTTTTTTCCTTCCGTTTTCGCCCTTCCTCATAATTCCAGGATTGTGTGTATATCCACTGACATGGTGACTTATGATATCTTAGCTCAATATCTGGAAGCCACCGGTATCCACGGCCATCCTAAACGGTTACCATGGGTACTCTCTCCAGCCTGGAGGACTGCCGGTGCCCTTGACAAGTGGGAAACAGGCCATTATAATGATTTTGCATTGAATATCATTACAAGCCAGAGTGTCGGAATTGGCAGACGAGCGCGACTCAAAATCGTGTGCCGCGAGGCGTGTGGGTTCGAGTCCCACCTCTGGCACCAAAGAAAAATAGAGGGCTGAAGCCCTCTTAATTATTTTCTGCTGTTCCTTTTTACATGTTTGACGGTCAATTAAAAAATTGAGCACGGGCTGGCGGAAGAGATATAAAAACACCCAGCTTATTTTAATCGTTATGGGATTTGATCTTTACCCTGCCAATTCATCGTACTCGATATTTCCATAATATGTGTTTATCATCTCATCCAGGATTTGGCTTATTCTGATTACCTCTGGATCTTGCAGCCCCTTTGCCTCGCCAAGCTTGTTTAGTATAATACGGAGCTCTTCTATCCTTTCGACAACATCCATTCGGCAACATCTCCTAACAAATTTTATAATATCACCCACTTCTTGCTTTGTTGTATGTAATAATTATGGTATTTTTGTGGAGCCTTCTTTAGAAATGTCGTTTATTTTTAAATATTATTATAGACTCCGGTTTCCCGCAGCCCTGCAGCCAATAGCAAAACCCGCCAAATAGTGACGGGCAGCTATTTCCCCGGTCTCTCATTGTTTTCCTTTACCTCTGTTTAAAACTGAGTTAGTCCTTGATAATCCAAGTAATAACTAGCGGAAGATCGGATGGTCTTGTGTGCAGGTTCCCCTTAATTAGATTCTGCTAATTCCCGTCGATAGTACAGGTTTTTACAATGGCCGGAATCTCTTGTTGCATATCTGAATATTCTCTGGCATTCTGCTCGTTTGCTGGATCAACCTGCCGTCGCTAGGCACGGATAAATTTAGCTTTAAAAATTCTCCTAGGTCAGAAGGATTCATATTTTGTATCAACAACCCGGTTGGTTGATATAACCGCTCTTGATTATATGAAACCGGGCAATGAAATCTCAGTTAAAATTGATTACGAGGATCGAAACATAGTTTATCCCGGGGCCTCGTGGGCAACATACGTTATGTAATAAGGCTATTCTGCAACTTTCATTCACCCGCCTTCCCAAATTATACTAATCCATGCAAATATTCGGAATTAGATAGGATGCTTAACTGGGCGGGTTGCTCTAGTTTTATCAACAGCGATAATCATGATAATAACGTAATGAGATAGACTCCGGGCGTAGCGACCGGGGTCTATCTGTAAGGGTGGATGTTAATTGTATCTATTCACGCTTATCTCAAGGGTCCTTTGGCGAAATATGTCGGCAAAAGGCTTCATTGCGCGAATGTGCTCTTATGAGCCCTTAACCGAATTGTGGACGAATATGATGTTGGGATGTTAAAATATTAACCTAGCACTTTACCTATATTATCAAGATTCAAAGTGTTTTGAGCACTATATTTATTTGTAGAAATGGTGAAGCAGGAAAGATGAAGATGATCATGAAGCATAAGGCTGCTCTTAGAAATATATTGGGTTCTATATTGCTTTTCGCAGTCTTTTTCGCTATCGGCGCAGGTGCAGAGCAGGCACTCCTTAACTTAAGAACTGGCAGTGATGAGAGCGCCCAGCTGCCAGGGGTTATGGTAAAAGGGATCCGGACCAATATCTTGATCCTGGGAGTGGATGCACGCCCAGGGCAGTCAAATATTGAGTGTCGCACAGACAGCATGCTTCTTGTTTCCCTGGATCCGGATTTAAAAAAGATAGCCGTTGTCTCCATTCCACGGGATACTCAGGTGAAAATCAAAGGCAGCACACAAAAGATCAATGCCGCCAATGAGTATGGAGGTCCGGAGCTGGCAGCACAAATGGTAGGAGAACTTCTAGCAACAAAAGTGGATTATTACATGGTAATGAATTTCAACGGGTTTAAAGACATTATTGATACATTAGGCGGCGTAAACATCAATGTAGCACAGCGCATGTACAAACCGTCCGAGAACATAGACCTGAAACCCGGTCTTCAAAAACTCGATGGAACACAAGCCCTGGCCTATGTTAGGTATAGGGATTACGTTTATGGTGACATCCAGCGGACTGAACAGCAACAGGAATTCCTGAAAGCTTTAGCTCGTGAAGTCCTGCAGCCCAAGACCATCCCTGAACTGCCGCAATTGGCCAGTGAAGTATATAAAAATATGACCACCAACTTATCTTTGACAGACACGGTAAAACTGGCAGCCTGGGCCCCGGCTTTTAGTCCCGATGCAATTATATCTCAAACCTTACCAGGCACTTTTTATGCGGATTATCTTTCCGATGGATCATCAGCGTCTTACTGGAAAGTGGACCAGCGTTTGGCTGGGCAGATTCTTAACGATCTCTTTGATGGTCGTACGGTAGCCGTAATCCAGGGAGAATCTAGTTCTAATGCTAAAAATGATCCAGTGACACCGGCTGCTCCGCAGAAAAAGCCTTCTAATAATGCACCTATTACTTCCCCGTCAAAGGTTAAGACGACTTCGACTCCGGCGACCATTGCTTCTGCAGTACAAGATAAACCCGACGACAGTAAATCAACCACTCAGAAGGAACCACAAACAGGTGAAGAGGAACAGCCAAAGAATGACCCGCATACCGCTCAACCCAGCCCCAATAAACCGGTGGCGCCAGCCCCGGGCAAGCAGCCCATGTTATAAGGCACATTCAAAAGGGGAAGCAAGGGCACTGTTCTTTGCTCCCCCCTTTTCATCTCCTTTTGCCATAAAATTGTGATCACTAAAGGGATTACTCTGAGCCTAAACGAACCTGCCCCTGGCACCAAGGGGAAAGAGGCTTTTCAATGCCCTATATATATTTATGGAAATTTTCTCCAATTAGGCAGGAATTTCTAGGCGCGCCCCCGAATTGGTAATTAATTCCAAATCGGGAGTTGATTCAATATGCTGATGATTTATCTGGTATTCGCTGTTATGGCCACCCTACTGGTGATTATCTACAGGATGCGTTCCGAACTCCCTTTCGTGAAGGGAAAAAGGAGACTCCGTTCTCATACCAAGTTCATCTATGGATGTGCCATCTTTGTTTTTCTTTTTTCTTTCGGTGCGAGAAGCGAGGTTTATAAACCTGTTCTTGATAAGCCCGCCAGTACTCCTACACCGGTTGCAGCTCCGGTTTCTGAAGATGTGAAGGGTTTCAACACCGTCTTTCTTGATTTTAAGGATCGAGGAATTGTGTTGAAAGAGTTTGATCCATCGGCGGCCGGGATCGAGCAAAAAGACGGTATTAAACAAATGAATGGCAGCAATGCGGATTGTTCAATGACTTTAAGTGTCTATCAAGATTCTCAGACTGGAACTATAAAAGCCTACCGGCTTTACACAGTTGGACTAACTACTCCCGCCATGAAGGCCCTTATTAAAGATGTTCTGCCCGCATGGACCGAAGGTGCCAAATGGCTCGATGTAAATCTGCAGTATGAAGACCAGGTTTCTACGAAATTTAAAGATGCTATCATAGATCTTTCCACGAATGAGTTATCCGATGAACCCGCTTATCTTCTTCAGATATACCCGCACGGTTATGAAAATCTTTAGCAATCGTGAACTTCCCGGAATTCATGCATGCCCCGTTCTACCTTCTGAGTACTGCTGAATGGAAAAGTGGGCTATGCAACGAAAATCCCACTTCGGTTTCTCACACCATTTGAGTTATTATATATAGAAGGTGTTCAAAAAAATAATCATTGGACCGATAAGGAGGAATATCAATGGCATTTTTTGATGATTTGGGCAAAAAGGTTGGGGATTTGACTCAGAATGCTGTTAAAAAATCAAGTAATATGGTGGAAATCAGCAAGCTAAACAGCAGCATCAGCAATGAAGAAAAGCAGATAAATGCTCTTTATTATGAAATCGGCAAAAATTTCTACGCATCATATGGAGCAAGTCCGGAATTGGAAGGTGCTTTTTCTTCGCAATGTTCCCAGATAAAGCAACACGAAGACAATATCCAGGCTTATCAGGAAAAGATTGCTGAGATAAAAGCACAGTCTGAGGAAGCGCCGGTTCCTCCAGCAGCACCGGTTCCTCCAGCAGCACCGGTTCCTCCAGTAGCGCCGGCTCCTCAAGGGGCACCGGTAAACCAGGATTATGCCTATAGAGTGTGTCCAGGCTGCGGCAACCGGGTGGAAGAAAACCACGCCTTCTGCGACAAATGTGGAACCAAAATCCCTGAGGAGGCGCCTGTTCCAGCCCCAGCAGTTGAGCCAGATGATAACTACGAAGTCTGCCCGGGCTGCGGCAACCTGGTTGAAAAAAGTCATGCCTTTTGCGATAAGTGCGGAACCAAAATCTCCGTAATAGTGCCAGTTATAGCTGTTGAAGCCCCCGAGTTAACCTGTCCAAATTGTAAAACCATCGTTACCGACGATATCGTATTCTGCATGAATTGCGGTACCAAAGTTAAATAGTCTGAACAGCAATATCCAAGGAGATCTGCTGCAAATAACGCGCTTCATCCAATAAAAGTCGCTAGTAATTCAATTTGTGCTGTTGGCAAAGCAAATGTCAACAGCCTTTTGTTTGGGCTGATCAATGCGCAAGACTGAAGACCGGTTTGCCAACCTGGTGCTTAAGCAGGAATAATACCTGATTACGGCGAAAATGAAAATTTCAACAGGATTGGTACCCGTTGGGTGCCCACACCACGCAAACCAGGTGATTGACTTGAGAAAAAGGAGGTGAAACACGAAACAGGACTATGAATTTCAAAGCAGCAAAAACTACAAGGAGGTAGATTTGAAATGACATATAAGAAATTGGGTAGAGTAAAATCACGGTTTCTGAAGATAGGTTTGTTATGTGCAATGTTTATATTCCTGATAGTACTGCCTGCTGCTGCCACTGATATCGACATGTATATCGGGCAGAATGAGATGTGGGTTGATGGGCAGAGTGTGCCGCTGGACGCTGCTCCCTATATTCAACAGGACCGTACTATGGTCCCCTTAAGCGCCATTGCCACCGCCTTTGGCGCCCATGTGACTGCCGATTACTACGAAAGCGGCCTGGAGGCCGAAATTGACTATCGCAATGTAAAATTATTCTTGCTGCTTGGTGACCGGGGTGCCCACTATATAAACGAGGCCGGCAATGATACCGTTGTTAGCATGGATGTAGCTCCTGAGCTTAGAAATGATAGAATGTTTGTGCCAGTAAGCTTTATCGCCAGAGGATTCGGCGCCAAAGTCAGCTGGGACCCCTACCTCCAGAACATCAACATTCAACAGTAGGCTTCATGCGCGGCAAGGTCTTTCTCCCCCAGGGATGGTCCAGCCAGTGGGGGTATGCAACTTTACATGGGTCAAAGATAACCCCGGGTTAATCAGCCCGGGGAAATGCTTTCTTATGGCAAGTAAATAGGATGAGTCACCCAGAGCGGACCGCCAGTCAACGATCATCCCAGACTAGATTCAAACGCTCACTCTGTGCCGCCTTAGTTGCTAGGCCTTTCAAAAAGAACTAAGGTTCCTTCACGATCCTGGTCACGATCCATTGGTCAGTTCCCTGAATTTTTTTGACTTCCAAAGTCTGACCGGCGCGCAGTTTTTCCGATAACTCGTTTGGACAATAGGCCTTCACTTCATCCCCATTATCCTTAATCAACACCACAATACCCGCAAAGTCAGCTTTAGCCAAATTACCCTGCAAAGCATCATCAATACCCGTAAAAGCTTCCATGCTGTTCAATGTGCCGGTTTGTGTTTCATCTTTCGTTGTGCTGCACCCCATTACAGCAAGCAGCAACGAAACCATCAAAATCATGATCCACCCGCGCTTAAGGGGGTTCCTCATAAAATCTTCCTCCTCAAATTCCTTGCATTCCTCCATATCCCAATTTCATTCAAGCAGAACTGAAACCTTTTGGCAATAAAAATCCCATACAGGTCATTAAGAGTGCAAGCTGAGATTAAAAACACCAGGGCGTAAAATCATATCCTCGGTGTAATCATGCAAGCCACTTAGAGAATAATGTTAAGGTTCCATCTATATGGCTATAGGTCTTTTGGTTCGTTGGTTGGTAATGACCATGGCGCACACGCAAAAGGTGATTACCTAGAAACGTTACACAAATACCAGACTTATGCGTTTTTGGCGGCATATTTGGTGATAATAGGAACAGAGCATGTGGCTCTTACCGCTTAGAAAGCTGGAGGCAATCGGAATGTCACTTGATGCCGGGGGATACCCCTCAAATGATCTGATATGGGTCCTGGAAAAGCAATTAGCTCACGCCCGGGTCGAAAACTGGCGCTCAGAGGATCTGTTTACATGGCAGTGGTGGCTCCTGATGGCGGTTCTTTTCATTCCCTGGCTCCTCTGGTGGAAATACTCGGATAAAAAACGTCTGCTGGAAATCGGCTTGTTTGGATTAATCATAATCATTGTATCTTCATACCTGGATGCAGTACTGACTGAGCTTGGTTTATGGTTATACAATTTCTGGGTAGGCCCTCTGAATCCGACCCTGCTTCCTATCGATTTTTCACTAATTCCCGTGGTCTATATGTTCATCTACCAGCGCTATAACGATTGGAAGCACTTTTTTATTGCCATGCTGATCGTTAGTGCTTTTTTCTCCTTTATTGGAGAAGCTTCGCTTGTATGGCTGGGTATTTATGAGCTGCACGGGTGGAGGTACGTATATTCATTCCCTATCTATGCAGCCATAGGTATGATAGCACGGTTAATAGCCCGATGGCTGACCGCCCGGCAGAGCAAATCAGCATAAACTCAGGAGGCATAATAAGATGAGCACTGCTCAAAGTTCCATCATCCGTCGGCCCAAGGCAGCCATATCATTGACCTCTATCAATGTATTTCATTTGCGCAATCCCCTGGTGGTGGCCTGGTGGTCTCTGGTTTATCCCGGATTCGGACATATGAGATTAGTAAGTGTTGCAAAAGGATTTTTTTTATTTGCCGGGGAACTGCTGATCAATACCCAGGCGCATATTAATCTGGCCATTCTCTACAGCTTTACCGGCAATTTTGCTATGGCCAAACAGGTCCTGGATACCCACTTGCTGCTTTTGTACTGTGGCATCCTGGTCTTTGCTGTTTGGGAAAGCTATCGTATAGCCATCGAAGTCAATAAGTTCTCGGTTCTGGCCGATCACGATAATGATCCTATCGGTCCAACAGTTATTAGTGGTGTAGGATTCAATGCCTTTGACAAGCGCAACCCCTGGTTGGCTGCGGCCTGGTCCATGTTAATGCCGGGGGCCGGCCACCTTTACGCCCTTGAGATTATTGTCGCTATATTCATGATGATCGGAGGGGGTGCCATCATCTATTTATCCCACCTGCTGCCTGCCATTGGCTATACCGCCCTGGGCCAATTTGCCCAAGCCAAATCAGTGCTTGATTGGCAGTGGCTGCTGAACATACCCTCGTTTTATTGTTTTAGTATCTATGATGCCTATGTAAAAACGGTGGAGTTTAATAAGTTATTTGATCAAGAGCAGGCTCAGTTCTTCAGAAATAAATATCAGAGTCCCTTATTTCCCATGCCCCTGAAATCTGTATAAGGAGGAAGGCAAATGTACCTGGTAGCATCGTTCCATTATAATTTACATACCGAAATCGCCATCACTAAAGTGGAAGAGCTGGGTATTAAGAAGGAACAGATTTTTGCTGTTCCCCTTGAAAAGCGGGGAGAAACCCGGAATATCTTTGATACCATTCATCACGCTGACGGGGTAAGCATGTTCGATGGGGGGGCCATTCTGGGCAGCGCCTGTATGGTCTTAGGGGTTATCTACGGCTTTGTCCTGACCTGGGGTCCGATCATATGGGGGTTGATAGGCTTGGGAGGAGGGTTCCTGGTTGGTTTTTTGCTCGACCTTTCCTTTAGCAGGTTCAAGCATTCCAAAGAAAGACGAAAGGATACGGATGGGGAGCTTTTTCTTATGGTAAACTGCGATGAGCATCAGGTGGAAGCAGTCAAAGCCGCCCTTTGGGATCACCTGGCTTTGGGTGTCGCGGTGCTTCCAGACAACTAGCGTGACAAGGGGACGCAGTCATTGGGCTTTAGCTCGGATCATGATACCATGGTGGTAGCTCCTGAACAAGTGATAATTTCACCGTCAGGTACCATTCGTTAAAAATTCTTCAGGAGAATGTGGGCCACTTTTTACATATAGGAGGGTTTATATGGACTTTAATGCCGTAATCCAATCCCGGCGCAGCATCCGCAGCTTCTCCCCAGACCCGGTCCCCGATGAGTATATTCAGCAGATTCTAGAATCCGCCCGCCTGGCACCCTCGGGAAGCAACATTCAACCCTGGCGCTTTGTAGTCATCAAAAGCCCGGAAGCCCGCTCACAGCTTGCGGAATACACTTTGGCTTTTGTGGCCCAGGCCCCGGTAGTTATTGTATGCTGCACAGATCTTCGGGCCGCTGAAGCTCAGAACCGGCGAATTGTAGAACTTAAACGAGCCGGGGCTTTCGAAGGTGTTTCCGATCAAATAAGTAAGGCCAAATACCCCAGTGCTCTGATGGATGAGGCCGGGTTGAAAAGCTATATGAACCTGAATACAGCCATCGCTGTAGAGCACATGATTCTAACCGCTACTGCACTGGGTCTGGGCAGCTGCTGGGTGATGATGTTTCAGCGCAAGGAGTTGGCTCAGTGGTTGGAACTGCCGGATAATCTATATCCCCTATGCCTGCTGCCTATCGGATATCCCGCTCAGGATCCTGCTCCCCGCCCGCGCAAAGCCCTGGAGGAATTAATCATCAAAGAACTGTAGCACATAGGCAAAGGGGGCTGTCCCCTTTCACCGCCCGCTCACTTTCTGGCTCTTTCACCATCAGTTTTGGGCAAACGAAGGTGAGGGGACATCTTTCTTTGCCGGTGGGTCCTCTTTCTTTAAGGAGTTCCATCAATAAGAATAACGATTCGTACTTGAAAAAGGCCGGCAGCCGCACGGTCCGGCCGTTCGGTATGCACCACCTGGGGGAAGGGAAGGGTTTAATAATATTATTGTTCAGCTGGATTTTGTCCACCATGTTTTCAATATAGACAATGAAAGCTGGGGTTCCTTCATCGATTCCCAGCCGGAAGCTGCGAAAAACCACATCCTCGTTTTGGCCCAATACGACTTCCAACAAATCAAGGTTGTCTTCTAGTTTTGAGGATACCCGCACTTCCTTCAGGTCTTCCATTTTAAGTTCTCCGGTTATGACTTCATGTTTATTTTGGGCCCCTTCCCCGGGACCCTCGGTTATCAGCCGTTCAAAATATCTTTTCACCATCCCAAAGGGCACTGCATCCAGTCTCCTAAAAAGAATTCCCTAATATTATTTGAACTTTCAGGTATTTCATGTAAGCAGATAATAATTAGCCCATGTAGGACCCCATTCCTCAATGGCAGACAGATCGGAGCCGCTGTTCAATATTTTTATCCTTTACAGCACAAGATAAAGAAAAAAGGGGGATGGTCATGCGTATCAGCGACCCAAACAAACTCATCGGCAAAGTAATGGAGGTGAAAGAAGGACAGGATATGAGCGAAGTTATCGTGGATATCGGGGATTTTGCCGTAACCGCTACAATCACCAGCGGGGCTGCACAAGCCCTGGCACTAAAGAAAGGCGACGAAGTTTTCGCCATGTTTAACTCCACCGATGTTAGCCTGATAAAAGGTTGATTTCAGGCATACCACTCGCCCGAATAGTGACCTTTTCTAATAAAATTTAGGAAAGGTCCCTATTTTTGTTGCAAATTTTTCGAAAGTCCCTTACAATATAACTAACATTTAAATACTGGGGTGTTTTCGAATGAAAAAAGAGCATTTGGTGTTTTTAATTTTGGTTACAATTGCCGCTATATTCGGTGGTTCAACCCTGGCGATCGCCACAAACTATACTTGTCTGGCCCAGCATGCCCAAGAATTGCAGACTGCCCAGAATAACAATGCAGAGGAGGCAGCTTCATCGACTTTGACTCAAGCCAACAAACCTGTTGATAAGGCTCAGGAACCACAACAGTTGGCGTCCACTGCTACGCAATCCGGCTCGCCCCAGAATGGTGAAGTGATGGGTGTTACGCCGGAGGAGAAGCAGCAGATAGAAAACATGTTATCCAGCCTGGGCAAGAGTCAGAGCAGTGATTACGCGTCATTTATTACGGATTTCCAAAGCAAACACTCCTTAAACCCTACGGGATATCTGGATACCGAAACCTTAAATGTTATTATCAGAGAAGTGGCTCTGGTCAAGGCTTCCGATGCGGTACGCACGTAATCATCCATAAAATTACGCCTCCTTAACAGGAGGCTTTTTTATTTGTAGAATCATCACCTCTCACCATATTTTCTCTCCAAAAATAATTAGGGCTTGCTAACCAAACCCCGTAATTTTGTATTAGTAAAAAACCGGTTCAAATTGTTGCGTTAATAACCAAACCAAATTTGCAGAAAGAGAACTCGAGCTTATGCTACAAGTTCCTCACCAAAAACTTCATAGCAAATATCGATTGTTGTGTCTTTTGCGCGCTCAAAATTTCTGATTAGCCCCCCTTGATGACGGTCTTTGATTATAATAAAAAAATTATTCGCTCAGCCGATTTGTCAAAAAGCCCAGGAAAAACAAGACAAATGAGTTATTAATGCCGAATATATATGCAAGGGAAAGAAGGATTTCCTAAAAATTATGCACATGGAAGCTAAGATGTAGCGAAAACCAAGCGATCGAGGCAATATTAGCCAGCCCTAATTAGGAAAGGAGCTTTCTTAATGAACTTTACTAAATTACTCATTGGTATTATGGCTATTATATTCAGTATTATTGCGTTTATTAATAGAGGTATACTGGCCCAAGTTTTTCTAACAGCAGAAAAAGCGGAGATATATGGCAGTTATGACAATACAAAGATTATCATAGTAGCTGTTGTCAGTGGCTTATTTCTTATAATTGGATTAGTACTATGCTTAACTTCTAAAAGATAATAACTTTTCTTGACATAGAGCCCACCCTGAACCAGGAGTTTCCCGGAGACATAGGGTGATGCAATTTTGCCACGGTATTTCCATTTTGCAATAGCCGCTCCTGTCGCTTCACCATGTTTCAACCCGTTCCCTTTCAGACCCTTAAGCAAAAACCCTTTAATAAAGGGACTTCCTCTACTCTCCATCATCACCCTGATTCGGTAACCCAGACCAGGTTCAATGGGTATGATATTTGCATAATTAAAGGTGGGACGTTGTCATAATTTTCTCGACAAGGAGGTGAAATCAAGAATTTATAGCAACCCGGCATCGGGGATATAGAGAAATAATATAAGGGGGTTAATAATTTCATGGAAATTAACAAGATTGCGGTTCTGGGCGCAGGTACCATGGGTACAGGCATTGTCTGGGCCTTCGCAATGGCCGGTAAAGAGGTCATTGTCTATGATATCTACCAGGAAATCGTGGATCGCTGTATCGCCAACGTTAAAAAGGGAGTGGCGAAACAAGAAGAAAAAGGCAAGGTCCCGGCCGGCAGCGCTGAAGGCTTAAAAATTACCGGTACCGCTAAGCTCGAAGACATCGCTGGCGTAGACTTTGTTTTAGAAACCGTGTTGGAAAAAATGGCTATTAAAAAGGATGTTTACAGGAAACTGTCCACGATACTAAGTGATGATATTATTGTCGCTACAAATACTTCAGCTTTGCCGATTACCGAGATCGCCACTGCTTACAAGAAGCCGGACAAGGTTGTCGGTATGCATTTCTTTAATCCCGCCCAGGTGATGCTGCTGATCGAAGTCATCGCGGCTGCGCAAACCTCTCTGGAAACGGTCGATGCCGTGTTTGCTCTTTCACAGGCCATTGGCAAGAAGCCTATCCAGGTTAAAGAGGGTCCCGGCTTTGTGGTGAACAGGATTCTGGTCCCCTGCATCAACGAAGCAGCCTTTATCTATTATGAAGGCTTGGCCAGCATCGCCGATATTGACACCGCAATGAAACTGGGAGCCGGCTGGCCTATGGGGCCTCTGGCTTTGGCCGATCTGGTTGGTGTTGATATCGCATTGGAAGTTTGCAACACCCTCTATGAGGAAACCGGCGATCCCAAATATCGTCCCGCTGCTACATTAAAACAGTATGTTCGGGCGGGTTGGCTGGGCATGAAAACCAAAAAGGGCTTCTACGATTACAACAAGTAGGTGAAATCGATCCAGCCCTATATGGCATTGAAACCCGAGCCATCTGATAGAAGGGAGGTCGAGAGTTGGAATACCAGAATATCATTTTGGAGAAGGACGATTACCTGGCTTTGCTCTATATTAATCGGCCTAAAGCCTTGAACGCTCTCAATGCTGAAACCCTGTACGAGTTGGAAGCTGCGGTAAAAGACGTAAAAGCCGACCCCGATATCAAGGTTATGATCATAACCGGCAGCGGAGACAAAGCCTTTGTAGCCGGGGCTGACATCACCTTCATGCTGCCTCTCTCTCCAGCTGAAGGAAGATTTTTCTCTGATGTGGGAGAAAAGGTCATGCGGCAGTTTGAGCTGTTGGAGAAACCGGTTATTGCTGCGGTTAACGGCTTTGCCCTGGGCGGAGGCTGTGAACTGGCTATGGCCTGCGATATTCGGCTGGCTTCAGAGACTGCGGTCTTTGGGCAACCGGAAGTGGGGCTAGGCGTGATCCCCGGCTTTGGCGGCACCCAGCGGCTTCCGCGTCTCATCGGCGAAGGACGCGCCAAAGAACTTACCTACACTGCCGATGTAATCAATGCTCAGGAAGCCTACCGCATAGGTCTGGTCAATCATGTATATCCGGCTGACCAGTTAATGGACGAGGCCAGAAAACTGGCCAAAAAGATTGCTGGTAAAGCCCCGCTGGCCGTTGGTTACGCCAAGTTCGCCATCGGCAAAGGTATGCAGGTGGATATCGACACCGGCATGAGCATTGAATCAGATATGTTCGGAATGTGCTGTGCCACCGAAGATAAATTCGAAGGGATGGGGGCTTTTGTCGAAAAGAGAAAAGCCCAATTCAAAGGAAAGTAAAATTCTACTGTGATCCTGGAGTCAAGCTAGAGATGGAAGTTGTTTTTACGGACCAGTGATTTACCACTCAATTCTGTGACGGTGACCATGTGTCGGAAAGATCGGAAATGTTTCCGCATATAGTCGATCAGAATCTCTATACTGTCTTTTTTGTCCGGTCAACATATCATCTCAAATTGAACGGGATATAAGCCAAGCAAAGGGACCTCATTTTGATGAGGTCCCCTTTTTTCTATAAACCCAAGCAAGGATTTCGTATTAAAGCACCCGGGCTGCTCCCTGATAGACCCTCCCCCGTGGCGTATCAACTGTTACGACCATACCGTCGTGCAGGACGTGGGTTGCTTCTCGGGCCCCAACTACCACCGGGATGTTGGCAGTCAAGCCCATGATGGCAGCATCCGAGGTAAGTCCCCCTTCCTCGGCAACCAGAGCACCGATTCGGCCCAGGTAGGGCCCGAACTGGGCATTGGCAGCAACTGTCACGACGATGTCTCCTTTTTCGATATTCTCCAGGTCGGCCGGGTGGGAAATCAATCTAACTTTACCGGTCACCGGAACCTGCCCAATGCCCATCCCCTGCGTCAAAATGTTGCCCACCACATGAACCTTGAGCATGTTTGTGGCCCCGGAAAACCCGGCTGGTATTCCAGCTGTGAGTACGATCAGGTCGCCGTTGTTTATGTAGGAAGATTTCAAAGCGCAGTTGATGGATTCTTCGAACAGGTCGTCAGTACCACTGGTTTCCTGGATCAATACCGGGTATACTCCCCAGACCAGAGCCAGCTTGTTATACACCCGTGGGCAGGGGGTTGCAGCTATGACAGTGGCTTGCGGCCGGTACCGCGCAACCATCCTGGCTGTATATCCGCTGCGGGTGGCGCTAATAATGGCTGATATGCCCAGACTGAGGGCAGTTGCACAGCAGGCATAGCTGATAGCATCGGTAACCGACAAATTGTGTTGAAGACGTTTTTTGCGAAGAATCTCCTGGTAGGGTAAAGCCTCTTCTGTTCGAGTGGCTATACGAGCCTGGGTCTTGACCACTTCCACGGGATACTTGCCGGCAGCGGATTCACCGGAAAGCATAATGGCATCAGCTCCCTCGAATATCGCATTGGCAACATCAGATACTTCAGCCCGGGTTGGGCGGGGATTGATAATCATGGACTCCAGCATCTGGGTGGCGATAATAACAATTTTCCCGGCCCGGCTGCACTTTTCCACAATGGATTTTTGCACCAGGGGCACTTCTTCAGCCGGGATTTCAACCCCCAGATCACCGCGGGCTACCATAACCCCATCCGCAACCTTGATAATATCGTCCAGATTGTCGACTCCCTGCTGGCTTTCAATTTTGGCAATAATATCAATATCCGCATTCCTTTGTTCTACAATCCTGCGGATCTCCAATACATCGTCTGCACTGCGCACAAAGGAAGCAGCGATAAAATCGACTTGATTTTCTATGCCGAAATGAAGGTCAGACCGGTCCTGTTCGCTGATAAAAGGAAGGCCGACCCGCACACCGGGCACATTCACGCCCTTTTGCTCCCCCAGCTCTCCTCCGTTTAAAACCCGGCAAATGATATCAGTGGAGTTAGTTTCCTCCACCAGTAGATTGATGAGTCCGTCAGACAAGAGGATATTATCCCCCGGTGTAACTTCACCGGGAAGATCCCGATAGCTCACTTGAACCTCGCTGCTATCTCCAGCCACCGCACGGGTGGTAAGGACCAGGCGCTGGCTGGCCTTCAGAATCACCTTCCCGGCTGCCAGAGTACCGGTACGAATCTCCGGTCCCTTCGTATCAAGCATAATGGCAATGGGCTTTCCCTGAAGACGCGCTGCTTCCCGCAGCTTGTCGATGCGTTCCTGATGTTCCTGGTGGCTTCCATGGGAGAAATTGAGTCGGGCGACATTCATCCCTGCCTCCATCATTTCGCAGAGTATCTGAACTTCCTGGCTGGCCGGTCCTATGGTGGCAATAATTTTGGTCTTTCTCACCGTCTTAAACGCCCCCTCTTGGCCCCGATTTGGAGCCTAATAATTGTCCCCCAATTAAAATCCTACCCTGGTGATCATATGGAGAGTACCCTGGCCAGTTCATACAGATCAAGTGCTATAGTCCGAGTGCCTTGAACAACCAGCTGCAGGGGAATGGGATAATAATGGCCCTGCTGCTCGGATACCATCACATTTCTTTCTCCATCGGCGATATAATCCACAGCCGCTTTGCCCATGCAGGAAGCCATAATGCGGTCTACCGCCGTAGGGGTGCCTCCCCGTTGGATATGCCCCAAAATACTGACCCGGATTTCATGCCCGGTCTTCTCGTGGAGGTAATCCTGTAAATCCATGATCGGGCAAACCCCCTCCGCGGCCACGATTATGCTATGAAGTTTGCCCCGTTGGGCTCCCCTCTTAATTTTATCGACCACTTCGTCAAGATCGGTTTCGACTTCCGGGATTAAAATCGACTCTGCCCCACCGGCCACACCAGAGCTCAAGGCAATTTCCCCACAATGCCGTCCCATGACTTCGATAATGAAAACCCGGCCATGGCTGGTGGCTGTGTCGCGAATGCGATTGATGGCCTCTAATACAGTGTTGATAGCAGTATCGAACCCGATAGATCTAGTATAGACAATGTCATTATCAATGGTAGCCGGCAGGCCGATGACATTGATCCCCAGTTGGGAAAGCTCATAGCCGCCGCGCAGACTTCCATTGCCCCCGATTACGATCAGGTGTTCAATTTTTCTTTTCTGCATTTGGTTTCGAGCCTCTTCCCGGCCGTCGGGGGTAAAAAAGGCCTGGGAGCGCGAGGTCTGCAGAATCGTCCCACCCCGGTGAATAATGTCAGCCACCGAGCCCAGTGACATTTTTTCCAGGTGACCGGCGATTAAGCCCTCGAAACCTTGATTAACGCCAAACACTTCGAAATCCCTGTACAGCCCGGAACGGGCGGCAGCTCGTATAGCAGCGTTCATCCCGGGAGCATCCCCTCCGCTTGTGAGAACTGCAATTCTAGTCATAAAAACCTCCTGTTTATACAGGTTTAAGCGGAACCTTAAAACAAATATATGCTAAGGATATATTGTCCCAGAGAAGCTGCAAGATTATTACAATGCGAGTCGATTAGGTATGGGCCTTGCCCTCTCCCCGGGATGAAACCGGACCTTCACTTTGCATGTTTCCATAGCGATGTGCGACCTCGGCCCGGCCTCGAATCTTGACTGCCGAAGTGTACTCGGTAAACTGAAAAATCATTATCTCACCTTTATCAAGCTTTTCAGTGTGATTAAAACGGGTGTCTTTCCCACGGCTCAAACCGATAATCGTCACACCGTTTTCCAGGGCTTTTACTACAATATAGTCATCTCCCATATATCCGTCATTCATGCAAGCTCACTCCTTTCTTTGGGACGCCTGGTTCAATTAAACCAGACATTATTCTTTCCACATAGTTCCTGTAACTCCTGTTTAAGTTCAGGGCTGGCGGCGACCTGAAATTTTTCATTGAGTGCGATGCCTCGTCGACCGGGTAAGAGCAAGAGCACCTCCAATGAACCCGGGTATTGGATCAATATTTTTAATAACTGCTCCCGGAATCCTTCCTCTTCCGCCTCTCCGTTCAGGCGGACAAAAAGCTCTCGCAATTTATCGGGCAACGGCAAGGCCTTACGCAGAGATATTTTGGGGTTGTCATCCCGAAAATCCAGGTAGCCTTCCACGATCAGCGGTTGATCCGGCTGAATCTGAGCGCCATTGTTTCGCAAAGCGGCAGGAAATACCAGTACCTCCAGCCGTCCGCTTAAATCTTCAAGGAAGAAGCGCGCATAATTATCACCTTTGCGGCTGACCCGGCGGTTAAAATTCACCACGGTTCCCACCACGCGAACATAGTGTTCATCTTGCTCGGCCTGCAGCTCAGCCAGCTCCCAGGTGCTTACCAGGGGAACGACATCCCGGAAACGGTCCAGTGGACTCCCGGATACATAGAAACCTAAAACTTCTTTTTCTCGATTGAGGCGTTCACCGGCCTCCATTTCCCCCGTCAAAGCAGGCAGCGGCTCCACAACCAGAGCTGCACTGTCCCCAAACAAAGAGAGCTGCTGACTGGACTCGTTCTGCTTGATTTGAGCCGCCAGGGTCAGGCACTCATCCATGATCTGTAAGGCTTCCCGTCTGGCGATTCCCAGTGAATCAAAGCAGCCGGCTACAATGGTATTTTCCATCATGCGCCGGTTTATCTGACCCAGGTCAATGCGCCGGCAAAAGTCGAATAATGATACAAAAGGTCCCTTTTTCCGCACACTTACAATATTGCTGACCGTGTTATATCCAACATTTTTTATGGCTCCCAACCCGAAACGAATACCATCTCGAGCTACGGTAAAGTTCTCAAAACTCTCGTTAATGTCAGGAGGCAGAACTTTGATCCCGCGCCTCCGGCACTCTTTCAGGTAAAACACGACCCGATCCTGATTATCAATAACACTACTCAAGAAAGCGCACATATACTCTACAGGATAGTGGGCTTTAAGATAGGCAGTCTGATAAGAGATGAGGGCATAAGCCGCCGCATGGCTCTTATTGAATCCATAGCCGGCAAAGCTCTCCATTAGATCGAAAATATGGCTGGCTACATCCCGAGCGATGTTGTGCTTCCCGGCTCCGGCCACAAATTTATCCCGCTGGGCAATAATCTCCGCCGCTTTTTTCTTACCCATAGCCCGGCGCAGCACATCAGCTTCACCCATAGTAAAGTCTGCCAGCTCACTGGCCACTTTCATGACCTGCTCCTGGTAAAGGATAACCCCGTATGTCTCCTTAAGTGCATCATGGAGGAGGGGATGCAGGTATTCAATCTCCTGCCGGCCTTGTTTACAGTTTATAAAATCTTCCACCATACCGCTGCCCAGGGGTCCGGGTCGATAAAGGGCATTGACAGCAATCACGTCCTCAAAACAATTGGGCTTCAGCTCGCATAGAATCCTGCGCATCCCGTCGCTTTCAAGTTGGAAAACCCCAATTGTGTCTCCTTGTGATAAAAGGTGATAAACATCTGTATCATCCAGGGACATCTGATCTATATCCAGGCTGACACCCCGGGTTTTTTCGATGATCTCTACAGCCCGGTCAATGACCGTCAGGGTGCGGAGCCCCAGGATATCCATTTTCAACAGGCCGATATCTTCCACGATTTCTTTTGTAAACTGGGTAACAACATGCCCGTCACTGGTTCTTTGCAAGGGAAGTAGGGAACTCAGGTCTTGCTTTCCGATGACTACACCGGCGGCATGAATAGAGGCATGGCGGGGCATCCCTTCTATCGCCCGAGCCAAATCAATGATCCGCCGCGTGTCATAATCCCGCTCACAGGCTTGAACTAGATCAGAGGATATTTCCAGTGCCCGATCAATGGTGACCCCCAGTTCGGCAGGAATCATCTTGGCGATGCGATCCACGTCCCCATAAGGGATGTCCAAGGCCCGCCCCACATCGCGGATTGCAGCCCGGGCGGCCATGGTACCGAAGGTGATGATTTGGGCTACCCGGTCGCTGCCGTATTTCTCAATGATATATTCAATAATTTGATCCCGTTTTTCGAAGCAGAAATCGATATCAATATCCGGCATGCTTACCCGCTCGGGATTGAGAAAACGTTCGAATAGAAGCCCATACCGGAGAGGATCGATGTTGGTGATACCCAGAACATAAGAAACCAGGCTGCCGGCCGCCGATCCACGGCCAGGCCCCACCGGCACCCGGTGCTCTCGCGCCCAATTGACCAGGTCCTGTACAATCAGAAAATACCCGGCAAATCCCATCTGCTTGATCACCCGGAGCTCGTATTCCAGGCGCTCTCTGGCTACCTGGTCGTCTTCCCCATATTTACTGGGAAAACGTTCCCGGGCTAAGCGGGCCAGGTAATCCTCAGGGGAAAACCCGGACGGCAGGTCATAAGCAGGTAGATGAAACTCGCCGAAGGTAAATTCCAGATTGCAGGCTCGGGCTATTTCCAGGGTATTACGAATGGCTTGCGGATGTTGAGGAAAAAGCTGGCCCATTTCCTCCTCGCTCTTCATATAAAACTCGCTGCCGGAAAAACGCATGCGCTTTTCATCATTAACCACGGTGCCGGTTTGGATGCAAAGCAGCACATCGTGCACCGTGGCATCGGAACGGTTGATATAATGAAAGTCATTGCTGGCCACCAGGGGAATGCCGGTTTCCTCGCTTAATGCACACAGCTCCCGGCAGACTTTTTTATCCTCCTCCAGGCCGTGGTCCTGCAGTTCCAGGTAGAAGTTGCCCCGGCCGAACAATTTATCATAATATAAGGCAATTTGGCGGGCTTCATAAAAATTTCCCTCCATCAACCTCCGAGGAATCTCTCCCGCCAGGCAGGCGGACATGGCGATTAATCCGGAGTGGTATTGCTCCAGAAGCTCGCGGTCGACACGCGGTTTATAATAAAAGCCCTCCAGATAAGCGCGGCTGACCAGTTGCACCAAATTTTTGTATCCCTCCTGGTCTTTGCACAGGAGAACCAGATGGGCGAGATTATCATCCACATGGGCTTCCCGGTCCAAGCGGCTGCGAGGAGCCACATACACTTCACAGCCGATAATGGGTTTAATGCCCTGTTTCTTAGCCTGGCGGTAGAAATCAATGACGCCGTAAAGCACACCGTGGTCGGTGATGGCCAGAGCCGGCATTTCCAATTCCACCGCCCTTTTGATCACATTCTTAATTCGGCAGGCACCATCGAGAAGACTATATTCCGTATGTGTGTGTAAATGAACAAAACCCTTTTCCATATCCGACTCCTTTTCCGCCGTTCGCCTGACTCCTAGGCGGGGGGCAGGGTGACCTGGCAGGGCGATCCACCGGTTATCTTTTGCAATTGTAAAAAGCTCACAGGAACAGCTGTATTGGAGGTGCCTGCTGCGGCGTAGACAATGGGATAGCGTTTCAGACTTTCATCCAGGTATATGGGAATCGGCTTTTGCAGAGCAAAGGGACAGACGCCCCCGATATTGAAACCAGTCATTTCCTGTACTTCTTCTCCGTTGGCCATACGAACCTTAACCCCTACTAACTCCTTGATGGCCCGGGTGTCAATGCGCACATCCCCGGCTGAAACAACCATAAGATAGTCGCTGTTCCGGCTCTTGAATAGGATGGATTTGGCAATCTGTCCTACTTCAGTGCCCAGAGCCGTGGCCGCCAGGTAAGCGGTGCTGGTATCCTCGTCCATTTCAATAATATCAATGTTTACTTTTTGGGCCTGAAAATAGGCCCTGACTCTCTCGATAGGGCTCATATTTCTCCTCTCCCTGATCGGTACATTATTAATACCAAGTTTAGCGTTGACAGTGTACCAGAATTAGCTCTTTATAATTATACCTTTTCTTCCCGGCAACAGGTTTTAAAAGCATCCCCAATCCTCTATAAAAAGCAGTAACCCGGTCCTAAAAAGGACCGGGTTTATTGATCACTGGTTTTCTCCTGATTTTTTAAGCGGCTGTGCAAGATTCCGCCTACCCTGCCGCAGGTGGCATTGCTGAGTGCTCCCCAACCGTAACGCTCAACATCTTCCCAGATACCTAGTTCCTTGGCAATTTCGATTTTCATCAAATCCTTCTGGGTAAGGACTTTCTTCGAACGGGGAATCGCTCCCACCTCCCGTATGATTCTGCATATATCATGCCCAGCCAGAAGGCGTTTTAATCTTATTTACATGTAACGAAACCAACCGTTCCGTTGTTTCCCTAGAGTCGACCAATGAAGGTTTCAAGCTCAGCCAGGCTTCCCTGCCAATCAGGGATCAGATCCACGTCTGAATCAATCAGACCGTCTTCCACCAGGAAAGTCTTCATCCCCACCCGGCCAGCTGGCAGGTCTTCTCCTTTGTCGTTGCCCACCATCAAGCAGCGTTCTGGTGGTACTCCAATCATTTCAGATATTTCCTGGTAGTATTCAGGGTGAGGTTTGCAAAAATGCATTAGCTCATAAGATGTAACCAATTCATAAGGAAAATTCCCAATCCCTGCCCAGTTTAACCGCTGTTGAATAGCCTCACGAGGAAACACAGCATTGGTTGCAATGACAACCTTGCCCGATTTACGAAACACCGTTTCAATCAAACCTGGAACCGATGGCAGCGGCTGGCATAGCTCTCTGAGGAGTGGAAAACCTTTTATATAGAAATCATTGAAGAAACCGCGGGTATGTTCCTCAGGAAACTCCCAATCGGAAAAAAAGTCGTTCATAAAGGCCTCTTCATTAAACACTCCGGGATCGCGGTTGCCTATCATGGCGGCTGTGGATTTCCAAACCTGCTCCACCAGCCGTTTTCCATCCCTCACTCCATAGTCACCGGCCATTCCTGCCATCCTTTCAAAATAATGCTTCAGGAAAAAGTCCATATCAATATCTAACAAGGTGCCATCCAGATCGAACAGTATAGCATCAAACATATTTTCACCACCTATTCAAAGGCTACCAAAAAGGTCTTGACCGTGTCCATGCCGCTGACAAAATAAGCCAGGCGAAGGACTTCCATGATCTCTTCATCACTGGCGCCAGCCTGGCGCGCTTGCCTTGCCACCACCCGCACCCCTTCCGTTGACCCTTTCAAAGCATCCAAGGCTAGAACCACCAGATGTTTTGTTTTTTCCTCCAGGACTCCGGGCTGCATTGCTCCTTCAACTACTGATGAAATTGTCTGCCCGTACGCCTCATCAATCTCGCAATATTTTTCCACAAACCACGGTAATCTGACAGTCATTATGTCTTCCCCCTCTCTTATAAAGGTTCCTATGAAGATATTATAGGAAAAAAATAGAAATGATAAAAATAACTTTTAAAAAATCGCCATATTTTCTTTGTTATTAGAAGGAATATTTGGTAATATATAGAAATCTAAAGAGAGCTCATCGGAAAGGTGGAGAAAGCATGTTTGTCAGCTTCCTAAACAAAACCCATCCCAATTGTCCAGACCTCAGCGCTCTTAGCAATTATCCGCCGGGAAAGGTCCTTTTCTATTACACATCCGCTTCCCTTCATATTGACCTGGATCATTATTTGACCCTAAAAGAGGTTGCCTCCGGGGATAATACGGCGCCCTCTCCTATTACAGAATGGCTTTATCTTATTGACCAAGAACTGGCTGCTGAAGAAGATCTATTGATCTTGAAAGAAAATGAATACCTGGAAAGTATGGGCCCCTATTACTTTGCACCTACCAATACCCGGTTCTATTTCGTTAAAAATCAGGGTGAGGAACTGGACTCTATGACGATCCAAGATCTGGATCTATTGGAAGGATTGCACGAAATTTCTGCGCCAGAACCCGCTGTGCAGACCTATGGTAAGAACAAGAAGGCCAAACGCTACACTCGCAATAAGGAAGAAATCCTGCGTGATATCCGCATGTGCCAGGCAGCTTTAAAATGCCTAGGCAACTTACAGAAGCAAATCAATTTCTGGGAAAAAGCCCTGGAAACGCGCCAGTTGTTCTTATCAAACGCCGACCTCCTACCCTCCGAACCAGGAAACCCTCCAAACAAACCAGAGAAGGCGGACGATAAGACCAAGAAAAGCATCGGATTTTTGTCCCCTTTCACAAAAAAACGGAAACAGGGTCTGAACAGCAAATATCAACATGACATGAAAATTTACTATATTCGATACCGGGAATATGAGAAGGCTTGTGACCGCTTCAAAAGTGCTCTGGAGAACTGGCCAGCCTTAGGAGAAATGTTTCATGCTCGGTGTCAGCAGGACTCCGATATGGCTGAAGAAAAACTCGCTACAGCCCGCGGGTATCTTTCCCTTTACAACTTAATTCTGAACCGTTCCATAATTCACCCTAAGTATCAGGATTCAGCCACTTTGAGTGCCTTTCAGCATTATTTGGAGACCGGCAGAGCAGAAGACCTGCAGGAATGCATGAATATTTTTGAAGAAGAAAGTCTGTGGAACGATATTAAAGAAGGCCAAAATAGGATCGAAAACACCATTTACCTTTTACAGAATGAGAGCGCCCATTTGCAGTATGCCGAGGAGCAAATTGACGAATACCTGGGTGCGCATAAGGCGCAAGAGGAGAGGTTGGCAGAAGCAAAATAAATTATTCGATCCGGCACTCCTCCTTAAGGAAGTAGCGGTAAATGATCATACCAGCGATGAAACCACCCACATGAGCCCAGACCGCTATTTGGCCGCCGTTGGAGGTGAGAAGTTCTGTCGCTCCACTCCATACCTGCGATAAAGCCCAGAAACCGAGAAAGATCCAGGCCGGTAATTCAAAAATGAAAATCGGGGGTACAAAGGTGAGAACTCGAGCATTACGAAACATTAGAAAATAGGCGCCCATTACACCGGCAATGGCCCCGGAAGCGCCTATTACAGGAACCTCGGACATGGGATTGATGGTATAATGGGTGATTCCCGCCACTAAACCGCAGATGAGATAAAATACGATGAACCGGAATCGCCCCATGGTGTCCTCCAGGTTATCGCCAAACAACCACAAAGTCCACATATTCCCTATCAGGTGCAGCCACCCGGCATGGAGAAACATGGAGGTTATAAAAGGAATGAAAGCCAAAGGGGTGAACGAAGTTTGACTGACCAACGAAGGTGTCAGTCCGAATGTGTAAATCATTACGTCTAATTCCCGGCCGGGCAAAGAAAGCTGATACAGGAAGACCAGCAAATTTATGCTAATGAGTCCAACAGTCAAATAGGGAAAGGAAGTGCGACGCGTACTATCCCTTAAAGGTATCATGAAGAATACCCCCGGTTTTTATAATTACCCATTATTTCATTTTTCTTCCATGCAATAATCGTGTAGGTGATCAATTTCTGTTGTTAGATCTGGATAGTAGTTAATGTAAACGGCTTTTTCTTTTTATCACACATTCGCCTACTTTTTATACTATAGGTTTTTACACCATCAATAAAGGGGATCATCTATATCCAAAATAGAGTGTTGCCAATATGCAATTTCTAATTTATTTTGAGCAATAAATCGGTATTGATACAAAGACGTCCTAAACAGGAAAAAATTGCAGCATATTTTGAGCAGTGAGGAAACGAGGAGGTTTTCTAATGCTCAGAGGCATCGTTTTGAACATGAGCACGTCTCAACCGGGATTGTTCATGGTCTTTTTTGTGGATATATCAATGTTTGCCATTGATTAATAATAATGCTTTTCCGCATTATTATTAATGCCGTTCCGCATTATTTGCTAAATAAATCACGAAATGATCGCCGTCCATAATTTAACAACGCCCTGTATATCAGCGTTTTGAAAATTTTCGGGGAAAAAAAGTTTGGCACGCAATTTGCTTAAATACTTATTCAGGATGAATATTGGTTAGAATATGAATTAGGAACCCCCTTATATTAATTTTTTATATATGTGGCTACTGTCTGTATACGATGACAACATAAGATTATGTCTGAGAACGGGCAGTAGCTCCCCCCTTTTTTTCTCTGCGAGGGACATGCCCGGTAGGGAAATATGTATCCAATCGAGTTTTCTACAAATTTTTATAAACCCATAAGAAAGGAGGCAAAGTATTTATATCTCTTTATTGTATCACATGAGTCCACCTGCAGAGAGATAAGCGATAGCCTGCCAAAGTAGTCTGTCGGATTACAACTAAAAAGGATATGGTGGACAATGTGAGTAGTTCCTAAAGGAAAAGGGGGAAAAATCTTAATGGCGTACCAAAACGTGATTCTGGAAAAAGAGGACAGAATTGCTGTTCTTTACGTCAATCGTCCCGCAGCTATGAATGCCTTGAATAAGGATACCCTGCTGGAGATCCAGGAAGTGGTAGACGATGTCAAGAGCGATGCCGACATCGATGTGATGATCGTTACCGGTGGTGGCGATAAGGCTTTTGTAGCCGGGGCAGACATCGCCTACATGCAGAATCTGACAGCGATGGAAGGCCGGGAGTTTGGCGCTATTGGGCAAAAAGTATTTTCCAATATCGAGTCTTTGGAAAAGCCGGTTATTGCCGCTGTTCATGGCTTTGCGCTGGGCGGAGGCTGTGAACTTGCAATGTGCTGTGATTTCCGTATTGCTTCAACCAAAGCCAAATTCGGTCAGCCCGAAGTCGGACTGGGGATTACCCCGGGCTTCGGAGGAACTCAGCGCCTGCCTCGCCTTGTTGGATCGGGAATGGCTAAAGAACTACTTTATACCGCTGATGTGATCGACGCTAATGAAGCCCTTCGAATTGGTCTGGTAAACCACGTTGTAGAACCCGAAGAACTGCTTGCTTCTGCTAAGAAGATCGCCAAAAAGATTAGCAGCAAGGGACAGGTTGCCGTTCGTTTGAGTAAAGCGGCCGCCCTTCAAGGTATGCAGGTTGATATCGACCGGGCCATGACCATTGAAGCTGATGTATTTGGGCTTTGTTTTGCGACAACTGATCAAACAGAAGGAATGACCGCTTTTCTTGAAAAGCGGAAAGCTGCTTTTACGGGTAAATAAACTTTAAAAAAAATAATAATTAAATTAAACCACTTTAGGAGGTAATTTTCGAATGAAGATAATGGTACTCGGTGCAGGCACTATGGGTGCAGGCATTGTTCAAAATGCAGCCCAGTCAGGTTTCGAAGTAGTTTTACGCGATATCAAACAAGAATTTGTTGATAAGGGTATTGCTGGAATTGACAAACTTTTAGGCAAAAATGTTGACAAAGGCAAAATGACTGCTGAAGATAAAGCCGCTGTTATGGGCAGAATTTCCGGCACTGTTGATATGGCCCCTGCTGCTGACTGCGATCTAGTTATCGAAGCTGCTGTAGAAGTTATGGAAATTAAGAAAACCATCTTCAAAGAATTAGATGCCATCTGCAAGCCCAGTTGTATTCTGGCCAGCAACACTTCCGCATTAAGTATTACTGAAATCGCAGCTGCCACTGGCAGAGCTGACAAAGTCATCGGCATGCATTTCTTCAATCCAGTACCGGCTATGAAGTTGGTTGAAGTTATCCGTGGTGCAGACACCAGCCAAGAAACCTATGATGCCATTAAAGCTATGTCCGAAAAAATGGGCAAAGCTCCGGTGGAAATCAGTGAAGCCCCGGGCTTTGTTGTTAACCGTCTTTTGATCCCCATGCTCAATGAAGGTATGTATTGCGTAATGGAAGGCGTAGCCAATCCCGCTGATGTTGACACTTCCATGAAGTTTGGCGCCGGACATCCCATGGGCCCTCTGGCACTGGCCGACATGATCGGTTTGGATATCTGCCTGGCTATTATGCAAACTCTGTATAAAGAATTTGGCGACACCAAATATCGCCCCTGCCCGCTTCTGGCCAAGATGGTTCGCGCTGGCAAGCTGGGACGCAAGACTGGCGAAGGCTTCTTTAAGTATTAAGCCGAAAGCCATCGGTACTCTGTATTTAATTTAATTAAATTTAATATATTAGGAGGATGATTGAATGTCTAAAGAAGTCGTAATCGTAAGCGCATGTCGTACACCAGTAGGTTCTTTCGGTGGAACCTTAAAAGATACTCCTTCCAGAAAACTAGGTGCCATCGTTATGGCAGAAGTTGTTAAAAGAGCCGGCATCAAGCCTGAGCTGGTTGATGAAGTCGTATTCGGCTGCGTTCTGCAGGCTGGCCTGGGCCAGAATATTGCCCGCCAGTGCATGATCGATGCTGGTCTGCCCATAGAAACTACCGCTTTTACCATCAACAAGGTTTGCGGATCTGGCTTAAGGGCTGTCAGCCTGGCTGCCCAGATCATTAAAGCCGGCGATGCCGACATCATCGTTGCCGGTGGTGTTGAGAACATGACTATGGCTCCCTACGTTGTTCAGAAAGCCCGTTATGGATACAGAATGGGCAATGGACAACTGGTTGACGAAATGGTATTCGGCGGCCTGACCGATATCTTCAACGGCTACCACATGGGTATCACCGCTGAAAACGTAAACGAAATGTATGGCATCACCAGAGAAGAGCAGGATGCCTTCGGACTGCGCAGCCAGCAGTTGGCTTCCGCAGCTCAGAAAGCCGGCAAGTTTAAAGATCAAATCGTACCGGTTGTCATCCCTGGCAAGAAGGCCGACGTTGTATTTGACCAGGACGAATTCATCAAACACGACGCCAGCGCTGAAGCAATGGCCAAACTGAAACCCGCCTTCAAGAAAGACGGCAGTGTAACTGCTGCCAACGCATCCGGCATCAATGATGCCGCTGCAGCAGTAGTTGTTATGTCCGCTGACAAAGCCAAGGAACTGGGACTCACCCCCATGGCCACTATTGTAAGCTATGGTTCCGGCGGCGTAGATCCCAAGATCATGGGTGTCGGCCCGGTACCGGCTGTTAAGAAAGCCCTGGCCAAAGCCAATTTGACTATTGCTGACATCGATTTAATCGAAGCCAACGAAGCTTTTGCCGCTCAGTCCATCGCAGTCGCCAGAGATCTGGGCTGGGATAAGACTATGGACAAAGTCAACGTCAATGGCGGCGCCATCGCCATCGGCCATCCGATCGGCTCCTCCGGCGCCCGCATCTTCGTAGACCTGCTCTATGAAATGAAGAGACGGGACTCCAAGACCGGTCTGGCCACTCTGTGCATCGGCGGCGGCCAGGGAACTGCTTTGATCGTAAAAATGTAAGAATTAACCATTGAGTGCGGGGCTTTCATGCCCCGCACTCAGTACTATATTTGACTGTAATACGTCTTATTTATCCATGCAACGGAGGAGTGAAATAAATGTCATTTGCTGATGAATATAAAAAGAAATTAATCACCGCTGAAAAAGCGGCCAGTTTAGTAAAATCAGGGGATTGGGTAGATTACGGATGGTGTGTGTGCCATTCCTATGCAGTTGACAAGGCCATTGCCGCAAGAGCCAGTGAACTTACCGATGTTAAGGTCTGGGGCGGCGTTACTATGTGGATGCCGGCTATTTTCCAGATTGAAAATCCTGGAGCTCATTTCACCTGGAATTCCTGGCATTGCTCCGGTGTTGACCGGAAGATCAATGATATGGGCTGCGGTTTCTACTCCCCCATTCGTTATTCTGAAGTGCCCAGATACTACCGGGAAAATGTCGAGCCTATCGATGTAGCCATATGTCAAGTAACACCGATGGATAAGGCCGGCTATTTTAATTTCAGCTGTTCACCATCCCACCAAATCGCGACTTTCGATGTAGCCAAAATCAAGATCGTTGAAGTCAACCAGAATCTTCCCCGCGGCCTGGGTGGCTGTGATGCAGATATTCATGTCTCCCAAGTAGACTTCATCGTTGAGGGTCCCAATCAAGCTTTACCGCAATTGGGTTCCGTTCCTGCAACCGATGTGGATAAAACCGTAGCCAAATTGATTGTAGATGAAATACCCAATGGCGCCTGCCTGCAGTTAGGCATCGGCGGGATGCCTAATACCGTAGGTTCGCTGATTGCTGAATCAGACCTCAAGGATCTGGGTGTGCATACCGAAATGTATGTGGATGCATTTGTTGACATCGCTGCAGCTGGTAAAATTAATGGTTCCAAAAAGACCATTGATAAAGGGCGCCAGGCTTATGCTTTTGCTGCCGGCACTCAGAAGCTCTATGATTATATCGATGATAATCCACAAATTATGGCCAGCACTGTTGATTATACCAATGACCCCTGCGTAATAGGTTTAATTGACAATTTCATGTCCATTAACAATGCTGTAGAAATCGACCTTTTTGGCCAGGTAAGCGCTGAATCTTCTGGAACCAAACAAATTAGCGGTACCGGCGGGCAGCTCGATTTTGTTATGGGTGCTTATCGCTCCAAAGGCGGCAAGAGTTTTATCTGTTTATCTTCCGCATATGGCAAGGCAGGAGCACAGAAATCCCGTATCGTTCCTACTATGATTCCGGGAACTATTGCCACTGATCCCCGTACTACCACCCAATTTGTAGTGACCGAGTATGGCAAGGTTAACCTGAAAGGTAAGGCTACCTGGCAGAGAGCCGAAGCTCTCATAAGCGTTGCCCATCCTGATTTCCGCGATGATTTGATCAAGGCTGCAGAACAGATGAAGATCTGGCGGAAAACCAACAAAAATTAAAGACCCTGCAAAATGCTTTTCGTCATCCGCAGGGGGAAATGAAGCTTGTTGAAGGCAGGAGGTGATAAAGACCACTGCATCTGCCGCTCTGTACGGACACGCTTTACTATTGCAAGCGGCGTCCCAGTTTATTGACTTATGACGGATTGCCATTCCGGATTGATAGTACTCGCGAAATCCGTCCGGTCACACAATTATTAACAAACAATCAAAAATGAGGGGGAATTGTATTGCCACATAATAATTATCTGTTACAGACCCGTGACATTAAGTTCGTAATAAAAGAATGGTTACCCATGGACAAGCTTTTGTCCCTGGATGCTTACAAAGAATATTATGGAATCGATGACATCGATGGTTTCCTCGATGTTAACTTCAAGATCTGCCGCGACGTTATGTGCCCGGCTAACAAAGATGCCGATGAAATCGGTTGCACGTTTGTGGGCGGCAACGAGCATGCCGTCACAACCCCTGAAGTCTACAAGAATGTTTACAAAACCATTTGTGAAGCCGAGTTAGGACCCCAGTTCGGATTCCGTGGCGATGGTAAGGTGCCCCTGTCCTGGTACGCTCCAATTCTGGAAATGCAGTCCGCTGCATCTGCTGCTATAGTAATGTTCTGGTGTCTGACTCAGGGTGCTACTACTGTGCTCCAGGACTATGGCACGCAAAAACAACAGGACATGTTCCTTCCCAAGATGTATACCGGCGAATGGGGCGGCACCATGGGTCTGACCGAACCGGGCGCAGGATCTGAGGTCGGCGCGTGTGCCAGCAAGGCAACCCCCACCGATACTCCCCACCTGTATAAGATGAAAGGCCAGAAATGCTTTATCACCTCCGGCGACCATGACCTGGCGGAAAATATTATCCACCTGATGTTGGCCAAGACCCCGGGCGCCAAAGAAGGCACCGCCGGCATCTCGCTGTTCATCGTGCCCAAGTTCTGGGTCAACGATGATGGCTCCATGGGCAAATGGAATGATGTAACCTCCGTCGGAATCGAACACAAGATGGGTATCCACGGTTCTTCCACTCTCACTCTGGCCATGGGTGAAAACAATGAATGCTACGGCTGGATGGTAGGCGAAAAAGAAGTAGTAGACGGCAAAGCTGTTGGTATGAAGCAGATGTTCGCATATATGAACGAAGAACGTCTGAATACCGGTTTATTCACCCTGGGCTGCATAACTTCTGCATACTACGCAGCACTGGATTACTCCAAAGTACGCGTACAGAGCAAGAAATCGACCGATCCCAAGGGCCCCAGTGTTCGGATCATTGAACATGAAGATGTCCGCCGCATGCTAATGTATCAGAAATCCGGAATGGAAGCCATCCGGGCTTTGATTTACACAGCCTATCTCTACCGCGACCTGGAAGTAGATGCTGCTACACCGGAAGAGAGAGAATATTATGGCGACATGTTCGCAATTGCCAACCCGCTGTGCAAGGCCTATTCATCCGACATGTCCAGGATTCTCACCGGCGAAGCGATCCAAGTCCACGGCGGCTACGGCTTCATGGAAGAGTATGCCGGCGCACAGCTATACAGAGACTGTGTGATCCACGGCATCTGGGAAGGCACCAACTTCATTCAGTCACAAGACTATACCGGCCGCAAGTTCACCATGAATGGTGGCGAACCGTTCAAAAAGTGGGTTGCAGAAATCGACAATTTCGTCTCCAGTGAGAAGACTGACGAATTCGCAGCTGAATTTGCCATGATGGCTGAGGCCATGACTTCTTTCAAGAATATTGTGGATATGAATGCTGCCTGGACGGCTGGCGATAAGCAAATGAAACAGCTCTTCGCTACCCGGACCATGCATTCAGGCGCGAGAGTCTACTGCGGCAAGCTGTTGCTCTCCCAGGCTATCCTGGCTGCCAAGAAGCTGGCTGAACTGGGCGCAGACCACTTCGATGCCAATTTCTACAAGGGCAAAATCGCCAGCGCCAAGTTCTATATCATGAACCATGTTACCGATGTCTTCGGATTCGAGAAGGCCATGAAGGCCGGCGACAAGAGTGCTATTGATATTGCTGAAGATTCCTTTATGTAAGCGACAGGGAAAACTATTCAAGTTCTGCTCATTGACAGCCCTGTCTTCCGGACTTTGACCGAGAAACCCGGGCTTGATGACTGGAACATCATACAGTTAAGTGAATAGCTGCGATGCTCATATAAACAGCCGGGTTGGACGCAACCCGGCTGTTTGCTATCATTTTTGAATTAAATGGAAAGCGGATAAATGTTAAAAACCCTCGAAAAACCTCTTAATGACTTTTCATAATAATCGTTCAACCCATTTTGTTGGTAGACTTTCTCCCCTTGCCTGCCGCTTACTCTTTTCTATTAATGTTTTGCTATGCCGTATTTTGCAGCTTTTCTAACCACTGTTGATTGATTGATACCCAGCGCTTCAGCAATCTTATAAGTCGATTTGCAGCAGATGAAAGCCTTCTCCAAAAGTTGACGCTCGGTGTTTTCCAGTGCTTCCTTTAGTGGTAGGAGTTCCTGTGACCCGGTGTTCATCGGGGTTTTAGGAGAAAATGTGGCAGGCAGGTCTTCCAGGATAATCACTTCGTGCATACCGGTAACGATCAACTGTTCCAATAGGTTCTCCAACTCACGGACATTACCCGGCCAGTCGTAATCGTACAGGCAGTCCAAAACCCCGCGGTGCAGGCGGCGGTTCATTCCATATTTGAGGTTGAACATATTTAAATAGTAGTTAGCCAGAACCGGAATGTCTTCCTTTCTCTCCCTTAGCGGTGGAACGTTGACCGGGATAACATTAAGCCGATAGTATAAATCCAGACGGAAGCGATTGTTGGCTACCATATCCAGCAGATTGCGGTTTGTGCCAGCCAGAATTCTGATATCAACTTTGATAGGCTGGGTGCCCCCCACCCGGTTGATCTCCCGGTCCTGCAAAACACGCAAGAGCTTTACCTGCAGGTTAAGCGGCATCTCCCCAATCTCATCTAAAAATAGCACACCACCGCTGGCCAGTTCGAAAAGCCCTATCTTGCCGCCCTTACTGGCTCCAGTAAAGGCCCCGGCATCGTAACCGAAAAGTTCTGACTCCAAAAGGTTTTCAGGAATTGCTCCGCAGTTTACCTTAATATACGGACCGTTCTTGCGATTGCTGTTGGAATGAATAATCTCGGCAATTAATTCTTTGCCCACCCCCGATTCACCTTGAATTAAAACCGTAGAATCCACAGCAGCGATGCGCAGAACCATGTTGACCAGTTCCTTCATCTTATTGGAGGTGAGCACCATTTCTCGGGATTTTTGAAGCTTCAGTTGCTGCAGCTCACTTTCATAAAACTGCCGCAGACTGTCGATATGCTCAAGCTTACGCTGCAGTCCATTTAGCTCGGTAATATCGCGGACATTGGTAACCACGAGAATAATGTTCCCATATTCATCGAAGATAGGATTGCTGGTAACCAGTGCTTCTTTCCCGGTACTGGCCACCAGGGTGATGGTAACCCGCTCACGCTTATCCAGAGCCATGAGAGTGCCGGACCGCGAAAATACCCCTTCTCTTACCAGATCTGCCATATTGCGGCCTATACATTGCTCCTGAGTAATGCCCATAACCCGCTCGAAGCCTTTGTTTAAGCGCAAGGTGTTGGCCTTCCCATCCGTTACATATAGACCATCAAAGGAAGATTCGATAATGGCATCCATTTCTTTGTTTAAGTTCTTATAATACTCGGATTCCCGCACCAGTTCCTCAAACTCGGATATTTCCCGCAAAACCAGTACCGCACCGATGACTTTGCCATTTTTCTTAACATCCGTTCGGTAGGGTAAAAAGCTGCGATTATTGAGAATGAGTTTGTTGGCAAAAACCGGACCCCTGTCGGCTCGGAGCAGGTGGTCCAACACCCGGCTTCCTCCCAGAACCTCACAGGCGTTGGCACCCCGCGCTTTATCCTGATCAATCCCTAAAACCTTGGAAGCCGCCCGGTTAAACAAATTGATGCGCCCATCATTGTCCACCTGGATAACTGGATTGTATACAGCATCAAGGGCAGCCTCCATTTCTTCCTTATCTTCTTTTAACTGGAAAGCCTTAAAGCGATCCAAATCGGCCGGATACAACATTCCGACAACCTGGTCTCCGTTTAACACGGGCCGATAATAGAGACGGTCAATTAAATCATCGTTCAATTCTTGCGTAACAGCAATAGTCCGAGGTTGGGTAATCATCACCTGATTAACACTGGTCTCCAGATCTATCCCTTTTTCAATAGCTTCAAGGATTAGGTCTTTATTTATCACTCCCAGAAGCCGATCCCTGTCATTAATAACCGGAGCCGCATCTATTCCTTGTTGGCGAAAAAGGTTGGAAGCCTCCCGCAGGGAATGACCCGGATATAGAAGCAGGCAATTGGGTCTCATAACATCGGATACAATCATGATATCCCTCTCCTCGTCTTGTCTCATCACCAATAATTAAGCATTTCTGCTTTGTGAGCTTCTCTTCTATCATTTATCATATATCACTTTTGGGGGTGTGAAAATGGTAATGAAGACACTCTCCCCCGGTCAAACACATTGTTCTAAACAATTCACTTCGAGAGTTTTCCCTAACCTTTGGTAGACGGCTGGTGCGATTATGCACTAAGGTTTGCATAATCGCACGATTTTTGGCCTTCACACTTTCGAATTGTTGCCATCCCTAAGGAACATCTCCGATATCTCCGAGCTTCTTAGCTCAATGGCATGGTATTTGCATGATTTAGGTCAGATAAGCTCATTTTTTACCCTCTTTGTATATACAAAGCTACTGTCCGGGGACTGAACCAGGAGCAGCGCCTTCCTCCCCCCCCCAAGGCATGCTCTTCAATCAACGGACAGTAGCCTTCTCCTCTTTTTTGCACCGGTCAGGACCGATGCAAAGGGGACGGTTTTTCCGGCTTATACTATTAAGTCGGAAAAACCGTCCCCTTTGCATCATTCTCTCTTTATGAATTGCTCAAAGGTTTGGATAAAAATGAAATCGGTCCAAAAAAAATTATATCCGAAAGCGCACCTGAAAGACCATACCGTGACTATCTGGCATTACTTCCATGACCGCATGATGGCGGGCGGCAATGCCATGGCATACAGACATCCCCAAACCGGTCCCGAACTCCCTTCCCACATCTGTTTCGCCTTTTACAACACGGGGGGTTGATCGGATGCCGGCTATACCTTGCCCAGAAATAACAGTTTCACCCTCCTGCCTAAAGATTGAAATCCTGAGCGTCTGCCCGGGTTGAAGTGCCTCCAGCCCATTTTGGACCAGGGTTCTGATCATTTGCTTTATTTCCTTTTCATCCATTAAGAAAGACGGATTGTCTTCCAAGTGGAATTGAACTAACTTCTGTTGAATGAGAGCAGCAGACTCAAGAAAAGGCCGCATTTCCTCCAAAATCGCGTTGAGGCTCAATAAGCGCAAATCCAGACTCTTTTCCCTGGTCAAAAAAAGGAACTCGCTGATCATAGCATTTGATCTATCCAGTTCGGCTATCATCAATTCGATGGTTTCCCGATCCATTGCATATCGTTCGTTTTCATTCATCATTTGGAGAAAACCGCGCACGGTAGTCATAGGATTTCTCACCTCATGGGCGAGACTGGATGCCAGTTCGCGAACCAGGTGAAGCAGTGCCCGGCGGTCCATTTCTTGCATCGTTCGCCGTTGTTCACTGATATCAATCATTGCACTGATAAAACAAGGATCACCTTTCCAATAGAAAGTTTGGGTGCTCAACAACGCGTAGCGCTCTTCCCCGTTTTTATGATGAAAAAAGATCTCCTTATTATTGAAAGCTCCGCGCTCTACCAGTTCCTGCACGATAGAATCCTCTTGCAAGCGACTCCGCCACAGATCCAAAAACGAGGAGGGTCTTTGCAGTAGTCCTCCGCGACTATAGCCGGTAAGTCTGCAAAAAGCCGCGTTGACATCCACATAACACCCATCTTCAGTCCGGGATATGAACATAGCGCAGGGACTCATTTCAAAGGCTTGGGCAAACTTTTCCTCAGAACCTCGTAAGTTCTCGATGATCCGATTCTGTTCTCGGGCCAGGGCCTGCCAGACGTTTTCTCCGGAATTGTTCTGGGAAGAATTGACTGTACGTACAGCCAGCTCAGAGATTCTACTTACCGGGTAGTCCCTCTTTCTGGGTTGTCTGCTGCTATACCCTGCGGTTCTACTCATGCCTGCCCCCCTTAATAATTTATAGCTGGTAGACAAGTAATCCCAAAACCTTTATTACTTTCTTAATATTATACACAAATGTTGTATATCCTTTAATAAATCTGTATTTTTTTGCCTCCAATGGGACACTTGTGCAAAGCAAGCCGAAATCTCGGCTATTCCTCCTGGTTATACCTTCTCTTAAAGCCGTAAAAATTCGGAGTTCTTGCCGGCTAACAGGGAAAAGAACAGTTCCCGGCCCTGTTCATTGGCCACCGCCAGGGAGCGAATGGAGAAAGCTCTCAAAGCATCCTTAACCGACAGGGTTCCCTCAGCCGATCCTTTCCGCCCGGTAAATGGTAGCTCATCTGGACTACGCTGGCATCGGGTATTCAGATTTACTCTGGAAACTTGATTGACCAGGATGTCAATGAGAGGACCTGCCTGGGCGGGTGAACGTGTGAAAATACTGGCTTGCTGTCCATAGTCCGAATTGCGAAAGTAAGTAAACAAGTCGTCTAATCTGGAAAACGACCCTACTGGAATGACCGGGCCGAACTGTTCTTCCTGGTAGATCCGCATACTTGGCTCTACGGGATAAACTACAGCGGGGAAAAAGAAGGTTCCATAACTCATCCCGCCATTGCTGTTTACCACCTGGGCACCCCGGGCTTGAGCATCGTTCACCAATTCATTGAGAAAAGCCACCTTGTTCGGTTCAGCCAGTGGTGTAAGCATTACTTCATCCTGCCAGGGCATCCCATACCCCAGCTGCTGAAGGTAATCATCCATCCCGGACAGGAAGGGTTCTAGCAGTTTTTTGTGCACCCATATCTGTTTGATGGCTGTGCAGCGCTGCCCGTTGAATTCTAATGCACCGGCTATACATTCACGTATGGCCAGATCAAGGTTGGCATCGGGGAGGATATAGGCGGCATTCTTGGCCTCCAGGCCCAAAATGGTACGCAGCCTATTGTTTCGTGGATGCTGGTGAATCAGTAGATTCGCCACCCGGCTGGACCCGATGAAACCCAGGATCGAGATACTTCCACTCTCCATAATCGGTCCAATAGTTTCCGCTCCATTCCCGTTGATTACATTAATGACCCCAGGGGGAAAAGAAGCCGCCATATCCTCCAACAGCGGCAAGGTGCAAAGGGCACCCTGATCTGGCTGTTTAAAAACCACGGAGTTGCCCATTAAAAGCGCGGGAATCACCAGAGCAAATGTCTCATTGAGGGGATAATTAAAAGGGCCCAGGCATAGTACAACGCCCAGAGGCTGCCTTCTGATGAGCGCCAAGGTTGGACCTACTCGAGTAAAAATGGAAGTGTCCTTCTCCAATTCGGTGAAAGCTTTCATGGTATCTTCAATGTAGGTGAGGGTGCGCTGGAATTCGTTGAGACAATCTTGATATTTCTTACCAGTCTCCCACATTTCCAACAGCGCAAACGTTTTCTCCTTTCCTCGCATGTGCTGCAAAAAGGTGCGCATATGATCAAGGCGCTCCCCGTTTTTCATCATCGGCCAGCTGCCCATTCCCGAGTCAAAGACTTTTATGGCCGCCTGTAAAGCCGCCATTGATTCTTCCCCGGTTAAATGCGGGCATTCGCCCAGGTGGGGGGATGTCAACTTATCTCCATTCCGTATCAAAATGGGCGATTGAACCGCCCGGACTTTATCCCAGTTTACTTTGAGCTGCCCATCAATCAGGTAAACAGGCTCCGGCGCTATCTCACTGCAGCGAAAAGCGTCAGGAATATCTTTTGCCTCGGGAAAGATTGTTTGCATATCAATGGCCACATATATTCCTCCTTTTTTCTAGTACTATGTAAAGTCTAAAAGTTTATTTTATCCGCCGAGAAAAATTTTTGCATGGCAAGGCGGAGGATTGAGTAATACTGAACGTATTGCGATTGACGACAACGAAGCCCTGCGGAAATTTGGCCGGTGGAAATTCAAGTTTTAGGCTTAACATAGTACTAGTATGAGAGAGCGGCACAATTTCATTCTCGATCGTCTAGAAGAAGGTGCAAAAGGTCTTTGCATTTTTGTTCACCGTAGACTATAATGAGGGCAAGTTAAATAGATCACAAACTTTTGTGTCCTGAGGAAGAGGTTGGCAACTGATTTTAAGGGGCGGGGATGAAGAATGTAATGAAGCTTATCCTGCGCTCCAGGGTAAGCTTTTTTTATGCTAAGGAGGAGCCTATTCGATGGAAGACAAACGCCTGGGGGTCATCGGAATCGTTATTGAGGACCGCCAATCAGTAGCCCGGGTCAACCAGGTGCTGAGCGAGCATAGCGATATGATTGTCGGTCGTATGGGTCTCCCTTACCGGGAGAAGGACATTAGCATCATCTCCCTGATCGTCGATGGCAGCACCGATCAATTGGGTTCGCTGACCGGCAAGCTGGGAAGCATCTCCCATGTTACGGTGAAAAGCGCCTTGACCAAAACCAAATAGTGATTCCATAGCTTGAAATAAGGTCGCATGACTGCATTTCAAGCCACTAAAACGAAAGAAGATCCGCCCTGACAAGGAGGTTGATACTGATTTGAGGGGGTTGGCGATATAACCTGGTATTTCTTACCGCCGACTCCTTTAGGAGCCGGCGTTTATTTTCGGACCAACTTAGGAGAGAAAATTTAGGAGGATGAAAAGCATGAGTGAAGCAGCAGCAAAGGGATGGATTAACAGTGTAATCAAACCCGAGCAAAACGAGAAATACAAGAAGAACGGCAAGGATTTTATCGATGATGCCCTGATTCAGGAAACCTTATTGGCCAACCGCAACCCTGATAGAACAAGGATCCGCGAAATCATGGCCAAGTCCCTGGAGCTAAACCGATTGGACCCAGATGAAACTGCGGCCCTGCTTAACTGTCAGGATGAAGATCTGTGGGAAGAAATGTATCGGACCGGGTTGGCAATCAAACACAAAGTCTACGGGCGGCGCATTGTTACCTTCGCCCCTCTGTATGTCAGCAATTATTGTGTAAACAACTGCACCTACTGCGGTTACCGGTCCGAGAACAAGGATATTCATCGCCAGCAACTGTCTATGGACGAATTGGCTGGGGAAATCAAGTCCCTGGTCGGTCAGGGCCACAAGCGCTTGATCATGGTCTATGGTGAGCATCCCAAATCCGATGTCCACTATATTGCTGAGACTTTACAGGTCGCCTATGGCACCAAAGTGGGCAATGGAGAAATTCGGCGGGTCAATGTTAATGCCGCCCCCCTGGCTGTAGACGATTACAAACTCCTGCGGGATGTGGGCATAGGCACTTATCAGGTTTTCCAGGAGACATATCATCACGCCACCTATCAGAAAGTGCATCGCAATTTGAAAGGAAATTATGACTGGCGGGTTTATTCCCTGCACCGGGCCATGGAAGCTGGCGTAGATGATGTGGGAATCGGCGCCCTCTTCGGCCTCGCTGACTGGAAATTTGATGTAATGGGCTTACTAGCCCACACCATAGATCTGGAGGAAAAATTTGGCGGCGTCGGGCCACACACAATTTCCTTCCCCCGCATGCAGCCCGCTGTCAATACGCCCTTTGCCGAGCAAAGCCCCAATCTGGTGGATGATGCCACCTTTAAAAAACTGGTCACCGTCATTCGTCTATCCGTTCCCTATACGGGCATGATCATCACCGCTCGGGAGAATGCCGACATTAGAAACGATGTAGTTAATGTGGGCTGCACCCAATTGGATGCAGGTTCCAACGTCGGAATCGGAACTTACAGCAAAGAGCAAACAGAGCATAATAAGCAGCAGTTCATCCTGGGGGATAATCGCAGCCTGGATGAAGCCATACGGGATCTGGCCAAATTGGGTTGGATTACTTCTTTCTGCACGGCCGATTATCGCTGTGGGCGCACCGGTGCATGCTTTATGGGCATCGCCAAAAAGGGCAAAATCCACAATCTATGTATGCCCAATGCTATTCTCACCTTCAAAGAATATCTTTTGGATTATGCCAGCCCTGAAACCATCCGCGTAGGTCAACCCTTAATCGAAAAAGAACTGGCTGCTCTGCCTAATCCAACCGTGAAGCAAACGGTTAATGAAATGCTGGACCGGATTGTGGCCGGAGAGCGCGATTTGTTCCTGTAAAATATGGTGTGGGCCAACTCATCCCGATAAAACTGACTTCGGTATGGCTAGGAGGTTAAAAGATGGTAGAAAATGCTGCACCACAGCAAGAAACAGAATCCGATCAAGATGTACGCATCGCGCAGTATCACGAATATTTAACACGCCAGTATCCAGGTTTGAGCTTACGCTGGTCCAGAATATATGGTAATCGATGGGCTCATATTTTGGGTGGGCGGGCGGATGTGGTCTTTTTCCCGCTCAAAGTAGAATTAAACCAGCATTATGGTGTGTGCATTGAAAACCCGGAAATTCTGGCCGAGGTAGAATTAGGCCGAATTATCACCATGCTCCGGGAAGTATTTCGAAAAGAAGGTTCTTGACATGGACATTCAGGAAATTTTGGCAGATCCCGATTCCCGGAGGCTTGATGGCCTGATTTTGGCCGCTGAACAGCTGCGCTGTAAAAGTCTGGGCAGCGAGGTCTATTTGCGGGGACTAATCGAATTCTCCAATATTTGCCGTTGCGACTGTTTTTATTGTGGATTACGCAAGTCCAACCGGGGGCTTCGGCGCTATCATCTGGATCACAATCAGATTGCTGAACTGGCCCGGATGGCCGTGCAGCATGGACTGCCATCCATTGCCCTGCAGTCTGGTGAAGTAGCAGCTGACAAAGAAGTCGATTTTATCGCTCATGTTGTCAGGACGATGCGCGAGGAAAGCACCCGCTCGGGATCCCCGGGACTGGGTATCACCTTGAGCGTCGGGGAACTGACCTACGCTCAATATCAACAACTTTTTGAAGCCGGAGCACATCGTTATCTTTTGCGCATCGAAAGCTCCGACCCGCTGTTGTTCAGGCGCATCCATCCTCATTCCCAGCAGTATGAGCGGCGCCTGGAGTGCCTGGATGCCCTGAAAGATATCGGTTTTCAGGTAGGAACCGGGGTCATGATTGGCCTTCCCGGGCAAACTGTGGAACACCTGGCTGCCGACCTGGACTTTTTTGTCAACCGAGATATCGACATGCTGGGTATGGGGCCCTATATCGCCCATCCTCAGACTCCCATGGCCCAAACCGTCCAGGCCGTGATCGTGGATCCTTATACGACAACATTGAAGATGATGGCCCTGGCCCGGCTCTTAATGCCGGACATCAACATGGTGGTTTCCACCGCGTTGCAGAGCATTCATCCCCAGGGCTTACAGCAAGGTGTCAGAGCTGGAGGAAATGTGGTCATGCCAGTCCTAACTCCGGAAGAATGCCGGCCTAATTATAGTCTATATGCCAACAAGCGCTTTAAGACCCTGGAAGGACTGGAGGAAGAAGTGGCAGCGGCAGGCTACCGCCTGGCCTTTGATAAATGGGGAGATTCCCACCATTATTATCGCCGCCGGAGCCTCCCCTATCCCGATCAGCAGATAGATCAAGAAAAATGTGCCGGGTAATAGTTTTGGGGACACACCTCCCCGGCTAAGGATTGGGGACACACCCCTTCAGGGAATGTCCCCATGGGCTCCCGGTGGTCGCATTGGTATGTCAGGGAGACTGGCGAGTGCAGGGAAACACCATTGGGGCCTTTCCTACCTGGTGGGGATGCCTCCACCCTTATGGATTTTTGGCTGCCTGGTAAGGTTCGGCTCTCCCGCTTACAGCCTACCGGGCAGCCTTGAAGAAAGAAGGCCTGAACGATGCGCACAGAAAAGGATCACCTGGGTGAAGAGCTATTGGATGATGAAGCTTTTTATGGTCTGTCTACGACCCGAGCCCAGCGACTCTTCAATGTTTCCGGTTATCGTTGGCAGCGTACATTTATTAAGAGCCTGGCTATTGTGAAACAAGCCGCGATCCAAAGCTGCTGGGAACTGGGATACATGGAAGAGGATAAAGCCCGCGCCCTGTTGCAAGCCGCACAGATTCTTGAGGAAGGTGCTCTGGACGATCAAATCGTGGTCGATCCTTTCCAGGGAGGTGCAGGAACCGCCACCAATCTGAACATCAATGAAGTCCTGGCCAACCAGGCCCTGGAATTGATGGGGCTGGAAAAAGGCCGTTATGATGTTATACACCCCCTTGATGATGTTAATCGTTTTCAATCCACCAACGATGTAATTCCTACCGCCGCCCGCCTGGCGGTGATCTACGCTCTCAAGGATCTGGAGCAGGCCATCGAAAAGATGCAGGAGGCCCTGCAGGAAAAGGAGCGCCAGTTTGCCCGACTGGTAAAGTCGGGGAGAACGCAATACCAGGCTGCCGTACCGGTATCGCTGGGCATGGAATTTGGGACCTGGGCTGAGGCCATAGCCCGCGATCGCTGGCGAGTGTTTAAATCGGTGGAACGCATTAAAGTAGTCAACATCGGGGGTACAGCAGTAGGCACAGGGATCACCGCCCCCCGTAAATATATTTTTCGGGTCATCGATCACCTGCGCCGCTTCAGTCGATTGGGGGTGGCCCGCGCCGAAAATTTGGTGGAAGCCACGGCCAATAATGACGTCTTTTCCGAAGTGAGCGGCATCATGCGTGCTCATGCCGGCAACCTGATGAAAATTGGCAATGATTTGCGCTTCCTCTCTTCCGATGTCTGTGGAGAGATTCTCTTGCAGCCTTTGATCCGCGGCTCCTCTATTATGCCGGGAAAAGTCAACCCGGTTATGCCGGAACTTATGGTCCAGTGTGGGATGAAAGTCTTAGGCAATGATGCCATCATAGCCCAGGCAGCAGCGGCTGGGCATCTGGAGTTGAACGCTTTTGTGCCCCTGATCGTCTACACTCTACTGGAGTCCCTGGAAATGTTAACCCATGTGGATGAAAAAGCAGTCGCCTATTGTATTCCTTCCATCATGGCTGACGAAGGGCGGATTCACGATAATTTCATGCGAAGCAATGCACTGGTTACCGCCCTCCTCCCGGTTCTTGGATACTCCCAAGCTGAGGTGGTTTGGAACTATATGCAAGAACATAAACTGGACATACGGGAAGCCAACCAGGCCCTGGGCTTCCTTCCCCAAGAAAAACTGCAGGACCTGTTGATACCGGAAAATCTATTGAAATTGGGGGAGGCAGAGATATGAATGCTCTGAACACAGGTTCTTTAAACGAAACCAGCCGGGGAATGAGAACCGCCATCGCATTTTTGGGCCGTAGAAATGCGGGCAAATCCTCTTTACTCAACACCCTGGTGGGCTTTGACCTGGCCATCGTATCCCAGGTGGCCGGCACAACCACCGATCCGGTCAATAAGGCGGTAGAGATTAATCCCTTAGGCCCCTGCCTGGTCATTGATACCGCCGGTATCGACGATGTGGGGGAACTGGGTCAGAAACGCATTGAAAAAACCCGAGAAGTTATCAAAGATAGCGATGTAGGCCTAATTATCATTGGCGATGGGCAATGGACCCCGTTTGAAGAAGATATTCTCCAGCTCTTAAAGGAGAAGCGTAAACCAGTTATTGTGGTGTTGAATAAGAGCGACTGCCAGGACAATTCAGCGCTTGTTTCCCAGCTTGCTTCCCGGGGTCTGGAGCCCTTAACCACCGTGGCCACCACCGGACAGGGGGTCTTGGAGCTCAAAGAGAAAATCCGCCATCTGAAAGAGGTGGAGAGAATCGAAGAACCTTCTATCGTGGGTGATTTGATAGGCCCGGGGGACCTGGTGGTCCTGGTAGTGCCCATTGATCTGGGAGCGCCGAAAGGTCGTTTAATCCTGCCCCAGGTGCAAACCATACGTGATATCCTGGATAATGATGCCGCCTCCCTGGTGGTCAAAGAACGAGAGCTCCTGGATACTCTTTATAAATTGAGAGAGAAACCGGCCCTGGTTGTCACTGACTCGCAGGTAGTGCTCAAGGTTTCGGGAGACGTTCCTGAGGATGTTCCCCTGACCACTTTCTCCACCATCTTCACCCGTTTCAAGGGAGATCTGCGGGCCATGGTAGAAGGGGTCACAGCGATCGACAAATTGAACAACGGCGACCGGGTGATGATCGCTGAAGCTTGCAGTCATCATGCTCTGGCTGATGACATAGGCCGAGTGAAGATCCCCCGCTGGCTGCGCCAGTATACCGGTAAAGATCTACAATTTGACGTGCTGGCTGGTCCGAGCTTTAACCAGGATCTTGACCAGTATCAATTGATCATTCAATGTGGGGGATGCACCATAACCCGCACCGCCTATCGCAATCGCATCGAAGCTGCCCGCAGTCAGGGAGTCCCTATCACCAATTACGGCATAGCCATATCCCACGTACAGGGAGTCCTGAAGCGCATTATTCAACCCTTTCCGGAGGTGCAGGATCTCCTAAATTGACTCCAGGAGAACATTCCATGTAAGATCAACCCATTCTTTAACCGGGTCTAGAAGCTGAAGTATTGATTTACCACTGCGCTGCCCCGCGCTTTGAAAACGTTAGTGCTTCCTTCTGCCCTGCTTTAGATCCCCATACCAACTTGCGGCTCTCCAGACAATGAAACCGCAGTCTATGATATTCCAAACAGTGAATTACCCCTGTAACATTCCCGTTTTTGAAGTCGGCGGGGCAAATCTACGATAAATAATATAATGCGAATCTTGTCATTTGCCTGTCAGTATTTTACAATAAGGTTATTCATTTCTATCTGGTTAGTTACTAAAAGGAGGTTGTCTCTTGAGAAGAATCGTCGCTGGAATGATCAGTATCGCTCTGCTTATCCTATCAATGCCGGGAATGGGATTGGCTGAGGATGCGCCCAAGAAAGTTTTCATTTCCAATTACCTGAACTACTTTTCCAAGTCAGTCGAAATGCAGAAATCTTTCCAAGAAGCCCTGCAAAAGAACACCATAAAACTAGGAATCGACGAGAATATTAAGGAATGTAATGTTGACCTGGCCGATGGCACTCACATGAGCAATGTTCCAGGAAAGGCTTCATGTGTCCTGGCTTTTAATCTGGCGGACATGAAAGGCTCCTGTGATTTTAAGGCTCAACTGTCCAAGTACAACGTCCAAGGTCAGGTTTTCGTCGATAAGAACGGACTTATTCTGCCCCGGGAAACCGTGCAATCCCTGGCCGGCACTGGAGCAGACTTTTCCGAACTGGGTGATTTAAAACAACTGCCCTCATATGTCATATATCCTTTCAATATGGGCGAGCAAGAGTTGACCGCTTTAAACCAGGCCTTTAGTCAGAGTCCCGCTCTCCAGCAAAAGCAGCTCGAAGACATACAAGTCCTCTTGGAAGAAGTCCTGAACATTATTCCGGACCACTGCTATTCCTATTCCGGCTCCTACGCGGTTCTGGATCTTACTCAGATTGCCAAGGATCCGCAAGAACTGCTGGACAACCTGAAAAGCCACAGTGAAAGCTTAACCGACAAACTCCTGGCCCTAACCATGGACAATCCATCATTCAAGGATAACCCAGATTTACAGCAAAGCATGACCCAGGCCAGAACTACGATGATCGCTGGCATTAATAGTCTCACCCTTTCGGATTTGGTCAACTTCCTTAAGGAGATTCCCATCTCAGTAACCAAGTTTCAGATTTCGACCTTAGCCGATTCCATGCAGATGGCCCTAGACATGACCGGCAGCTTCGGTGGTGACACCCTTCATTTCGCCATGACAAGTGATGACCAGATGAAGGCTGATGCAATTACCTCTTCCGGCACTGTTGATCTGTCGGTCCATTCCCCGGATTTCAACCTGGATTTTGACATGACTGGAAACGGCAACACCCACGCTAACAGCGCCACATTTAAAGCAGCTATATCAGGGAAAGCCAATAGCAAACAGGACAAGATTAGCGGAAAAGTTGACCTGAATTTTAACATGGATTGGTCGAAATTCAACCAGATTATCATGCCCGATGTAAACCCAGGCAACAGCAAACGTGTGCTGCCGAAAAATATGCCTCTTCAGATTTCCCTGGATGGTAAACAAATCGCATTTAGGGGCCCAGGCCCCTTAACTAGCAACGGAAGAACCATGGTTCCATTACGTGATATAGCTGCTGCATTAGGCTGCAAGATAGACTGGCAGGAGCCGGACACGATTGTTCTTTCACATGACAACAAAGATAACCTGGTATTGCATATCGACTCAAACACTTACACGATAGGAGATCAGGAATATTCTACTGATTCCCCTCCTACACTCAAATTCGACCGCACATACGTGCCGATCGGCATCATCGCCCAATACCTAAACCTTGCAGTTAGCTGGGATGAAACCATCCAGACGGTCTACCTGCACCAGATGTAGTCCAGAGACATTGTCCGATACGGAAAAAGGAGCATGATTCATGCTCCTTTTTTTTGAGAACCTTAGGTTCCGGCATATTGCATCGTCCGGGATAAATTTTTGCTTGGTATTTATTCCCACGTCATCTCCGGAGGGTTCTTTGTCCTTTTACCTACCACTATGGCATGAGCTATGATTTAGAAATTATAAAAAAACTGTTCGAAATAGCTTGGTGTAGCTGAAAATATTGGAAAGCTCTCGCCGCCGCCGCCGCCACCAGACGGTACTGTGCCTGCCTCCTTTACAGTCACGGTACATGTAGCCTGGCAGCCGCCATCTGCCGTAGTCGCAGTAATTATAGCAGTCCCTACTCCCACACCGGTCACTGTCCCATTGGCATCAACCGTGGCAATTGACTCCTTATCTGACGACCAGATGACCGCCTTGTTAGTGGCGTCTTCCGGTGATACACCGGCAGTCAGTGTGATGGTTTTACCCTTTTCAATCTCAGCCTCTGCAGGGCTCACTGAAATGCCGGTTACCGATTTATTCTGGCTGTACAGTGCGGTTACGGTTAAGTCTGAAGTCACGTTGTCAAATGATTTGTTCCAGCCGGTAAAGGTGTAACCCTCCCGGGTCGGGTTGGCCGGGGCGGTAGCCCCTTTTCCCGTTTCTACGCTCTGGGTCAATAAGACCCTACCGTCCCAATCCTTAAAGGTCACGGTATAGCTGGCATTCCATTTGGCATAGATCGTCGTATTAACGGTGATGGCCGTGTCGAAGTTAAAGACCGTTTTAAACCCACTGTCGGCATACCAGCCGCCAAAAGTATATCCCGTTTTGGTGGGATCGGCTGGTTTAGTGGCCTTGCCGTAACGATTGACTATCTGGCTGGCTACCGCACTGCCCCCGTCTACGTCAAAGCTTACAGTGATGATCCATTTGGCATGAAGAAATATTACAGCGGTGATAGGGGTGTCAAAATTGAAGGCCGTAGTGCATCCGCTGTCTGTATACCAGCCGCCAAAGGTATACCCTGTTTTGGTGGGATCGGCGGGCCTGGTGGCCTTGGCATTGTAGTTCACGGTCTGAACGGATACCGGACTGCCTCCTTCTACGTTAAAGTGCACAGCGTAGCTGTTGATGGTCCACTTGGCATAGATGGTCGTATCTGCAGTTATGGCGGTGTCAAAGCTGAAGGCCTTAGTGTATCCGCTGTCAGCATACCAGCCGCCAAAAGTATATCCCGTTTTGGTGGGATCGGTAGCCGGTTTTGTGGCCTTTTCGTTGTAGTTGACTTTCTGGCTGGCTACCGTATCGCCCCCGTCTGTGTTAAAGCTTACGGTGTAGCTGTTGATAGTCCATTTGGCATAGACTGTCGTATCAGCGGTGATGGCTGTATCAAAATTGAAGGCCGTTTTAAATCCGCTGTCTTTATACCAGCCGCCAAAGGTATATCCCGTTTTGGTGGGATCGGACGGTTTGGTGGCCTTCTCGTTGTAGTTCACTTTCTGATTGGCCACCTCACTGCCCCCGTCCATGTTAAAGCTTACAGTGTAGGCCAAGGGGTTCCATTTGGCATAAAGGGTGATACTGTCAGTTATTGGGGTGTTAAAATCAAAAGGCGTGGTCAATTCCGCATCGGTGCACCAATTGGCAAACGTATAGCCGGTTTTCTGCGGCGCTGGCGGCGCCTGAATCTTGCCTGAGCTAGCAGTGTATTGTACCGGTTCATTCGTGCCGCCATTGGAATTAAAGGTGACGGCATAGCAATCCGTATATTTGTAAACGGATGTCTTATTGCCATTGGCTCCATCCTGAAAGGCGATACAGGGTGTGGTGCTGTCCAATAGAGCCAAAGAGGTATATTTTGCTGTTCCCGGGGTAAAACCCTTCGTCCCCAAATCCTGCCATCCGCCATCAAGTTTCCTTACCGTGGCTTTCCAGTCGCTGGTCCCGTCGCTATAAGCCAGATAAGGGATATTGCTGTTGTTTAATTTGAAAGAGACATAGTCTGCACTCCCGGCAGACCCCCCTAAATCTCTAAAACAACCGGTAAACGATAAAGCATAATGTAGATAATTCTCACCAATATACTGCAAATCCGCGCTGCCTGAAAAGCCCTTACCGGCAACATAGGCTCCCTCGTTGCTGTCAGGAGCTATTTGGGAAAAGGATTGCATGATAGGTGATCCTTGAGTCCCATATTGATTATTATTGCCGCAGACAGTGATAGGCAGTGCCAGCAATGTTGAACCATCAGAAAAATATCCCCAACCCGCTGAATCTGAAGCAACTGCCGGGTTGTTCCCGATACTGCCGGCGTAGGTGCTCCCGCTTCCGTTGGAATAAGCCATCGTCGACCCGTCTTTACTCACATATCGATATTCGTAATAAGGGTAGCCACCGGCGGCTTGGGTTGTTGTCGCTGATATATAAAGGTAATTATGATTGCATACACTGATCGCTGCATGTTCGGCAGTCGCGACCTGCCCTCCCTGCCAGCTGCCGGATACAAATCGCTTGATCATAACCTTGCACGGGTTTTCTATGTATAAGACATAGGGATTATTGTCCTTAAAAACCAGAGAAATCTCTTTCGCAGCTCCTGCGGAAATGCCCTCGCTGCCTACTGTGGTCCATCCACCGCCTGTATACTTTTTTACGGTTATTTTATTACCATTGGCGCCATCGGCATAAGCCACGTAAGGTACACCGCTTCCGTCAACGGCCATCGACACATAACTTGCCTCCCCTGTTGAAAAGCCTGCCGCACCTAAAGGCAGCCACCCTTTTGTCATACTCGCTGCATATGCCGGTGCTTGTGGCATAATTCCAGCCAGTAAAACAACCAGCAACCCCAACAGCCAACCATGCACCAATCCTTTTCTGAAATTTGTTTTCATGAGGGTTTTCCTACCTTTCACCTCTCCACTCAATATCTGAACAATTACCAACATATATAACCTCTGTATTTATCACTCCCAACATTTTTTATGAAATTGGTAGAAACATTATATTAAATAGACAAAAAAAAAGCATCGTACCAAAGTACGATACGGGACCATATTACTAATTTTAAGATTATTAGGTTCTTATTAAACTAATTGGGCAGCTGGGTTTCACGAACTAGTTTTACACACTGGGCCCGGTTTTTTACTCCCAATTTGCTGTAGATGTTCCCGGTGTGAGTTTTGACGGTTCTGATACCAATGCCTATTTTTTCGCAGATTTCCTTATTGGTATGTGCTTTCATCAAAAGCTCCAGCACCTTTTTCTCCTGCTCCGTCAAATTTTCTATTGCGGCAATAGAAGCCTCGTTATATATCTTCAGCCCAACTGGTAGACTCTCCTGCATCTGTCTTAACAGGCTTTTGGCATAGCCTGTCAGTGCTTCGGCAGGTTCATGGGCTGATTTTCTCCTGTGAGTAGTGTAGTATCTCAACAGATGAGCCATTTGAGTACCTTCATCCATATAGCTCCTAACATAGCCTTCTTTCATTCCTATTTCCAGGGAGATTTCCAGATAATCGGCCGCACCGGGCATATTATTGTTTTTATAAGCCAGCGAGGCCAGCAGGTTTAATATCTCCACCTTGCTATGGAGCCTGGCTGTGTCCCCGGTAAAAGCCAAAAGCCTTTGCAGCAAGAGATTGGCGTCATTCAGGCGGCCTCTGGACATCAGCACCCTTGCATAGACGATCAGTTCAAACTCCCTGCTCCGGCTGATTTCTGTGAAGGTATTTAGTTTGCAGGAAGCAAGCCAATCCTCCACTTTGTCATCTACTCCCGCATCGATGTTTAACCGGCAGCGGAAGGCCTGCAGCAAGTAATTCCAGTGGGGTTTGCCCATGCTTTGCAGCCTTATTTCACATTCGTCCACAACCGCCAAAGCACTCTTCATATCTCCCCGAACTCTGTTTATTCGTGCAATGTCCACCATGGCAGGCACCAACGCCCCCGGACAACTGGCAGCCTGAGCCTCCTCCAAAGCCTCCAGAAGACATGGCAAAGCTTTTTCCAGCCGGTTTGTTTCATAGAAGTATTCTCCAGGCCCTAGCTGTTTGTATCCGGGATTTTTTGAGATCATACTTCTATAATGATCTGCCATATTGCCGTATTGGACGAGGTTTTCTCCATACACTCTTAACGCCCGGCCAAACGGACACCGATAATAGTAAATATCCGCAGGATTAAAATCATAAAATTCAGGCATTTTAAAATATCCGTTATCATTCATCTCAGCCGCTGCCATGACCAATGAAAGGCAGTCTGACTTGCCTTCCCTGGCCGCCAGATAGGCCTCGGTCAAAGAGTATGCAACTCGTCTATAACTGTTCAATTCCGGGCTGGAGGCATATTCATAGTCTGCTATTAGAGCTTTCATCCGCTCAATCCACATGCGTGACAGATCGTAGCGGTCGGTTTCTGCGTAATACATGGCGTAAATACACGCAATTTTAAAGCTCTTACTTCTATACTCTTCCGGCAGATTGTCTATCCATGAGAGCAGAGTGCCAAACTCATTTCTGTCAATAATATCATCAACATGGTATTCTATTAGTTCGAGTGCCTTTCGATTAGAACCACCGGCTAAAAAATGTTCAATGGCATTCTCTATAAAGCCATGCTCCCGAAACCAGATGGCAGCCCTGGTATGAAGACTGGCAACCTCCAGCGGAGCCGTTTCCATAAGGAGCTCATAAAGAAAGCTTTTAAACAGTTGGTGGTATCTGTACTCCTGTCTCTGCTCATCCAGAGCAATTAGGAACCCATTTCCTTTATTTATTTCCTCCAACATCCGGCGTCCGTTATTGTCCCCGGTGACAGCATCACAGAGAGATTCCGAAAGGGTGCCCAGAATGCAGGTTTTCATGGCAAAGGTTCGTTTCTCCTCGGGCCAGGTACTGATCACTTCGTCCTTTAGATATTGTCTGATATCCCGGCTGGCATGAGAGAGCACTTTATAAGTGTTATGGCCTGCAGCCTCTTTTTCCATGGACATGGCGATGGCAACCAGGACCGCCGCCCATCCTTCGCTATAGTTTTCTATCTTTTTTACATCTTCCCTTTCCAGGGTGAAGCCCCTGGCCTGATAGAAGTGAAAAATATCTTCATTTTGAAAGCGCAGGTCTTCTTCTTCTATTTGTAGTATCTGCCATTTGACCTTGTGCTTTGCTATTTCCAGCCCGGGCTCCGCCCGGCTTATCATAATCAGATGCATTTGAGCAGGCAGGTAGTCGATCAGGTAGGATAATCCTTCTATAATAAAAGGCTCGACAACCAGGTGCAGGTCGTCAAGTACGAATAGGAAATCGGATGGCGCCTCCGACAAACGGTCGATCATGATATTGATATGAATATGGGCTTTCAAAAGCTCCTGAGACGAAAAAACATAATCAACATCCTTGCTAATGTCCTTTACGATCTCGCCCAGTGCGGTACAGACATATCTCCAGAAGACCACTGGATCATTGTCATGGGAATCCAGCGACAACCAGGCTGCAGGCCAACCACCCGTTTCCAGCCATCCAAGCACTGCCGAAGTTTTGCCGTAGCCAGCCGGAGCTGTTATCAATGTATACTTGCAGTTTAATGAGTTGTTCAATTTTTGATGTAGATCCTGGCGGGAAATCAGATTTTTGTTAATACCAGGCCTGTAGTACTTGGTTTTTGTCAACCCGGTGTTTGAAAAAGCTTCAAGCATTACTGCGATCGTCCCTTCTCACAGCCTGATCTTTATTCTGGTGTAAGGATTTCTTGCTTATATAAATAATATCACAGCAATGGTTATATGTGGAAACACGCGCATCTCTATACTCAATTGTGTAAACACACTATCTTGTAATGAGCCACACAACTGTCTCGATGTGCCCCGTCTGATTAAACATGTTTAGAACCCGCGGGAACAGCAAGACGAAAATTTGATAGATTGTAACCCAATCCATATAACATAAATCCCGCCATCATCGGCGGGTTCAAAGCAACCTTCTTTAAAAAGGGTTACCTAAAATAAAAAGCCTTTCGATATTTCGAAAGGCCGTTATATTTATAATGGTCGGGACGACAGGATGTGAACCTGCGGCCTTCTGGGCCTGAACCAGACGTACTAACCAGTTATGCGCTTTGACAACCCATAAGCAGTCAAAACCTTATGCGGTTATGACACAGCATTTCTTATCGCCCCGTTGTTTAACAATGAGTCTACGGAAAGGGAGTCTAACCTATACCGGCTCATTCGATTACTTCTTAACGGCCTGCAGGACCGCGCCCCCCTGCAAGGATTGATAACCTTTGAATCCTTTACCATCAGGATTCATGGTGACGCTAAAGTCCCAGAACAGGGCGGGAAAGGACGTTTTATAGTATCGCCCATTGATTACGTTTCCGTTGACGGTCCCGGACACCGTCTTGGCGTTGCCGCCGGTACCCCAGGTGCCGCTGATCTGACTGCCAGTCTGGGTAAGGATGATGTCCCCCCAGGTACCGGTGAAGTTGGCCGTGGGCGCGCCAACAGTCGGGGTGGCAATCATCCTGGCGCTAGCGGTATTATCCCTGGTGCCGCTCAAGGGGCGGTTTGGAATACTCCCGGCGCGGTATGTCCCGTTAAAGCTCTGTCCATCGGCAGACAGGGTCAAGGTAATCTTATCGTCAGGATTGTTATTGAGTCCACCTGTCCACGTGCCATTGAAAGTGTTTCCGTCGGCCGTCCCCGTAATAACCAGACGGTCGCCCCAAACTCCATAAACGCTGCTGCCATTCTGTACGAAATAGATCTGGTAGTCAGATGTCGTCTTCCAAATGCCGGCGAATGGCCCTGCTGTTGAAGTGCTGCCCGATGTCGTGCCCCCGGCGGCATCTCTGTCCTCTCCCCCGACCCCTCCCGTAGATGTTGTCAGCCCCGTGGGAGCGTCCGGTGTCGTTACTATCGAACCGTCTGCCGCTACCAACCAGCCGTTATCAGGCATGATATCACCGCTGCCGTTCGTTCCCTCGGCCAGCCGGTAACGGTTGATACTGCCGCTGCCGAACAGGGTTGACCAGGGGATTATAGCCTTGTATTGAAGAACATTGTTTACATATGTTTTGCCGAGTTCTTTAAGAGTTGTCTGACCACTGCCGGCGACGGAGTAAACCTCATAGTTGCCTGGAGTAAACTTCAGACTGATATCGGTCTTGCCGTCCCCGTTATTGTCCAGGTACAGGTTGAATACAGCCGAGTTAGTAACAGTATAAAAGGTAAGATAAGCATCTCCATTGTACTTTTCAACTCCGAAATTATAGAAGTCCTGCCCGTATGGGTACTGGTCCTCCTGAGCATCATAGGCCCAGCGCGGCAAAGTGACGTTCGCATTTTGCATAGACGGCAATAATAGGAACATCTCGGGCGGCTTGGAGTAGATCACTGAATTGACCTTGACCCGGGTCTCATCCACCGTTTTCCATTGGGTCATCTGGTTAAAAAACTCCTGGCTTCCTTTATCTGAATTTTTAAAGGATACACTGCCGGTCCACCCCAGCCAGGTACTGGCCCCGTGGTTCAGCGTCCAGGTGGGCAGGCTCCCTATCCCCGGAGACTGAGCACTGTGGCAAACGCTGAGCAGGAAGATGGTCCCGGGGAACTTGTTGGTCCAGTAAGTCTGGGCGAACTTGCTGCCCACCGCGTACACGTAAGCAGTCTTATCGCCATCTCCAGTGTAAACGCTGAATACCTTGGTCCCCTGGTAGCCGCTGTCAGCTGGCGGAGGCGAATAATAGTAGGGGCGTACGGTGAAGTAGAACTCGCCATCCACCACTGTCCCGTGGCTGCTGATATACACAAGCGCGAACGACCAATCGTCCATAATGGAAGCTCCCTTGAGGTTGCCGCCTTTCCACATATCTACCGTGTAGCCCGCGTTCTTAAGCTTGAGGCTGATCTCTTCGTCCAGGCCCTGCATCTGCGCCGGGTTGTCATAAGTGGTGTCGAAGATTAACGCACGGAATGCATGTGGGGATGGGGTCTGGTACTGCTGGCTGGGATCCAAGAGGATATCTTCGATATTCACCCCGGTCTTTTTCAGTATGTCCAGCCCCGTCGGTACGATTGTTTTTTTCTCAGGGGCCAGGTCAGCGGCAGAAGGCATCGCGCCGCCTCTCGTTTCAACTTCCCCCTGCAGCATCACCAGCTCGTACCCGTCTTTGAACCTCACCTTGAGGTCGGTAGTATCAGGCAATTGTTCTACAAGGTCCACATCAGGCTGCAGCTTCAACGCTGCTATCTGCTGAGAGAGCGCTGCCGCCGGTGAAAGTTTGTCGACCCTGGTCAGCTGCCGGAACTGAGTGTGGGCATTCTTTACTATTCCGTCAATCCTGGTAGGACTGATTTTATTTCCTGAAACCGTCGGCGAATTGCTAATTCCCGAGCTCACGATCGAAACCTGATGGGTGGTCTCGTTCCAAACCACCTGGGCGCCCATGTTTTCACTGACAAATCGCAGCGGCACCAGGGTACGCTCGTTTATGATTTGTGGGGGGATGTCCAGCTGTACCGAACTACCGTTGTTAAATGCGGTGCTGCTGCCAACTACCAGTTTTAATACCTGGGTCCCTTTAGTCGCCGTAATGCTCTGGTCGGCCTCGTTCCACTCTACGCTCGCTCCCAGAGCCTCAAAGATGGCTCTGAGCGGCACCAGAGTGCGACCGTTTTCCACCTGTGGAGGAACCTCCAGGCTTAAGGGCTGATTGTTTATCAATACTGATATATCTTCCTCAGCTCTGACGGCTGGGACTGGGAATATCATCAAACTCAGCAATATCAGGATAGCGGTCAAGACACTCTTTTTGAACAATATATAACCCTCCCTGGTAATAAATGTGCTCATTATTAATTTTAGCATCTTTATGTCACTATTGTGTCAAAATGCTTAAAGGCCCCACATTCCTCAGAAACTAGTAAAACCCGCCAAGTCCTGGCGGGTTCTTTTTATCATAAATGGTCGGGGCGACAGGATTTGAACCTGCGGCCTTCTGGTCCCGAACCAGACGCGCTACCAAGCTGCGCTACGCCCCGACGCAAGACCTATTTTATCATCAACACCGGGCTAATTCAAGAGTTGACGAGATAGAGATAATCAGAAAGGCGCTTTCCCCCCGGATCAAGGACCCCTGGTCATTCGGTTTCGCGTCGAATTGTCGGTCAGGCCCTCTATAATTTCCAGGGAAATAAATTATATATCATCATGAAAATAGTGTTATGAAATGAGGAATTCATGAACAGTCCCCATTCGCGCATAACATAATGCCTGGAGTGGATACTTAAACCAGGAGGTAATGCGTATGGAAATGGGATTAGAGCAGAATGTTGGTGATGCAGATCGGGGCTTGCGGTTTCTGCTTGGTTTGATTCTTATGTACCTGGCAGCATTTAACCCCCTGCCCTTTTCTATGTTTTGGAGAGTCGTTTTTTCAGGGCTGGGAGTAGTGATGGTGGTAATTGGTATCATCGGCTATTGACCAGCCTATGATCTTTTGGGTTGGTCAACCCGGCGGGAAATTACTGAAAAATAGGATGATAAAAAGCTGCTGCGAGATGCAGCAGCTTTTTATCATCCTGTATCAGTTTTTATCCAGCCTGATGGGAAGACGAAAAATGATCACCGGTTTCATCAGCAGATTGTCGGCTAATCTTCAGATTGGACTTTTCCTACATCGTATAAGTTTTGAACCTCCTGGATGCGCGGAACCCATTCATGAAGCTTATGATGCACTTCGCTGTCTTTAGCCTGATCAACCACCAGAACGCGGTCTTCCTGCAATTGAACGCCGATATTATATACTCCATTTTCAACGTCGGCACTGACAAGAAGTCCCTCGTACTCTTCCTTGGCATAGCCTCCGCCCTTGAGAAAACTTTGCTTGCTGACCACAGTTCCTACCTGCTTATTCACACCAACACCTCCTATTTGGATTGCTGGCGTTATTTTTCCCTACCCGGCGCAAATTATGTGAAATGCTACAACAGTGACTTTAATCAAAAAAAAAGCAGGGAGTTCAAATCTCCCTGCTTTCACTCTTTTAACTTTTAGAAACGATGGTGGGTAACTCTGAGGGGCAGGTTAAATTTATGTGTAATGGTATTCCCTGTCTCCTCAATATCATCGAGGGTGACATCAATGACCAGGCATTTAAGACGGGCAAAGATGCGATATGCATTGTCTAATTCTTCCGCTACCATATCATCCAAAGATTCCATATCATAAGGAAGATCGAAGCTGCGCAGACGCTCCTTGCGCAGGGCCATAAGTGTTTCAATATCTATGGTCAATCCTACCATAGGGATCTGACCCTTTAGATTCTCAACCTCCTCTGGAATTACCGTATCAATAAGTATCGGATAGTTGGCCACTTTTATACCCAGGTTGGCTAAATGCATTGATAGTGGAGTCTTGGCGGTGCGCGTCAAGCCTAGTATAATCAGATCCGCATCTTGAAGGGTATCGAGATTCTGCCCGTTGTCGTGTTCGATTGTAAATTCGATGGCTTTCATCCGATTAAAATACTGGTCATCCATCTTATGCGTCAGTCCGGTAATGTACTCTGGCTGCAGACCGGTTTTGGCTTCAATCATTGCAAATAGAGGAGCCATAACATTGACAGCCATTACATTCTTTTCTTTTGCTTTCTCATCCAAAAAGCAAGAAAGTTCGGGCTTAACAATCGTATAAATGACAATAGCGTCCTCTTCAACAGCCTGGTCAATGATCTTTTGTACCTGTTCTTCTTTGGTTACCCTGGAAAACCGCGTAATACTACGCTCGACCTTGAATTGGAGAACTGATGCAACCGCTATTTTTTCCGCCGTTTCACCTACTGAATCTGAAACAGCAAAAATATGCAGTTTTTCAGCCATATAATCATCTCCTTTGCAGTAACTTTCCCCATTCTTTTGGTCCTTTGCTATATTTTATTCTACACCTCAAAAGACTTTTCCTCTTTTTTTGCACCTTGTTAAATTGCAAAGGGGGGGATAGTTGGGAGATTTGGACAGATTTAACCCTTCATTTTCCATGAAATTGTCTCTATGATGTTGCTTTTTCCCAGGATTCCATTTGTTTTTTACCAAAAATATTATGCTAACCGGATGCTTTCATGCTATGATATCTTCTAGGAGGGGAGTAATCCCAGGGGGCGATTTTTTGGATTCAGCAGACAACACATTAGCATTGATCATATTCCTATGTCTGGGTGTGGGCCTACTTGCTTCTGTAATTGGCATATTTCTATTTAACGGATTTCATTGGTGGGATAAGTTTTAATCCCCGCTGCGAAAAACTGTTTTAGAAAGAGCATACTTGGAGTATGCTCTTTTTTATTTATAGACATCCTGCCTGCTTACATTTGGCAATAATTGTCTCAGATTAGTTTTATCGGTCACGTTTGATTTACCGGCCCATTGTTCTGCTCCGTGGTTGTTTGGCCACCAGGGTCAACCGAATCAGGATTTTGCTGTTGTTGCTGCTGCTCATCGGGTTTCGGTTGCTGATTTTTTCGATTTTGATCTTGCATCTGCTGCAGCTGTTGTTGCGGCTGTTGTTGCTGTTGTTCTTGCTGCTGCTGCTCGGAATTCGTATCCGGGCTTTGGGTTTGCTGACCGGTTCCCGAATCATCCTCTTCTTGTGGGGTTGTATCCTGCGTATGGTTGACCGATGGCTTCTCTTGGAATCCGCCCTGGTAGTAGATGCTAGCCATGTAATCTCTCCACAGGGGGGCGGCTACTCGACCACCGTAGGTGCCATATCCCTTGATAGGAGTATTGTCGCTGTTTCCTACCCACACGGCCGTAGACAGTTCCCCTGTGTAACCCACGAACCACAAATCCTTGCTGCTGGTAGTGGTCCCGGTTTTACCTCCGCTGGGAATACCGAAAGCTGCGGCAGTGCCGGTTCCATATCGCACCACATCCTTGAGGATGGTATCCATAGCTTGCGCCGTCTCTGCACTGATTACCCGCTTGTTGGAGGTTGGGTGCGTATACAGCACTTTCTTGCCATTGCTTTCCTCAATCCTCTCTATGGCATAATAAGCATGATATGTTCCCTGATTGGCAAAGGCAGCATAAGCATCCGCCATCTGTACAGGGGATATTCCCTGGCTCATGCCGCCCAAACCGAGAGCCAGATTGTTGTCTTGCGGTGTAATGGTGGTAACTCCAAAAGCTTTGAGGTAGGTAATCGCTGTTTTCATGCCTAATTTATTTAAAACTTCCACCGAGGCCACATTGTATGAGTTCAGAAGCGCCAGGCGAACGGTTACTTCTCCGGGAGCCCCATCCTGGTCATTTTGGGGCATATACCCCCCAAAACTACGAGCATGATTGTTGAGTTTGGTAGTGTCATCGATAATGCCTTCATCCATGGCTGCTGCATAATAAAGAGGTTTTATTGCGGAACCAGGTTGACGAGGGAGCAGTGCCATGTTCAGTTGATTATTCTTCCAGTTCACTCCGCCTACTAAAGCCCGCATTCCCCCAGTCGCAGGATCTATAGAAACCAGAGCAATATCCTGGGCTCCTATGCCTTGACTTTTTATCGAGCGGGCATGACTAACAACCTGTTTCTCGCCTGCTTCCTGCATGGTTTTATCAAAAGTAGTATAGACTTTGATTCCACCCTGGTAGAGACGCTCCTTACCCACCTCTTGTTCAAGCTGGCTGCTCAGGTAAGCCATCATATAAGGATAAGGCACTTCTTCGGGTTGATAGGGTTTAATGATCACTTTCTGTTGGGCTATTGTTTGCACTTCCTCCGGCTTAATGATCCCCTGTTCGGCCAGCACATTCAATACCACGGTCTGCCTTTCCTTGAGACCATCGAAGTTTCGATCCGGTGAATAAAACTCCGGTGCCTGGAGCATACCGACCAGCATCGTAATCTGAGCTTTGTTGAGCTGTTTCAGGTCTTTCCCAAAATAGGAGTAGGCAGCACTGGCCATTCCCGAACCACCACGACCGGTATAGGCTTCATTCAAGTACATATTGAGAATCATATCCTTGCCATATTTCTCTTCCAAGGCCGTAGCAAGCAGCACTTCCTTGATCTTCCGAGACATGGTTTTTTCCTGGGTGAGAAACAGAGTGCGCGCCAACTGCTGCGTAATCGTGCTTCCGCCTTCAGAAGCATTCCCTTCTTTGACATCTGTATAGATAGCACGCGCCATCCCCTTGAGATCCAAACCAGAATGGTCATAATAACGGCGGTCCTCCACTGCCACGACCGCTTTTTTCATGAATTCCGGAAACTCATCGGAATATGTGCGTTTATATCCGATGCGAGCCAGTTCCTTGCTGTTGCGGTCATAGATGATCGTCTGGTCCTGGGCATGGTAATCCCAATCACCCACTCCGGTTGCATAGAGCATCAAGTCCGGTGTGGTAACGGTTAACCCCACGCCGGCAATAAAGAAGGTTAAAAATATAAGAAAACAAACTGTGATTCTTTTAATTTTTGCAAACACAGGCTATACGCTCCTTGCTATCACGACCATATTGCCACCCGGAAGCGTCTTTTTCTTCAGCCCCGGCTTTTCCATAATAATAGCGGCAGTCCTTCTTACTGTCTACGATGAGGAATCAGGAAACTTTCATTCACCTGTCGTGAATCATTGATAATCTCTCTCCTCAATGGTTATCTTTTCCACTGTGACGAACAAAATCCCTCCCCGATAATCGGCTGGGAGCCCCGGAAGGCCTTCACCAACCCGGACTATTTTAGCCACCGGGTTCTTTTTCTTCGGTTCGTTCCATTTGATGTAGAATCTGTAATTTATTGACGAAATAAGGCCGCCGCCTGTCGATGTTTCCTGATATTTTCCAGGACGTTCCGACCAATTCGTCCATTTTCCTCAAATAGCGGTTCAATCAAGGCGAAATATGATTTAAAATGAGGTAGGTATATATCACCGTCACCTTTTGGGGGTTTTGAAACGAGTGAATAAATGGTAGGGAGGACCGCATTAAATGGGGAGTAACGCCAAAGACCACCAGGTCATTGTTGTCACCTCGGGAAAAGGGGGCGTAGGCAAAACCACCACGGTTGCCAATGTCGCCACAGCTCTGGCCAGACTGGGACACAAAGTCGTAGTCCTGGACCTGGACATCGGGCTAAAGAAACTAGACCTGATTATGGGCCTGGAGAACCGGGTGATCTATGATATTATACAGGTCATCGAAGGAGAATGCACCCTCAAACAAGCCCTGGTAAAGGACAAGCATTTTCCGGAACTTTATATGCTGCCTGCCGCACAAACCCGCAATAAAGATGACATCCGTCCCGATCAGGTAGTCACTATATGTGAAGAGCTCAAGCCAGAATTTGATTTTGTTATCATCGACTGCCCGGCTGGCATCGAACAGGGCTTCCGCAATGCCATTGCCGCAGCTGATCAGGCCCTGGTAATCACCAACCCTGAAGTTTCAGCCGTACGAGATGCAGACCGCATTATCGGCATGCTGGAGTCAGCCCAGTTTACTGATATCCGCCTGGTGGTCAACCGCCTTCGACCTGACATGGTCAAAAGCGGAGATATGCTCAGCATCGAAGACCTTTTAGAACACTTGTGCATCGATCTCTTAGGTGTGGTGCCAGAGGACAAGAATGTTGTGATTTCTACCAATAAGGGTGAACCCATTGTTTTAAATGACAAATCTTCAGCTGCTATTGCTTTCAACAATATTGCCAAGCGGCTCCTGGGGGAAGAAGTCGAATTTCCCAACTTCCAGGAAAACGATACCTTCTGGACACGGATTAAACATCTGGGTCGCAACCTTTGGACCGGAAAGTAAAGGAGGCGTAATCAAGTGTTGGATTTCCTGAAAAAGGTTTTTGTCAGCAATACGAAAACCAGCCGGAACCAGGCCAACGAGCGGCTGCGCCTGGTTTTGACCAGTGACCGCTTGGGAGCTTCCTCCCAGCTTATGGAGACCTTAAAAGAAGAAATTCTGCAAGTCATCGCCCGCCACGTGGAAATCGATGGGATTCCGGAAGTTAGTTTGGTCAGCGAGGGCCGACACTCGGCTCTGGATATCAATATTCCTATTAAAGGCAGGTAAATTATCTTGGCAATCAAGATCAAAGGTATGAATAATAGCTTAGTTTTCGTTTTTGAAGCAGGAGCATTCGAGGAACACAAAAGTTTTTTACAGGAGCGTTTTACGTCCAACCCTCAGTTATTTGGGGGATCGCGGGTTGTTTTTAAAGGGCCGGGTCTAAAAGAACTTAGCCACGAGGAGATTTCTGGCCTGCAATTGCTATGCCTTGAAAACGGCATGCTGCTCAACAATATGGACGATCTTCCCCGACCTGAAAAACAAACCGTCATTAAGGACCTGGTTATTCGCCGCAATGTCAGGAGTGGTCAGAAAATTCGTTCCGAGGGATCGGTTCTGATCTGGGGAGATGTTCATGAAAGCGCTGAAATTACAGCCGCCGGGGACATTATCGTATTGGGCCGTTTGCAAGGAATTGCACATGCTGGATGCTACGGAGAGATGTCAAGCATCGTCTTCGCATTGCAGTTGACACCCAGTCAGATACGCATCGGCAACCGGGTTTCCAGGGCCTCGGGCGATTCCATTAAAAACAGCCGGCCTGAAATTGCCTACTGGGATGCCGAGAACATCTGCATTCGGGAATACAACTCCCGTGATAATCAATCCAAAACGGGCAGCAAATAAGAGCCTTCTAGACTGGCAGCTTAACAAACTTTGTCGACAAGCCAAAGCCACCGTCTTTAAGCGGTGGCTTTTTTTATGGAAATGATTCATTCTACAGGTAAAATACTCAGGATCGCAATGATGAGAGAACAAAAACCACCAGACCCACCAATGCCACGATGAATCCCGTTTCACCTAAATAGGCATATTGCTGAATACTGGCCGGATGGCTCGAAATGATCATAGAGGACCCGATGAGACCCCCGGTTATGATCAGGCTGGTACTCAAACGGCTAACCAGCTGCGTCATTTTTTTGTTGGCCTTGTCGCTAAACCCTACTTGCATCATTACCTGGAGCTCACCGTTACCGGCTTTTTTTATGACATTGTGCAAGTCAGCAGGCAGGCTGCCCAGGGGCTTAATATCGTGATAATATTTGCGCCGCATGTACTGGTAGACATTGCGCGGCTTTAACCGGTCACGAAAGACCTCGGCAGCCAGCGGACGAGCCGCTTCCATGAAATCATAGTCGGGATCCAGCTGTTTTCCCACCCCTTCCACAATGATCAGGGCCTTCATGAGCATGGTGAGGTAGGCCGGCATTTTGAGATTATACCGGTAAGCCAGAGACATGATCTCCCGGCGCAGCCGGTTCATGTCCAGATTGCCAATGGCACCACTAGAAGCGCTTTGGACCAGCTCCGCGAAATCTTCTTGAAAATCCTCGGAATTAGCCAGGTCACCGACGATCCCCATATCCCGCAGAGTGGCCAGAGCCCTTTCCATATCTTGCTGGCTAATTGCCAGGAGGAGCTGGCCGGTGTTGATTAAGCGATCACCGCTGAGAACACCGACTTCACCAAAATCAATAAAAGCAATATGGTCGGCATCTACGACCAAAATGTTGCCGGGATGCGGGTCAGATGTGAAAAACCCGTATTTCATCACCTGGGTTAAAAAGGCTTCAGTACCCATACTGGATATCTTTTTACGTTCCCAGCCTCGGTGCTCAATTTCCCTGACATCACTAACCTTTACTCCGTTAATATATTCCTCAGTGAGGATCTTATCTGTGCAGTAGTCCCAATAAACCTTGGGTATCTTTACCTGGTCATTGTTGATAAAATCCTGGTAAATACGCTCGGTGCTCCGTGCTTCCCGAGCATAATCGAGGGAGTGGAGCAGGGATTTGGCATAGTCCTCCACCATGGCTACAATCCCTACTCGGCGGGCTGTTTCCGAACGTCGTTCTGCTATCCGGGCCAGGCCGATTACAATCTCCAGGTCGTTTTGGACATTCACTAGAATGTCAGTCCGCTGCACTTTTACAATAACCTGCTCCCCACTTTTCAAGCGGGCCAGGTGCACCTGGCCAATAGAAGCCGCTGCCAGTGGATTTTGATCAAACTCGGCAAAAACCTGCTCCGGAGGGCCCAGTTCATTGCTGAGTTGGCGAATCAGATCCTCGTGGGCCATTGGCCGGACCTTATCCTGCAGCCGCTCCATCTGCTCGATATAGATGGGAGGCAGTACATCCGGTCGGGTGCTGAGCAACTGGCCCAACTTCACAAAGGTGGGCCCCAACTCGACCAGGGCTTGCCGGAGTTTGTAGGCCAGCAGCTGGTCGGGTTCTCTTTCACAACTGGTGATACTACGGCGGTTGGATAACGGAGCCAGGTGGTCCAGACCCATCCGCTGCACTAAATAACCCAAACCATTTCTAATTAATACCGCCACGATCTGCCTGCGCCTATGAATATGCCGGATGCTTTGTCTAAGATTCATGCCCCGGACCTCCTTCATTCTGCCCTATTATACCAATCATACGGCTTTCCTCTATAATTCGGGTAATAATGGTAATTTCCTGTAATTTGCCCCGGATTTATTTTCGTTAGTCTCCTGCCTTACGAAGAACCAGAGGGTAGATCTTCCGGGCCTGGTCCATACTAGAATTGAGATAAAATTTATACGGTCGAGAAGGTAAAATATGCTATTATAATCAGTAAATTGGCCGCAAGGTGATCGGAGGAATATCGATGAAGAAATGGATGCCCCTACTACTGGTAGTTGTCATCCTTGCCGGAGGTTTATGGTATTGGAAAAGCGGTACGAGGACTGCTCCCCCGGCACAAAACAAAACTGCAGCCGGGCTGAACCGGGAGGTCACATTGATCAACCCTGTGGGTCCACTCGTGATTCCTGTAATAGCCCTGGATAAGGGAAAAATTGCTGGTGACGTTAAGGTTGCCGTAAAGTACTGGAAGACCAATGACGAAGTGGTGGCCATGCTCTCCAAGGGCGATGTGGATTTCGCCGTTCTACCGATTACCCAGGCTGCCAATCTTTATGCCAAACAAAAGAATCTGGTGCTGGTCGGTGTGCATGAATGGAAGGTCTTCTATCTGGTGGCAGCCAACAACGCCGAATTTAACGACTGGAGGTCCCTAAAAGGCAAAACCGTATATACCCCACCCAGTAAAGGCCAGACCGCGGATGTACTGATGCGGGCAGGCATCGCTAAAGAAGAACTCAAACCTGATGAAGATGTTAAAATCTCCTATGCTACACCTCCAGAAATCATCGCTCTTTTCCAATCCGGTAAGATTGACTTCGCAGCTTTGCCTGAGCCCTATGCTACCCAGGCTATAGCTGGAGATAAGGGCAAGATCGTCCTCGACTTTCAGAAGTTCTGGGGTGAGTTGACGGCTGGACCGGAGCAGCTGCCAGTGGCCGGTTTGTTTGTGACCAAACAATTCATGGATTCCTATCCGGCCGAAACTGCCAAAGTCGAAAAGCTCTTCGCCGATTCCACCACCTGGGGAAATGTTAATATTGACCAGGCCATCGATTTGTCCAAGGAAATTTTCCCGGTCCCGCAACCGGTGATGAAAGATGCCATGCAGCGCATTGATTTCCATTACGTCGCTTCTAAGGATGCCCAAAAGGAAACTGATGCTTTTTTAAAGAAGATGAATGAGCTTTACGCCCCGGCCCTGCCGACGGTACCTGATGCCGGCTTTTACAGCAAATGAGACCCTGGCAGCGTTCGTGTTTAGGGGTGTCCATTTTCCTGCTGATCTGGCAGGTATTGGCTGTATATTTGAATAAGAGCCTTATCCTACCAGAACCCGGACTTGTTTTCCGGGTTCTAGGCAGTTTGCTGCTCCAGACCAGCACCCTGGGAGCGGCTTTACAGACGGCTTGGAAGGTTCTTTTGGCTCTGGGCCTGGTTCTAGTCCTGGGAATCCTCTTAGGCTTGTTGCTGGGCCTGGCAAAGGGCCTACAGGACATGTCGCGTCCTATCATTATGGTGTTACAGGCTGTGCCGGTCATCTCCTGGCTGTCTCTGGTTATTTTTACATGGGGAATCAGCTGGCAGGGTCCGGTCTTTATTGCCTTTTTATCTCTCCTGCCTACCGCCATCCTCACGACGATTGTCGGGGTGCAAAATCTGGACAGCAACCTCCTGGAAATGGCGCGCATATACCGGGTGCCCCGTTCCCGGGTTATCAGAGAGATTTATGTTGGTTCCCTGCTTCCTTTTATCATCGCGGTTGTGGATGTGTCGCTGGGTCAGGCCTGGAAGGTGATTCTGGTGGCGGAATTTCTCTGCGGGGACCGGGGTCTGGGTGTGCAAATAGCCTGGGCGCGTCAGTATTTTGATATACCGAATGTCTACGCTTTTACCCTTCTGGCTGTGATCCTGGGCCTCTTGACCGAACGTATCATAAAATACTACCTGGGAAGGATATCAAAGAGATGGGTGCTCACCTAACCGCAAACAATGTCAGCAAAGCCTTCGGACCGCTCAAGGTTATCGAGGGATGGAATCTGAGTCTGAAACAGGGTGAAAGGCTGGTCATCCTGGGCCCTTCGGGTGCGGGTAAGACTACCTTCCTCCGCATGGTGGCGGGGTTGGAGACTCCCAGTTCCGGGGAGCTCAAGGTCAGCAGCGCCCAAGTGGGCTTCGTCTTTCAAGAGCCACGGCTAATTCCCTGGCGGACCGTAAAACAAAACCTGCTTTTCGTAAATGAAGCAGGCGCGGTTGATGAGACGCTAACACGGTTGAAATTAAATGGTTTCGAAGACTACCTGCCGGCTCAACTGAGCGGGGGAATGAAACAACGCGTTAATCTAGCCCGGGCCTTGATTGTTGATCCGGAATTGCTTATTTTGGACGAAGCCTTTAGCTCTTTAGATCTTCCGGTTAAACTGGAAATCATGAAGGATATGCTGGATCAATGGCGGGAAAAACAGTTTACCCTGGTGGCTGTGACCCACGACCTCAAAGAGGCACTGGGTATGGCTGATAAGATCTTGATTGTATCAAGCCGTCCTTCTCAGATCATTAAAGAATTCAATGTTGAGCTGGACAAGACCAATCGTAATTTTACCGACCCCCAATTGCTGCGCCTGGAATCGGAACTCTTGCATATAATCTCAAATATCTAAAAAAGTTTCGATCGAAATCAATTCAACCCCGACAAGCCTTTCCATCATAAACCCGTGATACATGAAATATCCCCCCATAGCTAGAAGGAAAAGTCCACAAGCCAGTAGAATGAAATTGTACATCTGCTGATTTAGGATGCGCCGTCCGCTGGCAACCAATCCGGCAACCAGCCCAAACCACAAGAGATCGGCCATAATATGGCCGCTAAAAAAAGCGCCCAGACCAACTGGCCCACCTTGGAGAGCCAGGGTCAAATATGTCAGCCCCACTGTAGCCCACCATAATGTCCAAAAGGGATTGGATAGACTAATCAATACACCGGCCAGCACCGGATGCAGCCCTTGGGACTCCGGCCCGGAACCATCGGAACTGTATAGAAGGATCCGACCTGCAGCTGCCTGACGGCTCATTGAATACCCCAGGTAAAGAAGAAAAGCCCCTCCCAGGAGGGAAATCACTGTTGAAACAGTAGGCAAGGTTAGATAGTTGGCAAGCCCGGCCATCAGTGCCATAACCAGAACCAGTTCCAGAGTTCCATGGCCTAATACCATTAAGGGACCGGCGGTCCATCCACGCCGGGCACTCTGAGCAATCGTGGTCGAAAGCATGGGACCCGGCATCATCGCTCCAGTTAATCCAACAACAAAGGCGGTGCCAAACAGAGCGGCTAGGGTCATAAGGAGATCGCATCCTTCTCAACAACATCAATCGGGCTGCCAGCCCAACTTATAACATATCTAAAATTATCACATTTTTACAACTCTGTCATGGCAGTGCTAGTAAAAGAAGAGGCTTACGCAATTCCATCGAAATGCTATTGGTCAATCGGGATCGGCAACGGAAAACCGGGGGAGGCCTGCGGCCCGCCCCGGCAAATAACAAGGAGTATGGATATTGAGACCATATTTTAATCTGGAATCTGATAAGGACTGCGCATATTGACCTGGCCGGATACCAGCTCATCCTCGTCAGAATCGGCATATCCTTCATTCATATCGGGCCGAAACAGAGAATCCATCTGACCATCCTCCTTGATCATAAACTCTCCGCTGTACCGGCTTCCATCTTCCAGTTCAATATTGCCGTGCATCCAGGGCATGCTATTTCCCCCTCTTCTTTTGGTTCTATTCTGCACGGTCAAGGTCCTGTTTATGAACCGCTAGAAGCAGCTTATGAATAATGACGGCGTGAGTCGCTTATTACTAAACGCAAAAAATGACCCAGCTGTTACCACCAGCCGGGTTTAAGTATATCCAAAGGAGAGAAATGTCATTAAATCAAGGTCCGGTGAGAAATGAAGTTAGTGAACGTTTCTTGACCGATTCATAAAGAATATATTTTACTACTTTATCCCGCTCCGCTGGCGGCATGTCTACAAACAAGATACCATAAGTATATCCCTTGACGGCTTTGTATTCCCTAACCACCTGGCCCATATTCTTAATCGAGTGGGTGGATGTCTTGGTTTTCAAGGTAAATGAAAGCTCTAATAAAGAGCCCATCTGCTGCGGAATCTTGGAGGATAATTTCAATCCATTTCCCGATATATCCTGGGTTAGTCCCCGGCTCCAGGTTTCGTTCTCCGGTTCCCGGAACTGCACGACAATATGGGAAGGAAAGCGAATATACTCGCGCCGCTGCACCCGGGAGAAAGTGTCGGGGATACTCAACACACAATTGCTGTTACGAGCCCCGGAAACCGCCTTGAGAACCGTGGTCTGACAGAGGTATACAGCATCATTGCCAGTTGCTTCAATCACAATCGTTTCACCCGGGTTGAAAACATCTACCGCATCGTAAACCGTGATCGACATGTCATTGGAGTTAACCACATCAATGCAGGCAAAATATTCATTCTGTTCATTGATAATCTTGATCTTCTGGTTATCGTGAAAATTCATATTCTTCTCCTGACGAGTATTATTTACTCGCGCACTATAAGGATATCCTGATAAATAAGGTCAAGCTGCCTATTCTTTATTATTATCGTAAGTGTTGCTCATTAGTCTCAGTCCCAAAAAGCCAAATCTTATAGACTTTTTGGTATTTTCCTAAGTTTATCAAAAGATTGCGCCTCCCGGCACACAGTTTTTGTCGAGAAGCAACAACTGTGTGGGATTGGTCTGTTCCCCACTGGAAAGAATGGTAATGGGCTTGAAAATTGAAATATAATAGAAGAAACTGGAAGTGAGAAATGATAAAAACGTACTTTAAATAAAAGGATCATCTGAAAGGAGAATGTCTATGAGCGAAAAAAAGCATTTTACAATCGAAGAGGCCAGGAAATATGGAGAAATGCTTGGCGTAGACTGGCAGCGCTTTGATGTAGACCAGTTTCGCGACGGCATGGATGTGGAATTGGAACACGGTACTGTAGATCCCTTGACCAATGTCACCAACGATGATCCCGTGATGACTGCCAAAATCGCCCTGGCTCACCTGAACGAATTCCCGGATTATTATATCCGACTGGAAGAGATGGAAAAGGAAGCGGAGGCCTTCTTCGATAAAAAAGAATAGTCCTTTCTCAGGCCGGCTTCCAGACAAAAAGGATCAGACCATTATATCTTTTTCCCGGAGGTGATGGCGTTTGCCATCACCTCCAAATAGTAGTATATCGCGAGAATAAGAGGAGGAAGGCCGTATGGATCCCATTAAAATCAAAGAAGGCATTCACTGGGTGGGGGTTCAGGATCCAGAATTAAGGGTTTTCGATATGATCATGCGCACCGAATACGGCACCAGCTATAATGCTTACCTGATCCAAGGCCGGGATAAGACTGCCCTCGTAGAAACGGTTAAGGAGCCATTTTTTGACTCTTACTTGAAAAATATTGAACAAATTGTTCCTTTGCATAGCATCGACTACCTGATCATGAACCACAGCGAGCCCGATCATGCCGGATCTTTGGCCCACTTGTTGGAGCTAAATCCAAATCTCACCGTGGTTGCGCACCCTACAGCCCTGGATTTTCTGAAACAAGTGAGCAACTCCAATTTCAAAACCCTGGCGGTAGGAAATCGGGGCACCCTGGATTTAGGCGGCAAAAACCTGCGGTTTATAGGCGCTATGTTCCTCCACTGGCCGGATACTATGTACACATACATCGATGAGGATCGCCTATTGTTTACATGCGACTCCTTCGGATGCCATTTTTCCGATGAGCGGCTTTTCAATGACCTAATTCCCGGCGATTTTAATCCAGCTTACCGCTACTATTTCGATCATATCCTGAGTCCTTTTAAGCCCTACGTCATCAAAGCTCTGGACAAGTTAGGGCACTATGAGATTGACATGATCTGTCCAGGGCACGGACCTATCTTGCGCAGTAATGTCCCTTACTATATCAACTTGTACCGGCAATGGTCTTCCCCTCCCCCTGCCCAATCCGTTCCCCGGGTTGTAGTTGCCTATATGTCGGCTTATGGATATACAAAAATGCTGGCTGAGCAAGTAGAAAAGGGGCTGCAGGCTGCCGGAAACTTTGAGATTAAAGTCTTTGACCTGGTTGTAGATCCTTTGGATCAGGTAGTACAGGAAATTGATCGAGCTCAGGGGCTTTTCATCGGCTCACCCACCCTGAACAGGGATGCTCTTCCGCCCATATGGGACCTGCTCGGGCACCTGTCTCCCATTACTCATGCTGATATCGTGGCAGCTGCCTTTGGATCCTATGGGTGGAGCGGTGAAGCAGTTCCCAACATTCAGACTCGCCTGCATATGCTGAGAATGCGGGTGCTGCCCGGTTTAAAAGTGCGATTCCACCCCACCGACCAGGATTTAAGCAAGGCCTTCGCACTGGGACTGAAGATGGGTAGGATTCTGCTGTCCCCAGACCATGAAATGGTAGAGGTCCAATTGGAGCCCCGCCCGATTAAAGCGCGCCTGGACCTGAAGGCCAATGATTATATAAAGCGCTATGAATCCCCGGACCTGACGGTATATTGGAATCCCGGGCTCTGCCATCATGACACCTATTGTTTCACCAGGCGTGCCGATGTGTTTAACCCTGAGGCGCGACCCTGGGTGAACCTCAAAGGCGCCGATCCGGAAAAGATCATCCGGGCCATTGACCATTGTCCTTCAGGTGCGCTGCGGTATGTCATACCCCAGGGTTCTTCCTTAAACCCGGAAGCATTTAACGGGCCGGGGCTCTTGAAAGAGGAGTAATCGAGGGCAAAAAAAAATCCGGAGAACCGGATTTTTTTTGTGCCAGTAGAAATTTTATCAAAAAAGCAGAAGATTGTTATTATCGTCTTGCCGTGCGCTTTCCGATCCTGTTCTAATACTGGCTAGGAGGACTGTAGTTGCCCTGGTTTAGGGGTTCTTTGTCGCGAATTAGGAAGATGAAAATGGCTGCCAGGCCAATAACTGAAAGAATGGTATAGAGCACAGCCTGGTCCGAGTACATCTTGTAGAGATTATACAGGAACACAACCATAAATATGGCAAAGGCGATCATTGCCAGGAAATTAATGAAGGGTATAAAACTCAAAACAAAATAACCGGCTGCCGCTCCAGGGGCCACCATTGCCAGATTGGTTACCTTATAACCGAACAGGTCCATCTCTCCAACAATCGTACCGAGCAGATAAAGATCTGCAATGGGTATCCATCCCAGCCATGAATTTTCCAGTCCCCGTTTGTCAGCTAGTTTCATGACTCCAATGGATTTGAGTACATACATGGCGATGCCGATAAGAACAAATATTACTCCGACTATCATCATTGTTCCGAAAAACACTGCCAAGGCGCTGTCTCCACTACTATACATAAACCTACCTCCCTCTTTCTTGATGGAGTATAGTATTCTGGGTTCCGGGTAAATATTCCTTCCATTTCAAAAAAAAACAAGGGGATTTAGCAAGATTTTGGTGAAAGCGGTTGAATGTCAGGGTAGAAGAGCTCTCCCGAGGCAGATAGTAGGGTTAACAGAGTACTATTCTATTGACCCTTTATTTCCAGAACATATACTATCCGGGGACTATCCTCAGGCCGGGGGAAGGCTACCAGGGAACTTACCGGGTAGGCCTGGGCTCCTGACAGTTGGTCTTTAATATGCTGATAGGTGTTCTGGCTGACAATGGCTAGTATGTCCTTGTGCTGGTATTTCCCCAAAGCTTCAGGCCAGTCGGTGCTGGTTGGTTCGACTCCGTCCCCCGGGATTAAGATGAAAGGCTTGCGATCGATCTTGAGCAGATCAGGTAAAGGTTGGTTCTCCAGGGGCAAAGTTTTGTCTACCAGGACCAGTTTGACATCCTTATCCTTGGCGTCCACGATAGACATGACATCAAGGGCCGCCTGGTTGGAAAGGTTGGTGGGCTGAGCCTGTTTGCAATAGTCATAATAGGGCACGAACTGGGCAATCACCAGAACCATCGCCAACGCGACCGCAGGTATCGTAACCTGCCGTGGGTTTTTTACCTTTTCCCGGATAAGCCCCACCAGCTGGACGACCGCCAATGACACCAGCAAGATGGCGCAAAGAATTAGCGGCATGATGTAGCGGGTGGTCACATAAAACGCATACCGGGCATTAATCCAGGGCATGATGAGAAATCCTCCCACCAGCATCCATACGGGCAAAGATTGTTTTTTCTTTATCGCCAGGTAACACCCCCAGGCTAGAAGCAAAATTGTCAATACAAAAAAGGGATGGGTCAGGTAGTTCCATAGATGAGGATGCGTTGAATAATCGGAACTAACACTGCGAATTAACTCTATGAACATCTGCTCAAGATTGTCTATGAAGGAAAGCAGCCCGGGCTTGTGCTCCATCGCGTAACCCTTGTTTCCCAACCAGGCAATACTCCCTCCCGCGGAGACGATATTGTAATAAATCATGTTGCTGTACCCGGCTAAGAATACTAGAACAGCACCCAAATACCAGGTCCAGCGCAGTTTCGCCATCATATAGAATTCATTACTCATGGCATAAACAAAGGCTACCAGGATGTAAATAACCACGGACGAGTGGGTCTGCAAGGTGGCAGCCCAGAGAAGTGCCGTTGCCAGCAGCCAGAATCCACTTTGCCGCTGCCGGGTATTGTCCATGGCCAGTAAAGCCAGTACGAAAAAAAGTGGTGTCGTACAATTTCCCCAGGCCATATGGGTGACGAGAATGTGCATCCCATTGGTTAATAGGAGGCCGGCAGCCAGAAGTCCGGCCCATCGTCCATACAGACGCAGACCCAGACGGTAGATAAGCACTACCGTCAAGGCGGCGGTCACCGCCACATAAAGACGCGGCCAGAGGATGTTGGGGCCAAATAGCTTAAAAATCCCGGCCAGTATGTAATTATGCAAAGCACCCATATCATGGCCCGCATTATGGAGGGGCCACTCTGTCCCTAAAAATATTGAATAGGCCAGATTCACTTCGCGTAGTTCATCAATATATCGAGGCACTGTCCACAACCAGGGCAAGCGCGCCAGCAGGGCGGCAATAAATAACGCGCTGCCGGTAGCGAGCGGCACCCACCTGGCTGTCCAGGTGTCCAGTTCGTAAGTATTTAGTATTAACCCCAGTTTTATCCGCAGCACATCTAAACCCATCCTTAGGGGTGAAATCAGAGGATTAACAGTTGATCCCGTACAGGATGCAACCTGCACCGGCACCGGTTTAATCTGATAATTCATAGCCCTGGCCAAGGCGAGGATCTCCACATCGAAAGCAAAGCCCTCCATGCGCTGCCGGACAAAGATATCCCGGGCCTCCTCCCAGCGGAATCCCTTCAACCCGCACTGGGTGTCTCGAATACCATATAGGAGCAGAGTCTGGACGCACAGGTTGAAGGTTCGGCCTAAAAATCTACGCAGCCTCGACTCTCCCTGCACGCTGCGGCCCCACGCGCTGTCCCGGCTGCCGATAGCAATCGGATGTCCGTCCAACAGGGTCTTTCGAATGTTTGCAATATGGGCCAGGGTAAAGCTCTGATCCGCATCGGTGAAGATGATATATTCGCCCCGGGCGGCTTTCACCCCGGTCTGAACGGCGGCTCCTTTTCCGCGATTATTCTCATGACTGATCCAGCGTATCGATGGAAACTGACCAGCCAGACGTTTGACGAGGTGCAGGGTTCCGTCTCGGCTCCCATCATCCACTACGATAATTTCAGCCCGGAAATCCAGACCCTGAAGAAGCTGATGAAGGCGGTTTTCCAGACGTTTTTCTTCATTATATGCTGGTATGATGATCGTAGATAAACCGGGTTCCACCACTTCCCATTCATCAGCAGGGGGGGGCTCACTTCTATCAGTTCGAAACACCCAGTAGCGGTAAGCCAGGAAATTCCAGGTTGCGGAAAAAACGGCCCCCAGGCCTTTCCCGATGTTGGGCAGCAGATACATGGATACCGGTGCCCAGCTCCCCAAAGCCGTCACCCCGGCTGCCATTAAGCTGTTAATGAACATACCTACGACAGAGACCATCAAAAAACGGCTCATTTCCAAACCCACGCGTTCCTCTTGGGAATCGAATGTCCACTTGCGGTTCATCAAATAGCTGTTTAGAATGGCAACAGCAACGCTAAATGCACTGAAGACGAAAACCGGCCAGCCCTTGTAGATCCCGGTGATCAGCATTAACAAGTTGAAAATCCCGAAATCAACGAGGGTGTTTACGACCCCGGTTATTCCGAATTTAAATATCTGTTTCCAGAGTTTGTACATACTCACATCCTCAATGTATATGTTCTTAAATTATTCCGCTTACTTATTGGTTTCTGGCAACACGGGTGTGATTACTTGCATTATGAACCCGGTTATCCTATTTTATTCACTCTGAGTTTCATGCAGGACTCCACGAATATAAACTACCATATTTGTATGGGCTTAACCAGTCGGTAGTAGAAGCCATCCGTATGGGTCGTGTAGCGACACTGGACAACGGGGCATCAGGTTTGGTCTAGCTATTCTAGCTATATACTTGGCTTCCTGATTACGGTTTAGATACATCAATGACCGCTATGGCTACGCGCGCCTCGTGAATTCATGATTTTCCGATTAAAGTCGTTTTAGGCTTTACTTTATCGACATTTAATGAATAATTTTGTCATATATATTCCCAATATGATGAATTAATAGTGTTAATAGGTTTTCTAAGCAGGAGGAAACAGGAAGATGCGAGTGGAAATATAATACATTGCAGAAATTATATAACATTCTATTTTAGTTTACAAATTTTTGCACTAGAAGTATCACCTTACGTATACAGCACTTGAAGATATCGGTATTGAATTGCCTCTAAACCCTTTTCGGTAGTATCTAGTCAGTGACATTTTAACAACACTGCTCCAACAGAATGGAATCCAACATTTATACATATCTTTTGGACAAATGGCACATGGCAAGCAAAATAATTAATTATCAAGGAGAAACGAAATCCTGAAAAAAATATACTTGGGAAAAAAGTTACCCTTTTTAATCGTAAGTCTTATATTAATCAATATGTGTGGGTATCTGGGATTTGCCAAATCAGATGCATCATCTATTTTTTTCAATTTTGGCCAACGTTTAATGCAAAATAAGCAAGATTTAAATGCTGACAAAATTATATTAAAGGTAAACCATGTACCTATTACTAAGCAAGAGTACGATAGTGTAAAAGATAGGATGAAATTTTCAAATAATGCTGTAACAGATGATGAAGTAGAAGACAACATTATAAAGTTTACGGTTCAATATCAAGAAGCCCAGAGACAGGGAGTTGAAGCCACTGAAGCGGAAGCGAAAAAATATGCTGACGAAATGAAGCAATTAGCTAATAACGCACTTAAGGATCCAGAGAATGCACCTGATAATTCACATCTCATGTTAGAATACATTAATGGTACAGGCAAAACCGTTGATCAGTTCTTTGCAGATTCGATTACCATTAAAGGATACCAGAAGATGTTAAGTGTAGGGAATCTGCAGAAAAAGCTATATGATGAGGTAGACAGTACTTTATCCAAAGATATAAATCCTGTCGAGAAGCAAAGACTCAGAGAAAAAGCATTTGATGAACTAACAGAGAAATGTGTAACAGCAGCCGCTGTTGAACACGCCTCCAACTAATATTTACCTTGAAATTCTTTAACATTTAGCTAAGACCATAGACTAACGAATGGTTCTGACTGTCACCAATTTACGACAGTCAGAACCATCTATATATTGCCAATGTTAGGGGGGACACAAGGTCAGCGAAATGTCAGCAGGCAGGTTAAATAAAGTAGAAGGCAATGGCCATGATGGCATAGGCGGCTACCAGCAGGCTGCCTTCCAACCAATTCGATTCACCGTCCAGACTGACAAACTGGGCAATAAGCACTGCCAGGGCTACGGAAACGATCTCGTGGAAGTTGAACATGATGTTCATAGGGCGGTTCAGGAACAGTCCCAGGAAGACCAGCAGCGGGGTGATTAACATAGCCATCTGGGTACTGGAACCTACCGCGATTTCGAAAGCCAGGTCGATTTTATTTTTCCAGGCCATGAGCACAGCGGTGAAATGTTCAGCAGCATTGCCGATGATGGGAATGATCACGATACCGATGAAAAACGTAGACCAGCCTAACAGGTGGGTTACCGATTCTATCCCAGCCACCAGCAATTCACTTTCTATGGCGATAACGACAGTGGTGAGGCCCAGCAATACCACCGACAAGGACCTGCTCCATCTTCCACTTTTTATCTCACTAGTCCCGCCTGACCGCTTAATAGCAAAAACCAAACCGCTCAGGTAGATCAACAGCAGAATTGCGGCTACCACCACGCTAAAATTGCCAAGCTTATCTGCCTGCCCGGGTGAAGCAAAAAACACCGCCGGAATAATCAGTGCGATGACGGCCAAAAACATGAGACTGGTCTGATTGTTAACATGCACCCGGTCAAAAGACTGGGACCCGTTTTTTAACCCCCCGGCCAGGATGGCCAGGCCCAATACCAGCAGGATGTTGCCCATAATACTTCCCGCAATTGAAGCCTTAACCACATCATACAAACCCGCCTGGAGGGCGAATACGGTAATCAGCAGTTCCGTGGCGTTGCCAAAGGTGGCGTTGATGAAGCCCCCCACCCGTTCCCCAGTATAGGAAGCAAGACTTTCTGTAGCCTTACCCATGATACCTGCCAGGGGAATAATGGCCAGACAGGCGCTGAAAAACATAAGGGTTGGATGATCGGCAAATTTACCATAAATACTTACTGGTATGGCCGCCAGCAATAGATAAAAGAACCTGCCCACCGCACAACCACCTCCCAGGAAAAAATCTCATGAGCCCATTATACCCCGTTAGTAGTCGTGTGCCAAAATTAAACGCTGCAAAGCCTCAGTCATTAAAAAGAATCGGTTGTACCCTATTCGGTCTAGTGCTACAAAGCTATAGCTTTGATGCATACACTGGTGTTGGACCAGACGGTGGTTATATCCTCCCATTGACTGCCGTCCAGGCTGATAAAACTTTTCCCGCTCCCCGCTTGAGCCTGACTGCTGTATCCGGAGATGGGCATCTGTACGGGGACAGGATAGTTATAGCCGGGGGTATTTATTTTCAAAGCTACAGAAAACCATTGGCCTTTCTTTAGATTCACCGCTGTCGGAAGAACGCGCGTGAAATAAGCTGGATCACCCGAACTACCTTTTAAGGCCAGCGCTTGTTGTCCGCTGCGGGGATCGCTGGCGGTCGGATCCAGATAGATATATAATTCATAACTGGATTCTGGTGAGGCCGCATACCAGGCTACTGCCCCCACTTTATGATCCCCGCTGGCTTGAAATCGGTTGGCCAGCCAGGCACTGCTTTGGCCATAGCCGATAGAAGTTACCCAACCCAGCGGGTCGTACTGGTAATTGACTTTGAATGTGTCAGGACTATCGCTGCGGTTAAAAAGCGCGTTGGCGGTCCCTACAACAGAATCATAATAGGAGATATAGAAAAAGCCTTGATCACCCCAGGAGGTGCCCCAGCTGTTTTGAGCTATATAAGCACCGTCTCCGGATGGACGGCTTTTGAAATTACTTTTGCTATAAAGATCGTTCCAGCCTACCAGGCATATGGCGTGATTGGCTTGCGCCCGGCCATTATAGTAGTAGGCAGAGTTGGTCTCTTGATAGGCACTGTCATCATAATACAGCGAAGTAAAAACAGCTCCATAATTCATAATGGCGGTTTTGAGATTGTCATTGTCCGTAGAGCCTTGCCGGTCAGGAACAAATACTACTCGGGTCAGGTGCTTCTGGGGATCAAGTTCAGTGCATAGACCGCCGTTGTGCGGATCATAGGGGTCTTGGGCCTCGGTAACCGGACCGCTCCAGCGCGCCAGGTAGGCGGCTGCCATAAGCTCATTTCCCCCACCGTCGGGCGGCCGGTCAAAACCCTGGGGACAGTCTTCACTTAACAGGTTTTTCATGTTGTTTTCGGAAAAATTCCAGGATTCGCCTGGTAATAAACAGGACTCCATAGACCCGTAACTGGCAAAAGCCCAACAGGTTCCGGCCGGGCCCTGGTCCTTAACCGGACTCACCCGCCCCTGGCGCCGCAGGTCATAGGAAGTAGGCAAAGCTTTGGGTGCTTTACCGGCCAGAGTACGAAGTCCCTTGAGATGATCAAGCTTTAAAGGATGGGGCACAAAGCCCAACTGACGGCCTTGTTGTCCACTAAGCGCGAACAGCCCCCCGGTCGCTTGTCTAGTGAATTCCGGATTCATCGGCGCCTGGCAGGCACTTTGAGCACTTTGCTTTTTCAAAATAATCACCTTTCTTTTTCGATACAAAGGCTACAGGCCAAGCGTAGACAAAACAGCCTTTTATTAAGATATTCTTAATACATGTTTTCGGGAACTCCGAAGCAAGATGACGGGGAATGAAATGTCGAAGAAGTCTGCAAGCAGCGCAATATCATGAGGGGAAAATGAGGATGGACGCCTGAGTCACAGCTCAATGAATACCAAGCAAACTAAGCCAGATAAGATAGGTCAATGGGCATAAAAGGGTGGTTAAAACGATAGTAGCATTGGCCAGCTCGGGATCGCCGTTCATTTCTTCGGCCAGAATATAATTTATTTCCGCGCTGGGGGCTGCCAGCATAATCATAAGGCTGAAAGCAGGCACATCCAGTGGCAGGTTCAAGAATCGGAACATGAGGTAGGCGCAATAAGGCAGGAGGAGAAGTTTAATCAACGCGCTCCCCGCCAGGATGATTAGGTTGTTATTCAAACTCTTCAGCTTCAGGCTTGCGCCGATGCATAATAAAGCCAGAGGCAGGGTTGCCTGACCCAGCAGTGCCATGGTTTGATGCAAAAAATCCGGCAACGTGATTTGCAGAATGGAACAGAGTATACCCAACAGGGCAGCGATTACCAAGGGGTTCTGAAATGTCTCCCGCATCAATCGCCCCAGGTTAAACTCCTTATTGGACGCGGCAAAAGCCAGGACGGACAGGATATTGACCAGAGGAACAGCGAAGGCTGTCAACACACTCCCGGCTGCCAGGCCCCTTTCACCCAGGGCATAAAAGCAGACTGGTAACCCGATATACATGAAATTGGAGCGGAAGTTGTCGTTGGTAAAAGTTCCTTGTACAGCCAGTGAAAAACGCAAAACCCGGCTCAAGGCTAGACTGAACAGGAAAACAGCCAGGATGGCTCCCCCCATGATTAGTACTGGGGGCAGACTGAATACGGTTCGAAAATCAGATTGGGCTATCTTCGAAAAGAGCAAAGCCGGCAGGAACAAATAGTAGATCAAGTGGTTGGTGGTATTTATATAAGTCTCCTTGAGCAAGTTCCTGCGGCGCAGGAGCACCCCTCCAAAAAGCACCAGGAAGATGGGGGCCAGGATGGAAAGTATGGCTAGCATAGAAACCTCCGACATTGTAATTAACCCGGGAGTTCATAAGAGCTCCCTGAGGGTTTTGACAAAGCGGGCATATAACAGGCCGAATGACGAACGCGCAGATATTCGCTTCCGTCATTCGGCCTGATTGTTCCTAGAAAAATACCACTTCCCCACTATCCAGAAGGTATTTGGCTCCGACCACTTCCAGATGTCCATGCTGGACCAGGTGTTGGACCACCGGGCTCTCTCCGATTTCAGCGATAACCGCCCTGACATTTTCGTCCTCAACCTTTTCATATAAGTTGGCACCACTGGCTCCGGCTGCCTTCATCTTGTCCACTGAAGGCTTGATCTTGGCCACCAATGCACCGATGCTGCCCGGGGCTTCGCCTCCATCAACACTGGCTTTTACCGCTCCGCAGTTGCTGTGCCCTAAAACCACCAAGAGAGGTGCGCCGAGATGCTCTGCACCATATTCAATACTGCCCAGGGCTACAGGATCCACCACATTGCCTGCCACCCGTACTACGAACAACTGACCCAGGCCCTGATCGAAGAGCAGTTCGGGAGGAACCCGGGAATCGGAGCAGGTCAGTACGACGGCAAACGGGAACTGGCCATTTTCGAAAAGATCAATCCGCCTTCCGGCACCCAGCTCTTTCTGCCCTATTTCTCCGGAAACAAAGCGCTTGTTCCCTTCCACTAATAATTGTTTTGCCTGCTGGGCGCTCACTGCACCCTCCCCACTATGACCGTTTGTGCTATTATGTGGCATTATGAGAGGCACCTCCGTTAATTTTATTCATGTTGAAACATTTCGCCTTGATAAACTTGTTTCCCTGCCTGAATTGATATTTGCCAGTCTATTGTGGGCTGGAGCAGTCTTGCCAATGGGTTGTTAGAATTAATAATTTATGTTCAGGATATCGATATTTTATGAGAGGATATTAGTTCACCCATCTTCACAACGAGAATAAGAAAGCGAGGTTCCCCTTTGAATAGTATTGTGTCCAGCTTAATTATTAATTTTATCATCGGGGTTTTGGCTGGAACGGTAACAGGGCTTATTCTCTTAGGCCGCCATCTGATGATGCAACGCCGGCAAAAGCGATACCAGCACTTTACTTCCCTGTACAAGATGCCGGTGCAGAGAGTTATGGAACGAGTGTTAGCAGGCGAATCTCCTGTTTTTCACACCTATCATCTTTCCCACCGTCCATACATCTATCAGTTAATGCTGGCTTTTGCTTCTCGAGAAGAAGGTGATTTTTATACCGCTTTTGACTATCTGGGATTCACCGATGACCTTCTTTCCGGTGAAATAGAGAAGGATCAAGAGCAGACACTTAAAGATCTGGCTATTATCCGCAGTCCTATGAGCAAAGATTATCTATATATGCTGTTGTTGGACGGAGATCAAGTTTCGGCAGATCGAGCCGCCCATGCTCTGACTCGCCTGGAATTGGATGAAAGCGACCGGGAAATCATCCTTCCCTCCTTGATCAGCTTGTTATTACCCGAGGATCGCATCATGGAACTCCTCAATCAACTTCAACCCTCTCGGGAGCTCTGCCTGCAGCTCCTGGAAGAAAGGCATTCCGAACGCTTTGTGTCCATATTATCCAACTTCCTGGCTTCTCATTCCGCATCCTCCTATTTCGGGAAATGCGACTTTGCACCAGGCTTAACAGAATCGGCAAATACGCCGGTTACAGGCGGTACCGCCGGGGTGAGCCGTCCCCTTCCTCAGCATCAGACTGCTGAACCGGGTTTTCGTGATGATGCCCTTTGTGCAGGTTGATTGCGTTATAATATGTTCCCCTGGAATATGCAAACGGACAAAAGAACCAGGTACGGGGCAAAAAAAGGGCGGCCTTCGGCCGCCATTCCAATCCCCGCCTGCATCATCCCGTCGTGATCAGATCATGGTTGTACAACTCGTTGCCGAATTGTTTATATAATTCCAGGAATCGCTGGTGAAACACTTCCCGGTTCCAAGGCTTTTCGCGGTACATCTGATGGTCGGCTTGCTGGTATATTCGGCTCAGACTGGTAGACAGATCGTCCCGGACCGCCCAGCCCTGAGATAAACTCAAGGGCAAGTGCGGGTTGTCTTTATTATGAGATTCAACAGCTTCGCGCGTCCGCTGGGCGGCCCGCTCCACATCCTCTGTCTGGCTGTTGGGCAGCAGTACAGCAAACTCGTCTCCCCCGATCCGAGCCACCACATCGTTTTCCCGGAAGCACTGGTGGATCACCGATGCAGCTGCAGCCAGCAGCAAATCACCGGCCTGGTGACCCAGCACATCGTTCACCAACTTCAGCCCGTCTACGTCAAAGCTGATAATCCCCAGGGGATCAGAACGTCCATTTTCCAGGCGCAGCATTTCCTGCTCGAAATAGGCTCGATTAAACAAGCCGGTCAATTCATCATGAAAACTCATATAGCGTAATGCCTCTTCAGCCTGTTTGGCCTCGGTAACATCATTGAGGATGAGCACAGTCCCCTTAAAGCGGTCGCTAATGTCAATCAAGCGGTGAAACTTGATTACCAGATGCCGCCGGTCATCTTCGCTCAAAAGTATTTCTTTCTCTATTGTGGCCTGATCGCTATTGCTGCTAATGAACTCAAAAACCTCTTCCACTAACCAGGGCATCAAGTGCTCCACTCTGATCTGCCCATTATTCAAAGCGTGGTCATCGGGAACCTTATGATTTCCTGACATTAAGAGGTCTACGGCAGCATAATTCATATTTTCTACCAGGTGCTGTTGATTCAGCAATATAACCGGGTTGGAAATGCTTTCAAAAATCGCCAGGTACTTATTCTTTTCATAGGCCAATTCCAGGTTGGCATCTTGCATGTTTTTAATCAGTTCGTCTCGGTGTTCCCCTGTCCAGTCCAAACAGACCCCGATCTCAACCCGATCAAAAAATCGCTCAATCAATTGGCCAGAACTTCGTTCTTCGTCCGTTCCCATCTGTTGTTCCTGGATCAAATCCCGAAATGCCTGGCGAAAATATTTTATCAAACCAAGAAACAACTCCAGCGTGACTCCCCGATGGCGCTGTTTTTGAGCCTCCAGGATGCCAAAAGCACATAAGGGATCACGACTGTAATTATCATAAAAATCCAGGGGAGGATTGAGACCTGGTCCATCCAGGGCAGAGAGGAAGGCGTCAACCATTTCATTGAGGGCGGTCTGCCAAACCTGGGGAAGAATTGGTGCATAGGCTGCAAAATGATAATTTTGGGCATAGAAAATGGTTCGCTTGCTCAAAAAGTCTCTGTTTTGGTTGACGAGATTATACAGGCTGTTCACAACCTTTCACTCCTCCCCAGATCAGAGGCATCCCTTGAATCGGGCACCGTCCCTGGTTGTTTCTTTCCCCAATTCACATTTTCAAACACTTGGTCGGCTTGAATTCGTGTCGCTTGGCTTAATGATAAAAATATATACCTATAACCAATATAACCTGCCTGAACCTCTCTTGTCCACTGGTGTTCACCAATCTGCTCCCAGACTCTTAACTGTTTCTATTCCTCAGACTTCTGACCAAGCGGTAAGCGCTCAAGAGCAGGAGGGCAAAAAGTCCTAACCAGACAGCGATGGCTGACAAAATGACTAATTCTCAAATAGAGAAGTTAAGACCTTTTGATGAAGCATACATGCCTCTTGATCAAAAAGCACTACACGGAGGAGCTCTACATAATGAAGAGTGGTGATCATTTCCATAAATGTCGTGAACATAACCCGAGCTGCTTCCTCCATAGGGTAGCCATATATGCCGGTGGAAATAGCGGGAAAACCGATCGATGCAATATGCTTTTCCTCGGCCAGTTTCAGGGCATTGCGATAGCAATCAGCCAGGAGCTTGGCTTCTGGTTTATCCCGGCCGTATACCGGTCCCACACAGTGTATGACATACCTATTGGGCAGGCGATAAGCGCCAGTCAGCACCGCCTGACCGGTATGAATGGGGCCAAGACGACCGCTTTCTTCTTTCAACTGCGGCCCGGCAGCCCGGTGAATCGCGCCATCCACGCCCCCGCCACCCATCAATCTGGTGTTGGCAGCATTGACGATAATATCCAAATCCGGCTGCCTGGTAATGTCACCTTGAACAACCTGAATTGTAACCTCTGAAATCTCCTTCCCCAAGTGAACCCTCCCCATTTCCGTCCGCTCCTATTCGGAATCCATGCCGAACCTGCCGCAATACATCCCGTATCCCGGCCAGATGAATATGCCTCCCAGGATAATACTGCTAGGCCTCTAAGCTTCGACCAGATCGGTAACATCCACCTGTTTGCGCTTTCCGTCATTCAGATATTTTATCTGGGCTGTATATCCCTGCAGTTCTTCGATCCAAACTGGAGAGCCCTGGTAGAGCACCTCGATTACCCCCAGGGAATTGATGATATCCTCAGCTTTGCTCCTATCCATCTCTCCGCCTCCTTATATTCCGATCTTAATTTAGCTTTCCCTTCCGTCTTGTATGCTGATACGCCGATGAAGTGCAGAATAGTGTTAATAGAGCAAGCGGAGTATACCACTGGATAGTTTCAAAGGAAAGGATTTCACCTAAACCCCATCTCAGGGTTCTTAAATGCCCTTGAGCAAGCGGGTCCAGGCTACCAAAGCCTGGAGCAAGCCACTAATGGCATTGCGAGTATACGCATCAATTAGTTTTAAATCCTGATCAAATTTGGTATGGGCTTGCATGATGAAAACCTCAGGTTTGTTCAGAGGCAGCATATTTACAACGACACACACCTGGCGCAAGTGATACTGGGCGCGAGCCCCTCCGAACATTCCCGGGGAAGCGCTAATAATAGCCACCGGCTTGCCATTGGCAGGGGCGCCGGTGCTGGGGCGGGATACCCAGTCGATAGCGTTTTTTAGCACCGGAGGCACTGAGTAATTGTATTCTGGGGTAGACAGAAGCAAAGCATCGGCCTCCTGCACAGCTTTGGCCAAGTTCAGAACGGCTTCAGGTAATGGTTCGCCCTCCAAATCTTCATTGAAAAACGGGATTTCAGCCAGATCTATGATTTCCAGGTGAGCGTCAGGGGGTAGGAGTTCTCCGGCTGCACGAAGAGCCGCCTTATTAAAGGAACCACGGCGCAGACTGCCAGCCATGCCAAGGATTTTCACCTCTCTCTTTTCTTCATCCATTCCTATATACCCCCTTATTCTTTATGCCGATCCGTCCTCAGAGGATGGACCCGGGTCAAAGTGAATGTAGGAAATAGCAGAATTATCTCACATTCCTATCCGGTTTCTTCCCATATGTTTGGCCGTGTACAGACAGCGATCAGCTTTTTCCACCAACTGCACAGCCGTATCGTTATGCAGCTCAGCGACTCCGCCGCTGATGGTGACCTTCATTTCTCGGCGGAAGGATTCGCGTTCCACCAAGGTACGCAGGCGGTTGCCCAGCAAATAGACTTCGGCCAACCCGGTCTCGGGACAGATAATAAGGAACTCTTCTCCGCCATAGCGTCCGATGGAATCAGTGGTGCGAATACTGTTCTTTAAGATATCAGCGATTTGGGTCAGCACATAGTCCCCGTACTGGTGCCCCTGCGTATCATTCAATATCTTAAAATGATCGATATCCAGCATGATGATCGATAATTTTCGCTCGTACCGCCGGGCTTTGGCGATTTCCTCCTCCAAGCGGGTGAAGGCAAAACGATGATTGAGCAGTCCGGTCTGCCCATCGGTAGTCGCGATTTCCTCCAGGTGTTGGGAGTATTGTTTGACCCTTTCGTGCTCACTGCGATAGCTGTCGGCCAGTACTATGAAAAGAAGAGCAATGGCCAGAGCGGAGAGATTGAATCCAAACATAACATCCAGATAACGGTCTGCTCGTGAGTCATAGAGCTTGATCATCTCTGGGTGCCAGTATTCGAAAGCAAATAAGCCTATGATAACAGCAAAATAGAGGATCAATATAGCAGTTCTGGTTCTTCCTGAATATAAGATAGCCACGATAATGCAAAAAACCAGCAAAAAATACTGGGCACCACCCATGGAGCCCCCATTGGCCATCCAGACTGCCGGAGCAAAGAATAACATCCCCACAACACAAAAGGCCGCGGGAATACGCAGCCTGCCCTTTACCCGGGATAGGTAGTAAACCCAGCCTATCATGGCGCTAAAGAGCAAGGGAACCACCATCATAAAGACGTTTAAGTGCAGTAAATAGTTGCAGAGTATTGACGTCAGTGAGAGAAGAATGCCAATAATCGCAAACAGGTTAAAAACCCGGTGTTCCAGGCTAAAATGCTGTGGACTGCCACTCAGGAGACGAACAAACCTGCTTCTAATCAAATACAACATCTCCCCAAAAATATATGGAACCTCAATGGCTTCCTTCCCTGCCAATTATATAATCCGCCCCGCTGGCTAACAAGTACCAATCGTATTCCAGCCCGGGAGTGACAGTACATGGCATTAATCACTTGGTTCAACATCAGGTGAAGCGCATAAGCCTTTTGATCCAGGTCAAATCGATTCGGTAGGGAGGATACTTGGGCGCATCAAACCAGCTGGAGGCTCTAAGTATACTTTTCATATGACTGAATGCGTAAAAAGAAGCTGCACCATGATACTGGCCCATGCCGCTTTCTCCCACTCCGCCAAAAGGCAGGTTATTACTGACCATATGGCTTATCGTATCATTGATGCAAACTCCTCCCGAACTGGTTTCCCGGATCACCCGCAGCTGGTTTTTACGGTTGCGGGTAAACAGATAGAGGGCCAACGGTTTGGGCCTTCTGTTAACCATGTTGATGACCTCATCCAGATTATCAAACTCCAGAACAGGCAGGATAGGTCCGAAAATCTCTTCATGCATGATCGGATCGTTTTCCGTAATCCCCTCCAACAGAGTAGGGGCTATATATTTATCCTCCTTGTCGGTCTGCCCGCCACAGATTAACCGTCCGGCTTCTAGATATCCTGCCAGGCGCGAAAAATGCCGGTCATTAACTATGCGGCCGTAATCCGGGCTTTCCTGAGGGCCTTCGCCATAAAACTCCAGGATGGCGGATTGCACTTCCTGGAGTAAAGCTTCTTTAATCTCTCTATGGACCAGGAGATAATCGGGTGCAACACAGGTCTGCCCGGCATTCAGAAACTTGCCCCAGGCGATGCGCCGGGCGGCCAGGCGAGGATTGGCATCCTTATCAACAATGCAGGGGCTTTTCCCTCCCAGTTCAAGGATCACCGGAGTGAGATGGCGGGCCGCTGCCTCCATGACGATTCTCCCTACAGTAGGGTTGCCAGTATAGAAAATGCTGTCAAAACGCTGCTCAAGGAGGGTCGTGGCTTCTTCCACTCCCCCCTCAAGCACGGTTACATGGTAAGAGGGAAAGATTTCTCCGATCATATTATGGATAAGAGCTGAAGAATGAGGAGCCATTTCCGACGGTTTCAAAACAGCGCAATTACCAGCAGCCAGAGCTCCCACCAGGGGGCGCAGGAGAAGATGAAAGGGATAGTTCCAGGGACCCATGATCAGGACCAACCCCAGCGGTTCTGGCATAATACGGCTGGAACCACCTGCAAAGGCCAGAGGGGTAGGAACTTTGAATCCTTTTATCATGCGTCCCAGTCTGCCCAGTATGAAGGATATATCCGCATATATCGGTGCTATGTCGGCAGTATATCCTTCCACAGAAGCCCGTCCCAAATCCAGCCGCAAGGCTTCCAGGATGTCCTTTTCGTGCTCCTTCACCCCCTTCTCCAGGCGGCGCAAGGCTTCTTTGCGGAAGCCAAGATCCATGGTTCTTCCCCTTTGGAAAAAGGTCCTTTGTTCTTCCATTCGGTTGGCAAAATCCTCACTATTCATCGTAACAACTCCTTTTACAGGGCACATCCGTTTGCACCGGTCTCATCGAATTTCAATGTCAAGCTGATAAGTGCGCAGAGCTGGAACGCTTTCCCATGATCGGCTGTACCTTAACTGGATGGAAGTACGCCCCGGGGCTACAGCCTTCAATGTCCAATACTGCCGTCCTCCCCCACCCATCAATGGCAGGTCGGCCTGGCTCGGCAGATAACGAACCTCCTGTACATGGATAAATGAAGAATCGGGCAGTTTCTGAATAGTCCATTTATATCCGGTGGTAGGATTACTATCCAGGGCAATTTTTAATAGTTGTCCCGCTTTAAGCAAGACTTGCTGTCCGTTCTCTTCTTCACTATAGATCAAAGAGTCTCACTCCTTTACCCACAGGCATATACTCACCGCTAAAAGCTATTCGCTCCGCATAGTATTATGACAAAAGACAGCTTCCCGGGATCAGTGGCAACTGGAAATAGCCAGCAATCTGTGCCGGTCTTGCGCCTTGGTCTGGGTGCGCCCCGCTGCGATTGTTCCCAGATGTTTAAGAAAATGCTACACTAATAGTATAATGCAATGATGCATGTTCATGGAGCATCAGTTCAGAATTCGGTGCTTGCTGAGCAACAGGAGACAATCATGGAACAAGCAAAAAAAGCTGTGTCTGCCGTCCCAAATGCTCGAGAGATAAAACGCCAAATCATTGCTTTTTGTCAGGCAGAGGGGGCTGACCTGATTGGTTTCGCACCGGCACGGCGCTGGGCCGAAGCAGGAGAGGTTCCTCCCGATTTTCGTCCCGCGTCCTTGTGGGCTCCAACCCGAACTGTGATCGTGGTTGGCATGGCCATGCCGCTACCCATCGTAGAAACCACCCCTTCCATTTTGCACCAAGAATTATATACCACCTGCAACCGGGAGTTAGACTCCCTGGCCTTTAATCTGGTCCGGTTTCTAAACCGCCAGGAGATTGCTTCCTATTTCTTCACCCGGGACGGGTTTGGCAGTATAAAGATCCTAAAAAGAAGAATGCAAGCCGCCTTCAGCCATGTAATGGCTGCAAAATACGCCGGATTGGGCACCATCGGTTTGAGCCATAATTTGCTGACCCCGGAATTTGGCCCCCGGGTTCGTTTCGTTTCGGTTTTCACTTCGATTGATTTGGACGGCAGCCCCTTAATCGAAAAAGATCTGTGCATCAAATGCCTGGCCTGCTCTAAATGCTGTCCCAAAATGGCTCTGCTACCTCGGGAAGACAGTTTACTGGCTGATTATGATAAAATGGCCTGCGCTGATATGGCCGAAGAACTAACGCGCCGACGCTGCTATCCCTGCGGAGTCTGCACCAAGGTATGCCCAATTGGCAAAGACCGGACGTTATATAGAGAAAAAGGCTACGCGAAAAAATATCTTCAGGAATCGGAAACCCTAACACTGGACCCTGATGATGAATCGTACCGATCATGGACGCATGTGCGGAAATATGGCAGCTGGCAACCCAATGAAAGGGAAGGTGATAGATCGTGAGTATTGGCTATCTGGAGCAGTTCAGCGTTACTTTTCAAAACCTGCTGGATAAGAATCTGCCCTGGCCTGATTTTTTAGCTCAGGGACGGGAAATGGTGGGAAAATTGGCGACCGAGCCCGGATGGTTAAACAATACCCTGGCCCGCCTGGTTCTTGACGAAGCTTTTCTGCAATCCCAATACCAATCGATGGATCCTAATGATATCCTGCTTTATCGAAGCCCCTCGCATTCTTTCTCTATTCGCGCCTACATATGGGAATCGGGTGTCCGCTACCCCATACATGATCATGGTTCCTGGGGAATTGTGAGCGCCCATTTTAATCAGATCAGAGAATTCAAATACCAGCGTCTGGATGATGGAAGCCGAGAAGGCTGGGCTCAGGTTCGGGTCAACTCCGAAGCGGTTTTGAACCCGGGTGAAACCACTTACGTACTGCCATTGAATGAGGGCCTTCACCAAATGGAAACCGTGGATGATCAAGTAGCTATCACCATTCATGTATATGGAAGTCCGGTTCGCAAAGGATTCATTCAGTATTTTGATGTCCATCATCAATCCGTATATCGGGTTTTTCCTCCCCAATTACAAAAAAAGGCGTTGGCCATGAGAACCCTTGGTTGTATGCCGGAAACCTGGTCGGAGGAAGTCCTCCAGGAAGCGGTTAACCGGTCTGTTCCTTCCTATATGGCTCTGGAAGGCCAGCTGGCCTTGGACAATTTGATGCGCTTGAAAGATCAGAAATAGGCGCTTTGCAAGAAAGACTTTACCAGAGACTCCCACAGGTAAACATAAATCATTCATCTATCACCGCGTAAAACCTCGGAAAGCTCACTATGGCTTGCCCTAAGCTTTTCACTTGCAACCAGGCACATTGCCTGGTTAGCTCATCTGGGCAGTTCTTAATCAATGAGACCGCTTGCGTCATTGATGTTCATTTCCTTATACTCACCAGCAACTTATCCTAATCGATCATTCCTGGGCTAATACTATATGGCAAATTTTCCATACCCGGTTTCGGTGGTAATCCTGGGTCTTGGGGCAGACTAATTCCAGATCCCATTCAATGAATGCCGAAAGGAGTGCTATAAAGTGTTGTTTCGGCGTCAGGCTGAGCAGGTCTTAGAACATAATCAACAGAAGAAAAACCAGAAGGGTAAAGGAATGCGTTGGTGGGATCTATCCTTGATAGGAACCGGCGCTGTTATCGGGGCCGGTTTTTTCCTGGGCACCGCTTTGTCCATCCACCGCGCCGGGCCTGCTTTGCTCATCAATTATCTCCTAGGAGGGTTGACCGCTTTTCTGGTTTTCAGCGCCCTGGCTGATATGTCAGTCAATGATCCCCAGCGCGGCTCCTTTCGGGTCTATGCCCGGAAAGCCTTCGGGCCTTCACTGGGCTTCATGAGTGGTTGGATGTACTGGCTGGCCGGTGTCTTGATCATGTCGAGCGAAGTCGCAGCTCTCTCTATTTTCACCCGCTTCTGGTTCCCCGGTGTTCAAGTCTGGGTCTTTGCAGGAATTTACGCCATTCTAGGCCTGGGTATTAACCTCCTGGGTGTTAAGGACTTTGGCCGGGTGGAGTCCTGGTTTGGTTTACTGAAAACCTCTTCCCTGGTGATCTTCATCCTCTTTGGCCTTCTGTTCATCTCAGGGCTCATAGCACCGGCTTTGCATGCCGGTCATCCAGCTCTGGGGTCAGCAGCCAACCCCTGGCTTCCTGGTGGTTTGAGCGGAGCCTGGTCGGCGATGATTTTTGTCCTGTTTTCTTATGGAGGCATTGAAGTTATGGGAATCTTATCCTGTGAGTTAAAACATCCTGGCGAAATCAGGACGTCAGGACGCGTTATGCTGGCTTCCCTGACCCTTATTTATACCCTGGCCCTGCTCTTTGTTTTTCTAATGATCCCCCAGCAAAGTGTCTCTTTATCGGAAAGCCCTTTCGTCAGTGCCTTATCCATTTTCGGCTTTGGCTTCATTGAATCGCTCCTTAACCTGCTCATCATCAGTGCCGCCTTCTCAACTATGGTGGGTGCTCTGTTTGCGGTGACCAATGTACTGGTCTCCCTGGCTGAAGATGGTGATGCTCCCCATGGTCTGGAAAAGCGCAACAGCAGGGGAGTGCCCCTTTCCGCATTGAGTCTTACTGGAATAGGTTTGGCCGTAGCGGTTTTGGTGTCGTTTTTACTTCCCAATACCGTATACGAATATCTGACTACCGCCGCCGGGGTCATGCTGATTCTCAATTGGTTAATTATCTTATCATCTCAGATTAAGAACAGCCTTCTTTATGAAAGGCGCCCCCATCCATTTGGTTTTCGTATGCCTGGCTATCCTTACTCCTCTTATGCGGCCATGGCAGTCATCATCCTAACCATTGGAGGAGCCTTGATCGCTCCCGGACAACGTCCGGGAGTTCTTATCAGTTTGGGATTAGCGGCTTTGATCTTTATAACCAGCCAGCTGCATAGGCAGGGAAAGCTATGCTGGCTGGGGCTGTCTCCCCAGCCAGCTCGTAAACCCGACTCAAAAGACCAATCATAGTAATATTTATCGTAGAAAAAAGGAAAGCACCTTGAACGAAGTTCAAGGTGCTTATTATCAACCCTATTTTACCGGTTTGCCGTCTTTCCACTCACCTTCGAAGGCTGGAGTGCCGTCTTCATAATAGGATTTCCCAAAACCTTCTCTTTTGCCATTCTTGAAACCACCGGCATACCAGAGATTCAAATTGTCGTAATACTGTCTGCCTTCTCCATCGTACTGTCCGTTTTTCCATTCACCTTCAAAAATTCTGCCATCTTTGTAGTAGGCTCTACCGTATCCTTCAGGTTTACCATCCTTCATATCACCATCATAGGCAACGCTCAACCCGTTTTGCTGAAGAAGTTCCTTATAGACTTTACCGCGATATTGAATCATATCTTCCGCCACATAAATCCCTCCCACCATGTTGTATTGTCACCTATCATTACTGAGCTTTACATAATTATACCATATGAATTTTCCCCGGGACACTTTCGAAAATATGCTTTACCATAAATATGTAATAGAGGCCCTTCAGGCCTCTTTCTTTGCTATTTAGGTCTAAATGTGGCGCAGTCGGTGTCCTCAGAAGTACTGGCGTTTCGAGGCTCAATTTGAATCATGGAAGCCATACAGCAATCTCCTGAACCCCAGAAGTGACAGCGATCTACTACACACTTCACTCCGTTAAGACTCTTGGATTCTTTCTTACTCTGTCCCGGCATTTTTCCTTCACCCCCTTGGTATTTACTTCAAAAATAGTATGCGGGTTTGAGGGTCATGATATGCGGAATGAGCTTGCCGATTGGAAGCGAAGCAAAAGAAAGGTCTATTAGGTCCAGGGAACACCGCCCGGTTCGTCCAGATCAACTAAAGAGATCCCTTTTCACCAGGGTTGATTTGACCAAACGGAATATAGCCTTCGATCGGGTCAGCCAAACCAATTGGACGCCATTTTTTCGATTACGCAGAATTCTTGATACTAAAAAACGGCCTACTTCATCGGGGTGGTCACCAAGGATGTTGAAGATAGATTTGGTGTGAGCAGAGATTTTTCTGACTTGTGATTCCCCAATCGGTCCGGTGATAAAATCGGTGACCATCATGCCAGGGCTCAGGAGGCCTACCTGCACCCCTGTTCCTGCCGCCTCCCGGGCTAGTGCCCGGGTAAAATGAGACACAGCCCGTTTGCTGGTTCCATAAAGGTTCAATCCCGTACGCATCATCCCATTATTGCCGAAGCCTTCCACATTGTAGATCTGCCCTCCTTGTTGGGACATCATCCCCTGCATGGCCACCTGAGATCCGTAAATCAACCCGCTCAGGTTGGTTTGGAGAAGGTTGTTGGTATCCACAGTTGACAGCTCCCACAAATATAGGTCAGGCTGATTGATTCCGGCGTTATTGATCCAGATATCCACCCGTCCCCAGTGATCCTGGGCCTCATGCCACAAACGGGAAACATCAGGCCAGCTTCGCACATCGCAAAGAACGGCCTGCACCGTCCTTGATACGAAATTTAGTTTTTCCTGGGCCCGGACTAGATTATCAAGGTTTTTGCCTGAAATAGTAACCGAGCAGCCGTGCTCCAAAAAGGATTTTGCCAATGCAAATCCTAACCCTCGCGAACTTCCAGTAATAACCACACTTTTCATATTATTTCCTCGTTTTGCATGACCCTGGCAATCGCAGTCTCTTTCAGAATCTCCCATTGGTCTGAGCCATGATGGTTCTGCTAATTATATTTTCGCCTAAACCTCGAGCAAAGCATCCATCATCGGATAAAAATATTTTAAAAAAGGCCATAACGAAAGGCCGGCATTCACCGGCCTCAGCTTATTGAAAACCGTTGCGATAGCTTGGTCAAGCAAAAAGTCCTTTTATCAGAGGTGAGAGAACCAGGTAGCCTGTGAGACCGATAAGAACAATTATGGTAGCCCAACCCACTAGGTTAGAAAACAGCGTGTTGGTATACTCGCCCATTATATCCGGGTTGTTGACCATTCGTATCATACATATCAACACCACCGGCAGGAGCATCCCATTCAGGATTTGAGTCCAGATAGTCAACTTGATCAAAGGAGCGCCCGGTATGAGAATAATAGCCATGGCGATAAGAATAATCGCCGTAAACAGCCAGTAAAACACCGGGGCTTCGTTCCATGTCTTGTTAATTCCCGCTTCAAAACCGAAGGCTTCGCAGATATAAAAAGCCGTAGCCAAGGGAAGAATCGTAGCGGAAAATACCGAGGCTACAAAAAGGCCCAGAGCAAAAATTACAGAGGCCATGGGGCCTGCCAGAGGTCTCAATGCGGCAGCCGCGTCCTTGGCTTCGTTGATGGTGATGCCCGCCTTGTTCAAGGTGGCAGCGCAGGCTACCATGATGAAAAAGGCCACGACGACAGTTGCGATGGCCCCCAGGACCACATCCCATTTCTCATACTTATATTCTTCAACGCTGAGGCCCTTTTCCATCACGGCCGACTGCATATAAAACTGCATCCAGGGAGCAATGGTGGTTCCGATTACACCAATCACCAGCCCCAGGTAATTTTCCCCTCCATAAATTTTGGGATGCACCAGCGCTTTACCTATTTCATGCCAGTCAGGATGAGCCATCAATGCTGATACAACGTACATGAGAAGAAATCCACTGAGCAGCAGAAATACCTTTTCTGCGATCCCGTAATCCCCTTTTACCACTAGCAGCCATACAATAAGACCGCTAATGGGCACCATGATGTATTTACTCAGGTTGAACACCTGCATGCTGCCAGCCACTCCGGCGAACTCAGCAGTGGTATTACCGATATCGGCAATAAAGAGACAGATGAAAATAAACACCATAATTTTGATACCAAAGCTTTCCCGGATCAAATCAGCCAAACCCTTGCCGGTTTTCATCCCCATGCGGGCATTCATTTCCTGAATCACGACCAGAACAAAAAAGGCCGGTATCAATGTCCAAAGAAGATTGTACCCATACTGAGCACCGGCTACCGAATAAGTAGTAATGCCTCCGGCATCATTGTCGACACTTCCGGTGATGATCCCCGGTCCTGCAACAGCCAGGAAGATAAGAAAAGGCGCCCAAATTTTTGTTTTTATTTTGTTGAACATACGTCCACCCCCGCCCCTGACTATTTCTTCAGGGTTTTCAAAATAGAAAGATAGGAATCTTCCTCCAACCGTCGTCGGTTGCGAGGGTCCTCCACCAGGGATGTCAGTACATCGTCAACTGTTATATTGCCGATCAGGTGATCCCGCTCATCAACCACTGGCAAAGCCAGTAGGCCATATTTCACCGTATATTCCAGGACCTTACCGTAATCATCTTCCGGTTTGAGCCGCACCGTCTCCTCCACCATGTCACCAAGGCTGGTCTCCGGAGGGGAAAGCATCAAAGCCCGCAAAGGCACAACTCCGATGAGCTGTTCGTTATCATCAATCACAAAGAGTTCATTCCAGGTTTCAAAATCAGGTTGTTCCTCCTGCAACCAGGAGAATACCTGTTGTATGCTGGCCTTGGCATTGAATTCAATAAGCTCAGTAGTCATTAATGAACCAGCCGTACCTTCCGGATAGCTCATGAGGTCGCGCAATTCACGGGCTGTATCTGGATCAATCAGGCTCAAGATTTCCACTCGCTTTTTCATGGGCAGGTCGCTGAGAACGTCAGCCGCTACGTCTGGTGACATGGCTTCTATCAAGACATAAGCCTGCTGTGCGCTGATAGATTCCATCAACTGGCTGCGCTCTTCGGCCTCCACCTCGGCCAGGGTATCGGCAGCGGTATCGGTATCCAGAGATTTTAGAACCTCCATTTGCCCGCCAGTATCCAGATTCTCAATAATATCAGCGATGTCTGCCGGGTGCATGTTGGCAATGTACTCAGCCGGCACTACCAGCTCTAGATTTTCTGTACGCGTGGTTAAGGGTTTAAAGTGATCCCATATGAGAAGTTTTTCCGCGGCTTTATTGGCCAGGAGTCTCAATCCCATGCGGCGCAGCATACCGCGTAGACCAATGTCTACAGCAATCAAGGTGATGTGCACCCGTCCCTCCAGGCAAAACCACCGCAGTTTAATGTCATTGACTCTTACTACCTTGGCCCCCCGGATGTCAACAATCTGCTTGTCCAGAAGCCAGCGATTGACAAAAATTTCATTTTCATCAACTTCGCGAACCTGATCCTGGCTGATGCGGGTTTTTAGATAAATGGCCTGACGGCCGAACTCAGCAATCAAGTTGAGGGGAATAATTTCAGAACTGGAGGCAAGTTTGATGCCGACAACTTCAGGATTACCTGCTTCCCAGACAGCTACCAGGTCCTTGACCCGCCCGACTTTATGGCCATAATTATCGTAAATTTTACGGCCAATGACCTCACTGATATAGAATTCCTGGCTGGTGTCGCTATATACAGCCTTGTTTAAGATTTTCAGCATCTTTCCCACCCCTTTCACTACATTATTCCCCTTTTTAAGGTCCGGTTCCTAAGGGTCCTGATTCAAAGGCAACGAAGCCTCGGTCAAGGCGGTTGGAAGGAAAAAGATCAGATGTCGATGCAGGAGATTCGATCCTGGTCGGCAGGAGATAAAAATAAGGACCCCCATGAGGAGGTCCTTTCCATGCCTAATATCCTGGTCTCAGGCTTGTCAAATGCCAGGAACCAACCTTCCTCTCTCGTCTGAGCTTTAGCTCTACACAGCTAGGAGGTTAGTAGACTGCCAATCCCTAATTCAACATATTACCATCGGTTAAATTTCTGTATGACTGCGTTGTCGTCAATCGCAATACGTCCCGGTATTACTCTTTCCTCCGACGGCCATGGACGGCCTAGTGTCGCGGTGCCAAGGATGGCAAGGAGCGACCGCCTTGTCCTACAAAAATTTTCCTCGATGCGTAACATCCAGAATTAGGGGTTAGCAGTCTACAAGACTCCAGCCACATTAAGTAAAGCCTTAAGCCGGCAGTACCTGTTTACCCGTTGGCGTCTCTCGACGTTTCGGGGCAGTGGCATATGTCTGTATAGTAGCCTCACCTAACGAGGAACTATTTTGATTTGCATGTTGATTATAGGCCTTAAGAAAAAGCAAGTCAAGTTAATAATCCCATAGTACCAGGCATTTAGACAAAAAGCGCATCCACCGGCTAAACGGGGCATAAGCCCTATTTCAATCCTGAATAATCCGGGGACGGTCATCAAAGCAGGCATCAATAACCAAAGCCACTAACCACATCTCCACCGCCATCATCAAAAACAAAGCCCTTTTCCATAAACAACCGAATACAGGCATCAACAACCTCTGGATCGTAGGAAGTTCCTTTATTTTTCACAATCTCATGCAGGGCTTTTTCCAGCCCAAAGGCTGGTCTATAGGGACGATGGGAAGACATAGCCTCAACCACATCAGCTACAGCGACAATTCGGGCCTCAAGTAGTATTTCATGCCCGGACAAGCCATAGGGATATCCCGATCCATCCATCCGTTCATGATGTTGGATTAAGATTTCGGAAATTTGTCCTGTGAATGGAATGCTCTTTACAATATCATATCCAGCCTGGGGATGAGTCTTAATTAGCAGCCTTTCAATCTCGGTCAGTTTCCCAGGTTTGCTCAGGATTTCTGCCGGGATATACATTTTTCCGATATCGTGCAGTGCTGATGCTGTCCGAATATTATGAATTTGGGCGACCGGCAGATCCATCTCCTGGGCGATGCCGGTTGCTAATTGAGCCACCCGGCGTTGATGTCCGGCTGTATAGGGATCCCGTTGTTCAGCCGTAGCGCCTAGAGCGCTTACCACACCCTCCAAGATTCGTTCCAACCGGTAATAGCTATCCTGCAAGGCTTCTTCCGACTCTTTACGCTGAGTAATGTCCCGGATGGATTCAATGGCTCCTACCAGCACACCACGAGAATCATAAAGCGGAGTGGCTTTCCCCCACAGGTAGAGCTTCTTCCCCTTGACACATGGGATGGGGGTCTCAGCCACCCATGCTTCGTTATCCCTCTGAATAAAAAAGTAGTCCTTTTCCGCATCCGGATTGGCCTGGAAGATAAGATCGATGAGCATGGGCTGCCGGTTTCCATAGAAGGGAATGGCATGCTGGTAATTACCTTTATGCAAGATATCAGCAGCTCCGACTCCAGTCATCTCTTCAATAGCCCGGTTCCATGCCATGACATTTCCCTCCAGGTCAATAACGAAGGTGGGATCAGGTAGGAAATTAATAATATCGGAAAGCCTTTGCTCCGATTCACGCAAAGCCTGGGTAGCCTTTCTATGTTCAGAGATATCTCGGACTGATTCTATAGCTCCGATTACCTTGCCCTGGCTGTCATACAGACAAGATGCTTTCCCCCATAGATAGGCTCCGGTACTCCTTACCTTGTCGCAAAAATTTTCTGCCACCAGGGAAGAGCCATCCCAGTAAATATTCGTATAGCCGCTGTCCACCTCGCTGCCCGGCGCCATAACCAGATCGGCCAGGGTCGGCCTCCTCTGCCCATATAAAACCATGCCATATTCAAATTGGTTTTTACCCAACATTTGAAGGGCTTCAACTCCAGTCAACTCTTCAGCGGCTTTATTCCAGGTGATCACCTGGCCTGATTTATCTATAGAGAAAGTGGCGTCAGGGAGAAAGCTAATGATATCAGCCATCTGCTGCCTTGATTCCAAAAGGTCAGCTTCCGTCTGACGGCGGCTGATCTCAACGGCAGTCAGGTTCCCCAGGAGAGTCAATGTTTCCAGATCCAAGGAAGTAAAATCTGTTTTCTGCCGGTTATATGCATACAGGACTCCCAGATTTTTCTTGCCCATTTGCAAGGGGACTGCTATCCCGGATACCAGCCCCTCCTTTCGGATGACTTCATCAGGTTCGTGGCTGATATCCAGGCATTTAAGGTAGTCCTCAACAATCATCCCTTTTCCGCGGGTGGCCACCAGGCCCCCCAGCCCAATGCCGAAGGGCATACGGATATTTTTAAAATCCTCGGTTTCAATACCTAATAGCGTGCGCATATAGACATCACCATGCTCTTCATCCAGCAGAGCGATGAAAGCAGTATCCGTTCCCAGCAAATCCCGGCTCTTTTCCGCCGCCAGGGTGAGGTTTTCCTCCAGGCTGTTTTCAGCAGTCATAGCTATGGCCAGATCAAAAAGAACCCGGAACTTGCGCAGCTCCCTCTCCTGGTTCAATGCAGATGTTCTGCGAGACGTAATGTCGCGCATCGATTCAATGGCTCCCACGATATGGCCCTGGTTGTCATAAAGGGCTGAAGCTTTCCCCCACATATAGGCCCCGGATGTTCCCAGTGCCGGGCAGAATTCTTCCCCTACCACCGTATTTTCTTCCCGATGGAAAACAGGATAATTCAACTGTTCTTCAAGCTCAGGTGAGATTACCAGGTCAATCAATATGGGCCGGCGTTCCCCGTGAATACACTGGGCATATGGATAGTCATTTTGGCCCAGTATTTTTTCTTTGGCAACCCCGCATAATTCTTCCGCCGCCCGGTTCCAGGCGATTACGGTTCCCTTTTGATCGATGGCAAAGGTGGCGTCGGGCAAAAACTCAATGATATCGGCCAATTGTCGTTCCGATTCCCGCAGGGAATTCTCCCAACGTCTGCGCTCGGTTATATCGTTGATAATGGAATAAACCAGCTTTTTCCCTTTGACTTTTACCGGCACCCGGCGCACATCTACATCGCGCCATTCTCCGTTGGCCAGACGATGCCGGAAGTAATATAGATGGCTGGCAACGATTTCAGTAAGTTGTTGAATTAACTGCCCCCTGGGCAAACCATTGATTTCGCTAAGGTTCATTCCAGTCAAGGTTTCCCGGGTATAGCCATAAAAGCTGCAAGCTGCCGGATTGGCATCCACAATATCGCCGGTTTTAGCATCAGACAACAGCATAATGGCATGACTGTTATTAAACAGGCTGCTGTGGTGCGCCTCACTCTCCTGGTGAGCTTCCTCAGCTTCCTTACGGCAGGTAATATCGACAATAACCCCATCTATACAACCCAAATCCCGGTCAATACGGCCTGTAAGACTGACCCAAACCTGGTTACCGTCCTTCTTCTTCACAGGAAGTTCCAGGTCATGAATCTCGTCATCAACGAAGCTGGCAAGCATTTTTTCTCGTACTATCGGGTCTACAAAATACTCCAGAGTCGTTCCCTTTTTAACAGCTTCTTCGTTATCGATATAATCCTCATAGCCCAGGAAACGGGCAGGCCAGTCATTGCTCATCAGTATTCTGCCATCGGCCAGATTGGTACGGAATATACCCACCTGGGCGTTGTTGAATAGATAGTGATAGTCCTTTTCAACCTTCTGCAAAGAATCCATGGATTCCAGGTGCTGAAGACGCTCAACTGCTCTAGAGAGGAACATCTTCACCTGGTCGTTAAGGAAAGTTTGGATGATGGCAAGCCTGCTGGCAGGGATAATCGGCACCTGATTCAGGGCTTTCAGGTAGGGCGCTTCATCAAAACCCATTATCTGTGCCTGGGCACGAAACGCACTTTCATCCGGGGTTTCAGAAAGGAACTGTTCGATGATCAAAGTTCCCATTTGCTGGTCACAAATCACGATCGGCAGTGCATTCACTTGCAGCCCATATTTACATATGCATGCCGAACCCACACCATCCTTCAGGCATTTAACTTGCTTATTCCAGTTGTCCTGGCAGGCCTTCTTCCCTTTTTTACTGGCCCAGTGGTAATTTTGGCAGATCTCCTGACATCCGGACGAGCAGACCAGTTTCCCCTGTTCATCCAAAAGAATAAGGGCTGCTCCAATAAGTGGTTGAAAATCGTTCAACATTGATTTCAGTGAAGAGAAGTCCAGTAGTTCACTAAGATAGTATGACGGCACGTGTTCCCCCCCCTATTCTGGCTCCACCCATTCTCGGAAAGTGACTGCCGATCATTTCGGAACCCGTCTTCCTTGACTACAAGGGTTGAAAGATGTTATATAAATCGAGCATAACAGTGCACAGATGCGGATAAAAGTTTATAGTATATTCGATAAATTTTCTCATTTTCCTCTATATTTCGAGTTAAAGGGCCTCATCAATTATCTAACTCAATATTTTCCATTCGTTCTATAAACCGGAAAACTTAATATTTTATCTTGAATGGCCTTTTAAGAAGGGTTAAGGCAGGATAAGTATTTCGATATCGGGAATATTCAGGATTAAAACCAAAGGAGAAGATCGCGAATGAAAGTAGGAATTTTCTATCACCCGGATTTTGCCCGCGAAGGCATTGATATACTGAGGGAAAGAATTGTTCCTGGTTTTGAAGGGCTTAAACACCTTATCGGTTCGGGCCAAGCTGCAGTGTATACTCCCGTGATCACGGAAGATGCTATACGTCTTCTACGAAGTATCCATACTCCATCTTTGATTCTGGATGTTAAACGTGAAGGAGAATATGAAAACGCCATTCTCTCAGCATCCGGAGTGGTAGAAGCCGCTGAGTGCCTTCAGACCGGAGAATTGGATCTGGCTTTTTGCTTTGTGGGGGCAGCCGGGCACCACGCTAGTCGCGATCGTTGTTGGGGTTTTTGTTTTTTTAACGATGTCGCCATGGCAGTGATGCGGTTAAGAGAACTGGGAATGAAGCGCATTATGATCGTGGATGTGGACCCCCATTTTGGTGATGGCACCCGTGACTTGCTAGGCGATGATCCAGATGTAATTCACGTTAACTTCCATTCCGGATTTATAGATAATGAGAATCCGCAATGGAACAATTATGACTATGGGATAGTGGGAGCTGACGATTCCGTTTTTATGAGCAGAGTCAGCCAGGTCCTGGAGCGCCCCTGGTCTTTCGATCTTCTCATCCTCATCTTTGGCCATGACTCTCATCGCCTGGACTATGGTGCTTTTAATCTGAGTGAAGATTCCTACTCCTTCCTGGGCAGGAAAATTAGATCACTGGCGGTAGGAAAGCCAGTTTTGATGGTCTTGAGCGGGGGTGCTAATCCCGAGGTAGCCCGTAGGGCTATTCCCGACCTGATTACCAGTTTTATTGAAAGCCGTTGAAAACCTTAAGCGGCCACCGGATCCTGTATCCAGGCTCGAGCTGTCCTTTTGGCGGCAGAATTGCACAGCATGACCAGCAGCGCTATGCCCATAGCTGCCCAGAACCCCGGCGCCTGCCAGCCCCTTACCATACTGGTGCTGAGCATAACCATCCAGGCGTTGATCACCAGAACAAAGAACCCCAGACTGATAAGGTTCAGAGGCAGGGCTACCAGCATCAGCAGCGGCCGCAACAGCCAGTTTATGATAGTCAATAGGATAGCGGCCTCCAACATTCCCAGAAAATCATAACCCGGGATGAGAGGAGAAAAGAGGGAGGCCAGATATAGAGCCAGCAAGTTGGAACCAGCGATGAGAAGAAATTTTTGCATACCAACACTTCTCCTATTTTTAAAGTACCCATGAGGACATTCCCCACCCGTTCCAATGTAGTCACTCAACAAATCGGGAATTGCACTATGAAAAGCATTTATCCGAAATCCGAGAAAAGATGCGTCCCCAAACATTATTTCAGGTCGATATAAACCCGGGCTTCAGGAGTGTCAATCTTAATCAAATGCCAGGAGCCCAACTTTCTAAACTCTCTCAGCAGTTCCAGGCAGGACTGCAGAAATAGATCTGCCAGAATTAGAGGGCTTTTTGGTTTGGGAATAAGCTTTACCCAAATCCCCATCCAGTCTCCGGCTTCCTCCAGGGTCTCCTCCAAAACCGGCAGGAGAAGCGGAAAAGCCAGCCTCATTCGTCCAGTGGTTCGTATACGGATCAAGAGCAGGAAATTCCTACGTTTATTCCACATACACTTCAACTGTAATCCGCCCCTCATTCGGATCTTCAACATTCACATCGACCAGCTTGCCATCCACCAGCCCCTGATCGATCAAGTCTATCAGCTCATCAAAATCGAACTGTGACAGATCAATGCCCCGATTATCCAATTCCGTGCGAGCCTGTTCAGGTATGAAATTCATACCTAAAGTAGCAAATTTCGAAGCAACCCTGACCAGACGCAGGGGAATGTTGACATTCACTTTTGTCTTATCTCCGTCCACTTTGACCCGAAAAACCCTCTCCCGACCATCAGCAGGCTTGGACTCCCGGGGCGCTTCCAGTGCCTGCAAGAGCTCCAGGCCTTCGCTGGCAGTAACCTTGCCTTCTTCAATCAGCTGTAATATTTTCAGTCTTTCCTGGTTCATAAATTAGGCTCCTTTCTTCTATTTATCTTTTAAGTTTCTTCAACTGCTCAACAGCTTCACGAGGATCAATCTCGCCCCTTTCCAAAGCATCCAATATCTCGGTTCTCAGGTCCTCTCGCTCTTTTTTATCAGGTTGATCATTCTGAAAGCCCAGGGCTTGAATAACTCCCTCCAGCCTGTTGCGTACGGTCGGATACGATATTCCCATTTCTTTTTCCACTTCTTTTATGTTGCCCCGGCATTTAATGAAGACTTCTACAAACTCAATCTGGTCAGCAGGAAGCTGGCAAAAACGGCAGGGGCTGAATTGTCCCTCCAGGTTGGTATTACACTGCTGGCAGCTAAGCCGGCTAACCGTCAATTCTTGACCACAAATGGGACATCGCCCCGGAGCTTTGTAGCGAATCGCCTCCAACTCCTTTCGATTTATCTATCATGCTTTCAATTTAATCGCCTTTATTAATAATGTCAACTATTTTATTAATTATATTAACTTACTTATTAATATAATTAATATTCACAGAATGGCATCCAGTAAGGCTTATCAAAAAAGTGTGTCCTCATGCCTTAATTTCTTTACTAGTCCACTTCCGCCATATATGCTAACAATTACAGAGGAGCGTGATACTTTGAAACTGCAGGAATTCAAACTGGAAAGGTTTTTTGCCCGACATGAGTTCAGTTCTACCTATCTGCTATGCAGCTCAGATTGCGAGTCTTATACAGTAGAAGAGCTTCTAAACATGGCAGGTACCGCGGGGCTCACGTCGCTTTTGCACATGAGCTTGGGGTATACAGAAGGGCCGGGCTGCCCGGAGTTGCGAAAACAAATCTCCAGCTTATATGAGAAGCCGAAAGAAAGAAATATTTTCGTCACCTCGGGCGCTGAAGAAGCCATCTTTCTTTTCATGAATGCGGTTTTGGCGCCCGGCGATCATGTTATCGTACAATATCCCTGTTATCAATCCCTATATGAGCTGGGCCGATCAATAGGTTGTCAGATGAGCAAATGGGAGATGCAGGAATCAAATGGTTGGGCACCGGACCTGGATGATTTAAGGAAGAATTTGCGTAAGAATACCCGGGCCGTAATCGTTAATCTTCCTCATAACCCCACCGGATTTCTTATGCCGCGTGACCATTGGCAGACCCTGGTAAATATGCTTCAAGAGAGAAACATCCTGCTATTTTCCGATGAAGTCTACCGGTGGATGGAATATGATGAAGCAGATCGCTTGCCAGCCGCCTGTGATTTATATGACAACGCCGTCTCCCTGGGAGTGATGTCCAAGAGTTTTGGCCTGGCCGGCCTCCGCATCGGATGGATCGCCACCTTAAATCATAGAATCTATCAGCAGTTGGCTGCTTTCAAAGATTATACCTCCATTTGCAACAGCGCCCCCAGCGAATTCCTGTCCACCATCGCCCTGCAAAACAAAGAGCTTATCATAAAGCGTAATCGGCAGATTATTGTAGAGAATCTTCAAATCACAGATGACTTTTTTCTCCGCCACCCCGATCATTTTGCCTGGGTGAAACCCCGAGCAGGCTCTGTTGCTTTCCCGCGAATGACAGCAGTTCCAGAAGCAGATTCATTCTGCGCCCGCCTTTTAACCACACAGGGCGTCCTTCTTTTGCCGGGTAGTTGCTATGATTATCCCCACCATTTTAGAATCGGGCTGGGACGCAAAAACCTTCCCGCCTGTATTGACAAGCTGGAGCACTATCTCAGGGAAAGCTTATAATCTGGACTAGATCATCAGCACCCCAGGTGATTACCTAAATGAGTAGCGCCGGTGTCCATGGCTGCTCATAAACCTATGTTCAATAAAATGTTAATTAGCTTTTACCATTCTTAAGTGTGAGTTGTTTTTGCATCGCCTAGTCATAATAAGAATGACTCAGCGGTTCAAAAAACATGCAAGTCTTGCTCATATACCGGCCAAAGAATTACAATTAACCATATCAATAAATATATTTTCCTTGATTCTGAGATCCATGACAGAGAATAGGAGGCGTATCATGGAAAAGGCAATGATTGAAAAAGCCCAAAGGCTTCTCAACCTCAACCTTCCCAGCACCAGCTTGAGCACGGTGGATAAAGACTACAATGTAAACGTGGCAGTGATTTCGGTGCTGGAAATGGTCGATAATGAAACCATCCTTTGCGCTCGATTTGGCGCCGAAAGAACCTATGCCAATCTAAAAGAGACCGGGAAAGGCGTCTTCATGGTTCTAATTTTCGATGAAACCATGACGAAAGATGGGATCAGGATTGCAGTAGAACTGGTGGGGGATGAAACCAGCGGGCCTAATTTCAATAGAATGCAGGAACAGCTCCTTCAAACAAACTACAATCGCTTTCCTCTGAAGAACTGTCTTGTATTTAAAGTCACCGATATTCTGCCCATTTCCACCCTGGGGCAGAATAAGAATCTTCAGTAATCAAAGCCTTGCCAAAATGGCTTTGGTATTTAGTCCTTCTACTATCCTCAAAATAATAGGAGCTGGGATTTATCCCCGCTCCTAAATTTTCTAATTCTATTCAGGGCACCCTTTGCCCATTTCTGCTTCTATCTGATCAAGGCCATGATAATTACAACTGCACCCAAAATGAATCGGTACCAGGCAAAAGGCAGGAAATTCCTGGTCTGCACATAGCGAAGCAGGAAGCCGATGCTAACCAGCCCGGTAATGAACGATACCACGACCCCGACGATGAAATTCAAATCGACCATAGCCGGATTGGCTAATAATTTAGGCACTTTTACCAAGACTGCCCCCAGGATGATCGGTGTAGAAAGAAGGAAGGAGAAACGGGCTGCACTTTCCCTGGTCAATCCCGCTAGGAGACCTGTGCTCATGGTGATTCCCGACCGTGACACCCCGGGAATGATGGCCAGAGCCTGAGATACGCCAATAGCCAGGGTGGTTCCGAAGCTCACATCCCCCAATTCGGTCATCTTGAAGCTGCTTCTATCCGCCCAATATAGGATAAGGCCCATAATGATAAGCATGATGCCGATCAAGATGGGAGCCCGGAAAACTGTTTCCGCTTTGTTTTCAAGTAGAAATCCGGCAGCTGCGCCCGGAATAGTCGCGGCTACCAGATACCAGAAAAGCCTGCCTTCGACGGTGTGCCTATTGGTCAGCCCTCCCACCAGGAGCTTCCACCAATCTTTCCAGAAATACAGCACAACAGCGATTAATGTTCCGAAATGCAGGGCGATATCGAAAGTAAGTCCCGGATCAGGCCATTTGAACAGCCAGGGAACCAGGATTAGGTGAGCAGAGCTCGATATAGGGAGAAACTCGCCCAGCCCCTGGACAATGCCCAGAACAATGGCGTGCCATAGTGTCAATCTTATGACCTCCTCAATGATCTAATTATTCCACTTCCGTTAATAAATGATGGATGTCTTCGTCATCTGCCCTATTATACAGAAGATCCCTCGCATCAGGCAAGTCGGCCCCTATTTAGAGATTCCTGTAGCCGGTTTCGGGTTTTGTTTCCCCGATGAATCTTTTCCATCAAAATCATATCATGAATCCCTGGGCTTATTGGCTGGCGATTGGATTTGATTTAAAAAAGCCATGACGGTAGAAAGATAAAGTTGGGGTTGGGCAGCGTAGTTTTGAACATGCGTACCTCCCTGAACCCGCAAGAACTGGGCTTGCGGATATGCTTTCTTAAGCATTTCACTGTTTTCGATAGGAACATCGATATCTTCTTCCCCATGGATTAAGAGCAGTGGACGTCCATTCAATTGATTAATCTCATTGATAGGGCTAACCGTATCAGGCTTTAGTCCTGTAAGAGGCGGAACTACCAGAAAGAAAGCCCGATTAAAGGGGAAAGAAGGCAGCCCGCTCCAAACACTCAAGTTGTTGTTCAGATAGGATGAAAGATCAGCGAAGGGCGAATCGGCGATTATGGCGTTTACCACCGGTTCGCGGGCTCCGGCCAGAATGGCTGTAGCGGCGCCCATGGAGAAGCCGTAGAGGATGACTTCCTGGCTGATTTGAGGCCGGGCTTTAATAAAATCCACCGCCCCCAGCAGATCGCGCACCTCGTACTGGCCTACCGAAGTCAGATTTCCTTCTGATTCCCCGCTGTTCCTAAAATCGAACATCAGGATATTGTATCCCTTTCCATTCAGATATTGGGCAATGGCCAGAATGGGAATGTTGCTATTTAAGCGATTTTTCCGGTAACCATGAGCGAAAATTACCGTCTTATCACTGCCGGCAGCCGGGATCAGCCAGCCCTTCATGTGCAAGCCATCCAACCGGCTGGGAAAGACGACATTTTCAAATGCCAAACCAACTGAGCTGGGATCGGCATCCAGCGCTACATGAACCGGATGGGTAAGGTTCCATCCCACATAACCGGAAACACCTAGAATACCGCTCAGGATCAGTAATACAGTTACAAATCCGGTAATCCATAAGAAACGTCTCTTATGTAATGACGTCCCGGGAAGCTTCTCTTCAATTCGAAGATTCATATATTTGCCCCTTGTTTTAACGCTAATGGACTACCTGGCTGGCAGCGGAGAAAAGGTCGGAATCGGCGGCCCAAAAACGTATTTTCATAACCTCTGCCCAACCTGTTTTTCTCATTCTAGACCAGCCAAAGAGGTTCTACAACTAAAGAATGTTCACTACGCTGACAACTTTAAGTCTTTATGTTATCACCGGATAAATATCTGTATCACTTCGTTGTCGCCAATCCAGGGATTTAACGGAGGGTTGCAAAAGCTTTACGATAAAATATTTCGTGGTGTCCGGACACCACCAGATCTTTCATGATACCCACCGCTTCGAAACCATTCCGTTCGTAGAAGCGCTGTGCACCGGCATTATCCGTAGAACAGATCAGAAATAGGTTGGGCTGCTCCTGGGATGCGATTTGGCTGGCAAAATCCAGCAAACGTACGCCTATCCCCTGCCCCCGAAGATCAGGAGCTACGGCCAACATCCTAACATAGGCCCCAATATTGCCCACACCATCGTTTCTCAGCGTAATGAGTCCGATCACTGCCTGGTCGTGTTCGGCTATAAAAATCTGGTCCGGCATAGCCCGCAATAATCCCAATGCCTCATCATAATGAATCCCATAACAAGTCCAGGCCTCGGATGAAGACAGGATCAAAGCTGCAGACTCTAGCTCTCGCTCGTTTGCCATTCGTATATTTATGTCCTGCATGCGCCTCTCCTTTACCTTTCTATAAATCATTTCCTATACACATTGATATTCCTGCCTTCTTCAGTCATGAATAATAAGAAAAGCCCTCCTTTATAGAAGGCTTTAGTCATTAACCATGATATTGTGAGGCGGCCTCCAGCCACCCCGCTAAATTCCTCAGCCACTGCCTTTAAACCCTACCTTCACCTTGCCATTGTCAATAATCACCGGGACCGTGCGGGATCCCGACATTTTTTCCATTTCATCAATCCGGTCCGGGTTCTCCGATACATTGATTTCGGTATAGGGGAGCTCTTGCTCTTGCAACGAATAGATGGCGGCCGCACAATGGGGACAGCCCGTCTTTGTATAAATAACAATTGCCATCTTTGATTCCCTCCTTTCACAGTTAAGTTAGCTGCTGGCCGGACTTAACAAGCATGATGTTTAACATAACCTCAGCATGTCTATCCATTCCGTCTACGCGCTCTGGAATATTTTTTTCATCGGGACAAAGCGTATGCCGTTCTCTTCTTGTTCGTTTTCCGCAGTTATAAAACCCATTCTTTCGTATGCTGGCACTGCATAGGGTGATGACTTAACGGTAATAAACCCCGGATTGACTCCTGACTTGCGGACAGCATCCATCCCCTGATGCAGAAGCCGGCGGGCAATTCCTTTCCGGTGATAATCGCTGTGTACAAACAATAAGGATAGGTGGCAATTATTTCTCATTTCTAGAAATCCGATAATTCTGGCTTCTTCCCGGGCTACCAGTGCATAATGATCACCTGAAATCTGCCGGTTCCGAAGAGCCTCAGCCTCCACATATTTGGCGAATTCCTCGACACCCTGAGGCACATAGCCGGGCCCGATAAATACTCCAAACACATCCATGATTAATTTACTTACCTCAATTTCTTCACCGCTGTGCATCTCAGAAATGATGACCTGGTTCATGGCCCTCTAGCCCTCCCTTGGTTGGCGCAAGACAAAGAAATCCTATACGGCCTCGGATATTCTTTATGGGATGTTAGACTTGATTCCTGCCCGAAATAACCCAGTCCGCAGGTGCGGATAAAGTCCTCAGGACTTACGGTCGAAGGTTAGTTGGGGTCGTTTTTATTTGACCACCAGGACCGAACAAGGAGCCAGGTTAATAACCTTGTTGCTGACACTGCCCAGGAACAAGCGTTGGACCTGGTTCAATCCCCGGTTGCCGATCACAATCAAATCATACTTCTGTTTCTCCGCCACATCCAGGATGGTATCAGCCGGAGATCCCGATTCCACCACAGTTTTCACCTTAATCTCCGATTTTATAAGGTCTCGGGCTTGGCGCACCATTTTTTGAGCAGATTCAATGAGCAGATTCTGATACTGGGCGGGAGAATAGTCAATGGTCAACCCATCCGCCATGATCCCACTTCCCAGCAAGTTTATCACATAGATAAGAGTAATTTCTTTTGCTGCTCCGGTCTCGGCCAAGTTACCGGCTGTAGTCACCGCCTTGAAGGATTGTTCGGACCCATCTACCGCCACCAGGACTTTTTCATACATCGAAACTCCTCCTCTCATTACACCCCAGCTTGTTAATACAAAGCCTTTCTCTCAATATTGATTGTACCATCCTTTTCGCTACGAAGCGGATTACATCCTCCTTCGAACTTCATTTTCTTGCGGTTGACTGACAGGGATTATTTCCTTACAAGACTCCTTATTAGAGCATTCCCACGACCGATAGGAAAATTCTATTCTCACTTCGAGACCAGAATCCAGTTTAAGCTATTCGGTCTGTCCATGCTTGTCTCTTTGCCCTATGCTACGAAGTCAACAGAAAATAGAGGAAGGAGCCCCGGCAGGCTCCTTTCCAGCTTGTCGACATAGTCGACGAGCTGAATGACGAGAGTGAAGATCAAGGCATGAGAAAAGCCCGTGATTGAAGCGTACAAAGGTACGTTGATTGAACGGGATTTTTGAAATAACGATGAGATTCGCTTTCGTCAACGGCCTGAGAAGGAGCCCTGGTAGGCTCCTTCTCAGTAAATAGTCTTAATTGGGTTTTATTAATACGATTTTCCGGCCATACCATGTTACCTGATAGCCCATGGCCTCGGCCAACGTCCGCACAGGCAGCATGAATCGATTAACACTGCTGTCCATAGATTGATCGAAGAGCACCGTTACCCCATCTACCAACATAGTTTTCGCTTCGGGAAAGATTTCAATTTTAGAAGCGGAATGGGACACGCTCAGATCAGTGGCTGTCCAGGCTTCAAATACATCCCAACCAAATTCGCTCTTACTGTTTATCCATTCATAAGGAAGCAAAGCATAACCATCCATACCCCATTCTGTCCCCCAAGAGTTGCGCATGATGAGAGCTCCTTGTTCAGGCATATCTCCCACGATGCCCACTGCATGACCTCCCCGAATGCTTCCGGCAGGCACGGGAAGTTTCCCATCTTGATCCGGCTCGAAGTTCTCGCAGACGATGAGTGCCATGATAAACGGACCCTCCTGCTTTAAAGCCTGGCGCATAGCAGAAATTACCTGACTCCGATCCTGATCGCCATAACCACACAATTGTGCATAGCTTTTAATCCGAAAAGCAGCGGCTGCTTCAACAGCGTTATCCGGAACCGCTGGCAGGTGGGGGGCCGGAAGATCAGTGAGGGTGGAATATGGCATCAGCTCTTCTCCACAGATTCCGTATTTTTGGAGCACCTGCATTGCTGCACGGGGTGTGGTTCCTTCCTGCCCATACATTCCATCCATCTCTTTGCACATACTGTACAGAAATGCCGCCGACAATCCTTCTGTCGGGTAGTCTCCCTGCTTGATTTCTTCGTACGCTTTCAGAGTCCAGGTGGAAGCACAAGCTACACAGGAACCGCGCTGGCCCTGGTCAAAAGCAGGGGGAAGTGCAGATCGATAGTCAATGGGGGTCGGCTCCTGGTTAACCGCTCCACCGATGAGCCGTAAATACTTGAAATCTCGGGGATCTTCGCCGGATGGCAGACACCATAATGGATATCCTTGATGCTCTTTAGGCAGATCTTCCATGAGCCTCCGAAGTCTATAATATTCCCCGGCCAACTATAATCCCTCCTTCTTTATTCGGATATCCAGAACCAATGAGGGCCGGACAGAGAAGTTTACAGTTCTGGCTTTTCTTTACCATATTCACGAAGGACGGAAGAGATGCCCCTAGCCTTTCAATCGAGGGAGTAAAATTGCATAGGGCTTGATTTAAGTGTTGTTAGAACGGGAAGATATATATTTCAGTGCTGCAATTAAGGCAGCAGGCCCTTTAAGTTGAGATTAGCGGGTCTAAAAAATGGAAATTCATGGTATAATTATCAGAGTGAAGGAGATTTTCTTTCACTTTGTTTATTTGGTCAAACAAGGCTTGCGACAACACTTATTCGGGAGGACAACTGGTCTGATGAAAATAGGTCTAATCCGCCATTTTACTGTGAACCAATCTTTTTCCGGCAAATCACTGATGACCCCGGATGAATATTGCCAGTGGTTGGAAGATTATGACCGGGCTGATATTCACCAGGAAACGGTCAATCTGGACGGAGTTGCCTGGGAGAGGTGTTATTGCAGCGATGCCAGCCGTGCCATTAAAACCGCACAGCGAATCTATCCCGGCGAAATCAATATTCGCCAGAACTTAAGGGAACTGCAAATCTATCCGGTTTCGAAGAATGAAATCCGGCTTCCCCTTGACCTATGGGTAGTTTTAGGTAGGTTTGCCTGGCTCTTGGATCATCCCTCACAAAAGGAACAACGCCGCGAATTTAAACAACGCCTCTCAGTATTTGTGGATGAGCTTATGTCTCAAAAGGAGCAATCTATGCTGGTAGTGAGCCATGGCGGCTTTATGTATTTTCTTCGCCAGGAGCTTATACGTCGTGGATTTTCCGGTCCCTGGTTCTTTATTCCTCCCAACGGTAAGCTCTACATATACGAAAGAAGATAGCCTACATACCATATGGTAGAATAGTATTATTGAAATACTTTCCTGAATGAGGTGAAATCTTGAAATTCATAAATCTTTCTATGCGGATCATCTGCCTATTCGTAGTAGGCGTCGCCTGTTGTCTTCTATTCCCGACCGCAGCCCGGGCAGCCGGTGATTTTTCCGTCAACGTCTCCGACCCCGACCAGGGACCTGGAGAAGCGGTGTATGAGGGTACCGTTGTCTATACGTCCTTATCAGTACCCACCATCAACAGCGGTGACAATCAAGTGCTGGGGGCTTTGCGAATCGTTGGCAAGAAGGGGATCAATACACCGGTTGAGGTTGGAAATAAAGTCAGAGTTACGTTGCCTTTAGGCTCCTGTTATATGCAAACCCCCAATGCTGAGAACTATCGCCACTATGTGAACTGGCCGGCAGAACTGAACGGGTTGAAGAACCAGGTCTGCGATGGGGCAGACCAACCCGGGATCAAGTTTATCTCGGGCACCCCCCGCTCTATCACAGTTGAAGTCAATCATCTGGATCATACAGCTGGAACAATAATTATCGATTTTGTATTTGACCAAAAAGACTTCAGCACCATTCGGGTATCGGACCTATTCAAGTCAGCCCAGTCACTTGAGGAGAACCCCGGGGAGCCTATCTCCCGACTGGATTTCTTTCAGCAGGTAACCGGTATTACCCTCCGTATTCCCTCATGCCCATTACATTGGAAGGACACCGATGGAAGCCTGGAGCAATCCTTTCCGGACGTTGATAATATCGCCCCACACCAGGCCAACAATATAAAACTACTGGTAGATGCCGGATTGATTAAGGGTTATCCCGATGGTAAGCTCCACCTCTTTGATCCAATTACCCGTGCGGAAGCAGTTAATCTGGTAGGTAATATTTTTCCCCAGCAGGAATGTATTAGCGTTTTTCAGGATAGCCTCCCTTCCTGGGCAACGGGCCTCAAGACAGCCATAGCCCGTGGATTAGTGGCGGGTTACCCGGATGGCAGCTTTCAACCCGACAATCCTATGACTCAGTTGGAAGCCTTGACCCTGCTGCAGAACACCCTGGAGTCTTATAGTCATACCCCTTGACTATAACGGTATTTCTATCCAGATGAAGCCACATATGTTCGAGAATAAACCCCGGATAAATGCGGGCAGCTTGGTCACGGCACTAACTTTTGCATGCGGCCAAAACTGCCAGGTTTTGGACTTTCCACAGACAGTCAACATACTTGAAGCCGGCTTCTTTCATATCTTGGTACATATCCCAGATACTCAGGGGTTTATCTCCCATTAGCTGAGAATTTTCCATCTGGGCTTGTTTGATTTTATTGAAGGTAGCCTCCGGGAAGGTAGCCTCCGGATCCAGTTGGGATTCCTTTAATCGCTCCACCATCCAGCCAATCAAGTTATCGAACTCCCATTGATCCAAGCATGGGGAGTTTCCCTTGAACATATCTCCATTGATAAACAAGCCTGTTTCCGTCAGAATTTGATAAATCTCATGATACAGTGGAACTCTTCGGGAGAACTCCAGATGGTGCAGAGCAAAGCAAGAAACCACTATATCGAACCGGCTGGCCAGGAGTTCCTCGCCCAACCCCTTATGTAGATCGCGGCTAACAATTTGAATATTACTGCAGCCTGTAAAACGTTCCTGACATAACCTGAGCATTTCCTCGGAGTAGTCCATCATAACCAGAGAAACCCCCGGGTTAAGGTCTAGTATTGCTGCACTTACATCCCCCATACCACAGCCTAAATCCAGAATCCTTGCATCAGCAGGCGCGGATTCCGTAGCCAGGCGGGCAATAATATTCAAAATCTCCTGACGCCCTGGAACCACAACATTCACCACTCGGGCATACCGCTGAACCGCCTCTTTCATCTTCCAACCTTCTAATGGCATGGTATCTCCCTCCCTGAAGGATCCTGATCAGTTCGTGTGGAATGTCAATATGAATGGATAACAAAACGCTACACTACCTGGGGGGAATTTCAACAATGTCAACTGTCTACCATTCAACCCTGACGCTCAAAGTAAACCGCATCTCGGATGATGAACTGCTGGCCGAGACCAGTTTCCTGAGTAGTGACCGGGAGGTCTGCGCCTGGATGCGCACGGATGTTGCCAGACTACAAATTAAGGACGCTGGCTGGGCAGTCTATCGCTCACCGCAAGCAACAGTCTCTTTTCAGCACCTACCCGAACTGGTCGGAATGGAAGCCTACCTTGACTCGGGTCCCCGGTTAAAAAACGCCCTGGGCGGCAAATATCCCGAGTTAGCCCGCGAGCTTTTGTCTGAATGCATTCGCGGTATTATTCAATCAGAAACCTTTTTCTATACAGAACGCGGCTTCATCGATCCCGCCCAATATGATGACTTCTGGGATAAACTCTATGTAAACTCCTGTCATTACTACAGCCATCTGGACCAGATTGATAAACCATGGATGGAATATGCCGGTGGAGAAGGCCAACGGCGCGGCTGCCTCTTTACCCGCTGCCAGAGCGTATCTATTCACGAGGAAAGCCCGGCAGGCTTTCTCGTTGATGCTGTATTCATCGATTCTTTCCACGAGTTAAGTGTAAGGATGATGGTGGACAATTCGAGCGTCGTGAAAAGAACTGCCGCCGATTACCGGCGCGCCCCGGACAAAATCTGCTGGAACAACACCCGCCACCTGGACAAACTAGAAGGCCAGCACCTGATCCTGCTCAACAAAAAGGATATAGCCAACCTGGCGGGAGGTCCGGAAGGCTGCCATCACCTGGTTGATTTACTTTATAGCGTCTGCCAGGCGGCCCATACTCTCTGGCTACAAAACCAGGAAGCTTTCATTTAGGAGTGAATCTTTTTAAGCAGCCAGGCCATATTCTGTCCTAGATTTTTCATGGTTCCAAGCCCTTCCTCATCCCTTTCCACGTCTCCTTTTTCTCTTCCAATCCCCAGGTTCCAATAACTCGATCCGGGTACGATCATTTGGCTGATGAAAAAAAAGTGATTGATGGAATCAAAAGTATGAATTGCACCGGCCCGCCGAGCCACAGTAACCGCCGCACCCACTTTTCTCCGGAAAAGCCCGCCATTACTCATGCCTGTCATCCCTGCGCGGTCGATGAGGGCTTTCATCTCTGAAGTCATGTCGGAAAAGTAGGTTGGTGAGCCCAGAATGATTCCATCTGCTTCAATCATTTTCTCCAGGCATTCATTCAAGGCATCATTTCTTACCGAGCAGCGTTGATCCTTATTCTCCGAACATTTGTAACAGGCCAGGCAGCCTTTTATCTTCTTCCCGGCCAGCTGAATTAGTTCGGTTTCGATGCCTTCCTGCTCCAGTTCCTGAAATACTGTTCTGATTAAGATAGCAGTGTTGCCGTCCTTACGTGCGCTTCCATTAATGCCTATTACCTTCATAAAATGACCTCCTCTTTTTATTACCCCTCATATGCGCTCAGCAATTTTTAGCCATTGCTCTGTTTGCAAGAAACTGCCCTCCACTTCGGCTTCCATCTCTAAAAACATCTTGTAAGGTATTGTAAAAGATAAGATATCCTTTTCTACATGCTTACGAACGGTGATATCAATAAAGCCGATTACTGCCCGGGGCTCATCTTTTTCCGCTTCCGCGTAGGCGAATAATATGGAATGACAGCCTGCGCCAAAGGGTGCGATAACGTTCTCATTGCTTTCCCGCGCATAATTAGCCATAACCACCAGAGCCGATAGCTGATCCGGGTTGACCAGAAACGCCACCACGGCAGGCTCTTCCCCATCTACCACCTTCTCCAGAGGCTTAAACACCACATACTCCCCCGCCACCTCCCGAATAGGCAGTTGTTCCACAAATTTCCGGGCTATTGCCGGAGTCTTGCAGTAATGCTCCCCTTCCAGCCTGACCGCTCGTTCTCCACTTTCCCCTAATTGAGCTGTGCCGGTGGATAGAAAGTGATCGATCGGAAAATTCTTGTACTGATCGCCAAACCCCAAGCCGGTTCCCCCCCCCCGGGACAGCCAAAGGCGGTGCGGCTGAAGAAAGCTGTGCGTCCTTTGGAGGATGCTACCAGCATGTTCCCGGCACAACCGCGGCGGCCTTCCTTGAAATGGGTCCCTTCGGCCGGTCTATTATCGGTGATGATCACTGCCACCGGAGAATTTTTCATCTTCAATGCTTTGCTTAGCTTGCTCACCATTTCGTTATCCCTCCATCCTTCACCTATGCAGATGCAGTTCAAAGCCTTCCCGGTGGCGCCATAACCCTGCGAATATTCCACCAGTCCTTTAATCAGTTTCCCAAACCATAGTAGTAAAATGCCTGCTGTTATTACTGCTTTGATATTTGCAGGTATTGTATTGCATTTGGATGCGGGTGTGTGTGCCAGGGCTTTAATCTTTTGGCTAATACTTCTTCGTCTGGTAAGGAAAACCTGCTGGTAGAATCAAATAATATTTCGGGGTTTAGGGTTTATAGTAGTAAATATCAGGTTAAGGAAAAATCCCTACATGATCGGAATGGTACACTATCTAATATTTGAATTTCCGGTAGCTAATTAACGGGAGGACTGATGGTTCAGGACTGGTTACCGGATTTGATTTAGGGCCTATCATTTCCCACTAAAAGCGGGCTCCGGGCAGGTATTAGCCGGTGGTATTCGGCATATCTTGGAGAGAACGAGATTTTTAACCTGAGCTCGGGGAGATGGTAGGATTCTATGAAAACTCAGAATGAATGGCGCTGGCGCAACCCATTGCCCCAGGGAAACACCCTGCGAGCAATTAGTTATGGCAATGGTGTCTTTGTTGCCGTAGGACAATTTGGCACCGTTATGACTTCCCCAGACGGAATAACCTGGACACAACGATCTACGGCAACCACCGGCTACCTCGTGGGCATCGCCTTTGGGCAGCAGCTTTTTGTCGCCGTGGGGTCAGACGGAACCATCATCACTTCACCGGATGGGCAAGCCTGGAATGGACAAACTTCAGGAACGACCTCCTGGCTTAATGCCATTATCTTTAATGGAGAAAAATTCGTAGCTGTGGGACAGGGCGGCACCGTTGTAACTTCGCCGGATGGTGCGACCTGGTCGGTTTCATCCATCGGTCAATTCTGGCTAAGTGCCCTGGCATTCGGCAATGGTACCTTTGTGTCCATCGGCAGCAGCAATATCATGTTCACATCCAAAGACGGAATAGAATGGGTGAATCAGGGCTCACCCACCCCCAACCAGTTAAACGCCATCTCTTTTGGCGCCGGTTTATTCGTTGCTGTAGGCAGCAACGGCACCATCATCTCATCGCCGGATGGAGTACTATGGAGCAACCGAGAAGACCCAACCGGGGCCACACTGGAAGCCGTGACCTTCGGTAAAGACATGTTTATCGCGTTAGGGCATGGCGTCACAAAACCAGGAGTATTCATCCGCTCACCGGATGGTATTACCTGGGAGGGGGGCCCCATGGCTGATCTTCAAAATGCCCTGGCATTGACCGCCAATCATGACATTTTTGTGGCAGTGGGCCGGGGAGGCATTATGTTGTCATCACCTGACGGTGAGAGCTGGACCCTGCGCAGCTCGGGTGATTTACACAACCTCAGGTCCGCAGCCCGCGGCAGCAGTCTCTTTGTTGCGGTTGGAGAAGAAGGCACGATTCTAAACTCACCGGACGGTGTCAGTTGGAAAGGCAGTCCTTCTGGAACGGACCAAACCCTGTTGGGTGTTCACTTTGCAAGCCAGCTCTTTGTTGCGGTTGGAGACCAGGGAACTATTCTCACCTCTCCGGATGGAGCAGAATGGACGCTGCAGGAACTCCAGCTTACCAATCGGTTGTTTGCCGTAAGCAGTGGAAAAGGTATTTTTGTTATCGTAGGGCAAAAGGGGCTGATCCTAACCTCGAACGATGGTATCAAATGGCAGGCAGCAAAAAGCCCCACTCTCAATGATCTTTTTGGTGTCACCTTTGGTGATGGTCTTTTTGTGGCCGTGGGGGATTTTGCCACCATCCTTACCTCACCGGACGGGCATAGCTGGACCAGGCAAAACGCCCCGTCACTGGTGAACCATATTTCCGGTGTTGCTTTTGGGGGCGGCCTCTTTGTCGCAGTCGGCGACCTGGGCCTGGTCCTATCGTCACCCGACGGAAAAACCTGGACCGACGGTTCTTTATCCGAACCCCTGATCTTGCAGGCTATCATCTATGTTAAACCTGATTTTCTTGTGGTAGGCCAGGATGGTGTGATTTTAAATTCCTATGATGGCTTCCACTGGACTCCTGAATATTCTGGTACCCAGAATGCTCTATATGGCGCGACTCATGGCAAGGGCACATTTATCGTTTGCGGTGATTTGGGCACCATCCTCCAGTCTACTTAAACGAGCAGCCGAAATAGCAAACGAAAAACTCGAATGGAATCTGACTTCTACGATTTAAATGAGGGAAAGGTTTCCTGCACCAGGAATCGGCTGCCCCACTAGGCACTTTACGTATTAGTAAAGTGCCTAGCTTCATTCTATCCAGCTATCCAGCACCGCCTTCCGCGTCTTCGTGTTATCTTACCATGCTGATATTTCCGTTTTCTTCATTACCCATAAACTCTCGCTTTCGAAAATATATAGTCCTTTGCCCGATATCTGCTCACGGCTGGGCAATATACCTGATGATGAGATCTGTAGATGCTGAACCGGGAACCCTATCCCATCACAGGCAAAACCACGCCCCCCGTCGTCTAGGACTTATGGCCCTAATTTTCAATATTCTACATAATTATAGGAAAATAGTCTTGATTTTTTACTTATTTTACGATATATCTTATATAAGTCCTTAGTGATATAGCAACTCAATACGATGAAACTACGGTTAATAAACCTTGCTACATCATTTTGGGATTAATTAGGACGGCGCAAATAATCTGATAGAATACCCGGGGATAACCTGCTTTCCTTGTTGCCTTGAATAAGAGAAAAGATCCAAAGTACGAAAACTAGCACTTTGTTACTAGAAGAACATTGATTGGACTTTCTGTTTTTCTCGAGAAAATAGTTATATTCTTATCTCAAGTTTTTTCGGAAAGAAGTCCAAAAAGGAGGAAGGCATCATGACAAAGGTCCTGATAGTGGATGACGCTTCATTTATGCGGCATACGATCAAATTAACTTTAGAGAAAAACGGGTTTCAGGTGGTTGGTGAAGCAGCAAATGGTTTGCAGGCTGCGGAAAAATATTTTGAATTGCGCCCTGATATCGTTACGATGGATATCACTATGCCTGAAGTTGATGGAATTGAAGGGGTCAAACTAATCAAGCAAATCGACCAGCAGGCAAAAATCCTTATGATATCGGCCATGGGGCAGCAGGATTTCGTACGGGACGCTATTGTGGCTGGTGCACTGGGCTTTTTGGTTAAACCTTTTAAAGAAGAGAAAATTTTAGAGGTGCTTAGAGCTATGTAGATAAGAGGATTTGAATCTGTCGAGGGAGAGTTGCTAATGGAACCTATGCTGGATATGTTTATTTTTGAAAGTTTGCAGCAATTGGAGCAGCTGGAGCAGACAGTCCTGGCCAATGAAAAAGAGCCGTGCATAGAAAGCAGTAATATTAACGAGATTTTCAGGATTATGCATACCATCAAAGGTTCGGCAGCTATGATGATGTTTGATAATATCTCTTTATTAGCTCATTCCATAGAAGATCTATTTTTTTATTTACGTGAATCCAGTCCTGATGATTTAGATCAATCGAAAGTCTGTGACATGGTCTTAAATGGCATTGATTTTATGAAAAGTGAAATGTCCAAACTGGAAAACAATCATGAAGCTGATGGAGACTGCTCTCCCCTCATCGAATGCATCCATCAATATCTGAAGGACATCAAGGAAACCACTGGCGAAGGTGTTTTCACCAGCAACAATACGCCCCCATCAACGCCAGATCTCAAGAAATACTGCAAGAACACATCAGAAAATTTGGCTGACAGCCAGACCACTCATTACCGGGTTTTAGTCTTTTTTTCCCCTGGTTGTGAAATGGAAAATATTCGGGCATTCCGCATCATTCACAGCTTAAAAGACAACGCAGATATTGAAGATTATATTCCGGGCGACATTATTGAAAATAGTGCCAGCAGTGATTTTATCCGGGCCAACGGCTTCGATATTGTATTTTCCAGCCAGCTTTCGCCCCAGGCTGTGCAGGAGTTTCTATTAAAGGATCCCTTTGTGGACACCCTCGATTTGAGAGTAATCGAGAGTCCAGAACCAGACGCAGAACCATCTCCAACCGGTATCCAGATTATCCTTGAGGACCAGGAGCTTCATGATTGTCAGCCGACCAGCGCGGATATTGGGAAGGAAGGCAGTCAGCATCTGCATTTGTCCAACAACCGGCAAAGCATTATTAACGTTAATGTCAACAAGCTCGATGCCCTCATGGACCTGGTAGGCGAATTGGTTATTAGCGAGGCCATGGTTACGTTAAACCCGGATTTAGCCACGGCTTCTGAACTGGGGAACTTTCATAAGGCAGCCCGTCAGCATCGGAAAATCATTAATGAGTTGCAGGATATAGTCATGTGTATTCGTATGGTTTCCCTGAGTATGACCTTCCAGAAGATGCACCGCATAGTGCGGGATATGAGCAAGAAGTTAAACAAGGATGTCAGACTGGAAATTATCGGAGAAGAAACCGAAGTGGACAAGAACATCATCGAGCATCTGTCTGATCCGTTGATGCATTTAATTAGAAACGCCATAGATCACGGTATCGAGAGCCGGGAAGAGAGAATCCGGTTGGGCAAATCTCCTGTAGCCCAGGTGCGCCTGGAAGCCAAAAACGAAGGTGGAGATGTATCGATCATTGTAAGGGATGACGGGGCTGGCCTCAGTAGGGAAAAAATCCTTGCCCGAGCTCGGACCCAGGGTTTGCTTAAAAAGCCCGTCAGCGAACTGAGCGATTCGGAGATATATTCAACGATTCTACTGCCCGGTTTCTCCACATGTGACGAAGTGAGTGAGTTTTCCGGACGGGGAGTAGGAATGGATGTTGTTGCCCGGAACATCGAGACTGTAGGAGGAGCGGTCCTGGTGGACAGCAACCCTGGCCATGGAACCACAGTGACCTTAAAGATACCCTTAACTTTAGCCATAATCAACGGCATGCAGATTAAAGTTGGCAACGCCGTATACATTATTCCCATTACCTCAATCAGGGAATCCTTTAAAGCTCATCGGGAAGATATCATAGTGGACCCGGACGGCAATGAAATGATCCTGGTTCGGGGTCAATGCTACCCTGTTATTCGCCTGCATCAGCTTTTTAAAGTGGAAACACAGGTGAAGGACATCGACCAGGGAATTGTCATCATTGTTGAAAATGACTCGCATAAGGTCTGCCTGTTTGCTGATGCCCTACTGGGTGAACAGCAGGTAGTAGTGAAAGCCCTTCCCAGGTTCATCGGCAAAATTGCAGGCATCAGTGCCTGCACCTTGTTGGGTGATGGTCGCGCTTGTTTGATATTGGATGTAGCCAGCCTGATAAACGCGGGAAGGTGAAAAAAACTGTTTTACTAATTATAGGGCCAAATAATCCTCGTTTTTTGTTGGAAAGGGGTTGATAATGTGTCGCAGCTGCAGGATCAAATCGCAGACCAGGAGGAAGACACCCAGAAAGGGAAGTTCCTGACTTTCCTGGTAGGTAGGGAGGAGTATGGGATCGAGATTAAATATGTTACCGAGATTATTGGCGGCATTCAAACCATTACAGAAGTCCCCGATGTTCCGGAGTATGTTCAAGGAATTATTAATTTGCGCGGCAAGATTATTCCCGTGATGGATGTCAACCTGCGTTTTAAGAAGAAGGCTCGCACCTATGATGACCGGACCTGCATCATCGTTATCGATATTTGCGACCTGTCAGTTGGACTCATCGTAGATTATGTGGCCGAGGTGATCGCCATTGCCGATGAGGAAATTGTGCCCCCTCCCAATTTACGAGTCGGTTTCCAAAACAACTACATAAAGGGCATCGGTCGGATAGGTGCCGCAGTAAAACTGATTCTGGACTGCCAACGTCTTCTTAACAATGAAGACTTTGAAAATCTTAACCAGATTGCATAGTGCACTTCATCGTCTAAAGAGATCTCTTCCATAGGCAATTCCCAGGCTATCTTGAATAAAGAACATTTCGTAAGGAGGTTGAAAAAAGTGGCTGGAAAAGGCAACAAGAATGAAATCCTTCCTGAACCTAATAACATCTCTATCAAAGCGGTAGAATCAGCATTGGTTTTAAAGGAAATTCAGGTGCTGGGCGAGGCCATTAAAGCAGGACGCCTGGATGTACGTGCTGACCTGCAAAAGACCAGCGGTGCAGAAAAAGAACTCCTTAACGGAGTTAATGAGATGCTGGATACATTGACTCATCCCCTGCATTTAACTACTGATTTCGTGGACCGCCTTTCCCGGGGGGATATTCCAGAAAAAATAACGAATGACTACCAGGGTGATTTCAATACGTTGAAAGAAAAGCTTAATGCCTGTATAGAAGGGCTGGGGGGCCTGACAGAGAGCTGCGAGATTTTGAAGAAACTGGCCATAAATGACCACACCCGCATGGTGGAGGGTGAATACCAGGGTATCTTTGCCGAAACCGCTCAAACCACCAACGAAGTCCGAGAAAGGCTTCTGTCTATCGCTACCATGAACAACAGGATTGCTGCTGGCGACCTGAGCGAACTGGAAACGATAAGAGCCATCGGCAAACGTTCAGAGGCAGATGAGATGATACCTTCCTATATCACCATGATAGAAAGCATTGAACGGATGGTTGATGACGCGCATTACCTTGAAAGAGCAGCTATCGAAGGACGTTTGGACACCCGCGCCGATGTCTCAAATCATCAGGGCAAGTTCCGAGCAGTGATTGAAGGAGTGAATCACACGCTGGATGCTATTATTCAACCAATTAACGAAGCGGCAGCCGTTCTGATGGAGATGGAGAAAGGCCATCTCAGCGTTTATATGCAGGGCGATTATCGGGGCGATCATGCCTTGATCAAGGATGCAATGAATAGCACCATCAACGCTCTTAAAGATTATGTGAAAGACATCTCCTGGGTACTGACCGAAATGGCTCAAGGCAACCTGGATGTCGAAATTGAGAAAGACTTCAAAGGCGATTTCAGTGATATTAAAGATTCTTTGCACTACATCATCTCTTCTATGAACGATACGCTGAGCGATATAAATATTGCCTCTGAACAGGTAGCGGACGGATCGAGTCAGGTGGCCCGCTCCAGCCAGACTCTGGCCCAGGGGGCCGCCGAGCAATCAAGTTCTGTAGAAGAGTTAACCACTTCCATAACGCAGATAGCTGCTCAGACCAGTCAGAACGCAGCTAATGCCAACCAGGCCAATGAACTGGCCGTAGGCGCCCGTGACACTGCAGTAGAGGGCAATAATCACATGAAAAGCATGCTGGAAGCTATGGCAGATATCAATGAATCCTCCAGTAATATCTCCCGAATCATTAAAGTAATTGACGAGATCGCATTCCAGACCAACATTCTAGCCCTGAATGCGGCAGTGGAGGCGGCACGGGCCGGGCAGCATGGCAAAGGCTTCGCAGTAGTGGCAGAAGAAGTTCGAAACCTGGCAGCCCGCAGCGCCAGTGCAGCTCGTGAAACCACAGAGATGATTGAAGGCTCCATAAAGAAGACGGAAGCCGGAACCAGGATAGCCGGTGAAACTGCCCAGGCACTGGCCCACATTGTTGAAGGAGTAAACTGGGTTGCTTCTCTGGTGGGCGATATAGCAGTCGCTTCCAACGAACAGGCCACAGGTATATCCCAGATTGATAAAGGTATAGAACAGATTTCTCTGGTAGTGCAATCCAATGCCGCCACCGCTGAGGAAAGCGCAGCAGCCAGCGAGGAGTTGTCAAGCCAGGCTGATCTCTTGAAAGCCAGAATTAGCAAGTTCAACCTGAAGAAGCGTGATCAACGCAGCCGTTTCTCGGATATTAATCCGGAGATCCTGGCTCTCCTGCAGGAACTTGTTCAGAAGCCAGATTTAATGCAGCTTTTGAGTGCAAATAGCGCGGTTGAAAAGCCAAACGGCTCAAATTCTCGAACTGCTTCCAGACTTCAGATTTCGCTCAGTGACAGCGATTTTGGCAAGTATTGATAGAGAGAAATTATAGGGATAGCGTCTCAGGTATTCGGCTGGCATCCAGGAAAAGAAATGGTTTCCCTCCCGTTTCAGGGAGGAAAACGGATTCCAGGTAAATACTTCTTGTAATAAATGCTGCCCTTTAAACCTGGAGGCAGGTGATTAAATTGACAGCCCTATCGGAACAGGAATTTTGTTTATTTGCCGACTATATGTATGATCATTGTGGTTTAAATCTAAAACAAAAGAAGCATCTGATCGAGAACAGGCTCCACGGCTTATTGCCGAAGTTTGAGCTTCCCAGCTTCTCGGCCCTTTATAACTTGATGGTCAATGACGTGAGTGGCGAGCTCGCCACCACCATTGTGGATCGTTTGTGTACCAATCATACTTTCTTTATGCGCGAGAACCGGCATTTTGACTTTTTCCGAGATAAGGTTCTTCCCGAATTAAAGACCAGGGTCAGGAACCGGGATCTGCGCATCTGGAGCGCCGGGTGCAGCAGCGGTCAAGAAGCATACACTCTGGCAATGATCATAGCCGATTTTTTCGATTCGGAACCGGCCGCCTGGGATACCAGAATACTGGCCACCGATATTTCCTCACGGGTTCTTCAGAAAGCCAGGGAAGCCCTTTATGAAGAAGAAGATCTTCATCACTTGCCTTCCATCTGGAGGCTGAACTATCTTCAATCCCTGGGAGGAGGTAATTGTAGAATTAATGAAAGGTTGAGAAAAGAGGTTATCTTCCGCAGGTTCAATCTCCTGGAAGAAACTTATCCTTTTAAGCAGAAGTTCCATGTAATTTTCTGCCGCAATGTCATGATTTATTTCGATGCGCAAACGAAAAGGGAGTTAGTCAATCGCTTCTACGAAATTACAGCCCCGGGCGGTTATCTTTTCATAGGCCAGGCGGAAACACTTAACCGAGAGGATAGCCGGTTTAAGTACGTAATGCCTGCCGTTTACAGAAAGGAGTAAATCAATTGCGGCCCATGAAAAAAATTAAAACTCTGATTGTAGATGACTCCCTGCTCTTTCGCGAAACTCTAGCTCGCGGAATAGCAAAGGATCCCGTCATTGAAGTAGTGGCAACAGCGTCCGATCCTTTCATGGCCCGGGACAAGATCATTGAATACCAACCAGATGTTATGACCCTGGATATTGAAATGCCACGCATGAATGGTATTGAGTTCCTACGGCGGCTAATGCCCCAATATCCTCTTCCCGTAGTAATGATCAGCGCGCTCAGTGAAAGTGTTTTTGATGCCCTCAGCGCCGGGGCGGTGGATTTTGTTGCGAAACCGAATATGCGTGGAGGTCAGGCTTTGGACCCCTTTATTAATGAATTAATTCTGAAAATAAAAATAGCTTCCGTATCGCGGGTGAGCCACTGGAAAAGAGATAGTGCTTTCTCTAAACCGGCAGCCAGCTTGATTCCTGCCTCCAGAGACCGGATCATCGCTATCGGCGCCTCGACTGGCGGAACGGAAGCCATTTATCAGATAGTCAAATCATTTTCCCCCACTATGCCGGGAACTGTCATCGTCCAACACATGCCTGCTGGTTTTACAAGAATGTATGCCCACCGTCTCAATGAAAGCTGCCCGGTGGAGGTTAAGGAAGCGGAGAACGGTGATCTGATCCTACCCGGTCAGGTGTTGATAGCTCCCGGGGACTATCAAATGCGCTTGAAGAAAAAGGGTCGCAATTACATAGTGGAATGTTTACGAGGAGAGAAGGTTAACGGACACTGTCCGTCAGTCGATTTTCTCTTTGAATCGGTGGCCCAGTGCGCAGGAAGCATGGCCGTGGGCGTGCTGTTGACCGGTATGGGAAGCGACGGCGCCCGGGGGCTCCTAGCCATGAGAGAAAAAGGCGCCCGGACCATTGGTCAGGATGAGGCCTCCTGCGTGGTCTATGGCATGCCCAAAGTCGCTTATGATTTGGGGGCAGTGGAAAAGCAATGTCCTTTAAGCCGCATAACCCAGACCATATGTTCATTATTGCAAGAGCGTTAATATCAGTACCAGCCAAAAATGTGCAATGATCTAATCGCTGCGCCTCTTAGATGACTCTTTGGGAAGTGGACCTCAATGTAAGCAAATTGAATATACTAGGCCAAATGCTGAATACGGAGTGGGTCTATTTGCTTACTATGTCCCTGGAAAAACTGGCTGCCCTTTTGCATGGTCGAATCCTGGTGGGAAGTGATGCACGCCGAATTCCCCTGTCTGTGAGCCGGATTGGGGGAACACCAGCGGCCGCCTTAACTTTCTTAAAAAGACCTTATGTAAGTGAGCAGGGCTTGCTAACCCGACTGCAGCACCATCAGGTCCGCTGCCTGGTTGTGCAGGCACCCCATCGATTTAGCCTGAGCAAGTGGCGAAGGGCAGGAATTTGCATCATCCAGGTTCCTAATCTGTCCCACGCCTACCTTACCCTGGCCCGATATTACAGCCGTAAATACCCCTTGCCCCGAACCCAAGTTATCGGCAGCTCTGGTAAGACCACCACTAAAGAGATGATCGGAGCGGTGCTGCAGGAGAAGTTCAACACCCTGACCGGTCGGCAAAACCTGAACAATCCTCTGGGGGTGGCCTACAACCTCCTGTGTTTAAATGAAACGCACCAGACCGCCGTCATCGAGGCTGGTATGAAGGGATCAGGGGTTATGAGGCTCGCCAGCCGCCTGATCCGCCCCGATATCGGCGTCCTTACCAGCATCCACAGCGCCCACCTGGCCAGCTTCGGATCAATTGGGAAGATTATAGCTGCTAAAGCTGAAATTCTGGAATACTTATCCCCCCGGGGAACCTTCATCATCAACTGGTCCGATCCCAACTGCCGGAGATTTCCCCTGCATCGATTTCAAGGCAAGGTGGTTCGCTATGGATTTACCCCGGACTGTGACCTCTGGGCTTCAGACATACAGCGCCAGGATTTCCGTACTATCTTTACCGTCAATACCATGGATCTTCAATTCCCCTGCGCCATCAATATCATTGGCCGCTACAACGTTGGCAACGCGTTGGCAGCCATAGCCGTGGGATTGGAACAGGGTCTGGTTCCTGAGGAGATTGTACGGGGCTTAGAACGCTTCCAACCGGTGGATGGCCGGCTAAAAGTATATCAATCAATGAGCGGTGCTATGATTATCGATGATAATTTCAACGCTAATCCCGATTCCACCCGCCTCCTGGTGGACGAATTAATCACCATGGCCCAGGAAAAACCTGTGGTTCTGGTACTCGGAGATATGGAACGTCCTTCTCATAATATAACCAAATATGCCCGCCGGGTGCATTACCGCATTGGCCAACAATTGGCCAAAGGAGACTTTCAGCATGTGCTGGCAGTGGGCTACTGGGCTAAAGAATATCTACGGGGAGCCATCAAGGCCGGGTTTCCCCGGGAAAAGATAAGCTACTTCCCCAGCGTCCAGGCCGCCCGGAGCCTGTTTAATAAACTGCTCACCCCTGGAACCATAGCAGTCCTCAAGGCTTCACCCTACACAGAAGTAAAGCAACTGCGTATGAAATCCTCCGTTCAGCCATTATAATCCCAGCCCCTATTGCAGGATAAAAATGGGAAGGCCTTTGATTCTCAAAGCAGGTCAAAAGCCCTCCCATTTCATAGGCGAATTGTCTAAATATATACATTTATTATATTTAATGATAATATGTGGTAGGTAATAGGGATGTAACAAAGATGTTTTTTTCAGTAATATGAATGGAGATTGATGGTGTGAAGCGCTATTTTTTGATCATCACGGGTATTGCTGTCTGTTTAATCTTTGCCGTCTTTTGTATTTATTATTTTAATTTTAGACCTGCGGTTTGCACCATACATGCTTCAGAAGCAAAAGACATTAAAGCATTTCTACACTCAAACTCGTCCGCCATAGATCTCAATGATGTCAACAATTTTCATTCACTAAAGCTATTGGATTCTGATGCCGAAAAAAACTCGATATTCTTAAGTGGGGAAGCGCATGCCATCGCTCAAAACACCGTTATGGAGCTATATCTATTACAGTATTTCAACCAACGACAGGGTGTCAGATACCTCTTAAGTGAGAACGGTTACGCACAAGCCCAATTGATCAACCAGTATTTAAACACCGGTGATGAAAGTATATTAAGAAAGGTATATGATGAACTGAAAGGAACAGCAGCCTGGAACCAGGAATCCTATGATTTTTGTGTATCATTGCGTAAATACAATGATTCTCTGCCCCAGGAAAAGAGAGTTATGGTGGTGGGTATCGATCTCGAACATCAGGTTAATACTGCCTTTTTGTATCTAAATACATTATTGCCGTCCACGACGCCTCCAGCTTCCATTACTCAAAGTATTGAAGAATTAAGAAAAAACTATGATAATCCCAAGGCCAGAAAAGACGCACTGGTTACGAAGCTGCATGATGATATCAATCGTCATGATGAGGACTACAAGAAGTACCTGGGTGAAAACTATTTTGACTTTACTTTTGAAGTTGAAAACATCCTCAATGGCATCCAATATAAATCTTCTAGCCAGGCTGCTGATTTCAGAGAGGATTGTATAAGGAACAATTTTGTCAGTATCTTTAACCATCTGCCTGAAGGAAAATACTATGGGGAATTGGGGCTAGAGCATACCTATTTAAGCGACCACGGTGGGAATTCCAGTCTGCACAATTGTCTGGCCACATTTCTTAATAAGGAATTTGCCCCGACCAGCGGAAGAGTCGTTTCCATCGCGTATTTCTATTACAACACCATGCAGATGACCTGGGGGAAAACCTACGGCCAGACAAAATACCAGGACTATCTTCAGGATGATTTATTAAACCAGATTTGCCCCGGGGAATTATGCCTTATGAAATTTACGGGAAGCAATTCGCCTTTTAATAACAAGCCTTTCCTGGTTGAAGATCCCAAAGGTGGCTGCACAGTGGATTACTATCAATACGGTATTCTGATCAAAAACTCACCAGCCGCACACCCCTATGGCGGTTAAGATCGAGAAATTGCGTTTTGTTGCATGAGAAAGGATGAATAACATAATTAGTTTTGCTGTTTGGATTCCACTGCTGCTCATCGCTGCGGCACTGATGCTGAATATTAATAACCATAGAAAGCTGACCATTGATGCGGTAATGATGATTCTTTCTATGCTAATCATTGGCATTGCGAACTTCGCTTTTAATCAGTACCCTTTTATCCTCCGTTTTGCGGCTGCTGCCCTTTGTCTTCTTGCTGTTATCGAAATCCATAGTTATGTGTCCAAACATCAAACGGTGATCAGCAAGAAATAATCTCATAGCCCTGGCAACAATTTGAATCAGCGGATTTCATGGTCAGGGCTGCCTTCCCCCGCTCCTTATCCATGGGAGCACCGACATCGATACGATATCGCCTACCGCTGCCTCTTCCAGGGTGTGAGATAACGTACCAGATTGACCATCCCCTCATTCTTAATCCGATATCCACGAATCTGTATAGAACTAACCTGGTGAACATTCTTCGCTGTTATTTAAAGCTGCAAACAACCTGGTGGGAGAAAGGCGGCTCTCTATCCCTATCCATTTTAATGAAAGTTTTTCTGCTTCTCTGGTGTCTAATGATTAAAAGGAAGGAGATTTCCTATTTTGGTTCCAAATAGAAGTGCAGCCTTGGATATAAATAGCCTGGTAGCCGAGTACGGCAACTCGTTATTCAGAATGTGCTTTCTCTATTTAAAAGACATTCATTTAGCCGAGGATGCTGTTCAGGATACATTTATCAAGATCTATAAAAGCTATTCGCAGTTCAAAGGAGATTCAGAACTGAAAACCTGGATTATGCGAATTGCGATCAATGTATGTAAAAACTATCAGCGCAACTCATGGTGGAAGCGCGTGGACGCATCTGAAGCTTTAAATCGTATTCCGGTCGATACAAATTCGGAAGTCATGGCAGATGACACTCTTTTATTAGAAATTATGCAGTTATCGAGAAAATACAAAGAAGTCATCCTCCTGTTTTATTATCAAGACATGAGTATTCAGGAAATCTCTCAAACCCTAAAGATTCCGCAATCAACTGTTTCAATTCGGTTAAAACGAGCCAGGGAACGGCTGAAGGTAAAATTGAAAGGTTGGTATTATGATGATTAAACAAAATAACCTCCAGAAATTGATTAATGCACGGCTTTCTAACTTGCAGTTGAATAACGGATTCGAATATAGAGTATTGGATAAAGTCAACCATCCCCAAAAGACAAAAAGGCCTTTGACAATCGCTGCAGCAATCTGTCTCGGAATAATGCTGTCTATTCCCGTTATGGCAGCAACGATCTCAAGCTTCACCAACTTATTATCTCTAGTCGGTTCGGAAACAGCCCAGATTCTCCAGCCAGTAAATCTTGTTTCGGAGAGCAACGGGATTAAAATGGAAGTCGTCGCTGCTATGAATGATGATGAGACTGCAGTGGCCTATGTGACAATGCAAGATCTGACCAACAACCGGGTGGATCAGAGCTTGAGTATTTACGATTACAACATTACCGGAGCGAACAGCTTTACAAGTCAAGTGGTGGCCTATGATGAGAAGACAAAAACTGCCACCATTCGCCTGCTGGCCAATGGAAACAGCCGGCTAAACGGCAAAAAGGTAACCGTTAGAGTTACTTCCTTTTTAAGCGGTAAGCATGAGTATAATGAAGTTGATCCCGGCATTGACCTGAACGGAATTGAGAGAAATCCGGCCACTACTCCACTGAATATGAATAATATCCCGGGTGGTGGAGGTGAAATGTTTGAAAAGCTACGGGAGAGAGGCACCATTCAGATTCTGAAACCCGATGAGAAAAATATAAGCTTACCGGACGTAGCGTTTGCCCGGATATCCAATATCGGCATCGTCGAAGGCCTGCTCCATGTTCAAATCAAGTGGACTGGAAACGGTATCGATGACCACGGGGAGGTATATTTAATAGATGCTTCCGGCAAAATCATTCACCCCAGCGGCGTTTCTTATGGTACGGATGTATCAGGAAAGACAATATACGGGCACGGATATGAAGAAAACATCTTTGACATCGATCCGGGACAACTCGGGACTATGAAAATGAAGGGTTATTTCGTGACTAACGGCAATTATGTTCAAGGAAAATGGCAAACTACGTTTAAGATTGAAGCAGTTAAAAATCCCCAACACACCGATTGCAATATTGATTTGGGCGATATAAAAATAACTAGTGTTTCGCTCTCTCCCCTGGGGATTGGCATCCTTGCTCAGGGTGAAAACAAATCCCCCAATCATATGAATGTATCGGTAACTATGACGGACGGCAGCATACAAAATATTTTATCGTCAGACTCCTTCCACGACAACGGTAGAATAAGCATAAAATATCTGGCCGATTCACCACTGGATGTAGCAAAGGTTAAAGAGGTTACTATTAATGGGAATATTATCGGGTTTCAATGATGAGTATAGGCAAGCGGAACACTTTTGATCCTTAATCCAATACCATCGTAACTGATGTTCCGGCCACTCCGCATTCCCTGAATCCGAATTTTTTGTATAGTTTCATCGCTTTATTCTGTGGATCAACACTTAGTGATATTTGCGGGTATTTCTGCCGATTATCTTCTATGATTTTTTCCAATAGTATTGTTCCGATTCCCATCCCGCGATATTCCGGTAATATTGCCATGCTCAATTCCGGAATCGTATCACTAATATATCCCCAGCCTTTATTACTATCTTTCAATAATTTGAGCCAGACAGCTCCTATCTTCTTTCCATTCTTAATATCTATAGCTATTAGTCCAACATCCATGTCGTCAGACCATTCAGAAATGTACTTTTTTAACTCCGGGGTATGTATTATACTCCAGGGCAGTTTTTCTTGACAAGGTTTTACGTATATAGCTTCATATAACATATCCTCCAAAAAATCACGGACACTGACATCTAATTTTTCAATCCTGTATTGACATTTTTCATTCATTGCTTCGCCTTTTCTAAAAGGGGGCTTCAGTTGATTTCTTATGCACATCCAGGTACAATTTTTCCAACCAATCGTCAACCCCCAGTGTTTTGGCCCAATGCTTCAGGTAATCGTGATCAAGGCGTTCCCTTTGCACTTTCAGTACTCCTTTAGCATCCAGAAATTGCCGACTGGCAACACATCCACCATCTTTATACCATAAAAGTTTGGTAAGGATAATATCCTCCGGGGTGGCTATTTGCATAATTTGGCCGGTTTCCGCAATGATTTCCGGCTTTCGCCGAGAAAATTCTTCTTTAGCGTAAGGATCGTTTTTTAAAACGAAAATATCTACCTTAAACATAGTGGATAAATGAATTACATTAAAGCAACTCTCATGTTGAATTGCATCATATATCATATCGGCATCGATATAAAATTCATCTTTCAACTTCTCCACCAGTTGTTCCACTTTGGACCGATCGAGCTGTGAAACCAGGTCTGCATCCAAAGTGGCCCTTGGAATTCCATAAAGCGAACTACCGAGCGAACCGCCAATAAAATAGTTAATATCACATTCTTCGAGGACTTTAATCACTTTGAGAGTGACCGAAAAAGGAATAAGCATCAATACCCCTCTTTCTCCGGATCCCAGTGATTGACTTTGATTGAAAGTTCTCGACCCCATAAGATGGCACCCAGGCGTTTTCCCATTTCGGATTGAGAAATAGCAGGATAACGCTTTAGAATACCGGCCTTAGCCAATTCGATAACGGTTTGGGACATCTCCAAAGCCAGCCTTAATCTGGCTGCCGGAGGCATTAGGCGGTATCCATCAATTAAAAAGGACTGGGCGGCAGGGTCGGTATCCGATAGATTCGTCATATGCAACTACCTCGCTGGTTTAAGCTTGCTTGCAGTATAAATGAAAACGCTTTGGCACGCAATCTTCTCACTTTCGACCTATAAATGTTCTTGCATTCATGATCAATGCCAAAGGTGTTAATTATCTATTCGGTGTTTCGGGGTGCCTCTGAAGCTCTCTGTACCACTCTCCCTTTGAATGCGTCGATAACAGTTTAATCGTTGTCAGTCTTCTGATGTTGAATCAATGATATGATTGTATCCAGCCTGTTTAATAACTGTCTGCGAAAATCCTTCTTTTGTTTAAAATACCGGATTATACTCAACGCGATAGCGATGATTAATATCAGGTTTAACAACGACCATGACACCACATAAAAGTTCCCAAACGCAGGGGTAGCTCCAGGCTCCACTTGGATAGATGTGTTCATCGCTTAACCTCCTGAATCCCTCAACCAAATAAAATATAACACTCATACCATATTATACCTGAAGGATTATAATAAGGGATTCATTTCCGTGCTCTAAGCAAATCAACAGGAGACTATTAAAGCGATTTCATGGTCAGGGCCACCTTGCCCCGCTCCCGGTCTAGGGACAGCACCCGTACGGATACCACGTCTCCCACAGCCACTACTTCCATGGGATGACGGACAAATCGATCTGCCAATTGGGACAGGTGGACCAGCCCGTCGTTCTTTATTCCGATATCCACAAAAGCTCCGAAGTCCACCACGTTTCTCACTGTACCGGTCAATGTCATCCCCGGAGCCAGGTCTTCGATGCTGAGAACATCGGTGCGAAACACCGGAGGCGGCAGGTCCTCGCGCGGATCGCGGTGGGGCTTAAGCAGGCAGTCAATGACATCTTTCAGGGTGGGCTCCCCGGCACCCAGCATCCGAGCCAAAGTATGTATATTCAGACTCTGCAATTTAGCAGCCAGCGATGGAGTGCCGATCTCCTCCAGGCCGGCTCCGGCCTGAGTCAGGACCTGCATAGCCAAGTCATAGGATTCGGGATGGATGGCTGTCCCGTCCAGGGGATGACTTCCCTCATAGATACGCAGGAATCCCGCTGCCTGTTGAAAGGATTTAGGCCCCAACTTGGCAACCTTGAGCAGCTGTTTCCGGTTCATAAATCTGCCGTTGGCATCACGATACTGCACGATATTGGTAGCCACTGCGGCTGATAATCCTGAAACATAGGAAAGCAATGAAGCCGAGGCGGTGTTCAACTCAACTCCCACCCGGTTGACCGCCGACTCTACCACCGCTGTGAGGCTGCCGTCCAGCTCTTTGGGAGGCAGATCGTGCTGATATTGACCAACGCCGATAGCTCGGGGTTCTATCTTAACCAGTTCCGACAGCGGGTCCTGCAGCCGCCGAGCAATGGAAATGGCGCTGCGTTCCGATACATCCAAATCGGGATACTCCTGAGCGGCAACCTTGGATGCCGAGTAAACGCTGGCGCCGGCTTCGCTTACGATGGTATAAGGAATCTGCAATTCCCGGTTCTTGATCATCTGAGCGGCAAATTGCTCAGTCTCCCGGGAAGCTGTGCCGTTGCCGATGGCAATAGCGGTAACTCCGTACTTTTTGACTCGTTGGGAAAGAACTGCCTCAGCCTCAGCAACCTTCTTCTGGGGAGGTGTAGGATAAACCACGCCCACCTCCAACATCTTTCCGGTTTCATCCACCACCGTCCATTTGCAGCCGGTGCGGTAGGCGGGATCCAATCCCAGAATGATCTGCCCTTTGACCGGCGGCTGCAGGAGAAGACTGTGCAGGTTTTTAGCAAAGATCGTAATGGCATGCTGTTCAGCCTTTTCACTCAACTCGTTGCGCAGGTCCCTCTCTACGGAGGGTTTTATCAACCGCATGTAGGCATCCTGAACTGCCTCGGTTACATAAGTTCCGGCGGGTCCATTTTTTACAAAACGGCGATTCAAAGAATCAATAATTCTTTCAAGTTCCACAGTCAGGCTTACTTTGAGAATTTCTTCGCGCTCGCCCCGGTTAATGGCCAGAATTCGATGGGGCGGGATCTTGCTGACCGGTTCTTGATAGGCATAATACATCCGGTAGGGAGAGTCTGTATCCGGGTCTTTGGCGGCTACCACGAGAATACCGAATTTCCGGGTGTGCTCCCGGATCCATCCCCGAGCTGGAGCCTCCTCGGACACCATTTCAGCAATGATATCCTTGGCTCCCTGGAGGGCGGCCTGCACGGAAGACACCTGATCAGATAGATATTTCTCCGCTTCAGTCTCCACACTTCCCTCAGCGGGAAAGCTCAGCAAATACTCGGCCAGGGGCTGCAGCCCTTTTTCCCGAGCGGTTGATGCCCGGGTTTTTCGTTTTTGCCGATAGGGAAGATACAGGTCTTCGATCTGCACCAATTTATCCGCCTGGCGTATTTGCTGGGCCAATTCCTCGGTCAGTTTCCCCTGTTCGTCAATGAGCCGGATAACTTCTTCCTTGCGCTGTTCCAGACTGCGGTGGAATTTCAACCGGTCTTCCACCATGCGGATTTCGTTTTCGTCCAATCCACCAGTGGCCTCTTTGCGGTAGCGGGCGATAAAAGGCACGGTGTTGCTGTCATCCAGGAGCTGGGCTACGGCCTTGACCTGGCGTAGCGATATCTTACTTTCTTCAACGATTCGAGCAAAAATCTGATCCACGAACACGACTCCTTTAAAATATATCTTAGTAATGTACCATAGTAAGTCCCTTAATCTAAATTTGGTAGGCAGACTCGAAGCATGGCTCTCCTCCACCCTGCTTTCCAAATATCCAATCGGCCGTCCCATTGCTCTGCCGGTCTCAATATCACACCGTTATTGAATACTCTCGGTAAATACACTACCAGTAATGAAATCTAAGTAATAATAATACCGTTTACCACCTTGTTCAGCAAATACAAACCAGAGAATATGTTCTTTGCCATAGGGAGCAATATAGAGCTTTCTTATGCTTGCTTCATTTATACCTTTTTCCTGAAGTATAGATATTACCTTTTCTTGCGATATTCCCGAATATCTTAATGCGGCTCCTTCTATGGAAATATCCCCGACATACTGATCTTTGCTTAGCCAGATGTACATTTCTTGTCCATCTTCGTCGATGCCTGAAACCATAGTTATGTTGCCGTCTACTTCATCATATATTCTTTGAATATCTTTTACTTCATTTAGAAGTCCTTGCTTTAAAACATAGTGCTTGGCTTCTTCGTATTCAGGTCCATCACCACCACCAATTAAAATATCATACAGTTTATAATACTTATCGGCATTTGCACTGTTATCGCTCGTTGCTTGTGGGAGCTTAGCAAAGTTCCCATTATCTACTATGTTGACTGTTCTGTTTTTTTCATCCCAGGTAAGATTAGCCCCCATGGCTTCGCTTATAAAGCGAAAAGATACCATAGTACGACCATCTACAATGATTGGAATTTGCTCCATCATAAAAAGTTGCCTGCCTATGAGTACTTCTTTGGACTCCAGCAATACGATTAATTCCTTATTATCTTTTTTAAGAGCTACATGGTCTGGATTCTGTTGCCATTTTACAGTTGCTCCAAGGGACTCGGCTATTTCTCGCAATGGCAATAGTACTGAATGATTAACAATTATGGGCTCTTCAGAAAAAATAGTTTGCTCGCCGTTTACGAATACGGCAACATTTGCAGGAACATAATTCTGTTCCTGGGATGCAGCAAATACAGCCGAGGGAAGTACCAAAATTATTATGATAACAATTAAAGCCTTTTTCATAAATACCTCCTGATATGGAATTATTTATTATAATAACATAGCGATGTATATCTGGCATTTTGTGATACTACCAGGCCCATCATTAAACAGTAGTAACCCCATGGAAAGGAACATGGAGCCCCATATTTTCCGCTTTGTGGAATAAACCCCTTGACATTGCCAAAGTGCTGGTTCATATTATTACATAGAATTACTATGCATAGCATAACTTGGCATCGAAGGAGGGCTACGATGAAGGTTAATAAGGAATTGCTGAAAGGCAGCACCGCTGTGCTAGTGCTCAGCCTTCTTGAAAAGCAGCCTATGTACGGCTACGAAATGATTAAAATCCTGGAAGAACGATCCCAGGGAGTCTTTACTTTTAAAGAAGGCACGCTTTACCCGATTCTTCACACGCTGGAACAACAGGGTTTGCTGCACTCTTACTGGTCAGGCGCCCCCGGCAGCCGGCAGCGCAAATACTATGAGATTACCACTCAAGGCATTGAATACCAGAAAATTCGCAAAGAAGAATGGAATATGTTTCGTTCCGCTGTGGATCGGGTTATCACCGTTGGGGAGGTGGGCATATGAATCTCCAGGAATACCTGGACCAGGTATGTTCACTGATTCGCTTCCGGGAAATTCGACCCCAGGTGCGCAAAGAACTGGAGAGCCACCTTGATGAGATCATTGAAGAGAGTCTACAGAAGGGAAAAGGGCAGCAGGAGGCCGAGGAAGAGGCCCTGCGGCGCATGGGGCCAGCCCAGCAGCTAGGGCAGGAACTTGACCAAGCCCATCGTCCCCGCTTTGAATGGAGCCTCATATTGATCAGCGGAATCTTTACCGCCCTGGGTTTATTTACCCTCTACAGCATTCAGTCCCATGGATTGCTGCGAAGCGACCAGCCGTACCTCTCGACCAGCCTGGTTTCCACTGCCGTTGGGGCATTGATGCTGCTAAGTCTGTCCTTTTGGGATTATGCCCATTTGCGCAGGGCTTCAGGGAAGTTATATGCGGCAGCAATCGCCTTGCTCTTCCTGTCCTTGTTTACCCATCCTCAAGGAAGGGGCTATGGGATTATAATTACTTTCGTCCCCGTAAATTTTATTCCAGCAACACCTTTTTTGCTGCTGGTCTCCGTGGCCGGTATTTTCAGCCGACCGAGTTGGCGATGGAAGGCACGGGAATGGGGAAAAGCGCTAGGGTTGCTGCTGATCCCAATTCTATTTTATTGTTTGAACCCGTCCTTTCCCTCGATCATACTATTTGTCGGAGGATTCCTCACGCTGGTCCGCTTCTCGGGAGCCAACTGGAAACAGACTCTGGGCCTGGCTGTGGTCGTCCCATTCATTACTATGATGTTTTTCAACAAGTCTTACCAGTGGGAACGACTAACGGTTTTTCTCCACCCTTGGTCGAATCCCAAAGGCATGGGCTATAATAATATACAGTTGCACAATGCTTTATACCATGCAAAGTTGCATGGACAGGGCGCCATCCCCCTGGACCGCATTCCCAACTTTCACACTGATTTTATTTTTGCCTATTTGGTCAATGCATTTGGCTGGCTATTGGGCGTGCTGGTGCTAGGCTTGGTCTTTCTCTTGATCATTCGGCTCTTCAAGGCCGCTTATACTATAAAAGACTATTACGGCCGGCTTCTGTCTTTAGGTTCAGCCGTGATGATTATGATGGAGTTTGCCTGGAATTTGCTTATGACTTTTGGATTACTGCCTATTATCGACATCCCTTTGCCCTTTATAAGCTATGGGGGAACTTTATTCATTTCTCAAATGCTCTTGCTTGGTTTAGTGATGAGCGCTTATCGAAGACGAGATTTGGAACGTGAGGGAGACTGTCCATCGGTCCAGACATAACTATGATAAGAGAGGGAACAAAGAAATAATGCGATTCGCCATAGTCGTGATCTTTTAGTAAATTTTTGCCGGGAATCCCGGTCTTGTTCAAGGCTGATTTACAGAGGATTTCCCTGGGAATGATAGCTTCCGGCACCCCAAAACACCCCTTACCAAAATGCCGTATATACTCGTTGGATATGAGACTATGGTATAAACACATTTTACCACTTCTCATTTTGGATATGCCCCATTCTCCTACCCGTAGAGTCGCTTTGAAACTGTCCCTATAACATACCGATAACAGTCTTGAAAAAAGTTCTATTTTAGAGTTGACTCTCCTCCGGTGGGAGACTTTACAATGAGGATGCAAGCTTGCGAATCAACATTTGGAGGATAACATGTTTAAGATCGGCGATTTTTCGCGTCTCAGCCAGGTGTCCATTAAGGCCTTGCGCCATTACGACGAAATTGCGCTTTTAGAACCGGCGCACATCGATTCATCTACCGGGTATCGCTACTATACAGCCGAACAACTAGGTTATTTGAATAAAATTCTAGTTTTAAAAAATCTAGGCTTTTCCCTGGAACAAGTAGCCTTGATGATCGATACGGGTTTGACAGTGGGAAATTTGCGGGAGATGCTGCTTAAACGGCGGACCCAGATTCAAAATCAATTGAACGAGGAGCAGGAGCGGTTGGCCCAGGTGGAAGCCAGGCTCCGGCAGATTGAAGAGGAGGGCGATAAAGCCATGTCAGGATATGACATCGTAATAAAAAAAATCGAACCGCTATCAGTATACGCAGTGCGTGAAACCATAGCAAACTATTGGGCAATCGGGGATTTATTTGGCAGAATTTGCGGGGCGGTAGCCAGTAGCGGTGGAAAATTTTCCGGACCATGTTTGACTGTGTACTATGATGAGGGTTACAAAGAGAATGATGTGGACGTGGAGGTGGCAGTGCAGGTGTCCGGTACCAGCGGCCTGGAAATAAAGACCTTGCCGGGTATTGAAAAGGCAGCCTGTGCTATTCATCATGGTCCCTATGAAGGATTTATGGATGCCTACCAGGCAATGGCCCAATGGATCGAGCAACAGGGCTACAAGATGGTCGGGCCTTGTCGAGAATTTTATTTACGGTCGATTGGAGAGGTTGATGATCCGGCTGATTGTGTAACCGAGATCCAGATCCCGGTGGAAAAAATTTAGGCTATTTTCATACTCGTTCATTGAATACCAAAAAACTGGAGCAGGGATCTGGCTCCAGTTTTTTGATGCGGGAAGAACTTGCAGGTGGATATCCTTCGTATGAGAGAGACTGTCGTCTGTTGTCAGACCATCAATAATGTACCCTGAATTGATTCCCCAAAATAGCCTGGCTGATAAGACCCTATCGTCTTGGAAGCTGGGGAATTTCCGACCGAAACCTCTCTTACATCTGGATGTTCTCTTTCCCGGTAAAGTTTTTGTCCATGGTCCATACGCTGGCCTGCACCGGTTGGAGCTGGAAAACGGCAAACTGATCATAGAACTCCTGTAAATTGCCGCTCTCTTTCCAGTCCCTTAAAAACTTTCGGGAAGGGTGCTGGCTAATTTCGTCTTTTAAATCCTTGTCATCCAGCAATTCAAGTTCCCCGCTGACTCGAAGTTGAATTCCCTGTTTGAAATCGTTAAAACAAAGCTCCACCCGGGGATTTTGCATAATTTGTGCATACACCTCCTTGAAGGTGCCGGTATGAAATACAATGCCGTTTTCATCAGCGCGGTAGAGGAGCATGCCCCTCACCCGGGGCTGTTGACCCTCTAAAGTGGCTAAGAAAAAGACCGGGTTGCGGTTCATCAAATCGCAGATTTCCTGTCTGGTCATTTTAATCCCTCCATCACATTGATTTTTGTCCTTGGTATTGATAATTCACCCCAGTATTTACGGTTATTACGAGTCTTCATGCATATGACCCGCCAGTATGACTCCCCTTTAATACATTGCTCTATCATTTAGAATCAATTTGCTAATTCTCTCAACAATACTCTCAACTGTACTGTCTGAAGAATCAATTCGTTCAGTATCCATGGAGTGATATAGACCCAACCTGTCAATGCTATTTTTCATTCCTTCAGGGTTTCTGCCATCGTTTTTCATCCTGTTAATCAGTGCTTGTTCAGAACATGTAAGCGTAATTTTACATGTTCTAAATTCATATTCCTTGAGCCTTTCCAGTATGAAATCAAGAATATTCTCATAATGAAGAACCCAGGAAAAAATTATATATTCGAACGAAGTGTTCTTGAGGAAATTTTCAAGCAGGCAGCAAATGTTGTCCAGTACCATGATTTTGTTTTCTTCACTGAAATTCCAGGGATTCATCATCCAGCACCAATCCCCATCCAGCCAGACTGAATTTTGGATCCTCTGGTTGAGTTCCTTACTTACAGTACTTTTCCCTACTCCCATTGTTCCATTGATAATAATCAGTGTTTTCATGCGCCATTGCCATCTGCTCTCCCGGCCGGACAAACCCTTCGGCATTCCCAGCAGCTATAGACGGAAAAACCTCGGGGGAGAGTGGTTGCTATGTGTTCACGGCACAATTTCTGCACCACAGTAGTACCATCCAAAGCCCCAACCGGGCAGGCATCCAGGCAGACCCGGCAGTCTTCCGGGCAAAGATCTTCTTCAACCAGAGGGTCGGGATTAACTTCCAGATCGCTTATTATTGAAACCAGTTGAATCCTGTTGCCATACCGGGGAGTGATAAGCAGGGTGTTCTTGCCCAGTACACCCAGACCGGCGGCAGCACCTGCGTGGCGGTGGGATAGGTCCCCCCGGCCGTGCATATTCTCCTCGTCCCAGGCTGTATAGGGAGAGTCGCTGGGTACCGGGTAAGCTCTGAATCCCTGATCTTCAATGAAATAGGAAAGTTGATAGGCAATTTGATCCAACTGCCCGGTAATGGTACAAAAAACATGGTAATAGGTAGTCAGGCGGCGCTTGTTGCGCACCACCTCCCGCGGCCCCCTTTTTGCAATAACAATTACGCTTTTAGCCCGGGGCATTATATCAGTGGGGCGAAAACCCTCCGGAGCCTCCAGGAAACGGTCAACAGACGCAAATCCCACCAGGTCGGCTCCGAGTTTAATTGCTTGCGCCTTAATTTCCGTTTTTATCCCATCCAAAGTAGTATCCAATCGCTCCCCTCCCCTCACTTTTTATTTCCACATTATACCATAGTCCTGATTATCATTTCCAAGGGTGATTATGGGAAGCAAAGTGTCATTCTCTGCTACTCTCTGATAAACAAATCGTCTATTTTCTGGGGTTTTTAATCCGCACCCGCACCGCCTGCCCATCTTTCAGAACGTAGGATTTTTCCAACCCAATAACTCCAGTCTGCAAAGACTGCACATAAGCCTGATTACTTTTCGTGTCTAATGCGATATGAAAATCGTTCTTTCCGTCACCGTCATAATCAATATCCTCGTCAATGCGATCCGGAAGGTTTTTAGCCGGCTTCCAATCCACCTGCACCAGCCCTTCCTTCTTCTCGCTCAATAGACCCTGGAAGACCTGCTCGTGAATCGAGATCTGGTATTCATCATGACTGATGGTACGAATCACATCGCCGCCCGTCAACCAGGGCGACACCTTTACCCCGGTTGCCGCCACCAGTTCCTTCATCCAGAAACTCTGGCCCATAAAGACAGCTAAGACCAGGGGCACGGCCAGCGCAGCCAGGGTGTATCCGATAATGGCTCTCAGTTTTGACATGGCTTTTCTCCTTTCCAGAAACGAATTCAAATCATGCTTCCCGTTGTGGCCAGCTTGATCAATTTCGCCAGGGCATCAACAACCATGGAACCGCCGATGGCGGTCATAAAAATATAAGCCGGATAAAGAAACAAAACCCGGGCGGTATCCGATTGCAGTTTCACCGGAGTTCCTTTGATATGATAGGTTACGGCCCCGCGTGGGCAATCGTCCACACACTTTCCACACTTGGTGCAGGACATCAAGGCACGGCCCTCTTTCACGCATTCCTCGTTCAGAGAGAAAGTGGGGCATTCGTTGACGCATTTACGGCAGTACTTGCATTTTTCCTGGTCAACGCGGATATCGAAGATGTTGATCTTGTTAAATATGGATTGAAACGCGGCAAAGGGGCAGAAGAGACCACACTGGATCCGGCGCCTGGTAAGCAGGGGCAGAACAACCACCAGCCCCAGGAATAGGCTTATAAAGATGACGGTCTGCACCAGAGTCTTAAATGATGTGATCTTGGTAAACTCAGTAACCGTTTTGAAGGGGCAGAGCCACTCGCAGTAAACCGGGGTAAGAAGCAGGGCCGAGAGCAGAACAATCACGATTAATACCGCCCAAGGCAAATAGTTCCAACGAGGATCGATCTTCTTGATTAGCGCTTTCTTGCGCAAGCGGGAAAACCCTTCGTCAAAACCGCCAAAAAAGCAGACCCAACTGCACCAGCCCCGGCCTAGCGCCAGGGTGGCTCCCAGCCACAAAACCATCATGCCGGCAATAGACGCAAAGCCAGTTAATAACGATCCTGGAAAGATGATGGTCCTGGTTAAGGCCGCCGGAATAAGAATCACGGGAATAACCAGGTGGCAGAATGGCGTCTCGCCGGCCAGCATGTGGGCTTCATCAATAGCCATACTACCCCGGATAGCAATCAGGTTGGAAATGAAACCGATGCTAAAACAAACAGCGATGATTGTGAATAAGGTAGCCCGGTATTTATAGGTCTTGCCGGTGTACATCATCAAAAAGAAGACCACATTAAAAATAAGGAAGGTAATGCTTTTTGCGATCAAGTCGGGACCCATTTTGGGTATGCTGCCCTGGAAAATCATCAAGCCGCTCAACAGTAGTACAGGCAATGTCAGGAATACTGCCCGGGGAATACGACTTTTCTGTGGGGTAATGTTTACTTCGGGTTCAAGAACGCTCATGATCCTATAATTCCTCCTCCCAACATAATAATCCCGGTATATACATAGTAAAGGGACATGAGTACTGAGGCCATGCGGCCTACGGTCTGCAGCGGCGCAACGCGCCGAAAGACCCCGAGTAAGGGCATAGGCAAAAAGTATACTGAGGTTCCCAGGAAAAAGGCCAGAAAGAACAGCAGGCTTTGAACCAGGCTGGCTGAATCGGCTGCTCCCGTGAAAGCCAGTAGAAAGGGCGGGCATAAATTAAGCCCGGTAGCCAGACCCAGCGCTACGGGCAGCAGTTCCGGCCACCGCTGCAGGAACCGGGATCCAGACTTCTGCATCAATTTACCGGCACATATCTCGGGTGGGCGGGATAATCCATAATAAAACATCATTACGGCTAGAATGATGTAAGCCAGCCCGAAAATTATTTCCTGGTGGATAGAATTCTTTATCAATAATCTGCCCGCAGCCCAGGCAAGCAGCCCAAAAAGCAGATAGCCAATTAAACGCCCGGCCAGGAACCTGGCCAAGAGGCTGTAATTCCTGCCTATTCCTTTTCCCTCACCTAAAATGAAAGGAATCAAGACCGGAGCACAGTAGGCCAGGCAAACCGTGCCGCTGGCCAAACCCAGCAAAAATCCCTGCATAAGCAAAACCCGCCTTTCGTGTGTCAAGGGCGGTGTCAAGGGGACGGGGTTGTTGACACTCTTCCCCAATACCAACCGGGAAACCAGATGGAAAAGATCATGAGCAGTATACCACTTGTGGTAGTTACCATTGTACTGATGCTGTAATAGACCCCGGTAGACACCGTTAACAACAGTATGGTGCGAAAAACTGCCTGAAAAATATGGAGAAATCCCCATCCCATGGTGAGTATCTTCCAGGCAGCCTTGTATTGGGGAGAATCTTTAAAATTTGCTGGAAAAGGATCCCGCCATGTATCTTCCACGATCATTTGTACTAAAGGCCTACTCAAAAATAAGGAGCCTAAAAACAATAGAGCATATACCAGGTCGTTTATAATCGGACTGGCCAGATACAAAAGGGGATTGCGGGAAATGATAGTGCCCAGCAGTCCGATGGCGGACATAATACCGGCCAGCAGAGCCAGAATATTGGCTCTATGCTCTCTGGCCAATCCAAGAGTAACAACACCGACACTCCAGCCTCCGGAGGCGATAATTCCGGTCAATGTCCTGCCCCAGTGGTCAAAAACATAAAAAATCGCCAGTGGAATTATGGCACTGACAACAAAATTCTGGTTAAATATCATTTTTAAAATGGTCAGGAATTTTTGTGTACCTTTTCTTCGTTTCGTATCCTGGTTATCGCTTTTAAAGATTTTCCCCATCTGCATCAGCAAACTAAAATCGCCTTCCGCCAGGTATTTCCCATTCATCATGGCATCCTGCCCGGATATTTCACCACGCGAAATGGCCAACCACACTTCGGATGGAGTGTGAATGGTAATGCTAGGAGAGCCGTGCCTACCCTCATAGGCCGCGCACTTTCCATCAGCGATCTGCAGGTAATATTGTCCCGGCTCAGCTCCCGTAACGTCGAACTGATAAACCGCTTGCATATTACCGCCTGTTTCAGATTGAAATGAAGCGGACATACCCGCCATAAGATCCTTGAATGTTCCGTTGCCGGTATGGGGCGGTAAGACCGTACCCTCAGGTTGATTGCCCATGGATGGGGAAGGGTTCACATGACCGTTCAGGGCTTCCTCCATAGTAGGAGGCTTTTTTCCTTCTACGCCCCAGCTGGCATTGACCGCACTCACAAATACTTCCACGGGCGCCAGAGGTTTTTCCAGGATGGAAGCGGTCTTACACTCCGCTCCGGCAGACGCTGCGCCCTGCAAAAATGGCTGCAGGATATGCTCGGTGTTGCTCTTCGGCCCTCTGGGACTGCCGTTTATGGCAAGAATTTTTATCATTGGTGTTTAACCTCCTCAAGCATGGCCAGAGTCTCGATACACCAATCTATATGGGCTCGCACATGGTGCTTCCCATAATTAATAGTAGCCAGCCAGAAGGGAAGGCCTGGATTCCCCTTATAACCTTCCTCTGACTGCAGTAATTTTTCTATTTCCAGATACTTGCCCAGCAATTCTTCATGTTCCTTTTTTCCCTGCAGAATTTTCTCCACCGTGTTCTCTACAGGAATATCAGCAGAGAAGAATATTTTAAGAATAAGCTCAAATCTGACCGGTTCATGCTCCACCGGCTGCAGGAGCCAGTGCCGGAGCTCATCCCTTCCTGTATCGGTAATGAAATAGACATTGCGGTCCGGCCTTCCCTCAGTATGCTCGGTGGTTTTGGTTACCAGTTCCTCCGCTTCCATTTGCTTCAGCACCGGATAGATGTGACCATAGTTTTCGTTCCAAAAATGGCCTATGGAAAAATCACAGAATTTTTTAATGTCATACCCGGATCCCGGCCCCAGGCTTAATACTCCCAGGAGTGCATATTTGGTCTTATTGGTCTTCGCCATGATAGATCACCTCCCCTGGCTTAATCGCATTATCTTATATCATATAATAATATATCACTATGATATGTTCAAGCTCTTAAATACAATACACAACGCACCCCTACAGTTTGTAGGGGTGCGTTTTCTAAGGCGGCTATTCAAAATAACCGTCTAATCTGTTTCAGGATCCATCAGTTAACATTTTTGCGATGCGGTTACCGGAGCCAGATCGGAAATCTGATTATTTTTACGCGTATTAAGAACTGCACTTGACTTGGAGCGATAAACATTGAGCGACCCGCATCGAGAGCACTTAATTTCAGCCACGCCATGAATTAATGCAAGCAGCTTGCCGCATTTTGGACACCGGCACTCATCCATAGTCCTTCCTCCTCTTCCCCAAACGATTTCAGCACCTTATCCCTGCCGTAGCCTACGGGAGGAAAATGCCTTCGGGATCCACAATCTTGTATAGGATTTCAAGTTGTCTATAGGTAGGGGGTTTGGTCTCTCCGCTGCACCTGGAAATGTTCAGATCAAAGTCAACTTTGTTTTTCACGTCTTCCGCACTGAAGCCGGGATGTACGGTATCCAGGTACATTAAGCCGGTTTCATCAAATCTGAAAATTGCCATATCAGTAATACAGGCCGTAGGG